>JAQXDZ010000146.1 GCA_029251085.1 Mariniblastus sp.
GGCGAAGCTCAGAATGGCGAGGGTCAGAATGGCGAAGGTCAGAATGGCGAAGGTCAGAATGGCGAAGGTCAGAATGGCGAAGGTCAGAATGGCGAGGGTCAGAACGGCGAAGGTCAGAATGGCGAGGGTCAGAACGGCGAAGGTCAGAACGGCGAAGGTCAGAATGGCGAAGGTCAGAATGGCGAAGGTCAGAATGGCGAGAGTCAGAATGGTGAGGGTGGTCAGCCGAGTTCTGGTGGAAGTGAAGCGTCTGGAAGTGAAACGGAAGGGTCTCCTTCGGGGGAAACTAGCCCATCCAGTCCCGGCGGCGGTGGAAAGAACTCGAGTCAAATGGGGACTGGAGCTGGCGGCGGAAGCCCTCAGGGCGAGTTGCTTGAGCGTGATAAAACAAACTTCGACCACGCTAAGAAGGCGACTGACATGGTGCTTAAGAAACTGTCTGACCAGCGGTACGACCCAGATCCCGAATTACTCGAGAAGATGAATTGGACAAAGGCAGATTTAGAGAATTTTCTTCGACGTTGGGAAGAAATGAAAGATGCAGCCGACACAGGAACGCTGGAGTCAAAGAAGAAGTATGAAAAGTCACTTCGAAGTCTTGGACTTCGGCCTAAAAGCGGGAGTCGAAAGACGAAAACAGTGGATGAGTCTGCCGAAGGTCTCGGGCAGGATAGTGCAGTGAACCGTCCACCGGCGGAGCGAGTGCCCGATTTCAATTCGTTCATGCGAGACCTTAATCGGGCTAACGATAATTAGTTTCGCTTCAACTTCATGTGATCTTGAATTTGAGGGGCGATGTTTCGTTTTTAGTATCGATACCTGACAGGTCGTTTGGGGTGAGGCTTAATGAAAACAATAGAGCAGTTGTTTTCCGCTCATCGCGACAAGGCGGATGTTTCGTCTCTATTGGAGGTTCCTCAAGGGGCGACGGAACTGCTCGTCTTGGCTCACGGCGCGGGTGCGGGGATGCACCATCAAAATATGCAGCGAATTGCGGAAGCGATGCATGGGCAGCGGATTGCGACGTTTCGTTATCAATTTCCATTCAGGGAACGAGGAGGCGGCCGCGATTCACTTGAAGTCTCGTTATCAACCGTTGAACGTGCCGTGGAGTTGGCTAGGATGCTTGAGCCTGAACTGCCCCTCCTTGCTGGAGGCCATTCTTTTGGTGGCAGGATGACTTCGATCGCGGCGGCAAACCGCCAGTTGTGTAAAGTCAGGGGATTTGTTTTTTTTGCATTTCCTCTGCATCCTCGCGGGAAGCCGAACAATGAGCGGGCTCAGCACTTACCTGATATTCGCGAGCCACTTCTTTTCTTTACGGGCTCTAAGGATCCATTGTTTACCGCGAGGCTATTCAAGCCCATTCATCAGCAAATTCGAAAATCGGCAACAGTTCACACTTTGGACTCTGTCGATCATGGGTATCGGGTGTCGAAGCGATCCCGTCAATCTAAAGAAGATGTTTTTGAGGAAATGGGGCGTTTAACTCGGCAATGGTTGGATGAGCTCTGATTTTTTGAATCAGTTGGCTCGATCCTCATCCGTTTCTAATTTATGGGAACGGCCACTTTGAACCGTTTATTTGCGGAAAGCGTAGCAAAGATGGCGGTTTCCTGTGTTTCCAGGCAGGCGTCGGGGGCGTTACGTTCGCTACAATCCACCGAAACGTGGTTGGAATTGAACGGTTTTTCAAAGGTATCCAGAGACGCTCGACAAGCCCGATTGTTCGAACCAAAATAGCCGATTGTAAACAGAGACCGGTGACTCGGTGTGAGGTTCACCTCTGCCGATAAGGGCGTTGGTTAATCGCCCTAAGGTTGTCCCACTCGACAGCCCAATCTTCAAGACTATGCGAATCAAACAGTAGAGCAAAACGATGGCAACTGAAACCGAGACGTCGGTTCAAGGATCTGAAGAATCCGTTGAGCAGACACCTATGATTGAAGCAGACGGCCTGTCTAAGTTTTATGGGATTTTTGCTGCGACCCGCGAGGTCTCCTTTAAAGTCTACAAAGGGGAAGTGGTCGCGTTTTTGGGACCCAATGGTGCGGGGAAAAGCACCACGATGAAAATCTTGACCGGTTATCTGTCACCGTCTCAAGGTGTGGCTAGAATCGCCGGTTTCGACATGAATACCGATCGTCTCGCAGGTTCCCGAAAACTAGGTTACCTACCGGAGACGGGTCCTTTGTATCCAGAAATGACGCCCTATAGCCTGCTTGATTTCTTTGCCGAAGCTCGCGGCATGAATAAAGCGACCAAGCGTTACCAGATCGAAAAAGCGGTCGATCTTTGTGCGCTCAGTAGTGTGATTTATAAACCGATTAACAAGCTGTCCAAAGGCTATCGACAACGAGTCGGGATGGCTCAGGCTTTGATTCATGAACCAGATGTTTTAATTCTTGACGAACCTACCTCTGGATTGGATCCGAATCAGATACGCGGTGTGCGGCAGACCATGAAGCGTTTGGGCCAAGAGAAAACGATCCTATTGTCGACGCACATTCTTCAAGAGGTCGAAGCGATGGCGGATCGCGTTGTGATGATTAATGAGGGGCGAAAAGTCTACGATGGGAAATTAGAAGATATTGATCCGACACACCAGGGGTTGGATGCCGTGTTCGCAAATCTTACGGGGCACGATGCTGAGACGGGTGTAAAGCTTGACAACGAAGTTGATGAAGAGTGAGACGTGCAGGCGTTGGGTTTTTGATTACAAACTATTGAAGAAATATAAATAGCGGATTTTTTATGGACACGAGCCTTCAAATCGCACAGGCGAGCCTTCAGCTAACTCAAGTCACTGAGTTTGTATTCATGTTAATCGTCGACATGATGTTCTTAGTAGTTCTGGTACTGATGATGCTGCCTCTCGGGATTTGGCGTCAGGCGGCCTTTGCCGTCATGAAACGGAAT
Organism: Mariniblastus sp.; assembly: GCA_029251085.1. GTDB lineage: Bacteria > Planctomycetota > Planctomycetia > Pirellulales > Pirellulaceae > Mariniblastus. The sequence goes on from JAQXDZ010000146.1 coordinate 2,920, forward strand.
TTTATTGGTTACTTTAGTAATCCCACTGGCTACGTATTCCTGTGCCTTTTTGTGCTGCTGACTTCATTTGCGGCCTTCTGGCCCCATGAGTTCTTTACAACCAACTTGGCAAATTTTGATCAGTTGAACACCTATTTGCCGTACATCATGCTGATCTTTATTCCGGCGATCACAATGAGTATTTGGGCTGAAGAAAAACGTCACGGAACCGATGAGCTTCTGTTGACGTTGCCTGCAAAAGACTTCGATATTGTGATCGGAAAATACTTTGCGGCGGTGCTGGTTTTTACCGTTTCTTTACTGTTTTCCCAGTTGTCAAATTACGCGGTTTTGTTGGCAATGACGGGTGGTCAATTGGATAACCTGTTACTGTTCTCAACGTACCTTGGATACTGGTTTATGGGAGTCTCGATGATTGCCCTTGGGATGGTGGCTTCGTTTTTGACCAGCAACCTGACCGTCGGTTTTATTTTTGGAGCAGCCCTGAATGCTCCATTGGCTTTCTTCTCTAATGCTGATGTGATTTTTTCAAATTCAGCGTGGATTCAGCGGTTGTTTGAGTGGTCATTATTACAGCGGTTTGAGCCCTTTGGTCGCGGCCTAATCAGCGCTCCATCAATTTGTTATTTTATTGGCATTATTGTCGTGGGTGTTTATCTAAGTTTGATTTTAATTGGCCGGCGGCACTGGCTTGGTGGTCGCGATGGCACGTCCTATTTATGGCACTACCTTGTGCGAGCGGGTTGCTTGGTAGTAACGATGGTCGCAGCAGTTTTGATTGTCCAGTACAGTCCGCTCAATCGACTTCGTGTCGATATTTCTGATGCCAAGGTAAGTACGCTTGCGCCGGTTACTACCGAGCTGTTAGAAGCTCTGTCGGCTGAGGGGAATGAGGGCAAGCCCCCGATTAAAATTGAGGCCTATGTCGGGGCGAGTGTGCCGAGTGAATATGTGAAAATCAAATACGACCTCGTAAATTTACTCCGGGAATTTGATGTTCTTGGTGGAAGCCGCATCCAGGTGAACTTGCATCAAGGTGTCGAGCCGTTCAGTGAAGAAGCAATTCTGGCTGAAAAGAAATACGGCATTCGCCCAGTCAAAGTCATGAGTCAGTCGAGGGGAGCATTGCGGGAAGAAGACGTAATTCTTGGCGTGGCTTTTTCCAGTGGGCTTGAGCGAATCGTGCTTCCCTTTATGCCGTACGGTATTCCGGTTGAGTATGAGTTGATGCGATCAATCAATACTGTTTCACAACCCGAGCGAAAGACGATTGGAGTTGTTCAGACGGATGCGATGATTATGGGGGCGACGGTCAACACTGGCCAAGAGTTGGCACGTATTCCTCGACTGCGATTGCTGACTGAAATTGAGAAACAATACAACGTTGAACAAGTGGACGCTTCCACGCCAATTTCGATGTGGATTGAGGATGGAGATGGAAATCCAATCAAACGCCGCTACGATGTTTTGCTCTTAGTCCAACCGTCTCTTACTACGCCGGCAGAAATGGATAACATAATTAAGGCAATCCAGCTTGGTCAGCCCACTGCGATTTTTGAAGACCCCCTGCCCTCCCCAGAGAACTTCAATTACATCCCCCCGACCTACATGCCGCGACTTTTCGCACGCAATGGCGGGGAAAAGGCCGTGATACAGAATTTGTGGGACGCGATCGATCTCGATGTTGACCATAAACCCATTGCCAGACCGACGACCGTAAATCCCAATCAAAGAGTCGCAGAAAAAGATGGGTTCATCGTCTGGCAGATGTCTTCAAATAATCCTTATCCGCGGAATAGCATTCTCAATCAAAGGGAACGACTTATCGTTTCTGATGGGCAAGGTTATTTTTCCCCAGAGCACCCTGCAACCAGCGGCGTGAATGAATTGTATTTTCAGTATTCTGGTTACCTCCAGCCGACTCCTTCAGCCAGCTTAGAATTTGAAAAGTTGGTTGAGACCAACTTGGCTGGAAGAGTAAAGGTTTCAAATATCATGAATCGACAGAATGATCAATTTGGCTCTGCGAATCGTCAGTTCACGTTAGCGGCTTACATACATGGAAACGAGGTGGACAAGGGTGTGCCAACGAAAGAGGCCGCTGGTGTGGCGTCTAAGCAAAAAACGGATGTGATTTACGTTGCTGATATCGATACCCTGAGTGATTTTTACGTTTCGATGAGGGAGACGCCAATTGTAGATGGTGTTGAGTATCGGTACCAAAATATGAGTTTCGTTTTAAATGTAATTGATGCCCTGGCTGACGAGCAGATTTATCTTGGGCTGCGGAATCGAAAGGTTGATCATGTGACGCTCGCGGTTGTCGAGAAAACCTACGAATCTGCGATGCAGCGTGTGTTTGATTTGGACCAGCAACTGCAAATTGAATACACAACGAACATGAACAAAGCTGAGAGTGATATCAAGGCAAAGTTGAAGCCAACGGAGGACGAAATTCAAAAAGAGCTTCGTAAAAAGAATAGTAATCAGTATTACGACGCGGCAAAATTGGCCGCAAAGCAGCGTTTGCTCGAACAGCAGGTTCGTGATTTGCAGGAGAAGTATAAGAATAAGCAGTTAGAATTCGAGAATGAACGAAGTGACAAAAAGCGTCGAATCGATCTCGATGCCGAACTTGAGATTCAGGAGATTCAGCGTCAATTTAAGTTGGCAGCGGTAATTCTCCCGCCGATTCCGCCCATGTTAGTTGGTCTGATTGTGTTCACTCGCCGCCGACTGCGGGAGCGGGAGGGGATTTCCAAGGCTCGTCGCCTTAAGTAGTTCCGTAATCGTCGAGCAAATTGTTTTTGATTTTTTGTATACAGCTTCAATCTGAATTCTTCCTATGAACAATCCCAGTATTAAAACGCTAGTTATGGTTATTCTCGCGGTTGTCTCGTCTGGCATCGCGGCTTCGTTTTACCCTTGGCCTGAACGAGTGGTCGAGAGTGAAATGGTGGGTAAGCCATTGTTCGATTCGTACGATACAACCGCGGTTCGGGCGATCGAAATTGAAAAATTCAATGCTGATAAAAATGAAATCGAGAAAATCCAACTCGAGAGAGATGGTGAAAAATGGGTTCTGCTCCAAAATCGAAAGTATGTTGCGTCCAATGCACGCCAGGTTTCGGCCGCTGCAAACTCGCTAACCGAAATTCTTGTTCTTGAGGAGAAGACCGAAGATCAACAGGACCATTTCGAATACGGAGTCGTCGATCCAGAGGATCATTTGACGCAGCCCAACCGGTCCGGGTTAGGGACTAAAATTATCTTAGAAGATCGCAACGGAAAGCCTTTGGGCAAGTTGATTGTTGGTGCGAACCTCAAAGACGATCCGAGTGGGAAGAAGCGGTTCGTGAGAGTGCCAGGGCAGCCAAGTGTTTATGTTGTTGATTTTGATCCGAATGCGTTGGCCACTGATTTTGAAAGGTGGGTCGACCCCAACTTGTTCCAACTCGCAAATGTTCCGGTTGAAGACATACAGGTTACAGACTATCGACTATCGCCCAATCAAGGTGTCGAGTCCGAGGCGTTGAATTACCGGGCAACCTTAAATGTTGGCCAGAATGGAGTTACCTTGTCGAAGCTTGATCTTGCGAATGGGAAGGAGTGGAAGCCAAGTCAGATTTCTACGAAAATGCAGGGCCAGGCTCAATCCATTTTTCGACAACTGCCGGTAATTAGTTTTTCTGGTGTCCTTCGGAAAAATAATGAGATGCAAAAATTGTTTGAGTCGCCAACGGCGGATTCGGACGCGACCGTCCTTAAATCATTGGAAAAGTTTGGGTTTTACAAGGTCGGCTTTGCCAATGGCGTTTTTCAATTTAAGTCGTCAGGTGGAGAGGTTTCCGTAACGACGAAGGATGGGCTCAAGGTGACGATGTACATTGGAGGACTTGCCAATCGATCATCTGAGGAAGATTTGGAGCTAAGCTACTACGTTTTGTTTAATGCCGAAGTGGATGCATCAGTCTTTCCAATGCCTCAGAATCCCCAGGGTGACGACGACTCTGAGGTGGATGAACAAGCCAATAAGGACTACCTGAAAAAGGTTGCGGATCGTACGAGTGCTCTTAAGGCGGCTAATCTACGTGCGACCGCGTTCAACCGTTTGCGAGCAGAATGGGTTTATGTCGTTCCTGAGTCTGTGATCAATGGCGTTCGCCCAGATCTTGATTTTTCATCATTAAGACCATCGAATCCGGCAAGTGCGATTGGTGATTTATTGAAAGTCAAACCCCCGACGCCTCAAAAGTAAGAAACAACGGGGCCAAGATCAGTCAAACTGGAGCAGGCTAAATTTGCTCTAATAGGTTGGTTCTCAGGAGCCTGACGGCAATCGAGAGTAAAACGATTCCAAAGACTTTTCTTAACACCGATAGGCCTCCGTGGCCTAATCGACGCTCGATCCAGCCGCAGGATTTTAGGACGCCGTAAACAATCGCAAGGTTGATGACGATGCCGGCCGTAATGCTCCACTGGCTGAATTCGGACTTGAGCGAGAGGATGGTTGTAAGGGTGCCCGCGCCGGCGATTAAAGGGAACGCGAGGGGCACGATGGAGGTCGTGTCTGTTTCATCGGGGTTTTGTTTGAATAAATGAACGCCGAGTACCATCTCGAGTCCAATCAACAAAATCACGATAGCGCCTGCGACTGCAAATGAGTTCACATCCGTTCCGAGTAGGTGAAGGATAGAGTCCCCGATCACGAGAAACAGAAGCATCAATAGACCAGCAGCGAGTGTTGTTTTAACGGCCTGTAAACTACCTGCTCGGTTTTTAATATCGACGACGACCGGAAGGGATCCAAGGATGTCAATTACCGAAAATAAAACGAGTGAAACCGAAAGTACTTCTTTGAACATGATCATTAAATCCGCAAAATGGCAATGATTTGCCGGCCTATAAAAAAAGCCCGTGCTGATGAGCACGGGCTTTAGAATCGTTTGAATGTGTCGATCTCTAACGCAGTGCGCTCATGAATTGTTGATTTCGTCTAATACACAAAATATCGCAAATCGATTGGCTTACGTGCAGCATGTGTGCGCAGTAGGTCTCTACCTTGAAGCGGTTTTGACCGCTCTCCAAGTCATTTGAGAGTTTCGATTTGTGGGGGCTGTGTAAGTTCATGTCGGAGACAGTCTACGGGCAAAGATTCAGTGGTCAACACCAAAAATTTTTAGTTTTTCAGATTTGCATGAAGGGGCTGAGATTAAACCGAAGGGGTGGTGAGTTGGTGATTTTCTGGAGTCTCAGTTTTCAGGGTTTGGTCCTTCAGATATTGGGTGTCTGGCTTGGTTTTGTTAAACTCGCAGGATGATCCATGAAACAAATTATTCGATTCGCACTTTTCACACGGACGGATTTGGTCACGTCAACAACAGTCGGCACTTAGAGCTTCTGGAAGAGGCGCGGTGGCAATACGCTGAGTCAATTGGCTTGGTCTCAAAACTCGCCGAACGGAATCTGGGGTTTATCATCGTAGATCTGCGAATCCGATTTCGAATCCCTGTTTTCGAAGGTGAGCAGGTAAAGGTAACGACCTGTCTGAAAACACTTGGGTCGGCCAGTGGCGAGGTCGAACAGTTGATGTACAAGAACGATGAATCGAAAGTTGCCCTTAAATCGCTATTCCATTTCGTTCTGATCGATCGTGACAGCGGCGATTCAATTCCAATCGATGGCGGAATTAGAGAACTGTTGACCGGAGTGATTGAGCTTTGATTTTGATTGCGAATACTGGGTGGACTTAGCAGGAGCAGCAGAACAGCGCGGCGAATTCGATGTTACTGAATCCGATGTTACTTTAATGTTTTTAGTTCGACCTTGTGGATCCAGATTTCACTTAAAGAGGTTCTGGGCTTTTTATTCTGCGAATTGCCTTTTCGTGGTCCCGTGGTAGACATTGAAACCTGTGAAGATCGCCAGTTTTGAAAGCTGGGTTTGAGATTTTTCTTTGTGCCAATTGGTTTTGCAGATGTTTGGCCTTCTTTGAATGGATAAACTTTAAAGGTGCAGTTGTCTTGTTTAGGGGCTCCTTCAAGTTCAATTCTCACGAATCCTGGGTCTTTGCTGCTGGCGATGATTGATTGCTCATTTCCTGCAACAGAGAATTTCGTACTCTTGCCTGATTTTTTTAAATGAATTGAATAATACCCCAATTGTTTATCGGCATGATCACGTTTCCAGTAGTCTGAGTCCCGAGAGGGGCTCACTTGAAAGCGATAAGAACCGCTGATTAATCTCGCGATGACTGTTAATTGCCAGCCGCTATCGTACAGTCGATCGAAGTCACTCGCTGAAATGGTTTTGCGAAAGTCAATTCCATCAAACTCTTTATCTCCGGTCTTCCAAGCGATGACCTTTGAGTTTTCCGCAGGCACCGGATCGCTGAAGTCGGAAGCGTGCCGATCATAAACCCAGTTCTGTTTTTCTGGGCTAATTGCCGTGGAGAGATTGGCGTCGATACCATCAACCATGGTTGGGTCGGCGTAATAGCTGGCGATTAGGCTACCGTTGGAGGTTGGTGAAATGAGTTTTTGAGACGAAGTGTTTTTGAGGTCCTCACCCTCGGTCGATTTCTCCGGCGGCGTTTGGTTGAGGTTTAAGGGGTCGCCAAGTAATTCGTCCTCGTGGATCGTCTCAATTACGTTAGTGCGTCCGTAGTTAAGTTTGTCAAAGTCCTCACGCAGTTGTGGCGTCACAAAAATGTAGACACCAATCAGAACTCCGATCCCCATCAGTAGTGGGATGACCATTGCGACCAATGGGAAGACCCATTGCTTTTTTCGTTTACTAATTCGAGGGATTGGGTTTTCACCCGACTTATGTTTTTTTGATTCGCTGCCCGTGGAAATTGCCAGGTGAATTGGCGGCTCGGAAGGCTCATTTTTCTTTGCGGATACTTCGGATGCGGACAGGCGTTCTATTCGGCTGACTGCAGAATCGAATCCAGCGATCTGTTTTTTCAGCTGGAGATCATATTTGGCTCGTTTTCGTCGATCGAGCAGGCAAATTCTAGCCGCTGAGATTTCATTTAAAATCTTCTGGGACAGTTCCACCTGATCGCTTCCGGTCGCGATATCCTGAAGTAACTCGATGCGTTGAACGGAGTGCTGATCGATCAGCTTTTCTGAACTTTCGAAGCGTGTTAATCCCAGCAGTGCATAATGATCCAATGGGCGTTCAGTACTCTGAATTCCCAGCCATGTTAAGTAAGGATCAAATTCAATGGGCATATGATCAGTGGGTATATGATTATTTGTCAGAGATGGGCGAAGTGGCTTGAGTTCTTACAGCTTGCGGAGAGTCACTAGTCAACGTCTAAATCGGAAAGGAAGTCGTCTAACTCGGACCCTTCGGCGGAAGAATTACTGGTATCGTTGAGGAAATCTAGTGCCGATTCTCCGGGGGCGGAGGTCGGTGATTTTTCTTCAAATACAAACATTTCTTCATCTGATGGAATGTCGAGTTTACGATTAGTTTTTTGCTTTGTGACTTTTATTGCTGGGATAGTCGGTTTCTCGGGGGCAGTCTCGAGATTAGTTAAGCGAATCGCGGGGACAATAGCGGCTTTCGCTAGTGGTGGTTTCTGATTGTTGAGTTGTGTCGCGGTTGCGACGGTTGGAGCAGCAAGGGGTGGAGGTGCGGTTGCTGAATTGTCATTCTCAGAAGATTCCTGGAAATCGAGTAAGTCAGCATCCGAGGCGAGTTTTTCTTTCCATGAGAGAATGTCTGCACGAGTCATGCCATCGGCACGGTTAATGGCCGTGTCAGCGCTAATGTTGAGAGCGGGTATTTCCGCGACGACGTCGATTCTTCCCGAGCTAAGGTAATTAAAAGAAACGACAATTTCGGTTCCTTTTTTAATGTCGGGAGGCAAGTCCTGGACGATGCATTTACCAATCATTGTGGCCCCCTGCCCTGTGTCGGTTCCTCCCTCAATCACTCTTACGATGATTTGCGTTTGGCCATCTTTTGCCGTTCGGAATTTCCGGGAGGCTTTTGTGGGAAGGCTGTGATTTCGCGGGATGACTATTTTTCTTCTTTGCGTTTGGGTTTTTGAGTCAATTCCTAAAACACCAAGATCGTGGGAGTTGACATTTTTAATTGAAATACCGGTGCCGGCGTCCTGTCCGTATTTAAGAAGGATGTCTGCATAAATTGCCGCACCATGGGCAACACATTCATCTGGAGACAGAGTGCGATCGACTTTTAAGCCAGAAATTTTTTCAAGCATTTTCGCGACCATGGGCATTCGAGTAGAGCCCCCCACGAGTAAGAGTTTGGTCACTGCCGACCAATCTGTTTTTGCATCGCGAAGCAAACGTTCAGTCGTGAGTTTTGTGCGTTCGAGCAGGTCTCGGGTTAAGTCTTCAAATTCCGCTCTGGTTACTTCGATTTTATAGCGTTCACCGTTGTGCTCAATCCGAATGATTGTTTGCGAGCGAGCCGACAGTGAGGCTTTGGCTCGAATGCACTGGTTCATCAACTTTTCTTTAAGCGAGTTATCATCTTCAAAGGATATTTGATGCTTCGTTTCAAATTCCTTCATTGCAAAGTCAAGAATCCGATGATCCCAGTCAATTCCGCCGAGATAGACATCGCCGGCTGTGCCGATGGTGTTGAAATGGGAGTTTTTGATTTCCATTAAGGTGACATCAAATGTTCCTCCACCAAGGTCGTAGACCAAGACTCGCTCGACCTCTTTCGCGGCCCCTTGGGCATTCAGGAAACCTTGTTGCACACCGTAGGCCAATGCCGCAGCGGTTGGCTCGTTGATGATGTCAATTACGTCAATCCCCGCAAGTTCACCAGCATCCTGTGTGGCTTTGCGGCGTGGTTCATTAAAGTAGGCGGGCACAGTAATCACTGCTTTTTGAAATTCACCTAGCTTTAATTCGGCATCGCTTTTAAGACGATTCAAAATGAGGGATTGGATGACTTCGGGTGGAAGGAAGCAATCGCGGATTTTTTTGCGATAGCGAGCACCCCCCATGTCTCGTTTAGCGTTTCTGGCAAGACGATCGGTGTCACTTTCACCAGCGATCGTCGCTTCGGTACCAACAATCACAGCGTCATGGTCAAAAAAAACAGCACTTGGAGTTGTCAGTTCTCCTTCACTGTTGATTATCGTTAGGGGTCTGCCTTCACTATCGATATGAGCTACTGCTGAAAAAGTTGTCCCGAGGTCGATGCCGACGGATACTTCAGGTTTTTCCATAACTGCTTGTTTAGTGAAGGTTTGTTGGCCTGGTGAGAGCGTTCATTGTAGACCCAAAAATTACAGATTCAAAGTAAAGTGTTGTACTTTATCTTGCGCATGATGCTGAACTGTAGAAAATAGGCTGAGTTTCCTACGGAAGGTCGGATTGAAGGGAATCCCCGATGCAATTTTTAGGTGTTTCGCTGAAGCGTGGTACGATTCGGTTGGTTTTTTTGAAAACGGGTGCTGCCGGTGGGAGTCGGAAAGTTCCATTGCAATGATGAAAAAAAGCTGCAAATCAGTATCCTCGCAAATGATGTGTTTGGGTCTAATGCGGTCGGTTAGCATCAGTTCGGTTGGCTAGTGCTTTCCAATTTCAGTGCAGCTTAATTGACTTGAGATTTCCGGAGGGTCTGCGAATTGGGTGACATTCGAACAATACGAAATCGGATTATCGCTGGATTATTTGTTTTAATGCCACTGTTTATCACGTTTGCGATTATCAAATGGCTTTACGACACGCTTTATTCCATTGCGTTGGGGCCGATTTCAAGCCATTTAAAATCTCGTTGGTTACCGGGCGAAAATGAGACGTCATTTCTGCTTGACTCTCTATTCTCTTTAGCAGCATTCATCTTGATACTTGCCTTCTTGTTCGTTGCGGGAATGTTCTTTCGGTCTCGTATTCACCGTTCGATTGATTGGGTTTTGCTCAATGTTCCCGGAGTCAGATCTGTTTACTCCGCGGTAAATAATGTTTTCCAGGCGATCTCAAGTTCGCAAAATAGTTCTGAGAAATTCAAGCGAGTTGTTTTGGTCGAGTTTCCCCATCCGGGGATGAAAGCGCCGGCATTTGTGACCGGGGAAAGCACCGATGTTAACACGGGGCGTACTATCCTGTGTGTCTATGTGCCGACCACGCCAGTGCCAACTTCAGGCTATATGTTGATGGTTGAGCAAGAAGACGTGGTCGAACTAAATTGGGATCTAGAGGAGACGCTGCAAGCGATTGTATCGGGGGGCATCACTGTTCCGGAAACCGTGACCTACCAAACGGAAGTTAAGCAACCGTCGCTGTCTAATGGAATTAGATCGGATGAGTAATCAGGAGTATTTTTTCGATGGATTAATTGGTCCCACGCATAATTATGCTGGGCTCTCGTTTGGCAACATTGCGTCTAAGTTGCACGGTCACGAGGTAGCCAATCCAAAGGCGGCCGCGCTTCAGGGGCTCGCGAAAATGAAACGCGTGGCTGATTTGACAGGTCGGCAGTGCCTTCTTCCACCGCTTCGCCGCCCGCGTTTAGAGTTCCTCCGATCACTTGGCTTTAAAGGTTCGAATGCTGAGGTAATCGACCAAGCGTATCGATGCCGCCCTGAACTATTGGCGATTTGCTATTCAGCCTCTAGTATGTGGACAGCCAATGCCGCGACAGTTTCGCCCTCCGCCGATTGCGGTGACGGAAGACTTCATTTCACACCTGCTAACTTACAGAGCACGCTTCATCGATCGATGGAAGCTAAATCGACGGCGCGTAATTTGAGGGCAATATTCAACTCCGAAGAACTGTTTTGCGTTCATCCCCCCCTTCCAGCTCAAGGGTTGTTTGCCGATGAAGGGGCTGCAAATCACACTCGTTTTGTCGGTGCAGGACAGAGTGTCGGGCTTGAGTTTTTTGTATTCGGGATGCCGTCAGGCAGTCCCGGGGCGGTGCCTCGCAAGTTTCCCGCCAGACAAACCCAGCTGGCGAGTGAAGCCGTTGCTCGCCGGCACCAGCTGCAATCTGATCGAGTTTGTTTCGGACAGCAAAATCCAGAAGTCATCGATGCGGGGGTTTTTCACAATGATGTGATTGCAGTTGGGCACGAAGATGTTTTACTATGCCATAGTCAGGCGTTTCTCAATCAACCGGAATTACTCAATCGCTTGAGTCTGCAATTTGAAAATTTAAGCGGGAGTTCACTGCGGGTTATCGAATTTTCCGAGTCTGAGTTGCCATTGCAAGATGCCGTTTCGAGTTATTTATTCAACAGCCAGTTGGTCACTCGAAAAGATGGTGGCATCACTTTGATTTGCCCCGTTGAGTGCGAGGAGAATCGAGCCGCAAAAGAGTGTATTGCAAAAGTCGTGGAGGGTAGGAATAGGATCGACGATGTTGTTTTTCTAGACTTGCGACAATCAATGAATAATGGGGGTGGGCCGGCTTGCCTCCGTTTGAGAGTGGTTCTTGACGCTCGCCAGCAGGAGGCGATGCACGCCGGAGTGATTCTGACCGAGTCGCTTTACGGCAAGTTGACCGAGTGGGTTGGTCGCCATTATCGAGAAAGTCTATCACAGGAAGATCTTCGAGACCCTGGTTTGGTAGGTGAGACATGGGAAGCGATGGAGGAATTGTCAAAGATTCTTGATTTGCCTTCACAAGTTTTGCTGAATCAGCCGTGACGATTTGACTCTGCCCTGCTTATACGTGAAGCTATTCCAGATTAACCGTGCATGAATTTATTTGTAATTCTTGTTTCCCAATGTTTTGAAATGAAGTCGTCCCTATGAATTCCAAGCCCAGCAATTCCTATTCGGATAATGGCAGGCAAAACGTTTACTGGACCAAAAGCCTTCAGATTGTGTTGTTTATCCTCACCATCTGGTTTGTCATTTCGCTCGGTTGCGGTGTGCTGTTTCGAGAGAAGTTGGATGCTTTGTTACCGCCAATGGGAGGTGCCCCGTTTGGGTTTTGGATGGCTCAGCAAGGGGCAATTATTGGATTTTTGCTCCTGCTGTTTCTCTATATGATCTTGATGAACTCTCTTGATCGCAAGTCTGGTTTTGATCAGGAGGATGAAGAATGAGCCAGGATTTATGGAATTACATTTTTATTGGTGGTTCTTTTGCCCTTTATATTGGAATCGCTGTTCGCTCTCGCGCGGCTACGACTAAGGAATATTATGTAGCCAGTGGTGGCGTCTCCCCTTTTGCGAATGGAATGGCCACGGCAGCAGATTGGATGTCGGCAGCGACTTTTATTTCGATGGCGGGAATTATTGCAGCCAGCGGCTACGATGCCTCTCGATTTCTGATGGGTTGGACTGGAGGGTTCGTTCTCCTGACGACACTGATTGTGCCCTACCTCCGCAAGTTTAACAAATTTACGGTAACGGATTTCTTAGGGGATCGGTTCTATTCGAATTTTGCGAGGGCGGTTGGCGTTGTTTGTGCAGTGTTTATTTGCATGACCTACATCATGGGGCAAATGCGCGGAGTCGGGCTCGTCTTTTCAAGACTGTTTGACATTGAAATATGGACTGGAGTGATCATCGGTGCGGGGATTGTATTCTTTTACGCCGGGCTCGGTGGAATGAAAGGAATCACATATACGCAGGTGGCTCAGTACTGCGTGATGGTGTTCGCTTATACGATTCCCGCGGTCTTCATTTCGATGGCATTGACTGGGAACGTGATCCCACAGTTTGGGTTGATCGGTAACTTTACGGAGGCGACCGGCGATACGGTGCCGTTATTGACTAAACTAAACCAGCTCAATACGGATCTTGGATTTCCTGATTACACCGTTGGGAAATTAGGAACCTTGGACATGTTCTGTATCACCGCCGCGTTGATGTGCGGGACAGCTGGGTTGCCGCACGTGATTGTCAGATTTTTTACTGTTAAGTCAGTCAAGGCTGTGCGTAAATCGGCCTGCTGGACCCTGTTGTTTATCGCGGTGATTTATCTGACTGCACCTGCGATCGGAGCGTTTGCGAGAACGAATCTAATTTTGGAAGTCCAGGGAACCTCTTATGCTGAAGCTCCAGACTGGTTTAAGAGTTGGGAAGACCGAGGCCTTATCGCGTGGGTGGATAAGAATGGGGATGGCGTAATGCAACATAAAGCTGGTTCAGTATTTGCCGGCAAAAATGAAAAGCCGAATTACGCGTTGGCTGCCGAACGAGCTGCCAACGAGCCTCGCTTAACGACCAATAAATTGAGTGAAAATGCAAACGAAGTCTATTACGACCGAGATATTCTCGTAATGGCTAATCCGGAAATGGCGAAGTTGCCGATGTGGGTGATCGCGTTAGTGATGGCGGGTTGTGTTGCCGCAGCACTCTCGACAGCAGCGGGATTACTGTTGGTTTTATCAACTTCGATTTCGCACGACTTAATGAAAAAGATTGTAAATCCCGGGATGAGTGATTCTCAGGAAGTGATTTGGGCGCGCTCGGCGTCGTTTGGATTCTTAGCGATCGCGGCCTATTTTGGGATCAACCCGCCTGCTGAGTTTGTCGCCAAAACGGTTGCGTTTGCGTTTGGATTAGCTGCGTCTTCGTTCTTTCCGACTATTTTAATGGGAGTCTTCTCCAAGCGAATGAATCGGGAGGGAGCGATTGCGGGCATGATCGCAGGAATCGGTTTGACGCTGGGATATATCATCTATTTCCAGTTCATTGTCGACCACCAAGATTATTGGTTCGGGATTTCGCCGGAAGGAATTGGGTTCATCGGAATGCTGGTCAATTTCTCTGTGGCAACGCTGGTCTCCTGCGTCACTCCACCTCCTCCGGCTTCGGTCGTCGAGATGGTGGAAGAAATCCGCTTACCGCGAAAAGCAGGTTCGGCAACCCACTAAGTCTGAGCTAAGAATTAATCGAATGCGAACCTTGAATCGCGGCGTTGATTCGTCGCGTTCTCGGTCATTCGTTGCTGTCGCAGATGTATTCCCGCCAGCTGTCGAGTTGTTCATCTGTCAGGCTGTTGGGGCGTTGGATTTCGTATCGGAATGCTTTTTGGGTAGAGCCGCCAACTTTGACTTTAATTTTTAGCCGTCCGTTTTCTTCGTAAGCGAAGCGAACTTCAATCAGTGTGCCAACCTCAAGAGTGTCTGGCAAATCCCAGATGGCACAGCGGCCTAACTGAGAGCAATCTTCCGGTGTGTTGTTTTCCCCTTCCACGATTTGAACCAAAATTGACTCCTGGTTTTTGCGATGCGTTTTAAAAACGCGGCGGGCGACAACGGGTAAGGGAGTATTGCGAGGAATGAGCGGCACGACCTTGGCGATTCCAGTTTCCACTTCATTCGCAACCACCCCGAGAGTATGTGAGTTGACGTTTTTAATTTCGCTTGGGGCAAAGGCGTTGGAGTGCCGGTTCGACAGCATCGCTGCCCGCAACGCAGCTCCGTGAGCCACGGCCTCATCGGGTGAGAGTGTAGTGTCAGGTTGTTGCCCTGAGAGCGAGGTTAGCATTTCTCGCACGGCTGGCATTCTGGTCGATCCTCCAACAAGGATAACTTTATCGATATCAGTCCACGCCAGTTTCGCCGCCTTAAGCGTTTGTCGCACTGTAAAATCAGTTCGGTCGAGTAGATCCAGTGTCATGTCTTCGAACATGTCCCGGGAAATGTCAGTTTTGATCGAGGAGCTTCCAAAAACGCACTCGACGCTGGCTTTTGAGCGAGAGGACAGAGTTTCTTTGGCGTCCTTGCAGTCTCGAAGTAGTTTGCCCAGTGCCGTTGAATCCTCGGTTGGATCAATGCCGTAGTTGTCCTTAAAGTTTTTAGCAACATGGTCAATCAACCTTTGGTCCCAATCCTGACCGCCAAGACGCATGTCTCCATCGGTTGCAATGGTGCGAAATCGATTGACGCCGACTTCCATAACGGTCACGTCAAACGTACCGCCGCCGAGATCGTAAACCAACACATTGATGGGCTCGGCGACTTTCCCTGAAAGATCAATCCAGCCTGCTTGGTAGCCGTAGGCGACTGCCGCCGCAGTCGGCTCATTGATAATGTCGAGAACCTTGAGGCCTCCGATGAAGCCAGAGTCCTGTGTTGATTTTCGGCGAACTTCATCGAAATATGCCGGGACTGTGATGACGGCTTCGTCAAAATTCCCAGCCACACGAGCGGCATCACGTTTCAGTTTATTAAGAATCCAACCTTGAAGTGCTTCGGGAGGGTAACGTCGATCTCCAAAAACTTTGTCGTAGACCTGGTTTCCAATTTGGCGTTTGGGGCAGTCGGCAATTTTCTCTAATTCAGTTGCTTTCGCCTTTGCGGCTTCACGACCAACAATCACTTCATCTTCGTCGAACAGAATGACACTTGGCGTTAATAGATCGCCTTCGGCATTAGGGATGGTCTCTGGCCGCCCGACATCATTCACATGGGCGATGACGCTAAAGGTGGTACCAAGGTCGATGCCGATGGCGGGTTTAATTGGTGTGTCGTTCATTAAGATATTTTCGCTCAAATATTTGGTCTTGAGTTATCTTCTCGTTATTTTGATCGGCCAAGCTCGACTAGCCAAGCCAGTTAAATCCGATTGAGGTGAGTTGATCGCATAATAAAGTCTGAAAACAGGCCATTGTTGACAAGTATAGAGCGCAGTTGTGAAGGCTTGCGGGTTACCGAAAGTAATCACGATTTTTGGTTGATGTGGATTGCGAAAGGTCTATGGCACGCAGGATTTTCTTTCATTTTTCTTCCGCCAGTAATCCGATACTCTTGATACGCATGGATGGTGTGTAAGTACTCAAGGAGGGATCTTAATTTACCCTGTTGAGGAGAGATCCATGTCACTCGAAAGTCTAAATACAGTAATCGCTCTTGGATTTTTTACCGTCTGGCTGATGGTCGGACAGTTTTCATTCATCAAGAGTTAGCGGGCAGGTTGCCCGACGATTCCACTGTTTGCATTATCGCACACGTTCCTGATCACCGATTGTGTCTAGTTCTGCGCTATTGAATTGCCAGAGGGGACTCGGTCAAGGCTGCGCTGTGCCCCGAACTCGATTTTGAATCGTCTAAGGTCGTGTAGTCAGTGGCAAACGATACATCTTTGGATTTTTAGCGATGCTAAAAACTGATTGAGAAGAGGTGCCCGTAGTCGCCGGACGAGGGTTGGTGTATCCTGAGAGGATGAAGGATAGCGGCGAAAATCCAACCAAAGACTCCGCCTGGAGTGATTCAAAAGATGAGCAATCTGCGACTAAAGTCTTGCAGCCGAATGGCGGTGCGCGTGTAGCGGAAACCGATCTGGACTACTTGTCAATTTCAAGGCCAGTCGGGCAATATTCGGTTAAACGAAAAACTGTTTTGCCAATTTGCTTGTTTTTTGCGACTTGCCTATCAACGTTTTGGGTGGGAGTTTCTCTCTGGAACCCTAATTTTTTCGAGCCGTTTTATCGGGCGATTTCGAGTCCGGGTGCTCAACAAGGGAGCCTTTTAGAAATTCGCCAGATGTTGCTGGCTAATTGGGATACGGGCCTGACCTACATGCTGTGCGTCATGCTGATCTTATTGATGCATGAAATGGGGCATTTTATTGCAACGTTGATCTATCGAGTGCCGGCGTCCTATCCATTTTTTTTACCGTTCCCTGCTAATCCGATTGGAACGCTTGGTGCCGTAATTGGAATGCAGGGTGCTCTAGCAGATCGAAAACAGATATTCGATATTGGAATTGCCGGGCCGTTGGCAGGTTTGGTGGCTGCTGTGCCAATTGCGTATTTTGGCGTCAGCCAGCTTGATTTAACGGCTCAACCTTACGGTGGATTCGGGTTTCGCTTGCCGGTACTCCTTGATTGGTTCGCGAAGGTGACCGAAGTTCCCGGTTACGAGACAGGCGATGTGGTTTGGATGAGTCAGCTGAACCCCCTGTTTGTTGCTGGTTGGGTTGGCATGCTAATCACTGGGCTAAACATGATGCCGATTGGCCAGTTGGACGGTGGGCACATTACATACACTTTGTTTGGTAAGAAAGCACATTGGATAGCTCAGGCAACGATTGTCTTTGCGATCGCCTACATGGTTTACCACAATAATTTTATGTTGATATTAATGGTGGTTTTATTGTTGTTGATGGGGCCAAACCACCCGCCCACCCGGGACGATAAAGTGGCGATCGGGCCGTTTCGTTACGGTTTGGGGTTGGCTTCTTTGACGATCCCGTTGCTTTGTTTTCCTCCGCAAATATTTAAAATTACGTTTTGAGTAAAAGCATCGAAGTAAAAGCATCGAACGGTAAAAACAATCAAATACTTAAAACATATCGAGTGTGATTGATACTGTTGGGTCGGGCGGCACGGTGAAATTGGTGTCGGTATGACTGCGGTTCAAATTGCTTGCCGTCCGAATTGTTCGCGGTGGAACCTTCATTCTGATCTTAAGAAGATGCAATCTCCCGCTTTTCCGCGAAGGAAATGGTTGCAACGTTCGGTTTGTCTGGCACAATACAGGGGCGATCGGTGAACGATAATCATCTTTCGCTTGTTGCAATGGCTGGTTCGTTTCTGAATGCCTGCAACTCACCATTGAACCTATTCGACTCACCCATTTCAAAGACGATAAACTATGGCAAATCCAGCTTTTCACTCTAGCATTGAAGGTGCTCAGCACGGCCCTAAAGGACTTGATGATTTCCTTGCTTTTGCAAAAGATTCAGGCGCTGCGGGAGCTCAACCTTCCAACTACATGCTCGAAGCGTCCGAGGACGGGACTAGTTTTAAAACTGCCCAGGAGATACGAGACGCCTTTGAGAAAAATGGCCTCAAGCTAGACGGTATTTCCGCTCACTGCCCATTTTGGGTGCACACCAGTGCCTGGACTGGAACCAAGTCGGGGCATCCATTTATTCACGGCCCGAATCAAAATTTATCTCCGGACGAGTTGGAGGTTTGGTATGAAACATACTGCCTTAAATTGATGGACCTTTGCGCTGAACTAGGTGTTAAGATCCTGCCGATGTTTTGGGGCGTTGCGTTTGGTTGGGAGCTTTCAACTGGTTATCCGTGGGGGTTTTGGGCTGGGCCGGGGTTTGATTTAGTTGAGGCCGGCAAAGAGAGATTTGTTGACAAGACTGCAAAATTACGAGCCCATGCTAATAGTCTTGGGATTTACCTCGCACATGAAATTCATCCGGGCACTGCCGCGATGTGTGCGGATGAATTCAACATGCTCGTTGATATTTGTGATGGCGATCAATGTCTTGCCGTCAATGCGGATCCCTCCCACTGTTGGGAAGGCGAAGACTGGGAGTCAAGGTTCCTTAAAGTTGGGCCGCGGGTTTATGGGTGTCATGTCAAGAATTTTACTATTCACAAAGGTGTGCCACTGAGAAAAATGGAATCTGATTGGCACAATCGTGCGATGCAATTTACAGATCTTGCTACGGGAGATTTGAATATGACTCGCTATGCGGAGGTAATGTTGCGGATTGGTTATGCCAAGCGTTACTGTGAAGTCATGGGTACCGAAACTGCACCTTTAGTTGTAGAAGCTGAAAGTAATTATCGCGACGGCGATGCAACGAGTGCGGATGGGATTGCCTGGGTGCGAGACAACCTTTGTTTTCCGGTTGCCGAGGGATCATTCGAAGACGCAATGGGCGCTTAACGAATCCACTTAAAAAGGATCTTCATCGGCTTCCAGGGTCGATTGAATTTTTTGGATACTTACAGCGGCGGGTAGTTAAAGCTACCTGCCGCTTTTTGTTGAGGAGCAAATTGTTGGGAGGTAGAAGGAAGCTGTATTTCCTTCTCCATCAAAATCCTGATAATGGGCGTGGTGCGGTGTTTCTATCAAGCGTTTAGTAAAGCCAAATGAATGAATGCAACTTCAGATTTAATCAATGTCCGGCGAGATGGGGCGTGTGGGACAATCGTTCTCAATCGGCCGGAGCGAAAGAACGCTCTTTCAAGAGAGGTCGTTCAACAGCTTAGCGAAGCATTGGAAGATTTTCATGGCGAGCGATCTGTGCGAGCGGTGATCTTGACGGGAAGCGGAGATTCTTTCTCTGCGGGAACCGACCTTAGCCAATTGAAGGAAACTGCAGAGTCGAAGAATGCCTTGGAGTTGTGGCATCAAGACTCCCGCGCGTTCCTCGAGCTGATTGAAAAGATGCTTCGCTTTCCTAAACCAATTATTGCTTCGGTAAATGGTTGGGCGCTTGGCAGTGGTGTTTCATTGGTGCTGGCGTCTGACATCGTGGTCGGCGGGGTCAGTTCCCGTTTGGGTATGCCGGAGGCTTTGCGCGGTCTTAATCCAGGGATAACAACGCCCTTAATGAGTTTTCGCATCGGAACAGCGGCGGCTTCGAAAGTGCTGTATTCGGGAGTTCCGGTGACCGCTGAGGATTCGTTGCGTCTTGGGTTGTATCAAGAAGTGGTTGAAGATTCTTTGGTGTGGGCAAGGTGTTTTGAGATTGCCGGTGCTTGCGCCGCTGGTGCTCGAGAGTCTCATCAAATGACCAAGCAATTGCTCAATGAAACGATCGGCGAAAATCTATTTACGCAACTGAGTATTGGAACCGCGAATATGGCAGCGGCTCGAACCACGCCGGCGGCGACGGAAGGCATTGCTGCTTTCCTCGAAAAGCGGGATCCGCAGTGGGATTAGCTGAAGGTGGAGGCAGGCGATTTTAAAATCGAAGTTATTGGATCGAAGCTATTGGATCGATTTTAATAGTTCGTACGAATAGATGCCTGCACTGTGGCCGTCAGAGAATTGGATATTGTAGGCGTAGTTTCCGACGGGGCTCATTGCCACGATGTCCAGTGGCATGGTTTCCTGGAGTGACAGAACCGGCAGAATGTTGCTCAGTTTTTTTTCGCCAGCAGCCGATTCATGGGCCGGTTCCATTCGTTTTTCGGTGCAATGGGCGCAGCGGCAATTGTCGCGGAGTTTTCGAAATGAAATCGTCTGTTCCGTAGAGTCGCTCCATTGGATGAGCAGTTCGCGGTTTTCAGTTTTTTCAAGTCGAACGGGTTGCAGTTCGTCTGGAGATTGAGATGCCATGGAAGCGTCGTTGGAAATAGGTTGGTAGTGGGGCGTTAAAGCCTTATAAGGGTTCAGCCCTATGAGGGTCAGCTTTATGAGGATCCGACTGAGAGTTGCTTGATAACCTCGATGAGGCGGTCGATTTCCTGGATGGTGTTGTAGTGAACCAGTCCAATTCGCACCATGCCCTCGGGCTCAAAGCCCATTCTTTCACTGAACTCCAATGCGTAGTAGTTTCCATTCCAAACATAGATTCCATTTTGACTGAGTCGGCTCGCCAGTTCGGCGGGCGGGATGTTTCGATGTCTGATGGAGAAGGTAGGAAACCGTTCGTCCAGTCGGGCTAAATCGGTGATGCCGTAAATCTCAACCTCTTCAATTTCCGAGAGACCTTCGATCAATTTCTGCGAAAGGGTCTGCTCGTATTCAACAATGGCGGAGAACGCTGAGATCAATGCATCGCGTCGATTTGCATTCTGAGCAGCACCGGTTTTTTTTCCAATCTCAGCGATATAGTCAACGCAAGCCATGCCGGCAGCGATCGATTCGTGTGACTGCGTACCGGTCATCCAGCGAGTTGGCAGGCGATTGTCTGCCGGGCGGACTTTAAACGGCTGTAACTCTTCCAAGAGTTCACGCCGCCCCCAAAGCATGCCGAGGTGCGGTCCAAAAAATTTATAGTCAGAACAGGCGAGGAAGTCGCAATCCCAATCAGCCACATCGATGAGACCGTGCGGTCCATAATGCACGGCATCAAGATAAACTTTGGCGTCGACTTGGTGTGCCATTTCTGCCACGCGTTTGACGGGGTTAATTCCTCCAGTTGCATTGGAAGCACAGCCAACCGCGACCAGTCGAGTTCTTTCATTTAGCTTGTTACCGAGGTCCTCCATATCGAGCGTATAGTCGTGAGGGTTGAAGCCAACGAAGTGGACTTTGGCTCCGGCTTCCTCTGCGGCAAGAACCCAGGGTGATATGTTCGCGTCATGGTCGAGGGAGGTGACAATGATTTCGTCGCCCGATTTCCAAGTTTTTGAGAGCGCTCGGGAGAATGAGAAAGTCAGCGAGGTCATATTTTGCCCAAAGGCGACTTCATCACCGTCGGTTGCCCCCACAAATTCCGCATGAGCCTGATGGCATTTGTGAAGTAATTCATCACTCTCGACACTTGTTGTAAAGTGTCCGCCATGGTTAGCGTTACAGTGAAGTAGATAGTGAGACATCGCGTCGGCAACGCACTGCGGAACCTGGGTTCCCGCGGGGCCATCAAAATAAATTACTGATTGGTCATTCTGCTCGCGGAGAAGTGCTGGGAATTGTGCTCGGCAAGCGTCGATTAGTTGAGAGTCAAATTTCATCTTTGGTCTATAAACCTTTTACCTTTGGCTTCGAAACGGGGTAACGTTCCTGCTGGAACGCATTCAACTTCAACTCGCAAACCAAGCTGGATTTGTAATTCGGCACGGACTCGTTCCGGGGATTCGAGTTGGTCTTCAATTTCAATCTTTAATTGATCCATCGACTCTTGTTTAAATGTCGTGAGTCGATATTCAACGATCTCAGGGAAGCCACGTAAAATCTTCTCGACGGAAGTTGGGAAAACATTCACACCACGAATGATCATCATATCGTCGGTCCGTCCCAGAACTCCTCCTTGGAGCAGGACAAAGTTGCAGTTCCCGGAAGTATCCCACTGAGGGCGCACCAGGTCTCCGGTTCGGTAGCGGATCACGGGGCTGCCAATCCGTCCGAGGCAGGTGAGGACTAGCTCAGAGAGTTCGCCTTCGGTCGCGGGTTTCCCGGTTGCGAGTGAGATGAATTCGGCAGCAAACTCGGCTTCGTTGACGTAGATTCCAGTTCCTTCGGCGTTGGCGTAACCCCACGGGCCAACTTCGCTGGCGCCGCTATGGTCGATCACGTTGGCATCCCATGACGATTCAATTCGCTGGCGGATGCTGGGGATGGAGCCTCCCGGTTCACCGGCGACGATGATCTTTTTAACGGATGAGGAAGTCAAATCAATTTCATTTTGCTGAGCGACTTCAGCCATATGGAGCGCGTAACTGGGAGTGCAAAAAATGATAGTCGCTTCGATTGAGCGAATCAGTTCAATCCTCGCGATCGTTGATAGAGAGCCAGTGGGAGCGATCATCGCACCTCGCTCCACTGCCGCATCAAAGGCACTCCAGAAACCAATGAAGGGGCCAAAGCTAAAGGCCATGACGACGCGATCGCTGGAAGCCAGTGCAGCGGAATCGAGGACATACTGCCATGTTTCCATCCACCAGTCCCAGTCGTTGGCGGTGTCCAGGACAATCAGTGGGCGGCCGCGGGTACCGGAGGTTCGGTGAAAACGGCAGTACTGGTCGAGCGGGAAAGTTAAATTAGCAGCAAAGCCAGCTTCGTTTTCCGGGTCCAGTAGCTCTTCTTTGTGCGTAAAAGGGAGTTGGTGGAGTTCGTCCATCGAGGTGATGGGGGAATTATTGGCTTGCAGCTTTGATTGATAGAAACGGTTACCTGGGAGAATCGCTTCGAGGACTTGGTTCAGGCGTTTCACCTGATAGGTTTTCAATTGACCGCGATCCCAAGATTCTATTGCTCGTCGTTGGGCCTGCGTTGTTCGGTGATAGTCGATATATGACATTCAAAAATGATAAACGCGGCGGCGGTCAGCGTAAATCGGGCGATCTCAAAATGCTGATTTTCACGCTTACATAGAATCGGTCAGGTGGCTCAAGTAAAGGAACGAGTTACACTGAGTCGGAATTCCTATAAAATTCTCAGTTCGAGGCACAGCCCCGGTTTTTCAGACGGTTGATTGGAGAAATATGCCATTTTACGCGCAACACATTAAAGCGGCCCGACTCCAGCTTCAAAGAAATGACCCCGTGATGAAGCGAATCATTAAATTGGTTGGTCCATTTCATGCGAAAACGAAACGAGATCGCTTCGGAACACTTGTCAGCTCCATTGTTTCCCAGCAAATATCGGTGGCCGCTGCTCGAACCATTAATAACCGTTTGCTGGAAGCGACGAGCGGTTCGATTGCGAGCCCTAAGTTTACGCCCGAAGGAATTTTGAAATTCGATGTGGATGGATTGCGAGAATTAGGGGTTTCTCGTCAAAAGGCATCGTATGTCTTGGACCTTGCAGGGAAAGTCCATTCTGGAGTTGTTGAGCTTGAAGGCCTACAGCGTGAGTCTGATGACGAAGTCATTGAAGTCTTGACTCAAGTAAAAGGGATTGGGATCTGGACGGCTCAAATGTTTTTGATGTTTTCGTTGGGGCGGTTAGATATTTTCCCTTGCGATGACTTGGGAATAAAAAACGCGATCGCCAAGCGCTACGAGCTTGGTGAGCTTCCAAGTAAGTCGAAAATGTTGGAAATTTCTACTCCTTGGCGGCCGTACTCGACCGTAGCCTGTTGGTATTTATGGCAGAGTCTAGATTTGGAAGACGATTGATTTTTCAGGGAGTTGGCGTCGCTGGGCAGTATTTAGGGGGTTCGTGCGGGTCGTTTGCGTCCGTTTCGGAGGGGTGAAAAAACCAGCTGGATGGCTGGGGGGTGTGGGAAGATGGAGTGTTTTGGGGGCAAAGAAAGGAGCCAACGCTCAGTTTTCTGATGCTTGGGGAGGTTTTTTGCCAAAGAAAGAACCAAAACACTAAAAACTGACTGCCTGGGCCAAAACTGCCGAGTTGAAGATGTTTCAGTGCTAATAATCAATTTTCACGGGGAAAAGCGTTGATTTGGTCGCTTGTTTACAGGATCCGATTGAAGCTAGGCTCACCTTCGAGGCGATAAATTGGTGTGACCTAGGAAAATAACGAATTACAGCCAGATTGGCCCTTGTGATAATTGCCACTAAATTCCTATACTGGTGGGCTTTAAACAAGATGAATAAGAGCGAGTAGAACTTCGATGAAAGTCCGCGCTAGCGTTAAGCGAATTTGCGAGAATTGTAAGGTTGTTCGGCGTAAAGGCCGAGTATACGTAATCTGCACTAACCCACGCCATAAACAGCGTCAGGGTTAGATTTTTGCAATGCAATCAAATGGTTGGTTGTAAGAGCAATGAGGGTTTCAATGGATGGAACTCTTACTTATGGATTGAAAATTTAGCCTTAATTGCGCCCGGATGGGTCGTAAACGGGTAAGGATCGTTCGGAAGAGAATTTCCGATCGACAAAGTGAGTCGCCGCAAAATGTTGTGGTGCTCAACTAAGCGAACAAAAGACAGTAGAATTTATTAAATCGAACATTTATGTAGTCGACCTGCGTTCAGGTCCGTTGGAGAAATCGTATGCCGCGTTTGTTGGGTGTTGACATTCCGAATGACAGAAAAGCTGTTATTTCGCTTACCTATTTGTACGGTGTTGGCAATCAGACTGCTCGTGACTTATGTCACAAAGCAGGAATTGATCAGGATAAACGTGCGCGTGATTTAACCGATGAAGAAATCGGTCGAATCGCAACGATCCTCGAGCGTGATTACACGGTTGAGGGTCCCCTGCGGCGTCTCGTTCAACAAAACATTGGTCGACTCCGTGACATTCGATGTTACCGGGGTATTCGCCACCGAGTTGGATTGCCAGTTCGTGGTCAACGCACCAAGACGAATGCTCGGACGAGAAAAGGTCCTAAGAAGACGGTTGCTGGAAAGAAGGGCGTCAAGGATCTCAAGTAATCCTTGGTGTTTGTTGATTGACCTCGAGCCGTGGCGCCGTGGTTTGATCGCGACCTGCAAGTTCAACATAAAGAAAAATTCAACACAGTAAATCGCGTCAGTTGGCGCGGCATGAAAGCGGAGAAAGCAAGCAGTGGCAAAGACAAAAAAACGTCGAGTTCGCCGTAACGTTACTTACGGTATTGCTCACATTCAGGCGACATTCAACAACACGACCGTGACCATTACTGACACCAAAGGGGAAACGCTTTGCTGGGCCAGTGCTGGAACGTGTGGTTTCAAGGGTAGTCGCAAGAGTACTCCATTTGCTGGGCAGAGTGCTGCTCAGCAGGCAGCTGACAAAGCCCTAAAATTTGGGGTCAAGGAAGTTGATGTCCGCGTTAAGGGGCCTGGAAGCGGGCGAGAAAGTGCGATCACAGCGTTGCAAGCTGCTGGTTTGAACATCAAGTCGATTGAGGACTGCACTCCAATTCCTCACAACGGTTGCCGTCCACGGAAGAAGAGACGCGTATAGTCTGGTCGATTTCGCTGGCGTGGTTAGCCTGCGAATGCCTCGGGTTAGATGTTGCTCAATGGGCGAACACTGGGCCGAGGCAGACAAACTTTCAGCATATTCAATTCACAGAAATTACAATCTCGAATACGAGTGATTCAAGACTGACCTTGATTCAAGATTGACCTTTAACGGAGATCCTCAATGCACGTTCGTTGGCGCGGTTTGGAATTACCAAGCGTTGTAGATTGCGATCGTAAGACTCTTACAAACACTTACGGAAAGTTCATGGCTGAACCTTTCGAGCGGGGATTTGGAACGACGATCGGTAACAGTCTTCGCCGCGTATTGCTTTCGAGCCTCGAAGGCAGTGCGATTACACAATTGAAAATTCGGGGTGCGAACCATGAGTTTTCCTCGATTCCCGGCGTTCTCGAGGACGTTACGGACATCGTGTTGAATGTTAAATCGTTGATTGTCAAAAATCATACCGATCAGATGAAAGTCATCACGATCGAGAAGAGCACAGCTGGCCCAATCACCGGTGCTGATATCCAGACCGGTGGTGATGTTGAAATTATCAACTTTGATCACACTTTGGTGACTCTCACAGATGATGTTCCGTTTATGATGGAGATGGTCGTTGAGAATGGTCGTGGTTATGTTCCAGCGACGGAGCACAGCGGTCGGGATCACGAAGTCGGGATTATTCCAATCGATGCGGTTTACAGTCCAGTGACTCGCGTTCGCTACGATGTTGAAGAAACTCGTGTTGGTCAGAAAACCAACTACGATAAGTTGACATTGGAAGTTTGGACCAACGGATCGATTCATCCTGAGATGGCTGTTGTTGAGGCGGCAAAGATTACGCGTAAGCACCTTAATCCGTTTGTTCAGTATTCGGAATTGGGAGCCCAAGTTCATTCGCAGCCACGCAGCAAGGGTGGTATTGATGCGGCTTTGGAAGCAAAGTTGAACATGCCAATTTCAGAACTTCGTTTTTCAGTTCGAGCCAGTAACTGTCTTGAGTATGCCGGGATCGGCGTAGTGCGAGATTTGGTTCAGCGAAACGAAGACCAGTTGATGGAAATACGGAATTTTGGTGAGACAACGCTGGTGGAAGTCCGGCAGTTGTTGAGTGAGTTGGGGCTTCATTTAGGAATGAAAGTTCCTCCTGCACCACAGATTTCATAGACGATAACTCAAACGGCTTGTCGCATTTTGACAGGTCACGTTTAGAGCTAGAGCATAGATTGAGTCTCTGGCTGAAAAGCAATAATAGAACAATTTGACAACAGACCTTTTGGTGTACCAATGAGACATAAGAAAAAGGGAAGACGCTTGGGGCGATCTTCCAGTCATCGCAAAGCAATGCTTCGAAACCTCGCGACTGGCTTGTTTTTAACCGAACGAGACGAGTCGTATTACGAAGGTTTGACCATGGCTGATGGTAAATCCGTTGTGAATCCTCCGCGTTTTAAGGGGCGAGTCGTAACGACAATCCAAAAGGCGAAAGAGGTTAAACCGCTCGTTGAGAAGTGCATCACAATTGCTAAGAATTCGATTCCTCACGAAGAGGCAGCCGAAGAATTTGCAACGGATGCCGAACGAAATACGGAAGCCTGGAAGCAGTGGCGCGAGAGCGAGAAATGGCAAAAATGGGTTACTGCAATGGCTCCAGCGGTTACCGCTCGGCGTCGTGTATTTGCAATGCTGCGTGACAAAGAAGCAGTTGAGATCCTGTTCGATGACGTCGCCCATCGCTTCGTCGATCGCCCCGGTGGTTACACACGGGTTCTTCGGTTGGCGGAACCACGGTTGGGTGATGCTGGAATTCAGGCGATTCTTGAGTTCGTAGGCGTCCACGATCGCGTTTCTCAGGTCAGTCAAAAGCCAGCTTTTGTTGATGACGACGGTGAAGTCGAAGACGACACAGCGGCTGAAACCGAGGCACCGGCCGACGAAGAAGCCGTTGCCGAAGGTGGTGAAGCTGAATCGACAACCAGCGAAGAAGAGTAAAATACGATTACAAATTTAAAGCCCGCTGTTTAGATCACAGCGGGCTTTTTTTATGTCCGTCGCAAAGGTGCTGCTGCTCAAAGGTGCTGCTGCTCGCATAGATCTATTCAGTGGTCAATTTCACAGGCAAATTTTAAGCTTGATGCGTAATCAGCAGCATTAAGAGACTTGGCGAATTCAAATCCTGAAGCCGAAAGAGAAAAGTCTCGCTGGAGGTGATGAAGGACCAGTCCGTGTTGGCAGAGTTGGCGAAAACCTTCTAAGAACTTGACCGTCTGCTCGGGATTCTCTTTTTGGAGAAAAAGCAGGCGCTTCTCAAGCTCGGATTCTACGCATACCGCGAGGAAGCGTTCTGCCGAGTTGAATGAATCTTTGTTCGCGCGGATGTCGATAGTGCCGCGATTGGCAGCGGCGGTAAGAATCGTCTTGGCTTCGATAGAAAGCTCTTGGTTAAGATCACTCTCTGCTTCTGGAGCACTGAGTGGGGAAGCAAGTCGTTGCCTGCACAATTCAGAAAAACCAATAATTGTGGGTGCTCCAAATGCGAGATCTTCCCATGAAGTGGCTGAGGTGTTGGAAGTGTTGAGGTTGCGAAAGAGCATTGAGTTCTCATTTGCTGGCTAGGTTGAGCGGTGTTCGCTTTGCTTTTTACGGCGATTTAACGGTTTTAGATGAAAAACCAACAAATATCCTAACAAAATTGAGATTCGTGCGTGAAACTCAGAGTCAAAAGTTGAATTGATCGTTGGAGGGTCTAGGATTCCTAACGGTCTGCAATTTTTGTGCATATAAGTAGGTAGGGTCTAGAGGTGTGTCATGGACCTTATGTCAGGTTGCAACTGACGAATTTTAAAGAATCAAATGTGGGAGTTCAGCATGCTGCGATGGTCAACTAATAGCGTTTTGGTTTTGTCCGTATTCATCGGCTTCCTACAGTTGTCAGACGGAAAGCAAGTGTCCGGTCAGGAGATAGGGGTTCTTGAAGAGTTCGTACTTTCTTCAGATCGTGAATCTGTCCTGAAAAAAATGGTGCCGGGTACAAGTGATTATTATTATTTCCACGCACTTCATTATCAAAACCTTGAGCAGTACGAGAAGGTTGATGAGATTCTCGATAGATGGAGGAAGCGTCTTGGTGAGCAGCAGAATTACCGAGTTATCCGCAATCGCCAAGCTCTGTTGAGATACAACAGTAACCCCAAAGAGACGCTAGATTTTCTAATCAAAGAATTGAATCTTTATTTTGCACACCGGCAAAGATTACCGCAGGCCGCACGAAATTTCCCGACCGAGTTTGATCAAAAATTAATCTCCAATGATCGTTTGATTCAGGCGGCGTTGAAGTCATCTAAATTGACTGGCGGATTTACAGAGCGAGGCTTGAGGTTGCTGTCTCCAAGTCAATTGGACGCAGCCAAGCGGCGAGATTTACTAAAGCGTTTACAGTATCCAGATTTTCCAAATTTAGTTGAGTTGATTGCAGCGGATTTGACTGAACCGTACAGCAAAGGTTTTGGCTCAATGCGCATCCACCAGGCGATGACGTTGGAGCAGATGGATGAACTTTCCAAGCTGTATCCAAAGTCGAAAACAATCGATCGTTATGTTGATATCTATTTGAAAAAGCTCTACCCGTCTGAAGATGTGGATTGGACGACAAATCAGTTAGAGCATCGGAAGTATTTGGAGCGGTTGAGAAGTTTTGTAACTCCCCTCAATGCAAATTTTAACTCGCTTAAAGCTTGTGTGTTGTATCGTCTGCTCGAACTCGATCGAAGCGAGGGGGCATACGACTTGGACTTGTTTGTGGAATACCTCAAGCTTCCCAAGAGTGTTGTTTATATTAATCCCGTGCTCTTAAAAAATAAGAAAAGCCAGACCATCGCAAATTTGCAAGCCAACTACTCTGATCGGATGATGTTACCACCTGTAATGGATGATCAACTTTTGGTTAAGGATTACTTGCATCATTTTCTGCGTGATGCAGATGGAGTTTCGAAGTTTACCCCCTACGTGCGAGAGACGTACCTTGGAAAGCAATTTGCCATGGTAAAAATTCTCAATGGAATTGGAGATGCGGAGCAGTGGGCGTCTAAACTATCGCCAGACCAGTACAAGCAGATTCTCGAACGCGTTGATATTGAGTTTGCCGCGGAGAATAAAGCACACTTTTCTGTGAATGACGATGTTTCGTTGACGTTGAATTTAAAAAATGTTCCGAAGTTGATCGTGAAAATTTTTGAAATTAACACGGGGAACTACTACCGGACGAATGGAAAGGAAGTAGATACTGATATTAACCTTGATGGCTTAGTGCCAAATTATGAGGAGACCTTTTCCTATCAATCTCCGCCAGCAATTCGTCAAAGACATGAATTTAAGTTTCCCCAAATGCAGAAGCGGGGTGTCTATGTTGTTGATTTTATTGCTCAGGGAAAAAGTAGTCGGGCTTTGGTCCGCAAAGGGCGGTTGCATTTCTCGGCTTCGGTGACCCCTTTGGGGCAGCAATTCACAGTCATGGATGAGGCTGGCGATGTTGTGAAAGATGCTGATTTGTGGGTGGATGGTTCAGTTTATGAGCACGACGATCAAGGAAAAATCACGCTCCCTTTTTCAACCCAACCGGGTACCGTAACGGCAGTGGTGACCCAGGGAGATTTCAGTTCTCTCAGGACTATTAACCACGTTGGCGAAAACTATCAATTTGAAGCAGGGATTTATTTAGATCGAGAAAGTTTGACACGAAGCAATAAAGCCAAGGTGTTAATCCGCCCGTCGCTGAGGATTGTGGGTGGAAACCCTGTGCCCGTCGCCATGCTCGAATCGCCAAAGTTAGTCGTCACCGCCACAGATCTTGACGGGATTGCCACCAAGAAAGTGATTGACGGTTTCAAGCTTAGCGAGACAGTGGAAACGATTTGTGAGTTTGTTGTTCCGCCACGTTTGAGTTCCGTTTCACTTCAGCTTTCTGCGGATCTAAAAGTCGTTAGCCAGAATAAGACGCGGCGAATGTCAGCTATGCGGAATTATCAGTTTAATGGAATCGATAAATCAGACACGATCGAGGATGTCCATTTGTTGCCAACAAAGGCTGGGTATTTTTTGGAGATTCTCGGGAAAAATGGGGAGCGTCGCCCCGGCCAAACAGTGCGAGTCAAGGTGTTGAAAAGCGAGTTTAAGAATCCGGTAATGGCAGATCTTCAATCTGGTGCTGACGGTTTAGTCGGGCTGGGGTCGCTTGACGGGGTAGTTGAGATTGCGGTTGAGAATCGGGCTGAGAATAAGAAAAAAACATGGACTCTTGCGACTCAAGATCAGACTTATGTTCGGACAATGCATGTGCAGGCAGGGGATGAGGTTGAAGTGCCAGCCCCTGCCGAAGTTGCAAAAGCGGATCGAAAATATATCTCGCTAATGGAGATTCGGCACAATTCTTTTGTGAAGGATTATTTTGAATTGGTGAAAGTTAAGGACGGTCTAGTCCAGATCGCTGATTTGCCGCGAGGTGATTACGAATTGCGATTAACTTACCCCCGTCAGCGTGCTGGGCAGAGAAATCAGACAATAAAGATTCGCGTCGTAGAGGGCGTCGGGGCTGGAGATATGATCGTTGGTGAAAGACGTCATTTGGAGACGCGCACCTCCCCTGCCCTTCAGATTTCGAGGATAAGTTCGAATGAGGAGAAGATTCGAATTCAGTTGGAAAATGCGGATAAGTACACAAGAGTTCATGTGTTTGTTAATCGGTATCAAGCTGCCTTCAATGCATTTGACGAGTTTTCAAAAGTTCGCGACATGGAACCCTGGGGATATAAGTCCGGAGATCACCGGTCGGTTTATCGAGAGGGGAGAATTATTGGTGATGAATACCAGTACATTCTAAATCGAAAATATGCGATGAAGTTCCCCGGTAATATGCTGGATCGGCCCTCTTTGATTCTCAATCCTTGGGAGGTAAAAGGGACGGACAATAACGTTCAGGTAGCGCAGGATGGTGACTATTTCGGAGGCGTTGGAGGGTTGATGGGAGAGGCGGGCGACCGGGTCGCTCGGAGTGGCGTTCAATCTAAAACTGACGCTGACTTTGCTAATCTTGACTATCTTGGTAACGATTCCATTTTGTTGGCTAACTTGCGTCCAAACGAAAATGGTGTGGTGTCGATTGACAGAGATAAGCTTGGTCCGAATCAGCATCTCCGTTTTGTTGCAGTCAATGCCTTTGATACGATTCAGCGGAATGCTGAATTTCCGGCTCGCGAGCTGGCTCCGCGTGATGCGAGACTAGCGAACGCGTTGGACCCTGCTCAGCATTTTTCCCAATCGAAGCAAATGGAAAAGATGTCGGCTGGCGATTCACTCGTCATCGAAGATTTGGTGTCGGCTAAATTTCAGCAGTTTGATGATCTAGGAGATGCGTTCCAGCTGATGCTCGCGCTGAATCCCGCATCCTCGCTTTCGAAGTTTGATTTCATTTTGACTTGGAAAGACAAGACTATGGCTGAGAAGCGAAGTCTCTATTCAGAGTTTGCGTGCCACGAACTTAATTTTTTCTTGATGAAGAAAGATTATGGATTTTTCGAATCGGTGATCCTGCCGTTTTTGAAAAATAAAAGAGAACGCACTTTTGTGGATCGTTGGTTTCTAAAGGAAGATCTGAATCGATTTGCTCAGCCGTGGGAGTATTCGCGACTCAATGCTTTCGAGAAGATCTTACTCTCGCAGCGACTAGAGCAACGGCAAGATGAAATCGCTCGAAATATTGACGAAACCTATTTCTTAAACCCAACGCCTCGATCGGAACTGGACCGTTTGTTTGATAGCTCAATCCGCAGTCGTGGTATGGATGAGTTAGCATTGGCTTCGAAGGTCGATGGGGAGATGGCTGAGACACGTTACGCCGGAGCTGGAGCCGGTGGTGGCGGAATGGGCGGCGGTGGCTTTGGCGGCGGCTTGAACGCCGGTAAGGGATTTGGCTCAGGTGGCCGTGAAGCAGATAGCCGTAGATATCTTGGAAGAACAGCACCTGAGGATGCAGACGACGAAGCTGGGATGGAAATAAGCAATGAGGCGAAAAAGGTTTCACCAGGTTTAATGCTGGGACAACAAGTTACCGAATTTGAAAAACAGTCAAGGAAAAAGGCGAAAGACAAGCGTGAGGGAAAACGTCAAATTGAAGAACAAACAATGGATAAGTTGTGGTTCAAGCAATCTGAAGCGCTCGGGATCGCCAGAGATAAGTTAGCCAGACTGTATACGCGAGTCGCGCCGACGATGGAGTGGATGGAGAACAACTACTATCGGTTACTTCCTGAATCTCAAAATTCGGAGTTGGTATCTAGTAATCGATTTTGGCGTGATTATGCGAGTCATCGAGAGGGGGCTTTCCTCTCACCCTATTTTGCCGAGTCAACTCGCAATTTCACAGAGATGATGTTAGCGCTGGCTGTCCTCGATTTGCCATTTGAAGAGCCCGAGCAGGATTTTGAATTTGTTGATAATACGATGACTTACAAAGCCGCTGGTCCAACCATCGTTTTGCATCAGCAAGTAAAGGATGCGATTTTTGAGCGAGGAAACTCAACGGTTCTTGTGAGCGAGAATTTCTTTCAAAAGAATGACCGGTATCGATATGAGAATGGTGTACGTTTCGACAAGTTCATCAATGGTGATTTTCTGGCGCATACACTGTACGGGTCTCAAGTCGTATTGACTAATCCAACCTCAACGCCAATGAATGTTGAATTGCTTATGCAGATCCCCAGCGGTTCAATGACATCGAGTGGTTCAAGAGAAACTAGAACCGTGCTGATGAGCTTAGAGGCGTTTAGTACTGCGACGTTTGAATATGCGTTTTACTTTCCAGAGGCAGGCGATTTTGAGCACTATCCTGCACATGTCTCTGCGAAAGAAAGAGTTATTGCAGTCGCAGATCCGGTTACGTTCAAGGTGGTCGATCGTCCTGCGGAGGTTGATAGAACTTCCTGGGAATTTGTGTCACAGAATGGGACCAATGACGATGTTATTGACTATTTAAATCGCGAGAATGTTTTAAGGCTGAAGTTGGATGCCATCGCGTTTCGGATGAAGGATAAAGCATTTTTTGCAAGGACGATTGAGACCCTTCGTGCACGGTGTGCTTACGACAATGTTCTGTGGGCTTATTCTGTTAAGCATGATGATCCAGTCGCAATCAAAGAGTTTTTATCGCATTCGAATAAGTTGATTGGTCAGTGCGGGGTCTCTTTCCAATCGGATCTATTGTCGATTGATCCGGTCGAGCGCAACTGGTACTCCCATAAAGAGTATTCTCCGCTAGTCAATGCACGAGCACATCAGTTGGGGGCGAATCGAAAAATTCTAAATCCTGAATTTGCGAGTCAATACAATCGCTTGCTTGGGGTTCTGTCGAATCGCCGTAACTTAACAGACGATGACCAGTTGGCTTTGACTTACTATCTTTTGCTGCAGGATCGCATTGAAACCGCAATGTCGCATTTTGGGAAAGTTTCAAAAGAAAACTTAGATTCAAAGCTGCAGTATGATTACTGCGATGCTTACCTTGATATGTATCGTGCTGATCCAAAATCAGCCGCTGAAAAGGCTGCTGTTTGGGCGGACCATCCCGTTCCAAGATGGGCTAATCGCTTTAAGCAAATTCTGGCGCAAGTTGATGAAATAAATGGTGCGGCTGCAACAACGGTAGATCCTAAGGACAATGCCGAAGTGCAAACTGAGATGGCCGCACGAGCTCCCAGTTTTGATTTCAAGGTTGAAAGTGGTGTTGCAAAGATCAACTTTCTAAATCTCGACGAGTTGACCGTGAATTTGTATGAGATGGACGTTGAGTTGCTATTTAGTCGAAGTCCGTTTGCGCAAGATAACCTGGATGGGTTTTCGCTGATTAGACCAAATTTCTCCCAGCAAGTTGCTCTGGATAATAAAGTGGATGACGCAAAATCTCAGGTGGCCGGTAGGGGAATTCATGAATTCGAACTGCCGGCTGAGATGCAGAATAAAAATGTACTCGTTGAGTTGGTGGGCGGTGATCAAACCCGCTCAATCCCTTACTTTGCTCACTCTCTGGATATTCAACTGGTTGAAAAATTCGGTCAACTGAAAGTCAGTGAGGCATCCACCGGAAAGCCGCTCGCAAAGACGTACGTCAAGGTTTACGCCAAGTCGGCAAATGGACAGGTTGTCTTTCACAAAGATGGGTACACTGATCTGCGTGGGCGATTCGATTACGTCTCTCAGAGTAACACCAGTCTGGATGGTATCGTTAAGTTCTCAATCCTCATGATGAGCGAGAATCAGGGAGCCGTCATCCGACAAGCTCGCCCGCCAATGGAGTAGATTGACTGATCAGACAAAACCAATAAACACCCTAAGGGCTCAATGAGTGCTTAGGGTGTTTCTGTGGTGCTTGGTGAAAACCGCCACGCCTCGGTGCCGTTGTGTTTGCTTTAAATTATCCCTGAATAACCTGTCTCTGATTGCAAGGATTTCAATCGCAAGAATGCCGATCGCAAGCGTTCATTTTCAGCAGTCGCTGCCTAGAATTTGGTGATCGCTTTTCGTTCCTTTACGGGGTACCAGTTCTCGATTTGTGCCGCCATCGAAGCAACGAGTTCGGGGTGGTCTGCAGCGACATTTTTTAGCTCGGCTGGGTCTGCGTCCAGATCGAACAGTTGCGGTCGTTTTTCAGTTCGAGGGTGTGTCGATTGGTAACGATTGACTTCACCATCGTACGTTAATAGCAGTTTCCATTTGTCTGTGATGCACCATCTGAATAATAGGGATGCTTCTGGGTTGTTGATGTCGGCAATGTCATGGGCAAAGGACTCTCCAAAAATGGTCTTTCTTTTGATGGGCGAGCCAGACGTTAAATTGGGAAGTAAATTTAGGCCCGGTAGTGTGGCGTCTTGCGAGAGTTGGGCGGCTGCCAGGATGGTAGGTGCCAAATCGATTGTACTGCATAGTTCTTTTCGCATAGCAGGCTTCATTTTAGTTGGCCATGAGAACATGATCGGCGTGCGGATGCCGCCTTCGTAGGGGGTTTGTTTCGATCGTGGAGCATAGCGCCGGGAGTCTGGACTTTGAATCCATCCGTTGTCACACGCGTAAACAATAAGGGTGTTGTCCCGGACATTGGCTTTGTCGAGATGGTCGATGAGTTGCCCGCAAGTTTCGTCGAACCAGTCGCACATGGCATAATATTTGGCAATGGTGACTGGCCTGCCGTCGACCGTATATTTGTTGAGTAAGCGTTTCGGTGGGTTGTGTGGTGTATGTGGCAAGAATGGGGCGTACCATACAAAAAATGGTTTCTTTTTTTCAATCGACATATCGATGAAATCGGTGACGGCAGACAATCCCTCTCGCCCGATCTTCAAACCATCATCGCCGTGTCTTCCACCTTTTTTGGGGAATCCCCGAGTCATTCCGTGAGTAAATCCGCCTCGCTCAAAACTGCCTTCCCACCATTTTCCAGATTGGTGACAAAGGTAGCCGGCCTTGGCCAGTTCGCGGGGAAGCGTGGCGTGTTTATCGACGTTGGCAATCAGTTCAGCCCGCTGAGTTTTGTTGAGTTCGGTATTAAGGGGAGCATATTTGGGAGATGGATCGTTTCCTGTAATGCCATGCTGGTGAGCATAGTGCCCCGTAATCATTGTCATGAGGGAGGGCCTGCAAAGTGCTGTCGGAACATAGCCTCGGCGAAACACAACGCTTTGTCTGGCGAGCTGATCTAGGTTCGGGGTTTTGATCGACTCATGGCCCATAAATGAGTAGTCTGTCCACGCCTGATCGTCGGAGATGATCATTACAATGTTGGGTTGGTCCTGGGCCGCCACGATTTGGCCGTTGCTCAGTGTTAAGGCCGTCATCGCAATCGCGATGGCGGCGATCAAAGTAGAGGATCTCATAGTTTTAACCAAGCAAAAAAGGTGGAATTAGAGGGGCAATTAAAAGTTGACTGCGATCGCCTGTGGTTAGGATGCAACGAACGACTGTTTTATTGCATCAACATTTCTTCACCCGGAGCCGGAATAATAACTGGACCAAGATTCTTCTGTTCAAGCTTTGCTTTGAATTCGGTCGCACTGTCGAGTTCACAGTGAACCAGAGCAATCTTTTTCAGATTGCCGTCACGCCCGGTTTGCTCGGCCCATTTGAGAAGTTCCTGTTGATCAGCGTGTCCACTACTACCCTGTAGTTTGCAGACTTGAGCTTTTACTTTGTATTCCTGGCCGTAAATTTTGACTTTGTCGAGCGAACGGTCGAGCAGGATTCTGCCGAGGGTATGCGGCGCCTGATAGCCGGCAAATAAAATCAAGGTATTACTTTTTTCGATGTTGTTTTTTAAGTGGTGCAGAATTCTGCCAGCTTCGCACATTCCTGAAGCACTAATAATGATGCAGGGATCGTTGGACTCATTAAGCGCTTTTGATTCTTTTACACTTCGAATGTAGTGCAAATTCCCAAAGTTTAGTGGGTCTTCGTCTTCTTCTGAAAGAATGGCGTTGATCATTTCGTCGTCAAAGCACTCAACATGTTCTCGAAAGATATCGGTTGTGTTCACGGCAAGCGGGCTGTCGACATGTACTTTTATTGGCGGCAACTCTCCGGCTTCAGCAAGCAGGTTGAGACGATAGACAATTTCCTGTGTCCGCCCTACCGAGAACGCTGGAATGATCAGCTTGCCTTTCGATTTGTAAACCGAATGAGCGGCTTCCAGTAACGTCTTTTTTGCATCTCCGCCTGCTGGGTGAACACGGTTGCCGTAGGTGGCTTCCATGATCAAGTAATCGACTCCTGGCACAGAGACGGGACACTTGAGGATTGGCATGTTGGGACGACCAATGTCACCGCTGAAGACCAGCCGGGTCGGTGGTGTGTCGGGATGCTCGGCGTCGAGGTTGAGTTCGACAATTGCGGCTCCCAGCATGTGACCGGCGACATGGAAACGAACTTCAACACCCGGCAGTGGGAAAAATGACTGATCATATTCAACCGTTCTAAATTGTCGGAGCGTTTGGACTGCATCCAGTGTTTCGTAGAGTGGGTGGAAAGGAGGCTGATTTTTCTTTTTCCGTTTTTTGTTGACGTATTTGACGTCGTTGGTTTGAATCTTGGCACTGTCGAGCAGCATAATCGCGGCTAGATCTCGGCTTGCGGACGTCGTGTAGATTGGTCCGGTGAAGCCAGATTTGACCAACGAAGGAAGGTTGCCACTGTGGTCGATATGGGCATGTGAAAGAATAACGATGTCAATTTCTTTCGCATCAAACGGCAACTGGCGGTTTTTGTCAAAAGCAATTTTCCGCCGACCTTGGTAGAGTCCGCAATCCAG
Organism: Mariniblastus sp.; assembly: GCA_029251085.1. Lineage (GTDB taxonomy): Bacteria > Planctomycetota > Planctomycetia > Pirellulales > Pirellulaceae > Mariniblastus. The sequence goes on from JAQXDZ010000146.1 coordinate 40,447, forward strand.
CAGGATTTTTTTACCGTCGTGATGGATCAAGTGCATTGATCCCGTTACCGTTTGAGCCGCTCCCCAGAATTGAACCTTCATAGACCTGCCTGCAAGAAAAGAGGAGTTAGTGTTTCAGGTTTAGTGTCGCAAGTGGAACCGTCCGTTGAACTGCCGTTGGCTTCCATTGAACTGCCGTTGGCTTCCATTGAACTACCGTTGGCTTCCGGTCGCAGTCAAAGTGGATCGGTTCACCTCTAGGGTACCGTATAGTAGACCAGCAGTCAGCTTTCTGAAGCAGGGTTTGGGAAATATTACTCCCCCGCCCAATCAAGAGGACGCGCACACATCCTTTTGAGGGGGAGTGCCGCGAACTATTTGTTGGTAAGTTTCGAGGGGGTGAGCCAGCCCAGAAAATCTGAGGTCTGTCTAGTGCTTGACACGTTCGACATATTCGCCGGTCCGCGTATCAATTTTGATAATATCGCCTTCGTTCACGAAGATTGGAGTTTGGAATTCTCCGCCCGTTTCGACTTTGACCGGTTTGCGGACGTTCGTCGATGTGTCTCCCTTTGCGCCGGGTTCGCAATACTCAACACGCAATTCAACGTGATTGGGCGGAGTCATGATGATTGGGTTGCCGCTGAAGAAAGTCATCTGACAATCCATGTTGTCTTTTAAATAACGCCAGTCCTCGCCAATCTGCTCGGCAGACAATTCGTACTGTTCGAAATTGACTTTGTCCATGAAGACGTACGAGGTTCCCTGCTTGTAGAGGTATTGAACATCCGTCTCGACAATGTCGGCTTCTTCGAGGGAGTCGCCTCCTTTGTACGTTCGGTCAAGCGTAGTGCCACGAAGCAAGTTTTTAAGTTTGCAGATATAGAGAGCACTCCCTTTTCCGGGTTTCTTAAATTCCATGCTCGTCATGATGTACGGCTCGCCGTTAATCTGAACACGAAGACCTTTTCGAAAATCACTTGTTTTGTAAGCCACGGCTGAATCCTGAGTTATTCGGCGAAAAATCGGTTTGACATCGGTAGTGTTTGGCACTGACTACTGGAACAGGCAGGCGAAACAGTTATCCTTTACGCATGACAATTTTAGCGAATAAAACCGATCTTGTCCGCGCCGGTTCCGGGACTTGGCAAGATCAGATGAAATGGGCCATTCGAGACCTTCGAGGGCTGCGAGATGTGCTCGGTTTAGCAGATGAGGGGGAGCTGCAGCATGCCGCAGAGGCTGAATTTCCAGTTTTTGCCCCCCTGCCGTACTTAACTCGGATTACGCCCGGTGATTCGCAAGATCCGTTGCTCCGCCAACTATGGCCAAGCGGCAGTGAGATGGAATCTCCCAGCCATTTCTCAACAGATCCGCTCGGTGAATCGGATGCAACGAAGTCTTCGGGAATGCTTCAGAAGTACCAAGGCCGAGTGCTGCTGGTGACGACGGGAGCGTGTGCAATTCACTGCCGCTATTGTTTTCGCCGGCATTTTCCGTATGAGCAATCCCCAAAATCAATGGCTCAATGGGAGCCAACGCTCACCCAAATTGCCGCTGATGACTCGATTGACGAGGTGATTTTATCTGGTGGTGATCCGCTGACGATTGTCGATCATTCGTTGAGCCGTCTAATTGCAAGAATTGATGAGATGGCGCATATCAAGCGAATTCGTTTCCATACGCGGTTGCCCATTATGATTCCTCAGCGAGTGACCGATGCCTTTCTTGAGATTCTTGCTAATGCGCGGTGTCAGATGATTGTTGTGATTCACGCAAATCATGCTAACGAACTCGATTTATCAGTCGAGCAAGCGCTTTCGAAGATTGCTAATTCTGGGGCAATGTTACTGAACCAAGCGGTGTTGTTGCGGGGCGTCAATGATTCTTTAGAGTCGCTAAAAAATTTAAGCCAGCGGCTGCTGCGTTGTCGTGTGCTCCCGTACTACTTGCATCAACTCGATCCCGTAAGCGGGGCGGCGCATTTTGAGGTTGATGTCAAACAAGGTCTTCAATTGGTCACTGAACTGCGTTCCTGTTTGCCGGGCTATGCGGTTCCGCGATATGTTCAGGAATTGCGAGGCGAGCCTAATAAAACTGTTTTGGCTTAATGAGGACTTATTCTTGGTTCTTGCTGCAGGCTGCAGGACGTCCCATTCAGATTCATTCAATCCAGATTCCTTTGATCCGTCTAGCGGAATAGTTGGGTCAAGTAGTCCATCGCTTGTCCCACTGCTTCGGTGGAGTTTTCGCCGCCATCTTTTTCGACGGTCAAGTATCCAGAATAGTTGTGTTCTTCAAGGGTTCCCAACAGAGTTGGCCAGTCGACACTCCCCTGCCCCAGTCCAACCTCGACGCTTCTTCCTAAAGAGAGGTCTTGCACGGCGTCGCGAGCGCGAAAGCTTCGGACGTGGGACCCAAGTAATTGCATTGCTTCTGTGGCGGAGAAGCCGTTGATAATGAAATCACCGGGATCAAAATCTACGACCAGCGAGTGAATTGGTAAGGCTTCGATCAGGTTTTTCATGGTGGAACCGGGTTCTGATCCCGTTCGGGCAGCTAACCATGCTCCTGATTTTTGACTGTAATTGCCAATGTCTGAAAGGGCTTGGACTAGGACATCAAATTCCGGGTGTTCGGCGTCTTCCGGGATGCGGCCAATCCGATTCACCACAAGATTACAACCTAATTCATACGCGAGGGTCATTGCCGATTTCGTCGCGTCAATACGCCGATCGAGATCGTCGGAAATTCCGAAACCTCGGCGAGTCGGGAAATGGATTGCAGAAACTTGTAGATTTAAATCGGCTAGTAATTTTTTTAAATGGCGAATTGCGGTTCGCGACATGTCTGCCGAACGGATCTCTGTCCGGCCGTTGATTTCGACCCCATCGGCTCCCAAATTAGCGGCAGTGAGCAACGCCTTTTTAAAGGGTAGACGAAGGCTTTCCAGGCGAATTGATTTTTTTAACTGTAACATAGAGGATGGATGATCTAAGGATGGTACTCAAAAGGTTGAAACAGCGTCTGGGTTTGTTTTCACGCAATCGGATGCCTGCTATTCTACTGTTTGGCGAATTTAAAGACACAGCTCAAGAGCGAAAGATTTCAAGTGGCTTCGATTAATCATATTTGTCAGTTCATGGAAAAATTTGCTTCTACGCAGTTAGCCGAGGACTGGGATAATGTCGGGCTTCTCGTTGGCGATCGAGCGTTGCCGGCCGAGCGCGTTATGACTTGCTTAACGGTAACACCTGAAACTGTTGACGAGGCTGTCCAGCGTCGAGTTGATTTGATCGTGACCCACCACCCGATGCCATTTCGGCCAATGAAACGTTTGACTACCGATACGATCGCTGAGGGCCTGGTTTGGCAACTTGCACGTGCCGGGATCTCCGTTTACAGCCCGCACACCGCTTTTGATTCAGCGGAGGACGGGATCAATCAGAGTCTTGGGAAACGGCTTGGTGTTGGAGAATTAGAGTCGCTAATTCCGCAAGAAGCTGGAACCCCGGAAATTGGGGCTGGGCGTTTGGGCCGGTTGCCTGAACCGCAAACGCTCGCTCAGTTTGTTAAAAGCATCAAATTGGACTTGTCGATCGAAACGGTTCGGGTGGTTGACGCAAGTGGCGGTTCCGTTGAGCGGGTGGCGATTGCCTGTGGCAGTGGTGGTTCCTTTCTTGGGAAAGCCAAAGCTCGAGGTTGCGATACGCTGGTGACTGGGGAAGCTACCTTTCACACATGCCTCGAAGCGCAGGCTAGAGGGGTGTCGTTGGTTTTACTGGGGCACTTCGCAAGCGAGCGTTTTGCCGTTGAAATATTGGCAGAATTACTCGGTACGGCATTCGAGTCGTTGGAGATTTGGGCCAGTACTACTGAGCGAGATCCGTTGAGTCTGATGTAAGTATTTGTTGCATTGTCTTCCCTGCTTGCCGTCGAGTCGGATTTGTTCGGTCATTAAGTACTGTCTAGCTATCGTGATCGAGCTAATCGGAAAATAAACTAGTAAAAATCCACGGATTCGAGTGGGAATTACGAATTGCGTTGACCGTTTTTGCGGTACGCCTAGAATACGATTCCCGAATAAAAATCTTGAGGAAACGGACGGAAATGGAACTTACGGATAACGAGCGAACTTTGCGGCATTGTAAGTTCCTGACGGCCTTGCCTGTCTATAACGAAGCGTCGACTGTCGAAAGCGTTTTGGATGAGGTTTCGCGGTACTGCGATCAGATATTGGTCATCGATGATGGGTCCTCCGACGGAACTGCCAAAATTTTATCAGCACGCGACGACGTTGTGGTGCTGACCCACTCAGAAAATCAGGGCTATGGTGCTGCACTGCAGACTGCGTTTCGATATGCTGCCGATCACGAATACGATATTCTGGTGACGATTGACTGTGATGGACAGCATGAACCGCAACGAATTCTCAAATTCGTAGAAACGTGTGTCGAAACGGGGGCAGATATCGTTTCAGGAAGCCGTTATCTCCGCTCTTTCGATGAGGATTCTCCACCGCCTGAACAACGAAGGCTGATAAATCATCAGGTATCTAAAATTTTAAACCAGAGGATGGGGTTTGAGATTACCGATGCGTTTTGCGGTTTCAAGGCGTATCGTGTTGAAGCGCTTCGGGAAATTCAACTTTCAGAGAATGGTTATGCAATGCCCTTGGAACTATGGGTGCAAGCTGCCTGCCACGAGTTGTCGGTCGTCGAGGTTGCAGTTCCAAGAATCTACCTCGATGAGAATCGTTCGTTTGGTGATTCGCTCGATGATCCAGCCACGCGTTTAAATTACTACTACGACGTCATGAATAGGGCATTCGCATCTTTGCCTCATGACTGTGAACGACTGAGGAGCATGCGGGTTGGATAAGGGGATTGGAGTGAATCCGTTGATTCCGGGTAAAAGATCTGAAGAACTGAGAGATCTCGAAAGGGTTGTTTACCAAAAATTAAGGGCCCCTTTTTTGAGTGGCGAGACCCTGCAGATTCCTCCCCTTTCAAGCGTAGGGAAATTGTGGGGAGTCAACCTCCGGCGGATTGAGGGTAGTTGTTCACCTCGATTTGATCGGCCATTAAAGGAACTTCAAACGCTGGGGCGGGCTGAATTAACGGAAAAAGCGATCGCGTACAGCGGGGCCTACCTTGACGATCTGCCATCGGTAGAAAGCCAAAACATTATCATGTCGGGGCATCAACCCGATCTATTCCATCCGGGCGTTTGGTACAAAAATTTTGTTCTGGCCGAATTAGGTGCGAAGCAAAACGCGTTCGCGGTGAACCTTGTGGTCGACAACGACATTTGCCCCAACCCCGTCGTAAGCTTTCCCAACATTTCTGATAACTTGGATGACTGGAAAGAGACTCGGCTTGAGTGCGTTGCGATGGATTCCGCCGCAGCGAAGGTTCCTTACGAATCCCGCTCGGTAGTCAATTGGAAGCTGTTTGAAAGCTTTGGTAGACGTTTAAATCAACGGTTTCGCAGAGGAGGATCGCCTTGTGTCGTCGAACACTTGTGGAAGCACGTCAATGTGGCGGCATCGCGACTTGATAATCGATCGATAGGTTTGGGGCATTTGGTTGCCGCGGGGCGTCATCGTTTAGAGAGTGAATTCGGCTTGCGGACGTTTGAATTGCCGATCAGCCAATTAGCGGAGACCGCTGCTTTTGCCTGCTTCTTAAAGTCGATTCTTTTGGCGGCTGATGAATTCAGGCTGGTTTATAATTCAGTCCTCGATGAATACCGGAATGTTCATAGAATTCGAAGTGATTCTCACCCGGTTCCTAAGTTAGCAACACGTGATGGCTGGGTGGAGATTCCCTTCTGGATGTGGAGTGAATCCGAATGTCGGCGTCAGCCATTACACGTTCGGTTGCGAGATGACCAGGTTCTGCTGTCCAATTTGTTAGATTGGGAATTCACTTGTTCGTTAACGAAGGTCGATGAGTTAATAAGTAAATTGAAAGAAGAAGGGATTTTGATTAGACCAAGAGCATTGACGACAACGCTCTTCTCCCGTCTGATTTTAAGTGATCTTTTTCTCCACGGAATTGGCGGAGCTAAATACGACCAACTGACCAATTTACTTGCTCAGCGATTTTTTGAAGTCAAATTGCCAGACTTTCAGACGGTAACCGCCACCTTAAAACTCCCTAATTCGTTTGATTTAGTCAGTCGGACTGAATTGACGGAGTTGGATCGGGAGCTTCGTGAGGTGAGATTCCATCCCGAGCGGTTTATTCCCGAGCCATCGGAGTCGATTGCGAATTTAATTACCCAAAAGCAAACATGGGCCTTTGGTGAATCGGCTTCGCCAAGGTCGCGGGAACGCCATGTTGCCATTGAAAAGTTGAACCGGCAACTGATGGTTCATGCATCGCCGGGGATGGATTTGCTTGAAGAACGCCTCGCCATTAGCCGAGAGAGGATGCGGGCGAGCGAAATCCTCTCATCTCGGGAATTCAGCTTTTGCTTGTTTGATTTGTCTGTAATTGACAAATTGAAAGATCTCGCCGCCGTTTAGATCGAAAATCCAGGCAGTGGTTTTCTTTACCTCAGCGCATTGGCCAGAGGCTTGCCGTTGGTGGTCAAGATCTGAAAGTGGTGGAAGCTTGAAGGTAGTGCGCTGAACCGCCACACTACTTTTTTGTCGGGTGTGACTTCGGTTAATTTAACCTGGTCTCCCTTGGCGTAATAACTTGTAATCACGGTGTTTCCGTTGGGCAATCGTTGAACACCGCAGGCATCTGAAATTAGCTTTTCGCCGATATCAGTATTGTCGACACTCCACACAATTTTACCGTCTGAGTTCACTTCAATGACCCGGTTGCCATTGGTGCAGCCAATCACTGTGTTGCCATTTTTGAGGCGAATGGCAGTAAAGGGCCAGTCACGTTTGTCTCTCCCGCGGTCATCCGTCTTGAATTCACGCACGACCTTTCCAGTAAGCGGTTCGTACTCTTTGACTGCAAAATCTAGTAAGTGCGGGGCAATGTAGTTTCCGTTAGGCAGCATCCGCAACATGCGTGTTTGCATGTGGGCATTGGCCTTTTGGCAATCGAGCGGTGTCGAGTTCAGTAATTCTCCTGCTTGGTTGATTACGATGGCTCGTGGTTCGGTTCCAAGTTCAGTCACGAGATAGCGGTCGTCCCCGAGCGGTTGAACCGTGCTGATTTCCTTTTGTTGTCCTTGATATTCCCAGACGATTTTCTTGGTTTGTCGATTGATCTCGGCGACACCCCCTTTAGGGAATTTTTGACAGGGGTAAATTGCGGCGATGATGTTGCCAGAGTCGAGCAACCAGCCGTCACTTGCTGGAAGCTGCATTTTCCATTCTACGGTTCCTGCTTCATTGACAATCACGATCCCAGTGGCTTTCCCAAACCCGATAAAAGAATGTCGGGTTTCCTCGAAAGTTCCAGTGGAGCTGGCAAGTGCGGTGACTGCCGTCGCGAAAATCATAGATAACAAAAAAAGTTGCACAGTCAGAAACTTCATGGACATGTTTATCTCGATTCAATTAACGATAGATTCGCAGAAATGTAGATGACTCAAATTTATCAAGAGCTCGCGGGACTCTGGGTGTCAGATTCCGTTAGGAGTTTGGGGGACTCGGCTGATAGGCTGAAATCTGATTTCCAAGCCACTCGACAGATTCAATATATTCTTCGAATTGGTGTTCGGGTACAGGGGAGCCATGGTCTGCTCCAATTAACACTGTTTTTTTCAATTCGCCGGCATAGGAGTTGGCAATTAAATCTTGAAATCGAGGGGGAACCAAGCTGTCGCGTTCGGATTGGACTAGCAGGGCTGGACAGTAGCTTTGTTGAGCATTTTCTCTTGGATTAAGACAATCAGGGATTTGGTTGGCAATGAGTCGAGCCATTCCGAAGTTCCACCAGTTATATCTCAAACGTTGCGAAATCAGCTCGACGAGTGGTGGTGGATTTCGCATGTAAATTCCAAAGGCACGTCGGCGCGACGAAAGGTAGAGTGCGGAGAGGCAACCAAGGCTATTGCCGTAGAGCACAATTCGATGATCCGGAAATAATCGTGTCGCTGATGACCAAACTGCATCGCAGGTTTCTATGAAGTTCTGAAGGGATGGAGGCCCGTCACTTTGGCCGTAGCCGCGATGGTTGATGGTCCAGGAAACGCATTTTAGATTTCCCCAAAACTCCGACGGATGGGAACTGCTGCGCTCGGCTCGCCCTCCGGTTCCGGGGAATTTGAGAAGCAACGTATTGGTTGCGACATGCGGATCGTTGTCGGGGAATGCAGCCCAGATGTCAACATTACCCGAGGGTGTCTGAATCACCCGACGGGTTAAATCTCCCGCATCGACCGGATTGGTCGACGCCTGGAGAATTAAACGGTCGGCTATTTTCTGCCGTAAATTCATCAACACCAATCACTGGTTTTGCGGACGGATTTACACGCATCTAATCGGATTCGATTCAGATGCAGTTTCGAATTAGTGGACTCGTTGTCCCGGTTTGGAGCCTTCGTCGGGAGTTAAGAGGAATACCTCTTCTCCGCCGGGGCCCGAGGCGCAGACCATTCCCTCACTTAGTCCAAACTTCATTTGACGCGGTTTCAGGTTGGCAACCATCACGACCAGGCGGCCGACCAGTTGGTCTGGTTCGTAGGCTGCTTTGATTCCGGCAAAAACCTGTTTGCGGTGATCCCCTCCGAGGCTCAGGGTCAGCTTCAAAAGTTTTCGCGCCCCTTCAACGTGCTCAGCATTGACGATTCTGGCAACGCGAAGATCAACCTTCATGAAATCTTCAATCGTACATTCATCAGTCATTGGTTCGTCGATCATCGGTTGTTCGCTGTCCACGAATTGTTCCGAATTGTTATCGGTCAGTGCGGACTCTTGTTCCGCTTCGATTTTACTTGCTTCTTCCATTGCTCTTACGTCTTTCTCTTCGATTCGTTTCATCATGTGTTTAAATTTAGCGACTGAACTGCCAGTCAACGGTGTTTGAGATTGGTCCCAGCGGAGGAGAGGATCGTTTAATAGTTCGCCTGTTTTTTCCGCAAGATCCGGGAGGACGGGTGAGAGGTAAATCACTAACTGGCGGAATAAATTGAGAGCGATGGTGCAAACGTCCTGCAGTTCCTGAGCCTTGGCAGGGTCTTTTCGAAGGTTCCAAGGCTCGGCGTTTTCGACAAAAGGGTTTGCCTTGTCGGCGAGTTCAAGGATTAAGCGCATGGCTTTGTTGTAATCGCAATTCTCGTATGCAGTTGCAATTTCATCCCCCGCACTCGCTGCTGATTCAAATAAGCCGCCGTCGTCAGGGTAGCTGGTTGACAACCCTGTGTCTTTGACAAATTTTGCACTTCTCGAGGCAAGATTGACGACCTTACCGACGAGATCGGAATTGACCTTGGAAATGAATTCATCGAAGTTCAAGTCGATGTCGTCAAGCCGCGAACCTAATTTGGAAGCGTAATAATATCTCAGGGCTGCGGGTGGAAGGTGATCGAGATAAGTGTTCGCTTTAAAAGCGGTACCTACGCTCTTTGACATTTTTTCACCATTCACCGTCAGGAATCCGTGGATGTGAACTTTTGTGGGCAGGCTGTATCCAGCCGATTTCAGCATCCCTGGCCAGAACAGAGTGTGGAAGTAAGTAATGTCCTTGCCGATAAAATGGTGGATTTCAGCAGCGTCGTTTTTCCACCAGTTATCAAGCGTGTCGCCATTGCGTTCGCACCACTGTTGGGTTGAGGCAATGTAGCCAATCGGAGCATCAAACCAGACGTACCAGTAATTACCTGGACAGTCCGGGATTTCAAAACCGAAATACGGTGCAGGGCGTGAAATGTCCCAATCGCGTAACGGCTTGGCTCCCTCGGCACTTTGGGGGTCACCGAGGAAGTGCCCTCTGAGATAGTTTGCAACTTCGGGTTGAAGGTGGTTCCCGGTTTGCGTCCAGTCTTCAAGGAATTCGTGGAGCTGCTCAAGCTCGATAAAGAGATGTTTTGCGGTTCGGATCTCCGGAGTGCTTCCGGAAAGTGTGCTCACCGGATTGATTAATTCGGCGGGTGAATAGGTGGTGCCGCATTTACTGCAGTTGTCGCCAGGCTGGTCTTCGGCGTTGCATTCCGGACAGGTTCCACGCACGAAGCGATCGGCTAAAAAAGTGCCTTGTTCGATGTCGAATAATTGATCGACATCTTTTTCTTTTACGAGTCCGGCGTCTCGAATCGATTGCCAGACTTCACCACAAAGCTGTTTGTTTTCGTCACTATGCGTACTGCCATAGTTGTCATACTGGATTTGAAAACCGGCGAAATCACGCTGGTGCTCTGCGTTCGCTTCGGCGATTACCTCTTCCTCACTCCGCCCCTCTTTGCGGGCACGGATCATGATTGCCGTGCCATGTGTATCATCGGCCCACATAAAGATGCAATTGTGGCCCCTAAGTTTTTGAAAGCGCACCCAGATGTCGGTTTGGATATACTCGACGAGATGACCGAGGTGGATGGGGCCGTTTGCATAAGGCAAAGCCGCCGTGACGAGAATCTTTCGTTGGTTCATAATGGAGTTCCGTAGGTAGCATTCGCCGATGGTGCGTTTGCTCAGAAAGTTGAGGAAGTACCGATTTTAGCTCATTCTCCTGTATCACAAAGGGGAGATGGGCATTAACCGTCTGGGAATAGTTGTCTATCTCCAGCAGATTAGGAATAGCATGTATTGGAAGCCCGAAGTTTACAAAATCGAAAATGCTGGATCGGTGTTTTCACCCGGACTTTTGATTTTTAGCGATTTGGTTAAGCAAAATCTTGTTGAGATGATTCGAATCGCGGGGGGGCCTGAGCGTCTTCGACCGCATTGCAAGACGCATAAGACACAGGAAGTCGTCAAAATTGCGTTGGAACTGGGAGTGACGCGCCATAAATGCGCCACGATTGCGGAAGCTGAAATGCTCGCTGATGCGGGAGTGAAGGACATCCTGGTTGCTTATCAGATGGTTGGACCAAACCTTCAACGCACCTTACGACTCGCGCAAAAGTATCCTGATGTCGAATTTTCGACGCTCGTAGATCATCCGCGAGCGGTGACTCAGTTATCTCGCGTTATTCAGGAGTCTGGCGATTCAGGCGTTTCGATAAAACTGCTGGTGGATTTGAATTCTGGAATGAACCGAACGGGGATTTCAATCGGTCCCCAGGCGATCGAGTTGTACGAGATGATTTACAGTTCGGATGTGCTCAATATCGGTGGATTGCATTGGTACGACGGACAGCACCGACAAGGCGATTTGATTGAGCGCACGGGCGCGGTTAACGCGGGGTGGGATCAACTGATTAGGTTTCGTGATCAGTTGTTGTTAAGCGGTTTGCCGGTTCCGTGCATTGTCGCTGCCGGAACAGGTTCATTTCCAGTTTTGGCAGATCACGGAGAACCCAATTTAGAATTAAGTCCCGGAACCACCGTTTACCATGATGATGATATGGCGACACGTTTTCCGGAGATGAAATTTCAACCGGCACTGGCAATTTTAACGCGTGTCATCAGTTGCAACCGCGTAAATGAACTGACCCTCGATGTTGGCCACAAAGCCTGTGCTGCAGATCAACCAGCTGGTCAGCGTTTGGCATTTCCGGAGCTGAGTTCAGTAACTGAATTGATGCACTCCGAGGAGCACCTGGTCATCCAGACACCAGATGCAGATCAATTTAAACTTGGGGACCATTTAATTGCGATTCCGCGGCATGCTTGCCCGACATCGGCTGTGTATCAATTTGCCAGCGAGATTGTCGATGGAAAAGTTGCAGGTCGATGGGAAATTGTCGGGCGAGATCGAGTCCTGACGATTTAACCCCTTCGTCCCGATTTACCTAAGCGACACGATTGATGACCTCACTGTTCAATTTGTTGTAAAGTGTCTTCAAGCTTATCCCAAGCTGTTGAGCGGCAGCTGTTTTGTTGCCGTTCAAGGAATCCAGTGTGGCGTGGATCGTTGCCATTTCAATTTCTCTCAGTGACTTTCCGGTCGCCGCCACTGATAGCGAGGTCGAAGAAGGCTGAGAAAAATATTTTGGCAAATCGTTTGCTTTCACCGGCAAACCATCGCAAAGAATGGAAGCGTGTTCAATGACATTGGCAAGTTCCCGAATGTTCCCCGGCCAATGATGAGATTGGAGTGTTTTCAAAGCGTTTGGATCGAAGGCTTGCAACAGCGAACGATTTTCAGGAGAGGCTTCGGGGCGGTGTCTTCCCAGTAGATGGTGGGCGAGTTCGGGGATGTCTTCAACGCGATCACGTAAAGCGGGAAGCTGCACCTCGAATGTGTTGATGCGGTACATCAGATCCTGCCTGAAATCTCCATCGGCTACCATGTTATGCAGATTTCGATGCGTCGCACAGACAATACGGACATCGACCTGAAACGCTTCGCTGTCGCCAACCCGTCGGATTTCACCGGATTCCAGAACTCGTAGCAATGTGGATTGGGTTGCTTTGGGGAGTTCGCCAATTTCATCGAGAAACAGTGTGCCACCATTAGCAACTTCGAACAGACCTTTTCGTTGTTCGGCAGCCCCGGTGAAAGCTCCTTTGCGATGGCCAAATAATTCACTTTCAATTAAGTTTTCAGGCAGCGCGCCGCAATTAATGGCGACGAAGGGATTGTCACTTCGATTGCTTTGATCGTGGACAGCTCGGGCTGCCAGTTCTTTTCCAGTACCCGTTTCACCAACGACGAGGACGGTCGATTCTGTTGGAGCGACTTTTTCAATGAGAGCCCGCACCCGTTGCATGGATCGATGGTTGCCAATCATCTTGGGCTCACCTTCTACGCGGTCGAGCCGCAATTGAAGCGAATAAATCTTATTGTTTAACTCGCGTCTCAGAGCAACTTGTTGCAGCAGCATTTTGAGATCGACAAGTTTGCAGGGTTTTTGAAGATACTCAAACGTTCCCAGTCGAAGGGCGTCCACGGCTGAATCGGTAGATCCTTTTCCCGTGAGTACAATCGCCTCTGTGGTTGGCGAAAGCTCTTTGGTACGACGGATCACCTCAATCCCGTTGAGACCGGGCATGTCAAGGTCGACGATGACGCAATCAAAGGTGTCTTTTTCGAGGACGCTAACTGCAGTCGTCCCATCCGGGCAAACGGTGACATTATGCCCCATTCGCGGAAGCTCGGCAGCGATTAGTTCCTGAAGATGTATTTCGTCGTCAGCGAATAATATTTTTAGGGATTTTTGATTGGCCAAAGTTTTTCTCAATATAATCAGGCTGCAGTAGTTTTATGTTTCACAGAATCAGATTTCGCCAGTGGCAAACAGACCCTGAATTCCGAGCCGAAGCCCGGGCCATCGCTGTGAGCGGTGATTTTCCCACCATGCTCTTCAATGATTTGGTAAGTAATCGAAAGGCCAAGGCCTGTGCCCTGCCCGTCTCGGCGCCGCGTAAAGAAGGGTTCAAAAAGGTGTTGTTGGACTTCCGGGGTCATGCCGCATCCGTTGTCGGTCACGACCAGTTCGGCAGAATTGTCTTCCTGTCTCAACTGGATGTGAACTTTCCCATGCTCTTCCACACAACCGAGTGCATTGGTGATCAAGTTTAGCGCCACCTGTTTGATTTCCTGCTCGTTACCAAGGGCGGAAATGGAGACGTCGGCATCCACTTCGATTTCTCGGTTTCGGTATTTGCTTAGCGGTTTTACGATGTTGACGACAGAGTGGATGATTTCCGACAGGTTTACATCCGATTTCTTTGCGTCTCCCATTCTCGAGAAATCGAGGAGCCCCGCGGTGATTCCTTTGCAACGAAACGCTTCGTCCTGAATCCGGCGAAGGTATTTTTTCATGTCCTCAATTTCAGAATCAATGTCTGACTGACGGGTACCATCCGTTGGGTTTAGGATGTCTTGAATTCTGGTTTCCAGTGATTCAGCAGACCATGCGATGGAGGCCAGGGGGTTATTGATCTCATGGGCGACTCCTGCGGCAAGGAAACCTACGCTGGCCATTTTTTCGCTGCGCACAACTTCGCGGGTGCGCTGACTGACTTTTTGATTCAAATCAGATTTGATAGACTGAAAACTTGCGGTTGTTGCGTTCATGGCATCGGCCAATTCCGCAACCTCATCATTAGTTTTGAGTTGGATGCGGAAGTCATAATTTCCAGCGGTGACTTGCCGTGAGCCTTCAATCAACTTTTCTAGTGGCTGGATAATGCGCCGTTGAAACCGCAAAATCAAAAATCCAGTCATCCCAAACGCCGCTAATCCAGCTAGGCCACTGATTGTCATCCAGGCTCGGTACTCGGTTCGGGCGTCCTCAGAAAAGGATTCCATTCGCTGTTGCATGCTGCCAGGGAATTGAATGTATAAATCCTGTAATTCAGACAGCTTTGCTTCGACCACATCAAAGTTATCTGAAGATTCGAAAACGTCATTGTGGCTGTTGACATTTTCTTTGACGATGTCGAGCATTTTTTTGAACTTGTCGAGGTTGTTTTTTTCTTCCTGCGTTGTCGTGATTCCCTGATCAAACTCTCTGCCGTTGTTCAGTTTGTTTTGATAGTTCTTAAATGCTTCTTCGGTCCTCTTGATTTTCGCCTCAAGATTGATCTGCCATAGCGGATCTCGCCCACCCAGTTTTGGTTTGACATCTTCCCAGTATGGTTGGATTTCCTGCTGTTTGCGATTAGCGGCCCAGAGTTGAGAACGCAGGTCACTCACCGCGATGCCGAGTTCAATTGCCAGTGGAATTTCAGTTGACCGCTGATTGATACTCTTGGTTAGGTTGCGGTATTTAGAGGCACCCTGAAGACTGACGATCGATAGCAGTGTGATAATGACCAACAAGGTGGTCACACCAAAGTACATTTGATAACGAATTCGCCGTAAAGCAAACAAAACAATCTCCAGAATTTAAAACCGCCGAATTTAAATCTTTGAATTTGATTCAAGATTCGGCCCCAAACTGTCGGGGGTTCGAAAATTACAGGGACGGTGGATCGCAGGCAATGTCAGTTACGATCTGAGTTGCTGGCAAATGCAGTTTTTACGAATTTGAGCTGAAAATTCTGCGTGAGTCGGCGAGTTTTTACCTGGGAGTACCAGATGAGGTCGAATTGGAGCGTATTAGCCAGGGGCGGCGGAACAGGGACAGCACGAGAGTACCCGCTTTCCGCAGCGTACAAGCAAGGTTCCCTGCCTTAGGACGAGCAGAGTTAAGAACGCACTGTGGCGGAAGCGAGGCAACGGACCAGATTCTGGTCCTCCTGAGTGGTTTGGGGAGCGGACGGGACGAGGATTTTGGATTAGAGTTCGATCGATGAACTGCTGGCATCCTCTTGGTTCCTCAATTGATCCATGAGAAAACTAACGGCACGGCCATAGTTTGCGATGGCGGTTGAGTGATCCTCTTGGCTGGTCGCCTGCTCTGCTTTCCCGGTCATCGATTTGAGTTGAGGCCAGTCCACTTTCCAATTTTCTCGCAAAGCCCCTTCTTGAAGTTTGCGAAGCATATCCGCCAATTGTTTGGCAAACTGCCCACTTGAGGCGCAACCCAATCGAACGTAGGGTCCTTTGCCGAACACCTGGCCTGTGCCGCCGTGTTTACCCTGGAAAGAATTTTTAATCAGCCGGGAAACCAAGTAGCCAACTGCGGCTAACGCAACCACTCCTGTGAGGAGGGATATCTGCCAAAAACCAAGGAAATATAGAAGTATCGTAACAACCGCTGAACCAATGAATCCGCCCCAAAATGTCGCGGGCACCAGTGGTTTGTTCGAGGATGAGTAGCGGCTAGATTTTCCGGACGAGTGATTGCCAGAAGTGGCGAGTTTGGGATGTCCTATTTTCACGATGACCGCGGTAATATTATCGGGGCCACCCCGCAGGTTAGACAAATCAACTAAGACTTTAACGGCTTCGTCGGGGGACATGTTGGCAAGAATAGAGCCAATTTCAGTATCCGAAATGACGGCAGTGAGTCCGTCGCTGCAAAGCAGGAACGTGTCACCAACTTGAATTGGAAATGGTCCTTCAAGATCAACATTGCACTCGGCGTAGGGTCCGAGAGACCTGGTAATGACGTTCTTGGGAATCTTACCGAGTCGCTCTTCTTCTTCCGACAGCTGTCCGGCAAATTTCATTTCCCAAACGAGTGAATGGTCAAACGTGAGTTGTTCGATTCTGTTTTGAGTCAGTCGATAGATTCGACTGTCTCCAATGTGCGCACAAACGGCACCCTCGGGTAGAATCGTCAGAACGCTACAGGTCGTTCCCATATTGTGAAATTCTTCATTGGCTTGGCCACGTCGGTGAATTTCACTGTTGGCTCCCTCGACCGCTTTGCGCATCTCTTCGGGGGCTGAGCTATCGTTGTATTTAGCGTAAAGATGAGGGATATGGTCAATCGCCAGCTTACTTGCGAGTTCCCCCGCAGCGTGAGCGCCCATGCCGTCGGCGACAATAAAGACATGCCCTTTTCGTTGCCACTGCTCCATGCTGCTGGCTAGCGACACCGAGAGGTTGTCCTGATTCGTTGCGCGACGCATGCCAACGTCGCTGAGCGAAGCGACTTGGATATAGTCATCCCAGTTTAAAAGGCTTTCACTCATATATTTCCGGACCGTTTGTCGAATGCTTGCAAGTGTACCATCCTAACGTGCAATCACTTTTCAAAAAACGGGGATTATTAAGATTTGGCCACCCAAAATGTCATTTTTAGTACGGTCACCGCATCTTATTTTCGTTGTAAAACGCTCATTTGTTTTATTCGGTATTCATGTTAACGGTGCTACTGGACGAATTGGTCTGTTCGAAAAGGCATTCGATTTGTAGACTCCGCCTCCTCGTCGGTGATATTGGTGAAGATCACCACTTTTGCTGACGTGCGAAAGAGTTTCATTGGAGAGACTTGAAGATTAATTCCTGCTGTTTAACAACTCACATGAGCTAATTTGCGAATTTCAGATATGAGTTTGAAAAACACTGAAAACGGTTTCATGATTTTGCTGGTGGTCTCGGGTTTGACTTTAGCAAGTCTGACCGGCTGTGTTCAGCGAAGATTTATCGTGCGCAGCCAACCGGAAGGTGCTTTGGTCACGATTGATCGCAAGTCAATTGGCTTAACTCCACTTTCGGTTCCCTTCACCTATAACGGGACGCGGGAAGTTCAACTTGAGAAAGACGGCTACAAAACCATCAAGGTACAACAGCGGGTGAAGCCTCGATGGTACGAGACCTTCCCTGCCAGTTTTGTAACCGAGAATTTTTGGCCGCGTGAAATTCGTGACGAACGTGTCATGGAGTTTCAAATGGAGCCCAAAACTCAGGTGCAGGAAAACATGCTGTTAGATCGAGGGAACGATCTGCGAATGAACGTGCAACGTGGAACGATTTCAAATCCCGTACGTTAGCTCTGCCTGATTAAATTTCTTTATTTATGTCATCGTTTTGCCAGTCACCGTCCGGTTTCGTTTTAGATCTCTCCCTCGGGCTCAGCGGACGTCTTCCAGGCAGCCGATAGAACCGCAAGGCTCAACAGTTCATTCAATTCGCCAGGGTTCGCTGAAGATTGGTGGAAGACCTGGTGAGCACGTCTGATCGGCCATTCAGGGTAAGGGTTAGTCACGCGTGCGATGGGTGTCCTGGGTTTGAAACGACCGTTTTTAATTACGCGGCAATACCATCCGCAGTAACCGGTCTGCATGACCTGTTTCGGCAGTTCCGGAAGCTGCCAATGTCTCGCGAGTTTCCAACAGGGCTGCCGGGGTTGGGAGACTTCAAGTAAGACATCGTTGATTAAAAACTGATCTCCTACACATACAGTGGATTCGTCGATTCCTGAGACAGTGAGGTTTTCTCCAAACGCGCCCGGAGCGACCGTAGTGACACCAAGTTGATTTTGCCAATAATCAAAATGATTGGCCGAGTAGACCAACACCGCTTTGTCGATACCTCCGTGGTTCTTTTTATCGGCTTGTTCATCGCCGTCAATTCCATAGGCGGTCACACTCACCCAGTGTTCGACGGAAGTCTTGTTGAACGAGGTGATCCACTCCTCAATTTTATTTGAACGAGGATTGGTTTGAGAGTATGCCCGCGGTTTGCCTATTTGGACGCTGTCGAGTTGGCTACGGGCGATTGGTTTCATTCCTGAAAGTAACCGTCCTCTTCCCAGATGATTGAGGGAGAGCTTTTGGGGCCGAGATCGTTCCGAGGCCTCAAAGCGCCTCTGACGATGGACCCCGGGTTTCGCGCCAGTGAATCTCCGAAGAACCGCAAGTCGGTGAGGAGTAGGTCGAGCTTTACGAGGATGCTTTCAATTGTCTTATTTTCCACGATGTCTTTCGTCGTGCGAGTAATCTCAGCAATGTTTTTACTGATCTTAATGAAGTCTGTTCCCAGTTTCTCGTCCGTGAGTGCATTTTTTATTAGTGAGTTCGGTTCGGCCTTCAAACTCTTAACAGTCTGACCTGCATTATCTATAAACTCAATAACTTTGGCCTTAACATCCCCATTCCATTCGTTTGGAATTTCTTGGTAACGTAATAGTGTATTCCCTGCTATATCTGATGTGTTCTGAATACTTTTCGACGTGTCTTTGATACTCTCGTCGATCCCGTTGAGTGTACCGCGAAAAGTTGTTTGTTCTTTTCCGCTGGCTCCCAGTAGATTATCAAAGTTCGCAATTGCGTCTGCGAAATTGGGTTGTTTATCCTGCCGTTGAAACATGCCCGTGATTGAATCGGAGGTAGTTTGGATTTTCGCAATTGTCGTAAAAAGATTGTTTGATTTATCGTCAGTGGATCCAATTATCTCGGTGATTTTCCCTGCAGCTTTGTCAATTTTCTCTCCGAGTCCTCTCAGATTAAATTTATTTTTAGGGTCAGTATCTACTAGATTTTCAAGACCTTTTATTAACTTTGCTCCTTCTTCTCCGAGTACTGCTTCGATCGGATTATTTTTTTTGATGATAATTTCTGACTCAATTTCGCTTACGTCAGTTTTGGTAGGCACAATGTTGAGAACAACGTCACCAAGAATAGATTCGGATCCGATCACTGCCATTTCTTTGGAAGTGTCAATCGTTTGCTTCTGTCCGTTGTCGTCGGATTCCTGAATGCTCATCCATACGGTAACGCCCTTTCCATTGGGCGAGGGGGCTACTTTAGTAACACGCCCGATCGGCAACCCAAATTTCTTAATGGGAGTTCCACTGGAGATACCGGCTGCATCCTCTGTCTCTCCCGAGATTTGGTAGGAACTGCCGAAGAAAGGTTTGCCGCTGATGGTGAGGATCAAAATCCCTAAAATCAGCATCGAGATGACGACCAGAATGCCGACTCGAAATTTTAAGATTCTTTCATCCATATTGTTCACCTTCGGAAGCCGAAGTTTTCGATTTCAGTTGCCGTATAAATCAGTTGACAAAAAAGTTTATTGGTCGTGCCCGTTGGCACGCATCTCCATCAATCGCTCGCCTGCTTCGCCATTGACGAATTGCTGTACCCGGCGGTCGCGACAAGTCTCAAGTTCTTTTACCGAACCGTCGAAAATGACCTGGTTTTCACCCGGATCGAGTCGTTGCCGTGGGATCAGCATCACGACCCGATCTGCCACCTTGCGAGCGGTATGCATATCGTGAGTGACGACGATACTGGTCACGGGGTTTCGAGATCGCGTTCGCAGTATTAGTTCATTGATGACATCGCTCATGATCGGATCAAGCCCGGTCGTTGGTTCGTCATACATGATTAATTCAGGATTCATAATCAATGCACGTGCGAGTCCCACTCGTTTTCTCATGCCTCCGGACAGTTCTGCCGGTTTTTTGAAAACGACAGAATCGGGCAAGCCAACTTCGGACAATCGGGACAATACCATTTCGCGTATTTGATTGTCTGAGAATCTCCCGTGTTGCCGCAATGGAAAGGCAACATTTTGTCCGATGGTCATGCTGTCAAACAGGGCGGCATTCTGAAAGATGAACCCGTACCGAAGACGCATGCGACTGAGTTGTCTTTCTGTAAGTTGATTGATGTTTTCACCATCAAATTCGATTGTTCCAACGGTGGGTTTGACTAAGCCGATGATCGACTTCATTAGCACGGTTTTGCCGCAGCCACTTTCACCCAGCAGGGCGAGTGTTTGTCCGGGAGGAATCCTTAATGTGATATCTTTTAGAACTTCTTGACTGCCAAAAGTAACGGACAGTTTTTCGACATCGACAATTGATTCTTGTTCTTGATCGAGTAGTTGTTCAATCATCATTTTAATAAGTCCCTCCCGGGTACCACGACTCGTAGAGGGCCTTGAGTGATAGCCCAAGGCTTAAGTCGAGAATCAAAATAACGATGAACGCAAACACGAACGATGAGGTTGCTGCTTTGCCGACTCCTTCGGCCCCGGGCTTACAGTTAAACCCCTGATAACAACTAATTAAAGAAATCGCGGATCCAAAAAATAGACTTTTTAAGATCCCTGTGAATAAATCGAAGTTGTTGACAAATTTTGCGCTGTTCGTCCAGTAATAGTGCTGGTCGATATTCAGCCAAATGTTACTGTAAAAATAGCCACCAGCGACACCCATGAAATCAGCCATGATTGTGAGCGTGGGGATGAATAGGAGACACGCAAGAAATCGGGGTACGACCAGGTAGTGAATTGGGTCTGCTCCCATCGCCGATAGGGCATCGATTTGCTCTGTGACGCGCATGGTTCCAAGTTCGGCTGCCATTGCACTGCCAACGCGCCCTGCCAACATGGTCGCGGCAAGTACCGGGCCGAGCTCGCGTACGAGGGTCAAGTTGATGACGCCTCCGAGTTGATTTGTTAATCCGTAATGGCCAAGCTGTGAACTACTTTGTAAGGCCAGAACGACGCCGATGAATGTGCCGGTGAGGGCAACGACGGGTAAACTGGAAACGCCAACTTGATAGAAATTGGGCCAAAGGGTTTCGCCTTTGGGGAAGCGACTAAACATCCAGCGAAATGTGCTGAGAATAAAAAGGCAAAAGTCGCCGAGAGCGATACAGCTCGAGATTACCAACTCGCCCCAGTCCAATACCCATTCTGTAAACCAACCCGTGATCCGGGTGGTTAGTCGAGGTTTCGAATTGTTGGGGGCAACGATCGACATTAAATTAGTGCACAATCTGCGCGCACGCCTGTACTGTGGTGCCCCCCACGGATACATATCTCTGTCATCGACGAAACATGGGTACAGCTTGAGTAACTTTGAGGATTAGGAAAGATTTTCCGGCAGTTGGTCGAAAGACGGAATGATTTTCCACGCTCGATTTTTCTGAGGCGGTTAAACCCAGTAATCTGAGCAATTTTCATCTGAATTCGCGGATGCTATCGGTCGGTCATTGCAGCGAGTGCTAGCGGTTATTCAAACGGGGTGAGCAAGTTCGCAAGGCGGTGGCTAAGCGGTCGCTCGAACGCCAAAGGAACTAGGTCGCGAAATAAGATCAGTGTCGGAGGCGGCGTTTTGACTCAAAAGAGATTCAGGCGACCTCGGCCGTAGCAGAGGGGCAGCGGCTCCGAGATACGGAATAGAAACGAATTCCAATAAAAAAAGCCGGCTAAAAAGCCGGCTTTTCATGAAAACATTCAAAGAATGTAGTCTTAATCGACAGGTGTCACGTTTTCAGCGCGTGGACCTTTTGGACCCATACCTTCGGTGTAAGTTACCGATTGTCCTTCGCGAAGATCATCGAATCCGACGCCTTCAACGTTTGATGAATGGAAAAACATGTCCTGGCTTGTCCCAGTGTCAATGAATCCAAAACCTTTGTCAGTCAAACGCTTAATTGTACCTTCAGCCATTACTCAAAATCCTAAAAAGAAATCTAACCGTGCCTGCCAGAATCTACATCTACTTAAGGCCGCACTGCCGTTAAGATACCTATTCTTAGCGGCATCGCAACCGCGAATCCTTAAAAGTCAACGGATTTCCACGATCGTTGTGTTTTTTTCCGTTGATTTCGAAGCAAACCGGAACCCTTTCGTGATCGGAGCAACCGTTTAACGAGGCTTTGTGGCAGGGGAAGGGAAAGGTGTTTGTGGCTTTTAACCCGTGAAATAGCGAGTTGAATCGTTTTTTAGCTTTTTGGGTGGATGGCATTCCGGGAGAGGATCTGGATTGAGGCGGGGGCAATTGATTCAGGTAAATATTATTTCGTATTTGCTTCGAGCGGTGATATAAACAGGGCAAATCTGAATCTTGTTGTTTTGTTGGAGAACCCAAAATGGCTCAAACCTCTGGTAGAGCGACTTTCAACCTCCTTATTAGTGCCCGCTGGGTGATCATTGGGGTGGTTGCCATTTCATTGCTGATGCCAATTAATCAGTGTTTTGGGCAGGAAAAGAAAGCAGAAACGTGGATGGGGGTTCTAAAAGTTGGCCCCCAGAAACTGCGACTTCAGCTAAGGTTGAAGCCTGAAAAAGACGGCTCGTATAGTGGAGCAATGGTCAGCCTGGATCAAGTGGCGACTCCGATCCCATTCGATAAAGTTAGGCGAACCGCAAAGCAGTTGACGTTTGAAATTAAGAAGCTGGGAGTTTCTTTTGCAGGTGATATGAATGCAGACCAAACCGCAGTGACTGGAGTGTTCACGCAGGGCTTAAAATTCAATGTTGAGTTTAAGCTTATCGATGATTGGAAACCATCAAAACACGTTGCGACGTGGGTGGGCAAGATGGAAGCGGGGCCGAAGCACTTTGATTTTCAGTTTCGTGTGTTCGTGGATTTCCAAGGAAAGAAGTCAATTCAGCTGGATAGCCTCACCGAGGGTGTTAACGGGCTGGAAGGCGGTTTTGAGCAAAAGGGGGATCAGATTACGCTGACCATCCCAGCGACGGCAGCCAAGGTCGTAGGGAAACTTGATGCTGATGGAAAAGTGATTGACGGAACCTGGATCCAATCGGGTGCAAAAATTCCGTTGGTGCTAAAACGAATTCCCATTGAGCAAACGAAATCGCCCGAGTTGAAGCGTCCGCAAACGCCGAAGCCTCCCTTTGATTACGAATCCGAAGATTTCAAAGTACAAGCTAGTTCGATTGATTCTAAATCTACAAGCGAAGTTGAGCTTGCCGGGACGGTTACTATGCCGATCGGGAAAGGCCCATTTCCAGCAGTTATTTTGACAAGTGGTTCAGGCCCGCAGGATCGTGATGAGACGATCTTTGAGCATCGTCCATTTTTAGTCATTGCTGATTATTTAACCAAAAAAGGATTCGCTGTCGTGCGATACGATGACCGGGGTGTCGGAGAATCCAAGGGGGTTTTTGTTGAGGCGACCACCGCGGATCTGGCAGATGATTTAGAGGTTATTTTTGAGTGGGCCAAGCAGAACTCGAAGATTGATTCCAAGAAAATCATTCTTGCTGGCCATAGTGAAGGAGGGATTATTGGGCCAATCGTCGCGAGTCGAAAAGCGGACGTAGCGGGGGTCATTCTTCTGGCAGGAACTGGCGTGACTGGGCGTGAGATTGTTCTAAATCAAACCAGAAAGATTGCCGCGGTAGCAGGGCTGCCCGAAAAAATCCTAGATCTACAGGATGAGTTGTTACGGCTAGTTGTTGCTAGAACAAAAGATGGACTTCCTATGGACGAAGATTTTGTTGACTCGCTGAATGGCGTTTTTGCTGATTTAAGCGAAGACGAGAAGTTAAAATACGGTCTTAACGATGTTGCGACGAAAACAATACTGGCGTTCAAATCGAAGTGGATGGAATATTTTTTAGAGTTTGATCCGGCGACCACACTCAGCAAAACGCATTGTCCGGTCCTTTCTCTGATTGGTGAGAATGACCTTCAGGTCGATCCTCAATTGAACATGCCTGCCATTAAAGCTGCGATGGAGAAGGCGGGGAATCAGGATTTCACTCAGGTTTTATTACCGGGGTTAAATCATCTTTTTCAAAATTGTGAGACGGGTGCGCCTAGCAATTACGTGATCATCGAGCAGACCTTCGACGACACCGCGTTGAGTGAAATGAGTCGTTGGCTGGAGGCGCGGTTTAAGTAGCAGGGGGGCAGCGGTCTGGATTCATCGTGGGAAACAAAACAAGCCCCGCTGTTTCCAGACGGGGCTTGTCGTTAGTTATCCAATTTAAACTTCGGCTTAGTCTTCACTTGTGCCTGATTTTTCCGGGGAATCGTCACCGGAATCGTCGTCTGCGACGCCAACACCAACGGCTTCTTCCTGGGGAGGTTCTTCCGGAGGCGGAACAAATTCGCTTTCGAATTTGAGCCTCGTGATCTTACCTTTGTCGTTCTTGACGCCGTCGACCATGATACGGTTTTTACCTTGGAAGTTACCTTTCAGCAATTCTTCCGAAAGCGTGTCTTCGACGTAGTTCTCCAAGGCGCGTCGCAATGGGCGTGCACCATACTCCAAATCGGTTCCCTTTTTGATCAGGAAATCTTTGGCATCGTTGGAGAGTGTCAGTTCAAAGCCACGCTCTGAAAGTCGCTCCCTGATTTTCGCCAACTCGAAGTCAATGACCAACTTAAGGTCTTTCTTTTCAAGGTGACGGAAAATGATCGGCGTCTCGGAAAGACGGTTGAGAAATTCTGGCCGGAAAGCCTTATTGATTTCATCGTAAACCCGAGCTTTCATACCCTCGAACGACTGATCTTCGCCGGCACCGGGTAGTCCAAAGTGTGATTCATTCTTAATCGCGTGAGCACCGACATTGGTGGTCATGATTAAAATTACATTTCGGAAATCGATGTTTCGACCGAAACTGTCGGTCAGGCGTCCCTCTTCCATGACTTGAAGAAGCATGTTGAAAATATCGGGATGCGCTTTTTCGATTTCGTCTAAAAGGACGACTGAGTACGGACGTCGGCGAATCTTCTCGGTCAACTGGCCACCTTCTTCGTAGCCAACGTATCCCGGAGGGGCGCCGATCAAACGACTCAGGTTGTGTTTTTCCATGTACTCAGACATGTCAATTGCAACCAAAGCGTCTTCATCACCGAACATGAATTCAGCCAGTGCCTTGGAAAGTAATGTTTTACCAACACCGGTTGGGCCGGCAAACATAAAGCAACCAATTGGGCGTCGTGGATCTTTGAGGCCACTTCGGCTTCGTCGAACAGCTTTTGAAATCGCAACCACGGCAGCGTCCTGGCTGACGACCTTCTTATGAAGTTCGTCTTCCATTTTCATCAGCCGCATTGAGTCTTCGGTAGAGAGACGCGTCAGTGGTACGCCAGTCATCTTGGAAATGACTTCTGCGATTACTTCTTCGTCGACTACGCCATCAGTTTCCTGGGACTTCTCACGCCATTCACGCTTGATTTGGTCCTTCTTTTTACGAAGTTTATCGGCCTGATCTCTCAGGTTTGCTGCTTTCTCAAAATCTTGATTGGCAACCGCGTCCTCTTTTTCTTTGTTGAGGCGCTCGATGTCTTCGTCGATTTCCTTCAGATCTGGTGGACGGCTCATGGTCCGTAATCGGACACGGGCACCTGCTTCGTCGATCACGTCAATTGCTTTATCCGGGAGGCATCTCCCCGTAATGTACCGACTGGACAGGTCAACCGCAGAGGCAACGGCATCATCGGTGATTTGCACTCGATGATGTTCTTCGTACCTCTTGCGAAGTCCTTTCAAAATTTCGATGGTTTCTTCATTGGACGTAGGTTCGACAATGATCTCTTGGAATCGACGAGCCAGTGCATTGTCTTTTTCGATGTACTTACGGTACTCATCAAGCGTGGTTGCTCCAATGCATTGAATTTCGCCACGTGCGAGAGCGGGCTTGAGCACGTTGGCAGCATCAATTGCTCCTTCCGCACCACCGGCACCGACCAGCGTATGTAATTCGTCGATGAACAAGATGGTGTTTTTCGCACGGCGAACTTCGTTCATTACCGCTTTGATGCGTTCTTCGAACTGTCCACGGTACTTAGTACCGGCAACCATCATTGCGAGGTCGAGAACAACGATCCGCTTATCGGCCAGGATTTCAGGTACTTCCCCGGAAATTACTAGCTGCGCGAACCCCTCAACGATCGCCGTTTTTCCTACTCCAGCTTCACCAAGAAGGACTGGATTATTTTTGGTTCGACGGCACAAAACCTGAATGGCTCGCTCGATCTCTTCGGCTCGCCCGATCACAGGATCCAATTTTCCTTGCTTAGCTAACTCGGTAAGGTCTCGTCCAAAACTATCGAGAGCGGGCGTTTTTGACTTTCCACCCTGCTTACGTTCACTGCCTTCACTACCGCCGGAGCTCTCGCGACCTCCTCGCTCGGATCCCTCGCCTCCTTCAAGGCCGTTTCCGAGGAGATTGAGGACTTCTTCACGAACTTCTTCAAGCTTTAGTCCAAGGTTCATTAGTACCTGAGCGGCGACCCCTTCTTGTTCTCGAAGCAGGCCCAATAAAATGTGCTCGGTACCCACGAAGTTATGGTTGAGGTTGCGAGCCTCTTCCATTGAGTACTCGATGACCTTTTTGGCTCGCGGGGTTTGTGGAAGTTTCCCCATCGTGATCATTTCTGGACCACTCTGAACTAACTTCTCCACCTCCAAGCGAATTTTCCGGAGGTCGACATCAAGATTTTTCAGGACATTGGCGGCAACGCCCGTGCCTTCTTTAACCAAGCCGAGCAGCATGTGCTCGGTGCCGATGTATTCGTGATTGAAACGCTGAGCCTCTTGATTGGCCAGTTGCATGACCTTTCTTGCTCGATCAGTAAAGCGTTCGTACATATTCTTTTCCTCGTCCTAACCTATCGATTATTCAGGTTTCAAAATCTGAAAGTCGTTTTTATTAGTTGCTGGTTTTATTTGTTGTTCGATTATACGTGATTATCGGCTTTGTATTAAGCGGCGTCAGACCACTCATTTTTATTGTTTGACTCTAACGTTGAAGAATGTTCGAGTTTTTCCCCGTCTTGCGTTGAAATAATCTCTCGAATTAATTCTTCCTCTCGTTTGCATTCAAAGTTCCACTCTACCGCTTCGTCAAAACGCTTGATCTCTTTTAGTTGTTGAAGCGATTGATCTAACTTCCGCGAGTGCCGAAATAGCGTGGCCAGTAATAGCCGAGATTCGATGTCTCGCGGGTGTTGATCAATTTGACGATTCAATAAGGTTTGAGCTTCTCCCCAATGTCCCCTTAAGTATTCGTGTTGTGCTTGAATAAACAAGGTGTCGGGTCGCTCGGTGGTAGCAACCTTATCGGTCACAGGAACTGCCACCAAGTCAGTCAGTCGGTTATACGAAACTAAAGCCGTTGCGGCCCAAATTAAACAAATCACTGGCCAGGCGATTAGCGGGAACGCTTCGCCTAATGACCACTTCCATAAGAAACTGGAAATCAACGCAATGTTCAACAGGATTGAGAAACCAATTGCTGCAAACAGTGAAGACCAATGGCCTTTACACCAAAGACCCGGCAATCCGGGCCAGCTGCACAGCAATAATGGACCCCAACGCATGGGTGATCTCCAAGTTCCAATTAAAAATACCACCGGAAAACAAAGGTGCGGCAATAAAATTTGCCAGTCGAGGTTCCCCGCAACAAATAAGTATCAATCTGGACGCAAAATAGGTCAATCTCAATCAAAAAACAGGTTTCGGGCGATTCTAAGGGGGACTATCAATGACCGTTTGCGTATGATCTATACGTAAATTCTCGGTATTTGGTTTAGTTTTGAACTAGCGCTCACTTGTTTTTGATCCCTTTGAAACCGCTATCAAATTAAGAAGAGTCAATTTAGGGTGGCTGGTTCGAACTAAAAAAACTCCATTTCAAGTCTAAATTTTTCTCAATCACGTTACTGCTCACCGACAAAATGAACTTTTGAGGTGTCAAACTGGCAGATTTTTTTCAAAAAAAATGAACGATAAACATTCGGATTTTTCTTTATTTCGCATCTTGGACGCGGCCTTTAACCGGACCACTGAAGGATTGCGCGTTGTCGAGGATTATGCCCGGCTCGCGATTGATGATGGGTTTTTATCGGCGGAGTTAAAACGTCTTCGACATGATTTGACGGAAGCCGGCAAAGGGATTGATCGTTCCCACAGAATGCATGCGAGAGATACCCTTGGCGATGTCGGTACTGAAATCGAGTTGCCAAGTGAATATGAAAGAATGGCCGTTGATGAAAAAGGTGTTCAGCCAAATATTGGTTCCAGCGAAACCCCGGTTCACGGTATTGCCGGAACGATCAAAGCAAATTTCTCGAGGGCGCAACAAGGCCTCCGAACCATTGAAGAGTTTTCGAAGTTAATCGACATCGACGTTGCAAAAAAAATAGAACAAATTCGGTATCGTTGTTATTCGCTTGAGAAGTCCTTCAACGCGACGCTGTCTGGGCGTCGTGAACTCGTCGACGCCAGTCTCTACGTTTTAATTAACGCTCAAGGCGAATGGGAATCCCGAGTCAAAGCAATGGTGGAGGCGGGAGTCGATCTCGTTCAATTGCGTGACAAAGATCGCACCGACCGAGAGATTGTCTCGATTGGAAGAAAGATCTCCGAATTGACTCGTAATAGCAGTACGGCGTTTATCATGAATGATCGCGCTGATTTGGCGATCGCTGCCGGGGCGGACGGAGTGCATTTAGGACAGGATGATTTAACGGTGGGAGAAGCCAGACGAATTATTGGCCCTTCGAAGGTAATCGGTGTTTCAACTCATTCTCTTACGCAAGCGCGAAAGGCGGTGTCAGAAGGTGCTGATTATATTGGCGTTGGGCCAGTCTTTCCCTCGACCACAAAACACTTTGAAAAACATGTGGGGCTTACGTTGGTAAGGGAGGTTTCTGCGGAGATTAAGCTGCCGATGTTTGCAATTGGTGGAATCACTCTTGGCAACCTCTCGAGAGTCATTGAATCGGGAGCGCGTGGGGTTGCCGTCAGTGGTGCAATGAATGGGCTGGACGACCTCGAGCGCGTGGTGCGAGAATTCAAGCGTTGTCTCGCGGGCTAGGCCAATTTTTTAATTAGTTTGGTCGCGGAGAGCCCACCGTTGCGACTTGCGGGGCAATTCCATGTTCCTTTCCTATGAGTATATTGCGGGTCGCGAGGGGAGAATTTGACTTTTTGCATCCTATCTGCATTGACCTGACGTTTTATCTCGGCTGTCATCGGCTATGATTGCAAAACGATGGAAGGGTTGGGTTTGGCCTGGCAAGGCATGCTGCCGGGTCGTCCGCATTTTTGTTTAAATGGTCTTTAAGCCGTTTGTGGCCGGAGAAACGTGAAGCTAATGGAATTTCTTGATGTTCCAATTTTTGATGACGATATTTACAAGCTGATTGTTCGGCTCACGATTAACCTTGTTTTCCTCTATCTTGTTGTTGGGGTTTCCTATTGGCTTCACCAGCAAAACCATCGCCAAGTTTTTAACTTGCTGGTTATGAATGTAGTCGTGTTCTTCATCTGCTTTACTTTGAAGAAACTCGATTTAGGCCTGGGAATGGCACTCGGTCTGTTCGCAATCTTTGCGATCATTCGGTATCGAACCGACGCGATTGACGTCAAGGACATGACGTACTTGTTTGTTGTCATTGGCTTGGCGGTCATTAATGCGTTGTCGAATAAGCAAACTTCTTATCTCGAGTTACTGCTCACAAATTCCGTCATCTTTGGAGCGACCTATCTCCTGGAGTGGCGGGTGGCGGAACCGCGGAAAGTGAAACCACCTAAATTGGCATCTTACGAAGTCGTCTACGACAACATCGCTTTGTTGCACCCTGACCGCGAGGAAGAACTCATTAAAGAACTCAAGCAGAGAACGGGGATTCAGGCAGTTCGTGTGAACATCAAACAAGTTGACCTGCAAAAATCGAATGCGGTCATCGTTTTAAAGTATCGCGGAAAAGCTATTCGTTGATGGCGTGATCCAGCATCGGTTGAGTGCCTACGAGTTTTTTGTACTTTTGATAGGCGGCCTCGTAAGCCGTGATTGCAGCAGATTGGGGTTGGTATTGTTTGGGCGATCCCATGGCGTGCTCATTCAGGAACTCAGACCATGGACGCTTTGATCCCTCAAGAACTTGATTACGGTATTTTGCCATCAGTGCGGCGCCCCACGCGGTTCCCTCTTCTGCACTCTCGAGGAGCGTAACGGGATTGGCAAATACATCGGCAAGCAACTGGGCGAGTTCTGGAGTCTTCGTCAGCCCTCCAGAGAGGACTAATTCCGTTCGAGGGAATCCTTGACCATCGAGAATTTCGCAACCGAGGCGAAGGTTGAACATAGTGGCCAGTAACGCGGCTTTTACTAGGTTCCCCGGGGTGGCATTTTCAGAGTTGAGCCCGACTAACATTGCGGTTCCACCGCGTTGAACGTTGAGGCCGGGTTCGTCATCCATGAAAGGAAGTGCCATGATTCCGCCGCAGTCAGGAGCGGCGTCGAGAAGCATTGGGATGACCTTTTCAAACCCGTCACCGCGGCTTCCACCGATTGCCTGTCCAAACATTTCGACGACGCTATTCATAAAAGTCGTACCATTGCGAAGCCAAACCATATTGATCGGTTTGCCGTCGGGAGCACAAAAGTGGTCAACTGCTTTACTGACACCGGAAAACGAACGGTCGCCTACCGAGTTTGCGCAAACGGAGGTCCCGAAACTACAGGAGATCATTCCAGCCTCACCGATCAGAGAACCGGCGAGCGCCGCAGGTTGATCGCCTTCGGCGGGAGCGACTGGGATTCCTGCGGGCAGTCCGAGTCGAGCGGCCCCGTGGGCGTTGAGGGCTCCACCGGATTGCCCGGCGTATCGGACTTTGGGTAAAAGCGATTGGAGTGGCGTGGAATGGCCGGCGACGCTGTCATATTTCTCAAGAAGTCCAAGGTCGTAATCGAGGGTTTCTTGGTCAATGGGAAACATCCCCGCTGCATCACCAATGCCTAGCAACCAGTCCCCGGTAAGCTGGTAGGCAAGCCAGCCAGCCGGAGTTGTGATGTGGCAGGTTTGTTGAGCGAGTTCGGGGCGGTTGCGCAAAGTCCAGAGCCATCTTGCGGAGGTAATCCTTTTGGGCATTTTTACGCCCATCGCTTCGGTGAGCTCGTTTTCTTCTGCTTCGTTTCGGGCATCACACCAAAGCCTTGCTGGCCCTAATGAGGTGCCGTTCTCGTCCGCAAGAACTTCCCCGTGCATTTGTCCGGAAATTCCAATCGCCAAAACTTCGAAATCGTCTTTCATTTGATCGCGAAGGTGACGCATTGCATTTGAGAGTGCATCGTCCCAGTCAGCGGGAAGTTGTTCATAGCATCCTTCAGCAAGATTCGCGACCATCTCGTAAGAAGCCTCACCTGTGCCGAGAACTTTCAGGTCTTCATCGGTGAAGACGACCGAAAGTCCTTGCGTACCCGCATCAATACCTAGGTAGCCTTTAATTGCCATCTGTTTGCATCCTCAACTTCGAATGTGACTTGGAATCAACAATCTCTGAAACCAAAGACCTTCCCATTGTGGTCGATCTTTTGATTTCCATATTAGCGATGAACTGAATTAAATTTCACCAGCAAGTCCGCGTTCATAATACTTGTGCGTGATCGATTCCTGATTTTCCAGTAACCAGTCGATGTCCGGTTCGTTGCACATTGCCTTTCGGATCGCCTGGGTAGTGGCCTCACGATGAATTTCAAATAAAGCCTTGTGATCGAGGTTGTCGTCAGTTGCGACCCCAGGGTTTAACCAGACGGAGCAGATGATTCCGAGGTCATTTGCTTTTTCTTTGGGGATGAATCCCGCGCGGACGGCATCAAGAACGCCGTTAGCGATTGCTGCCTGAACCGTTCCCATGAGTATATTAGTGTAGCGGGAACTCTTGACGGTGACTTTACTGACCATCAGCGTTACCGGGCGAACCTGGATGTCTGTGTTAAGGATGGCAAATACTTTTGAGTGCCCAGCGGATTGGTTGCCGGTCAAGGTAGCGATGGCAGTGCCCACAGGACCATCGAGTTCGCCGATGACGATCTCAGGCTCGGCGGCAGTAAAAGGAGGTCCTCCAGCAATCAGGCATTCGCCGGTTCTCATTACAATTCGTTCGCTCATGATCAACTCGCTATTTTTGATTTGAAAATAGTAATTTTCGTTAAGTAGATTCTGAGTCTAAGATCTGTTGGCTATTATGTCACGGGTGTAATAATAAAAATGAATCGATCCGAGGTGTTACCGGTTCCGGCGAACCGTTCGCTTGGGTTTGATTGGAATTCAAATCAGCCGCCTTAACATTCTTAAAACATTTATCTCTGAGAAATACATGATCGAAGTAGAGTTAAAGTTTCCAGTCGCTTCGCTTGAAGAGATTCGAAGTCATTTGCAGTCGTTGGGAGCAATCTCCGAGGGTGTGTCAATTCAAGCTGATGAGTATTTCAATGATCCAAAACGCAATTATGCAAAACTAGATATCGCGGTGCGGATTCGACAGAGCGACGATGAATTCTGGCTTACTTTTAAAGGGCCGAATCTGGATCCAGCGGCAAAAATTCGAAAAGAGATCGAAATGCCACTCCAAAACGCTTTGGCTGCTGAGCAAATGCAGGGAGTGCTGGCAGGAATGGGGTTGGTTTCGGTTGCCAAGGTTTTGAAACGCCGCGAGGAATTTGTCGGCTGCGATGATTTGTCTTCTGTCCATTTTTGTTTGGATGAAGTAACGGAAGTGGGTGGGTTTGTAGAATTGGAATTGGTCGTTGAGTCTCAAGAGGAAGTTGAGCCAGCCAAGCTCAAGCTGATTGCGTTAGCAGATCAGCTGGGATTATCGGGCAGCACGCGAACAAGTTATTTGGAGATGTTGCTGAAGTCACGCGAATCGACGCCCGCAGATTCTCCGACGGGTCCTCGTGAAAATCAGCAGGAATGACTAAACTTGAACCATGTCCTCTGAACCGCCTGACGATCCCTCTGAAATACCGCTGCGTTCTCCCCTGCCCCACTCTGATCTTGGATCTGCAGAGCAAGAGAGTTTCGATCAGATGCGTTCGGTGAGTGAACCGCCAAACCACGCTCACAATTTTCGGCTGGCAGTCCTCTATATGGTTTTCATGAGGACGGGCTGGATCTTTAAAACTGAGAGCATCATTATGCCCGCGGTTCTAGACGTCATTGGTGGTTCCGGTTGGTTAAGAGGCTGTCTTCCGATGCTAAACCGCCTTGGACAGAGTCTACCACCCATGTTGGCGTCCGATCGTGTCCGCGGAGCGAGATTAAAAAAACTTGGATTGTGCGTTACGACTTCAACGATGGGCATTTGTTTTCTGTTACTTGCGGCCATCTGGGCGATAACCGAGGGAGCGAAAAGTTGGTGGCTTCCCGTCGTGTTTCTTTTAATTTACGCCGTGTTTTTTACCGCGACGGGGATCAATATGATGATCCTGAATACGATTTCCGGGAAACTGATACGTGTCGATCGTCGCGGGCGACTGTCTTTGTTGGGAACGGTGATTGGGGCGACCATCGCCGTTGTTTGCGGCTGGTATTTTTTAAATCGCTGGCTGGTCGATGGCTCTAGTGCTGATGGGACTCGAGCGAATTTTGAAATGATATTTTTCTTTACCGGCATGACCTTTTTAGGGGCTGCAGTGGTGGGCCTGTTTCTCAGGGAAGCCCCGGATGAAAATTTGATACAGCGGCGCGGTGGCAAAGATCTACTACTGGCGGCCTATGAGACTTTTAAGACCGATCGAAACTTTCGAAGGCTTGCGATTATTGCAGCGTTGTTTGGAATGTACCTAACCCTATTTCCGCATTACCAGCGCCTCGGTCGAGATCGGCTTGACCTTGGTTTAAGCGCATTGATTCCCTGGGTGTTGGCCCAGAACATTGGAGCAGCACTCTTTAGTATCCCTACCGGCTGGCTGGCGGATCGTTACGGTAATCGATTGGTACTTCAGTTGATCATGGTGGTGTTGTGCATCGCCCCTCTGTTGGCGTTGGCCATTTCGTGGAGTGCTGATCTGCAACCCGCTTGGTTTACGGTTGTATTTGGTTTGTTGGGGCTGACTCCGGTGGCGATGCGGTTTCTAAATAACTATACGTTGGAGATTGCGAGCCGAGATGAGCACCCACGCTACTTGAGCACGCTGGCTTTCGCGATCGCGGCTCCCCCAATTCTATTGAGTCCATTAATTGGTGCGTTGATCGACTCCGTTGGTTTTGAGCTGATTTTTGCAATCGTGACGGGGTGCGTGTTTACGGGTTGGCTGCTGGCATTCACGTTGGCAGAACCTCGGAGTTTGAGCTCCGGTTCGGAATAACGTTCATTTTTGCGAAGGTTGCAGCGTCTGCCCCTCCAGAAGTGTGAGTTTGGTAACAATCCGTAATAAGT
This sequence comes from Mariniblastus sp., assembly GCA_029251085.1. GTDB lineage: Bacteria > Planctomycetota > Planctomycetia > Pirellulales > Pirellulaceae > Mariniblastus. The sequence goes on from JAQXDZ010000146.1 coordinate 74,729, forward strand.
TGAATAATTCTCACGACCGTTGAGTCTGGATTTTGCTGACATCGATCGATAGACTCTCCGATAAATTAATGTGTCTTGGTTTTGTTGGAGAGAAACAGGTGAAGTTCAATTTTAAAGCTATTCGAGTCTCGTGCGCCGGTTTGTTGGCGTTGGCCGTTGTCTTGGTCGCATCTTCGGTTTCAAACGCTCAGGATTTGACAGGTGTGAAGTGCATCCTCAATGGCAAAAAATCTGCGAAGGCGAGTGCGTCTGTCGACTATCAAGGCGGCAAGGTTTATTTTTGCTGTGGCAATTGCGTGAAAGCGTTTAAGGCCGACATGAAGCTAAAGGATAAAGCGAAGTACACCACGAAAGCGAATCACCAGTTGGTTGTGACTGGTCAATTCACTCAAAAGGCCTGCCCGATTAGCGGTGGTGCGGTGGATGCGTCCAAAGTCGCCGAAGTAGGTGGTACCAAGGTAGCATTTTGTTGCGGAAATTGTCTTGGAAAGGTCAACAGCGCGGAAGGGTTGGCGGCAAAGGCTGATCTAGTTTTCTCCAAAGCTGCGTTCGCAAAAGGTTTTGAGAAGAAAAAAGCCGAAGTAAATTTGGAGTCTATCAATTGCTTGCTAATGAAAAAGCGAAAAGTAGTTGAATCCAAATCAGTTGATTACAAAGACGGGAAAGTCTATTTCTGCTGTGGTCGATGCGTCAAAAAGTTTTCTGGTTCGCCCGCAAAATTCGAAACGCTGGCAAACCACCAACTTGTTGCCTCGGGGCAATACCACCAGATTGGCTGTCCTATTTCAGGTGGCGATGTCGATGAAGACCAATCAGTGGTGGTTGGTGGTGTGACCGTCAAATTGTGTTGCGACAAATGCAAGGCAAAAGTTGAAGGTGCCGCTTCGGAGGAAGCAAAGATTGAATTAGTCTTCGGGAAGAAGCGGTTTGATAAAGCGTTCTCTAACTAAGAACTGTTGGAACTATCCGCCTGAGATATAAATTCTCAAGTGAAATGAAGACCGCGATGGATCGCGGTTTTTTAAATCTAGGCAACTATCAAAGGGAGTTACTTATGTCGTCTTCAGATACACCAGTCGAGAAAGATTACGACCCGGTGAAAAATCCACGGCCAGAAGATCTGCACGCTTATGGAATCGGAAGTGCTTTAATTTGGTTTGCTGGTTTGCTTGCTTTGTTGGCGATCGTTTACTGGATCGCGTTCTAGTTCGTCTTCAACAGTTAAATAAAAGCGGTAAATCGCGAGTTTTTACTGATCTTTCCGCGTTGGCGTGGCTTTGGCATAATTTCTGTTATTCAGAAACTGGCCAGGGACGGACCAATGCGGATTTTTTTTTCAGTAGGCGAGCCAAGCGGCGACTTACACGGGGCGAATTTGATTCGTCGTTTGAAGGCTCGCGATTCAGCGATTGAGTGCGTTGGATTTGGTGGCCCCAAAATGCAAGCTGCGGGTTGCGATCTGCATTTTGATCTAACCTCTCTGGCAGTTATGTTTCTGGCCTCGGTGCTCAAAAACATCAGGTTGTTTTTTCGTTTGATCGCAGACGCGGATCGTTATTTTGAAAACCATGAAGTGGATGCTGTTGTTTTAATCGACTACGCAGGGTTCAACTGGTGGATTGCCAGGAAAGCAAAGAAGCACGGAGTTCCTGTTTTCTTTTACGGAGTTCCTCAGGTTTGGGCGTGGGCCCCGTGGCGGATTCGAAAAATTCAAAAGCTGGTAGATCATGTTCTCTGTAAGCTTCCTTTTGAGGCTCCATGGTTCAAGCAGCGGAATTGTCATGCGACCTATGTCGGGCATCCTTACTTTGATCAATTGGAAAATCAAGAATACGACACTGCCTTTATTGAGAGCCTGACGGGAAGCAATAAAAGGCTGATCACATTGTTGCCTGGTAGTCGGAACCAGGAAGTTGAAAGTGTTTTGCCGATTCTTCTGGCTACAGCGAAAAGTGTTTTGGTGGAGGACGATACGTGCCGTTTCGCCATCGCGTTTTACAATGACGCTCAAAGGCAGATGTCGTCGAAGCTAATTGCTGATTCCAACCTTCCGGTGGAGGTATATGTGGGGAAGACCCCCGAGCTAATGCAGGCGGCCTATGCCTGTGTTGCTTGTAGTGGATCCGTTTCTTTAGAACTGCTGTACCATCGCAAACCCACTGTGATCGTATTTAAAGTCCGCCGTTGGGTGATGGTTGCTCAGACTTTTTTGTTGAGGATTAAGTTTATTACGCTGGTCAATTTGATCGCGGCGAAGGAGATTCGCCGACCAAGCTTCCGACTGTACGATCCTGATGATCCGAATGCCGAATCATGTGTGATGCCTGAATATTTGACCGCCGGCGACCCATCGCAAAAAGTTGCTAGACGGATGCTAGGTTGGCTGAGGGACCCCCGGGCACATTCTGAAAACGTTGCTGAATTGGATCGCTTAGCAGTTCGCTATGCTCAGCCAGGAGCAACAGCGCGCGCAGCAGATTACTTGTTACATGAGTTGTGTGAGAAGCGGGTGTCTGACGAGGATCAGCCTTTTGATAGTTTGCCAGAATCTGAACAGGCTGCCTAATATTCTGAGCTGCTGTGTTTTCAAGCTTTGAATCCCTTGAGGGCTGAACTCATCTCTTGAGTGACCGTTGGAGAATCTCTGAGATTGGTTAGAATGGCAGCAAATTCGATTGTCTTTTTAGCGGACACTAGGTTTGCACAATCGTCTGCTCCTTCGAGGGCGTTTTATTGTTGGCATTGAGTCAGTGGGAGGTCGCAGTGTTTCTGAGTGAGCCTGGGCGAACCGGTTATGATCTTAATTTTTCCTGTTTCGGTTTTCCCGTTCGGGTGCATCCTGCGTTCTTCATCATGCCGCTGGTGCTGGGCTACGGGCTAATCCTTCTCGCGGACAATTATGGGGTTGGGCTCCTGGTGGTTACGGGGATCTTTTTCGTCTCAATTTTGATTCACGAAATCGGGCATGCCGTTGCTTTTCGATATTTTGGTATTCCTTCTCGGATCGTTCTTTATTGGATGGGGGGATTAGCAATTCCTGAATCTTCTCACGCATGGGGGAGTCAATCGAATAGATCGCTAAGTCCAGATCAGCAAATCATCATCTCGGTGGCGGGGCCAGTATTTGGGCTTGCGCTGGCGGTGGTTTTTTATGGTTTGGTTTATTTGCTCGGCGGCAGCGTCGGGATTGAAAACGATCAAATTTTATCGGTATTTGTTCCTGTCTTTCCCGAAGGGTCTAAGTATGCGGGAAGGGGGATTGTGTTCATGATCTGTTTTGGCGGAATCATATTGAACGTGGTTTTAAACATTCTTAATCTCGCACCGATATACCCACTCGATGGAGGCCAGATCGCCCGTCAGTTTATGGTGAAACTGGATGCTTATAATGGAATTCGAAACAGCATTGTGTTGTCACTCGGGACTGCCGTCTTGATTGCAGTGGTGAGTTTGGCGTACGGGGACCGGTATCTCGCTTTCTTTTTTGCGTTCATGGCGTGGAATAGTTATCAAATGCTGCAGCAGTACAATGGGCCGCGCTGGTAGTTGCCCGTTGAAGTTGGAAGCGCTTGCTTAATTCAAGGCGTTCGATTGACGCGAATCGACGGTGCCGAAACTGCATGCTCTCTACGTTGGCTACTTCCGAATCCTGGCATCGAGTAGGTGTTGTAAGTGTTTCTAATGTCGCGCAGTTGCGGTGATGTTTGATTCAATCGAGGTCGAGTTGTTTTGCAAAATGTTGCGATCGGTGACTCTTAAAGTGACTTAGGGAGAGAAAACGAAGAAAAAAAACCATTTTTTTTCAATTTTTTTTCCGCACTGTTTTTCATCGCACCAATGGCAATTGTTTTATCGACTGGAGTGCGTCGGTTTCGCATCAATTGATTAGATCAAAATCTTGCAGTGCGTGTTT
>JAQXDZ010000136.1 GCA_029251085.1 Mariniblastus sp.
TAATAACGTGCATTCCTAGCTTTCAATAAGAGCTCGGTCTTCCGAGCAGCACAAACATAGCATTTGCGTATGCAGATGCAATGGCGTTGCATATGCGTTCGTGGTCTTTTTGGGAAAAAGTTTCTCGTGTGGCGAAAAAGCTGCATTCTTTACACGATCGCACTTGCATAATGTTTGCAATTGCATACAATTTCCCTCTGGTTACTGGTCTGGTTGGTCCGAACCACCGGGCGGCATGCCTCTCACTGATCAATTGGATAGGTTCCTTGTGGCGAATGATCTGAAAAATTTACCTGATGTACAGTCGGAAGTCGGTTTTCGGGGATTGCCGATTCATCGAGTTGGTGTCACGCACGTGCGCTATCCCGTAAAATTCAGCTCGTCGGGGAACGCACAGTCGACGACCGGTTTGTGGGAGATGGCGGTTTCACTTTCCGGTGACAAACGCGGCACACATATGTCTCGCTTCCTTGAGATACTATCCGAGTTTACCGGAACCCAGACTGTCGATTCGCTTCAGGAGATGTGCGCCGACATCAAAGACCGTCTTGCAGCGGAGGACGCGTTTTTGACAGTGGAATTCCCGTGGTTTATTGAAAAAGTGGCACCGGTGTCGAATCGCCCAGGGAAGCTTGATTTCGATGTAAAGATCTCAGTTTCTACTGGAATTTCCACCGCGACAGAGGTTTCCATTAAAGTACCGGCGACGAGCCTGTGCCCCTGCTCAAAACAGATTTCAAAGTACGGTGCTCATAATCAACGGTGTGAGCTAACCCTTTCTGTGCGGTTCGCCGATGGGGAAATGATTTCTCTTGAAGAGTTATTTCTGATCGCCGAAAGGTCTGCGTCGGCGCCGTTGTTTTCTGTCATCAAACGGGCCGACGAAAAACACGTAACCGAGCAGGCTTATGAAAATCCGAAATTTTGTGAGGATACTGTCCGGGATCTTGCCGAATCACTTAATTCAGACGAGCGGATCAACTCATACAAGTGTTCGGTAGAAAATTTTGAGTCTATTCACAGTCACAATGCCTTTGCAGAAATCGCGTCTGGATGGAAACAGTTTTAATTTTGTTGATTTTTGCGACTTAGTAAAAAAGAAAGATCTATACGGAGAAGAAGAATGGATACAGTTGAACTCGACATTACCAAATCGCTTGACGCCAATGTGCCTAATTCTACTTGGCGGGATCTTGTTGGCATTGTTGCCTCGATTGGATGTGCAATTCACTGCGCTGCCATGCCGTTTGTTATCTCCTACTTGCCGGCGTTAGGGCTAAGTTTTCTCGCCGATGAATCGTTCCATAAGTGGATGGCGTTGGCTTGTTTTCTGATTGCAATTTTCGCATTTATCCCTGGTCTTCGGAAACACCGAAATTGGTTTCCTGTCTCGATTGGCGCAGGTGGTTTAGCCTTGATAACTTTCGCAGCCTTCGGCTTGGCTGGTGAATGTTGTCCTTCGTGTGCAGAAACCTCGTCCGGTACTGGAACCGACACATTGGCAATGGTCGGGATTTCGTCTGATGTCGATTGCGAACATTGTGAAGAATGTTCCGCCTTGGAGGGCACGAATGGCGATGCGATCGTCTCGGCTTCCGAATCGGCTGGTGAACCAAAGCATCAGGTTTCTGGGTTCGCAGGGTTTGCTCCATGGCTTACGCCAATCGGTGGCCTCTTGCTTGTCTCAGCTCACCTGTTGAATCGACGTTTCGGTTGTCTTTGCGGTTGCTGTTAGAAGGCGGTTTGAAACCGGGTGCTTCGGACAGTTGATCCGAGGCCCTGATTGGATGGTTAGGACGGCAAACTCACCGATTGACCCTCCTCTCGGTAGATTCAATGGCGGCCGCAGTTCACGCAGGTTGTTGGGTTTTCCCGCAACCGAAATGGAACAGATCTTCTTGCGGTAAAAGGTGCTTGCTGTTGTTAGGGATGAGTTTCGCAAAAGCGATGGTGGCGGTCAGGTTTTGATTAGGCCTATGAATGCGGGTTCGGGGCTGTAATGATGCGTTTGAAACCGGTGAAATAGTATAAAAAACGGGTCCTTCGAAGCCGTCATCTGCCCGTCAAATTAAGTCGCCTGTTAAGTCAAGGCGACGTTGCCTAAGTAAAAAAGTCCAATTGCCGTTATTAATCCCGCTCGAATATAGTTCCAGGGCAATTTTATTAGCCATGATTCAGTATTGTTGAATCGGTTTCCAAATACCTGGACGAGCATTCCAACCAAAGTTAAAGAAGTCGCGATTCCCGCTGCAAACAGGCCGATGACGAGATAGGAGGTCACCGGCGAACCTGAGGAAAGTCCTGAGAAGTAGGCCGCCATGGCGGAGGGGCAGGGCATCAAACCAAAAGCCGCCCCGAGAAGTGCACTCATCGAATAACTGGTTTTGGCAGAGTTGGCACTGTGTTCACCAGCATTTTGCTCGGTTTCATCTTTGTTGATTTTATGTTTGTGGCTGCTGCAACTGCATTTCGATGGCGCTGATTTCCAGGCAGACCAAGTCATCCAGAGCCCAACTACCAGAACGAGAGCCGCACTCACCCAACGCATTCCATCCACTACACCCTCGTCTGCATGGTTGTGGTCGCCAGTGACTAGGTGGTGAGTAAGGTGGACGATCGATGCAATCAGGATCAGGGAAAGTGAGTGAGTGAACGCACTTGAAAGTCCCATTACCAAGGGATGTAGAAAACTTCTTCGCTCGCCGGACAAATAAAGCAACATTGCGGTCTTGCCATGTCCCGGTTCAATTGCGTGGAGTGCCCCTAATCCGAAGGCAAGTCCTAAAGTAAGCTCGTGGGAATGCATTGCTTAAATCGAGGGGGTCGAAGACTAAAAACATTTGTTAATACGTTAGGAGAATACGAAGGAAGTGTACTGCCGGTTCGAATGGCGTGTACTCAGTTTCTTTTTGAATGAAGAATAATTAATGCAATTATTTGCAGTTCGGATAATTGGGAAAATGAATCGACGTAAGTCCCCTCTTTCAGGGAGTCTGAAGGGCTGTTGAAAATCTGAGAGAGACGAGGCCTTGCTTACCTGAGTTCAATGAGAGGAACGGGAGAGGCAATGGCAAGTATATCTTCAATCAAGAAAGCGCTTGAATCGCATCGAAATCGATTGCGGCATTGACGTGCCTGAATGTAAGAACGTCAGCAAGCTGGGCCTCACGAGCGTTTCTAAAATTTGGTCCACCGAAGTCTCTGAATACTTTGATTGGTATCCTCAGAGCACTCAACATTCCAAGCCGCAAGTCGTTGATCGCTTCCTGGCGATGATAGTTAGTCACCCCCTGAGCCAATAACGTTTCATACCATCCATCAAACAGTTCATCGTAGTGGCCGGACCGTTCCGCAGGAGGATCGCTCCCTCCAATGAGAAGGGCTACATCGATGGCTCCCATGCTTCTGGTTGCTGTCTGCCAATCGAGAATTAAAACTTCGTCATTGGAACCCGGTTTTCCCAGAAGTAAATTGTCTGCTCGGAGGTCGCCGTGAACGAGTGTTCGAGGCCTCATCGCAATAGCGTCATCTAGTTGTTTTCTTTTATCGAGCACTTGTTCCATCATCGCGATGGCTGCCCCACCCAGACGGAGTTCGTAATGTTTGCGAAATTCATCCCAGCCGCTGGATAGTTCCTCTTTAAACCAGAAACTGTCCTCTGGGAGCCAGTCAAAATTGTTGAGAGAACTTTGACGCCAATTCGCGGCATGAACTTCTCCCATATGTTGCAATGTCATGCTTACCTGAGCATTGGAGAGCCCGTGAATCTGGTCGCCCTTCTCAAGGAAGCAAAGATCCTCTAGCAACATCCAGCCACTGCCTCCAGCGGGATCACTTGCATAAAGCTTTGCCAGACGAGTCGTGACGGTTGGGGCTATGTGCTTGTAAAAACCAACTTCGCGATCAAAGACATGAAGTCGATCCGCTACTTCCTGAAAATGTGGCCGCGTCGTTCCCATTTTCAAAATCAAGCTGTGAAGATTCTCTGGCACGGGTTCTGAATACTGCGGGACAAGTTTCGCCATGCGAGACAGAAAACCAACGGATCCACCCATTGGCTCACAATGAACGCTTGTCACTTTTACACCAGAAATCAATCCGTTTTCGGTAAGATGCCATTCGAGCCATTCTGGCTGGACTTGAGTCGGATCACTTGGTGGATCTGGTTGGCTGGTCTTCGTCATGACGATGCTAAGACTGTTTTAGGAATGCAATGTAGATTTACAAGGGACCCCGCCGGCGGGCAATATTTCGAATGATAGGTGAGATTCGTCCTACTTAGGTTTGGGGCGTTTCTGATTTTTTGCGTTTTTCGATGCGTTGTGTGGATTTGATGGACTGTTTGGTTCGTGATGAGTTGGAACATGCTGTTGTAATCTTGCGATGACCTCTTTGTATTCCCAATTGCTTGCTAGGTTAGTGTGCTCTAAAGGGTCGGTGTCGATCTGTACCTTTTCCCTGCACCGAGAATGTTACGGAAGTAATGCCATAGCCCGACATGGTGACAGTAGTATTCACAAAACTAGGAATATGACTTGGTGGATTCAAATTGCTTCGTCCGATCATCTCTCTGGCTGCGAAGTTGTTTGGGCGGCGTTTTCATCGATTAGCGTAAAGATTCTCTTCATCTCATTTCGGATTGCCGCATGATCACTTTGCTTCTCCGGTCGGTTTTCCGGGCTGCCCAACTGGTTAACTCTCGTCAGTTCTCCTT
>JAQXDZ010000148.1 GCA_029251085.1 Mariniblastus sp.
TCACCGTGCTGCTTGTGTTTACGGTTAATGCAGTGTAACTCGAGGTCAGCGGACATTTCAGTGAGCGTCATATCGACCCAGCCATGCGCATGGCCTTTTCCAAAATAGTAGCTGACTGCCGGTTGGTTAATGAGATGGAGATGGTCCCGTTGGTCATGTTGCCACTCGTGGGTGTGACCATAGAAGTAGGCCTTCGCATGTGTACGCTTGGCAAGAAGTCTCAATAGCGAGGCTCCATCACGCATCCCGTTAATGGGACGCACACCGCGATTCGGATACGGGTTGTAGTGACCAAAGATAAGAGCTGGCTTATCCGCTTGCTCGTCAAGTCGCTTAGCAAGCCATCCCAACTGTTGATCTCCCAAGATTCCTTTTCTCCCGGAGTCCAATAGGAAGAGATTCGCGTGTGGTAATTCAATCACGCCCGCCTGAACGCCCATCTGTTCTTTTTTAAGGAAAGGGAGCAAGTTCCACAGGTTCTCACGATTGTCGTGATTGCCAATCGTCACGTGGACAGTGATGCCCGCCGCACGAAGTGGCTCAACAAGCCTGAGAAACTCTTTGTACTCGGCTTCTCTACCATTACTGAAAGCACAGTCGCCGTTAACGATCAGGTTGGCGGGAAGAGGATCAAGTCTAATTACGCTGTTGGCCACCTCTGCAAGAGCTTTTGAAACATGCACGCTTTCATGCTCGCCTTCCTTGACAGGCGAACCAGGCCATTTCGTGCCCGGGTAGACAAGATCTGGATCGGCACTGATGTGTGTATCGGCAAGCAAAGCGACTCGGTTTGAATCCAACCGGTCCAACTTCGCACATTCGCTTTCCCCTTCAGCGGACAACGCAGAAGAATTCAGCACAGCAGTGCCGCCAACGGCGAGCGAGCTCTTAATGAAATGACGACGGGTGATTGGTGGGAGAACAATTGGCATCTTGAATCTCTTTGGGTCACTTCTATTAACGAACGTTACAACTCAGCAGCAGCTCTCCACATCATTGGACGATGCTTTATTAGAGTAACGTGTCCGCTATTTGCAACTGTTTCTAGTAGGAATCTCTAACTCGGCCAACCCTCTTCTGGTCGGACTGGCAACCGTCGACTTGTTCATTGTTAGCGGTCTGATTCCTTTGGCCATAATCTCTTTTGGCAGCAAAAAACTTGATCGGCCTCGTCCAGCTGCAACAGAGATGGTTGATGAAACGCTCTGTGATCACGTTCTCCAGTTGGTTAACTAATTCGGTTTGTGCGCCTCTCCGAGGGCAGGAGTCGTTGCAGGACTTACTCCACCATAAATTACAGTGATACCGCACCTCCACCCCGGGTGGTAAGTTCGCCGACCGGATCCGTCACCTCCGCAACCTACTGGCACAATTCCGGCTGACACCGAAGTCGCAACGAGGGTTGGCTGCGGGTGACCCGAGTGCGGTGTGGTCGCCGCTGGACCGGGGGACTCTACACAGTAACGATCATGATTGTTCCGACTCCTCTATTCTGTCGGATAGTGTGATTGCCCAGACATAAAAACGAAGCATGAGTCCCAGGGGTGTCAAAAAGATAATCATCAACAAAGCATTCTGAGCGAGTTCTCCATTGCCTTGCCAAGCGGCCACACCCCAAACTGCCAGCCCCACGGGGATTGCCACGTAAAAAAGCTTATACACCAGCCAGAGTGGAAAATACCACCACCAGACAAATACGGCCGAGAAGAGGTACATCAGCAGCGTACCGGTAAGAGAAAAAAAAGGAACCTTCGTTACCAGCAACTGATAGCGTCTGCCGGTTGTATCCCAGCCATGCAGGTGGCCCTGGCAGCCAACATGCTCATCCTTCTGCCAGCGTGAGACTCCCCGGTTACACCACTTTGGAAAGAAAAGCTCAATCTGTTGGCCATTCTGATCATGTAGGTATTCTTCCGAATCTTTTGGACGGTCGTCGACAAGCTCACCAATGACCTTTGTACCGCCGAGATATTTCCGCCCCTCTGCATCTGCGACGTCAATACTCAAAACCACTGAGTGTGTCGGCTGGATATCCTTGACGACGAACTCGAACCAGCAAATGTTATCCTCGGGGACCTCCTGATTTACGTCCGAGCGAACTTTGCCGGCCGGTTGGGAACCAAGTATATCCAGCAGCGTCACGAGTTCGTAGGGCATGGTGCGATTCCCAAGAATGTCGTTACTTAAGGCAGGACTGACAGGAATTTTGATCCACTAAGCCCTCTAAGTTTGGCCGTACTTTGAGCGGTTGTCAAATATTTGGCAACATTTTTCGCAACCACGTTGTTACTTGAAAAGCGTCCGGTTCGAGCTTTGGAAAACTTAATGCTCGATTACCCTGTCCAGCCAGTCTTTGCGACGGAATACCGTCCCAGATTAAACCGACATCACAGTTCAATGACAGGATCCTCCGTCACAACTAGCTGCTGCTACTCGAAAGATATTGGAGCTTTCTCGCTGGATCGAAAATTGCTCAGCACCGAGTCTTTTATCTCCATTACCAGAATGAAGACCGCGGGAACTAAAAACAGAGTGAATACAGTCGAGACTACCAGACCGCCAAGCACAACCGAGCCGAGTCCACGATAAAGTTCGCTTCCGGCACCAGGGAAAACCACCAATGGCAATAATCCAAGAACCGTGGTTGTTGTCGTAATAAAAATTGGGCGGATTCGTTTGCGAACGCTCGCAGGTACCGCTTCACGTGCCGACATCCCGTCACGCAAATAGTGTAACGATTGATGGACTATCAAAATTGGATTGTTCACAACGGTACCAATCAAAATCACAAAGCCAAGCATCGTGAGCACGTCTAAGGGCTGATAGACAAAAAAGTTGAGCACCCACAATCCCAGCACTCCACCTACCGCACCGAGTGGAACGCTGAAAAGAATCACAAGTGGATACAACCATGATTCGAAAAGCGCGGCCATTAACAAATACGTAATGACCAAGGCAAGCAACAGATTCAATCGCAACGCATCCCATGCCTGCCGAAGTTTGTCAGCCGTTCCTGAAAGCGAGACCCTCGTATCGCCGTCCAGCAATCCTTCATCCAGCAATTTCCCAACGATCTGCTGGTCAATAATCTGCATTGCCTCTTCAAGCGGCATGGTTAACGGTGGAGTCACCGAAATCGTGATCGCACGCATTTTTTCCCGGCGATAGATCGCTTCGGGGCCGCTCCTGTATTCAATCTCAGCCAAGGCAGAAAGCGGTACGACTTGTCCTGACCTTGTAGCAACTGGCAATGACAAAACATTTTGGGTACGACTCCCAAAGGAATTTTCACCGATAATCGTCAGATCGATTTTGTCTCCATCGACAAAATAGTCGCCCGCATAAGCACCATCGACAAACGCGTCGATCGTGTACCCAAGTTCCGCCGCACTAATTCCCATCTCAGAAGACTCAACCAGTTTCGGCTGAACATGAATTTCCGGGCTGGAAAGATCGAGACTCGGTCTGGGCTGTGCCTGTGCTTCAGGAATCATTGCTTTAACGTCGCCAAGAACTCGGCGGCCCACTGCAATCAATTTATTCAAATCACCACCTGTAATCTCCACGTCGATCGTGCGCCCACTACTCAATCCACGTTCAAACAAACTGGACTGTTTCGCAATGGCTCGTGTTCCGGGAAACTGGGAGCCTGCCTTTTTGGCCAACGGTATCAATTCTCGAATTCGCGATTCGTCTTTGGTCCGAAATCCCATGAAAACGGATGTGCCACGAACTGAGTAAAAGTAATAGTCGATTGGAGGATATTCGAGCTCAGCACCATCCGCGTCGCTGTTCCAATAAGGCTCAAGATCTTTTTCAAGTTTCTCACCCATGGCCATCAATTGTTTGATGTTGTATCCCGGAGGAGGTGAAAGACTGCAAAATACAAAGTTGCGGTTCCCCGAAGGTAAGTATTCAACTTTCGGCCAAAGCAAATAGGAGATACCAACCGACATCGTCACCATCAAAACGACCAGCGCAGCGGATCTCCAAGAACTTGCCAGAATTCGTCGATTCAAATCGGTAACACCATTGGAGAGTCCAGCTCCGAATGCGTGAATCAGGCGTACGATTGGACCGGCCTCACGAATTGGAGATCGATGCGTGACCTTTTCGCCAGTGTCAGTTCCCGCACCATTTAGATGAGTGCCTGAAGTGTCACCGTTGTTGGAAAACGAAACTCTGGTAATCAAACGTGCCGCTGCCGTTGGAATCAGAGTGAAGGAGACAATCAGTGACAAACCAACGGCGCAACTGATGGCCAGTGCAATATCGCGAAAAAGTTGCCCGGAAGTCTCTTGAACAAAGAGCACTGGAATGAACACGGCAATTGTCGTCAGCGTGGAGGCAATCACCGCGCCGGCAACCTCTTTGGTCCCATTGGATGCAGCCAGAAAAGCACTCTCTCCACTTTGGCGTCGACGATAGATGTTCTCAAGTACGACCACCGCATTGTCTACGAGCATCCCCACTGCAAAGGCGAGCCCAGCAAGACTGATTACGTTCAGCGAACGCCCCATCAAACCGAGCATCAAAAACGTACCGATAATGCTAACCGGAATCGCAAGACCAACAATCAAGGCTCCGCGACCAAACCAAAATCCCACGCCAAGGGTTAATCCCAGGGTGACCAGAAAAAACCAAGGCGACACAAATACACAGGCGACCGCACTGCCTGCGATCAGGGGCACGGCAAGCAACGTGCGCCGACCCAGATGCAGGAACATTAACAAGACGATGATCGTCAGAGCTCCACCGACAAAGATGTTTTGCTGGACAATTTTAATGGCCGATTGTATGTATTCCGTCTCGTCGTAGTACTGAAAAAGCTCCAGATCCAAACGTTTCAATAATCCGTTGTTCAGATCCTCGGTCACTTTCTGCACACCACTCATCACTTCGAGAACGTTCGCACCCGAAGTCCGACGTACGCTAAGCCCGTTACTGGCAATGCCGTAACGCCGCGAAATGCTTTCCTGTTTCTTGTAGGCCAGCTGGACCTCAGCAACATCTCGGACATAAACCGGGCTTCCGTCCTCAATCGCCAGGACTTGCTGCTTGACATGCTCTGGATCGCGAAATTGCCCGAGCGTGCGAACGACCCAGCGTCTTTTACCTTCCCAGACGTTTCCGGCTGAAGTGTCTTTATTCTGACTTCCCAGCGCGACCCGAACATCGGCGATGGTCAGTTGCCGCGCGGCAAGCCGTTCCGGATCGACGATGACCTGAAGTTCCTCTTCTTGCCCTCCGTAGGTGTCTGCTTCAGAAACGCCAGGGACTCGCTCAAACTGCGGCTCGATCAGGTCTTCCGAAATCTTGCGAACATCCTGGAGGTCAACCTCAGCTGGAAGCAGCTCCTTCAATTCAGGATGTTTGTCCCCCAGCTGTTCGTAGACTTGCGTTAGTCGAAAGACACGCAGGCCCGTGTTGCCCGCTCGCCGTGATGGCTCAAGCGCGTTCGCAAGCTCTGGATGGGCGGTTTGAAAATTCTGAATCTTCTCCACTGTCGGCGGCCGAGAGGTCAATGCAAATCGAGCAATCGGACTATCGGTGACATCGGATGCTTCAATCACAGGTTCGTTTGCGTTGATCGGATATTCACGAACCTGCTGCAAACGCGTATTGACCCGCATCATGGCGTCTTCGATATCAGTGCCGATTGCGAATTCCAGTGTGATGTCAGCCGACGAATCCCGACACCGGGACGTCATCTTGACCAGACCTTCGATCGCCGCCAGTTGTTCCTCCTGTTCTTGAACGATCTCCCGCTCTATTTCCTGGGGACTGGCTCCAGGCCAACGTGTTTCAACAGAGAGAATTGGATTTTGAACGGCTGGGATCAGCTGCTTCGGCATCGTGACCAATGAGATGGAGCCGAAGAGCACAACAATCAATGCGCCGACCGAAACCTTCACTGGATTTCGGATGAATGATTCAAATATCTTCATTGGGGCGTTTGATTGACAATAGGAAATTAGGGACTCGACACGCTGCAGGCACTAAAGGCCAGCAGTAACCTCACCAGTATGGGGAGGTCTGACGCAAAGCGCCGGAGGTGGTTGGTTTGGCGGTGGTAAACTTAAAATAATACGTGTTGGTTCGCTTTCCCCTCACCCGTCTTTTGAGCCGTTGTTTCACGAGTCAAAGGATTTAGGTTCTACTTGATCTATTAATGCAGCAAGCTAAACGGACAAACGATCATTGATTATTCGATTGCTTGCCGGAAACGATTTTTACCTTCGAATTGGGAACGAGTCTTTCGTTTCCCTCAACGACCACAAAATCGCCAGCTTTGATTTCCCCTATCACTTGGATCCGATCATCCAAGGCAACCCCAAGTTCAACTGGAACCTTGCGAACGAGACCAGTAGCCGACTCGTTTGAACTGTCGCTGTTGTCAAAATCAACGACAAAAACCGACCGATCTTTTCCATTGAGCACCAACGCATCTTTGGGAACCAACGGAAGTGTTTTCCGCTGCCCGACAGGAACATCCACCCGAGCGAGCATCCCGGCAAGCAGCATTGGAGTTTCGTTTTCAAATTTATTCTTTAGTCGCAAATAGACCGGATAGGTTCTGGCTTGAGCAGCAGCGACCGGCACGATTCGATCAACTTTTCCCGTCAAGATTTGGTTTGGAATCTCCGGAAACTCAATGCGAATCACGTCTCCTTTGCGAAGCCCCACAACCGTCTCAGCAGTGACGGGTGCAAGAATCTCAACCTCATCCATTTGAATGATTTCAACAACGGGATCACCGCGATTAATCCATGCGCCCTCTTCGGTAAATTCAGCTGATACAAACCCGTCGAACGGCGCGGTAATCGTTGCCTTCTTCAACCGGTCTTTAATTAGTTCGAGCTTTTGTTTTTGCAATTCAACTTGAGCTTCAGCCTGCGCGATCGTTTCTTTTCGCGGGCCTTCTTTAATCCGCTTCAACAAAGCCTCGGTACCTTTGAGTCCAAACAGGGCGGCGTCGGCGCGTTCCTTCGCATCGTCTAGCTCTCCCAAGCTGGATGCAGAACCTCGCGCTAAAGATTTCATTCGCGATAACCGGGAATCAGCATTTTTTGCAGCAGCTTTAGCAGCTTGCATGATGGCATCGGCTTCGGCAATGTCCTCAGGGCGTGAACCATTTTTCAGCTCGGACAAACGGCTCAACGCCAGTTGATATTCGGCGTTGGCGGCGGCCTGTTCGATCTCAAGTGTGCTTGTTCTAAGCTGAGCCAACGTCTGCCCTTTGCGAATCATCTGGCCTTCATCCACAAGGAATTCAAGGACCCGCCCGTCGAGAGCGCTGCCGATTCGACTCGTTCGAAGTGGCTTGACGGTGCCAACAACCCGTTGACCCGCGCGAACTTCGGCTTCGATGACAACCGCGACGACTACTGGCTTGAGGTCCTGGCCCACTAGTGAATGGCCAATTGCAAAGTTCGCGCATGAGAAGACGAAGAGGACGGCGATTTTGAGGTTAACACGAAACATCCGCTCACTTTAGTTTCTGATACAAGCCCCGTAAATCACCAACACCGCACAACTTGCAAGTTTAGCGAAGCACCATACCGTTGCGGACGACAATCGTTTTAATCGGTATATCGAAGTCGCTTCGGAACGCTGAGAACCCACCAATAAATATCGAGATTTTGATTCTCATTGACCCAAGATGTGGCTGTGTTTTTTGCGGTTGTCAGTTTCTGGCCTTTACCCGAATCGTAATTTAAAAAGGAATGAACCCTTTGACTCTCCCTTTAATTGGTTCCTTTAATTGGTTCAATTCGACACAGGTCGCCAGCAGGTCACCCTAATCTCAAGTCCGACAGAGATCGGAAGCACTTTGAGCCCGCTTCACCGAACTCGAACCGCACGGTAGCCACAGGTAAATGTGCCGGCGAAAATTGAGGCCAAATGTTTGACCACCACTGAAAACATGGCCACAATGCAGGGACATAGTGGAATAAAATCCCTACCAGCTATCGACAAGCCCAACTAAAACGCAAACTACTAACAGCGGCGAAAATATGAAACTATTATTAAATGCGATACTGATAGCCTTGTCCTTGGCGTGCGTGGTTAGGGCGGATGAGGTCAAGCAGCCGAACATGGTTTTCATCCTTGCCGATGACATGAGTCGCGACACGTGGGGTGTTTACGGGAGCGTGGATTGCAAAACGCCTAACATCGATCGCCTAGCCCGCGAAGGGATGCGCTTCGATCACGTCTATGCCTCGGTGGCCATGTGTGCGCCATTCAGGCAGGAACTCTACAGCGGCAGATCGCCTTGGCGCACGGGTACATTACCCAACCATTCAAAGTCCAAAACGGGAACCAAAAGCATCGCCCACTACCTGAAACCCCTGGGTTACCGCGTGGCGTTGGTTGGCAAAGGACATGTCGGCCCTAAGGAATGCTATCCATTCGAATATTCCCCCGGAAAAGATAAGGTGAAAGATCCGAATCCGTATTGCCTTGAAAAGGCGGGGGAGTTCATGGATTCCTGCACGGATCAGAACAAGCCGTTCTGCCTCTTTATCGCCTCGAACGATTCCCACGCACCGTTCACCACCGGTGACCGGACCGCATATGATGCCGCGTCGTTTACAATTCCTCCCTATTGGCTGGACACCCCCAAACTTCGGCAGGAACTCGTTAAATACTACGCCGAAATCAGCAACTTCGATCAACTGGTTGGTAAGATGCGCCGTGAGTTGCAAACGCGAGGGCTGTGGGACAATACGATCTTCATAGTTTGCAGCGAGCAGGGGACACAGTTGCCATTTTCAAAATGGACCTGTTATGACAACGGTCTGCATTCTGGATTGGTCGCGCGATGGGCTGGCGTGACCGCTCCGAAATCCGTCGCTGGAGAACTGGTTTCGATCGCGGACATTACACCCACCTTGGTCGAAGCCGCGGGTGGTTCGTTAAAGCCTGGCGACTGTGATGGAAAAAGTTTCCTCAAAATGCTCAAAGGCGAAAAACAGATACTGCACCCCTATGTCTTCGGTGCCTTCTCCAACTGCAACATCATCGGAAGCCGCGACCGAATCTTCCCGATCCGGGTGATCCGGAACAAGTCGTTCTCTTTAATCTACAATCCCAACCACCAAAGCCAAACATCAAACACAACACTCGACAGGGCTCTGGCGATACTAAACGATCCATCCGCACCACCTGAGGACGGATCGGATATCGCGTCCTCCTGGATTGAGCTATCCCAAAAGGTGCCCTCCGCAAAATCGCTGGTGCGAAAACTGCATCATCGACCGGAGTATGAACTCTACCATCTCGACAAAGATCCCTACGAACTCAAGAACGAGATCAACAACCCGGAATACCGCGCGACGGTGGAAGAGATGAAAAAACAATTGCACGCGAAACTTGCGGAACTGGGAGACGCCAATCCGATCGAAACCGAAAAATCGCTTGTCAAAATCAAAGGGGCAAAGAAAAAAGTCAGAAATAAAGGAGGAAAGCAAAACTGATTCGCCGTACTGACGGACACGCGTGTCGAATCGAAGCTACAAAAAAGCTCCATTACTTGCAGGAACACCAACTCGCCTGTGTACATAGACCGATTCCCTTCCAAAATCTGGGAAATCAGTAACTATCGCAAGATGCAATTTCAAAACGATACAGGTCATCATTTCTCGTAAAGTGCTAAATGAAAATAGCTTAATAGCTATCAACGTGAAAACGTTAGAACACTACTGATGGGAAATGTAAAATGACAAATACGAAACAACTTAACCCGCCTTACACTTTGCGAGGGTCAGGCCTTGTGTTCGGAGTTCAGGTTTAAAAAACTGCTCGACCCTATCCACCTCTTTTCGCCATTGAGCGGACTCGTAAAACCTGCTCTCACCACAACGGCAAGTGGCAAGGCACACCAACTTATGTAGCGCAACAGGGGAAATACCCCTACGTCTTAGAGCATATCGATACGGCAATGGGTTGGCTCCATGGTGACTTCAGAATCAATAGCTCGTTGTGCGCACTGCCTCCCTCCTGCCAGGATGAATGAAGCCGATAAAGACTCAAGGTTTTTTATGGGTCTATGTACCACCGCAGGCCAATCTTTTTAAAGACTGTCTCGTTGAATTCTGAAACGTCGTATATTTTGTACGTTGCCGTTTTTCCATCATCTGAATAGACGGGCGTCTTTCCGCAAGCACCGTTGAAAGTCGGGCACAAACACCAACGTGCCTCAGTTTCACAAGACTGCCCCGCCCGCGGGGTCTTTTTTATACATGTGCGGGGCAGGGCCGCGGTGATTGCGCCGCGGCTGAGGCCGTCAAACCTGAATAAATGGCGCGGTCAAACGATAATCAACGATCGCGTTGGACTCGGATCGCTTCGACGGTATCCCTTGAGGGGGTGGACTTGGTGGTCTTTTGCGAATTACTACGGTCGCCCAATTGAACTAGGACGTTACTGGAGTCGGGGAGGATATCAATCGAAGCGCCAGAGGCGAGTAAGTTTTCGACTTCCATCACTTCCAATACTGTGTCGAGGACTTCCGGGTCCTGTTGGGCGATCTCGTTGAGTGCGTTACCGACGATGCTGGGTCGCGCGGCAGCGGCCTCGGCCATCTTTTGTGAAACTTTGAAAGCCGTTTCGGACTTGATTAAACCAACACGGTTGTCACCATCCTGTTTCATCGCGCTGGTTACCTGAACCAGTCGCTTCACGACCTTCTCGGTGATATTTTGGACCATGTGGAAATCTGTGAACTCGACCTTCCGGATGTAAACACTTCCCAGTTGATAGCCCCACTGCTCAGAAAGCGGTGACACGGTCTGACGGACGGTACGGCTCAGGCTGTGTCTGTCCTCCAGCATCTTTTCCATTTCGAGATTGCTCAGCGTTGAGATGGTCGAACTGGTCACGTTCGCCTGCAACGATCCGTCAGGGTTAGCGTTGATAAACAGGTAAGAAACTGGATTTTTAACTTGCATTTCGTACCAAATACCAACGCCCATGGGTGTCCCTTCTTCCGAGTTGACCATTTGGCTGCGCAGGTAATGCTGCCGGAGCCCCGTATCGACAATATATTTTTTTCCAAAAAATGGAATCAAAATGGCTCGGGGCCCGAAATGTTTGACCGGAAACTGTAAACCGGGTTTGTCGATCGTACCGATAACTTTTCCGAACAACGTAAACACGTGGGATTGGCATTCCCTTACGCAACTGTAAAGGCCAAACAGGCGGCACATACCCATCACGACGGGAATAAGGAGAAAACCGACAACAGCTCCACCGATGAAAAATTGCATTAGACTGACCCTCCATTACGTTCGGATTGGTTAGCACTTTGGACGATTCGAGCGGCCCTTTGATATAACGGGACTCGCAGGTTACGCAGGTAGGACTTCAGGCAAGACGAACCCCCTTCCGCCTTAATCGTGGTTAGGGTTTTAGCTAGTTCTCGAAGGGGTGCGACTTCTGCGTGGGAGTTGTTGCTTGCAATTTCGACGGCTCGCGCACTCATCGTGATCTGTTGTTCCGAATCGGCTCGGGCTGTACTGATGTCCGCCGCAACTTGGTTCCGAGTGCTGTTAATCGCGGACAATGCGCGGTCGACCTCCTTGGGTGGGTCGATTTCCGTGATCAAAGCGGCATCCAGTTCGATTCCATAACGCCCCGTTGTCGATCGACATTGCTCTTCCATGTACTGATTGAGAAGTGGCAGGTTTTTTCGCAAGTCGTTGATCGAGACGCCTTCGGAAAGTTCGACGGCACTGCCCTGATCGCCAGTCTCTCCTCCTTCGCCAATCTCTGCGTTGGCCAACAAGCTTTGCCCCTTCGGATCGACAAAGTTGGCGATCCGTTCCCGCAAAACAGAAACGAAATAACCCATCACGTGTTCCAGCGGACTGGAAACTCCGAACAAATAGGGGTAAAGATTATTTTCGCTGATGCGGTATCGTATCTGTCCATTGACGCCGGTGGTCAAATTGTCTTTGGTGACCGCTTCGATTGTGTCCTGTTCTTTGGTTGGATCCCAAGAAAGATCGACTGACTGCGTGGCGACACTGACTTTGTGCACCTTCTGCCAGGGAAATTTAAAGTAAGGACCGCCCGGACCGATGACCCGAACCTGCGGGTAATTGTAACGTTCCATTTCGTCGTCGCTCAACGGCGGTGCCGCGGCATTTTCCTGCAACTTCTGAACCGCACCAAAACTGGTTACTACGGCACGTTGGTCAGGCCGGATTGTGTAAAGGCAGCCGATCAGAATTCGAATCACAATAAAAGCAAAGATGCCTGCTATGAAACCGAGAACGATACTCATACTGTCACCCCAATATCATGTGTTGGACGATGGACATTGATCAACTGATTGACGGCGGTCGCAAGTACTTAATAAATAACAATACAAATATCTTGAACCAGCGTAATACTGCATTCGGTTTCGGACTCAACCTACCGAAGCCAAAATTTGCATTGTGCTCAAACGTTCGTCGCAACGATCCAGCACAAAGCTTTGGCGTGGTTTGAATTTTCAGCAAACCAAGATCTACCCAGTGTAGGGCAATTCGAACCAGTTACAAAGAATTTCTGCTCCAACAACCTTGATCTAGGTCTTTTTACAGTTATTCCTAAGAAGAACGGGCTCGATTTGAGCATTAAGGGTAAGCCATGGTAAACGCTAAGAGCCTGAGTCTTGCAAAACAAACCACCCAAATTTCAAACCGATTTTTCGTATCGCCCGACCTGGGGCTAACTCATGGTGCCGGTGCGACGGGGCAATGCGATCGTGAGCCAATCGAAGAATACACTCAAACATATCGTAGTCTCCTTGCTTCTCAAAAATCAGTAATCGCGCAACGGCTCGATTAAGTGGTTCGATTAAACGGCTCGGTTGATTACTTCAAAAATGTTCCAGCAGGATAGATTCTTGGGCGACGAGGCCTTCCAGAGTCCTACAAAACAAAACACCTCAAAGCAATCAGTTGCATTCCCTTTGACTTTGCTGAATTTCGCTTGGCACCCTCGACTTGTTCGGCAACCCCATGGGATTTGGTGCGAGCCTGGAACGAAGGGGAAACCGTTCCTGCATTTCTGTAACCGCCAACGCCCTCCTTGCAAATTTTTTCGCCGAAACGCTACATTCCACCGCCGTCACTTAGGTAAAGCAACACCGCTGGACTGGGGCCAAGATCTGTCATATTGGTATCACCGATATCCTGACTTCCGCCACCCGCCTTGCCCGGAAGCTACTCTGCTGACCCGACCATCGTTTCTCCGGAGTGGTCACCCAGGATCAAGGCTCCCTCAAAAGCCACCTCGATTGTACTCGGATCGTGCAGCATTTCAGACGCCTCCTTATGCCTTTCATGGCAGCGATCGGATAAGAATCCCGTTCTGGATTTCCGCGGTTGCTGACTGATAGCGAAAACCGTTTGAGGCGTGGTCGTCGTCGTTGCAGTCGCTACTCGGAATTGTCGCTACACGGAATTGGTGCTACTTGGAATTGGTTCGCGCTGGAATCTCGAACTCACAATAAATCCAGGGATGGTCGGACAGGCATCCCTCGGATTTTTCGTTCTCTTCGTTCTGGTTCTTGGGCCCCCAGTTTCTCTTGACGTCAAGAAGTTTGATGGGCCGCGCGGTGCTGTAGAGGATGTGGTCAATGGAGCGGTCTGTGACGACGTTCTTTAGCGTGCAGGTTTTCAACAGGCCACGCATGACCAAGCTGTCGGTCCATTCATTGAAATCTCCCCCGACAATGATGTCGGTGGTGGGATCTTCCGCATTGATGTGATCTGATAGCGCTTTGTGCTTGGATCCCTCCCACGCATCGGAGGAAGTTGGCTGACGCTTGTGGTGCGCAAAGCCCGGAAAGTGCAGGGAATAAACCGCGAATTTCTGGCCCGCTATTTCAGTCTCGACGCGAACGGCACTGGCACGTTTCCAGCCGCTCCCCTCTACCCGGATATCCCCGCCTTCCGACAGCGGGGTTCGGCTCAGAATGGATTTGAATTTGCCGCCGTAATCTCCTGTCATATCCCCCCACTTGGGAGCCTTGTGATTCGCAGATGAAACCGTGCCGACATGGACGTGTTCCAAGTCGAGTGCATCTGCCAGACGATGCGACCAATCCTTCACTTTCTTTCCCCGATTCGCCTTGGGTACCTCACTGAGCAATACGATGTCGGGTTTCAGAGGCTTGAGTACCTCGCCGATCTCCTCGGGCGATGCCCATTGGCCGCAAGCGACGTTGTAGGCCACAACCTTAATCTTGGTCTTGCTGCCTTCATCGGCATTCACGGGGAAAGCAAGCAAGGCGATGACGAAGGCAAATTTGATGACTTCGATAAAGTTCTGTCTATTCATGGTTGTTTCTAATTTCGTTTTTTCATTGTAGACCTGTTGAACTTAGGCGATCCCTGCAGGCGTTACCAGTTAAATCGTTCGCCTGACTTCCTTTAGAATTACCAGAATCGACGCATTTGAAAATCGATCAAATCAAAAGGTCAGGCCTCTTTGATTTGTTCTCAACTGCGTTGCCAACACTAAACACGTCGATAATCAATAACTCCGACTTACTTAATTTACGGAATTGGAACTACTAACCTTTTTGAGTGCCAGGTTGACTGCCGAAAACTGATTTTAGTTCGGTAACTTTTTTGATCACCCATCGCTGACCTTGCTGTTCGCCATTTCCAGTTATCGTGACAGCCGTTCCGCAGTGATAAGCAAGGTTAAAGTCATGGAAATCGCGAAAGTTCACTTCCACGCGAACGGAGGGTTTACCAACCACGTCAATAAAGAAAATCTTGGCTTCGTCAAGATTGTCGGACATTCTCAGCCGTCCTTGAACGACCAGCTGTTTGTCTTGTTCTCGAATCCAACTAGCGAATTTCGGCTCTCGATAAGCCACAAAATCTGAAGCATCTAAGCCTGGTAACGCTTGATCCGCGCTGGCGAACATTTCGTTATCGGTGCCAAACTTGTTCAACAGCGCAGTGTGCAATCCACCCAATCGCTGATTTTCGGAATATCGAACGTAACGTCCAGTTTTGATCAGCCCCTTGCCACCGGCAAGAACCATTGGAATTCTTGTCGCTGTGTGATTGTCGCTATGTCCCATTCCCGAGCCGTACAAGACGAGTGTGTTATCGAGCAGCGTCCCATCACCTTCTTTTTTGGACTTGAGTTTTGTCAGCAGGAGATCGAATTTCTGCATATGCCAAAGACTGATTTTCAACAGCGCGTCTAGATTGGATCGACTATTGTTTCGGAAGAAGTGCGATAAATAGTGGTGTTGTTCATCGATTCCTAGAAAGTCAAAAATCATGCGGCTGTTGCTATTACCCAGCATGTAAGAAATGCACCGAGTCGAGTCGGTCCAAAGAGCGAGCACGATCATATCAAGCATCGCGTCGACTTGTTCGTCAAGGTTAGCTCCCGCACCTGGCCGCTCAAACAATTCGAAATCCATCTTATCGCTGGGTTCATGTTGCTGGAGCGTTGACAAACGTTTTTCGGAAGCGCGGACGACGCTCAAATATTCATCCAATGTCCGTCGGTCTTCGCGGCCAGATTTCCGAGCCAGCGAATTTGCATCTTCCAAAACTCGATCCAATAAACTGGCCATTTGTTTGCGTCGTTTTGGACTGGCCATTGGATTGCGAAACAAACGGTCAAAGATCAATTGCGGATCGCTCTCGCGCGGAATTGGCTTGCCGTCCTTGTTGTAGGAAATGTAACTGCACCCGATTTGGTTCGGAAACAGACCCTCCGTCGTTAGCTCCAGCGAACGATGCGGCGTGTCGCCACTGATCTTGTCAGCGATCAATTGATCAACCGAAGCCGAGCTAGAGTTGGAGTGATGACCTGAAAGAAAACGGCGAGTGGAATTGGCATGGGAGGAAAAACCAAAGTCACCCATGTTATCAAGGATCAATAAATCGTCTTTGTGTTTCTCAAAAGGTTTCATCAACGGTGAGAGCCTAAAATCGTACTCACTCCCATCGTTGATGTTCCAGGATGGAGGATGAACTCCGTTAGGCTTAAACAGAGTTAAAAATCGCTTTGGCGACTTTTCACAACCAGCCCCAGCCGGTGCGCTTGACGCCATAAGATTCAAGAATGGCAGCGGCAGCAACACGCCTGCGCCACGCAAGAAACTTCTTCGTCCGATTCTGTTCTTCTCACTATGCATATGACTACTTTCCGAGAATTATCGTTTCACGAAATGCAACGCTGCCAGCAACGGCGTGAAAAAGGTCACCCCATGTCCCATTGGTCTCGTCCATTTTCTTAACAATCTGGTCGACGGTTGGCTTGTCAAAATATTGCAGTTTACGACACAGTGCGTACGACATCGTGCGTTCTACAATGTTTCGAATAACGACGGTTCTTTGACTTGAGGTAAGAATCTTCTTGAGTCCATCGACGTTCAGAAACTCTTCTCCCGATGGAAGTTTTCCACTGGTGTCGATGGTCGCCAAGTCGACCGGCATCTTGTCCTTTTTATTTTTCTTCTTTTTCTTCATCGCATTTGGCTTAAGCAAATAGTCTCCGCCCGCCCCATAGGTATCCAAAGTAAATCCAAGAGGATCAATTTTATCATGGCACGAGGCGCAAGCCGCATTCGCCCGATGTTCTTCAAAGCGTTCCCGAAAGGTCAGTTTCTCACCGCGTTTATTTCGTGCAACAGGGCTAATGTTCATCGGCGGTTCCGGCAGATGCTCACCAACAATCCGATCCAAGATCCAATGCCCCCGCAAGATCGGCCCCTTATTCATCGCAAGTATTCCCGGCATCGTCAAAATCCCACCACGTTCTTTGGTTTCCATCAGGTTGATCCGCTGGTTGGGAACAATTTCCATTTCAATTCCGCGTTGCTTAACGTACTTAACCATTTGCTTGGCATCGGCTCCGTACATGTGCGCAGTGTGAGGATTGATAAAGGTGATGTCTGAATCCACGATTTCCAGGAGCGGTCGGTTCTGAGTGAACAAATAGTTTAAGAAATCAAGTGGTTGCGATTTTAAAGCCGTTCTGATCGGCACGTTTTTGCTGGCCAGATCGATTTCACTAAGAGTTAACCACTCGGTCGCAAAGACATCGGCCAGCGCACGTGACTTTTCAGATGCGAGCATTCGGTCCAACTCAGCATGAAGCACCTTTTCATTTGCGAGTGCTCCGGTTGACGCCAAACTCATTAATCGATTATCGGGCATATCCGACCACATAAAATACGACAGCCTTTCGGCCAACTCGAATGGGTCAACCGCTTGGCGTCCCGGCTTGCCACCAACTGCCATGCCACGGTAAAGGAATCGCGGCGACATCAACGCAGTCTTAATTTCGAATTTCGTTTGTGCTACGAGGTTGTCTTCACGCATTCCCCCAAGTCGCTTCATAACCGTCGCCAGTTCTTTGGCATCGACAGGACGGCGATAAGCACGAGAAAGAATCGTTTGAAACAGATCTTCCAGATGGCTTTGATTTGGGTCGCCCGTAAACGGATCCAATCGGTTCGCTGATCCTTTTTTCTGCCCGAGCAGCAAGGCAAGTTCCGCTCCTCGTCGTTGG
The DNA here is from genome assembly GCA_029251085.1 of Mariniblastus sp. Lineage (GTDB taxonomy): Bacteria > Planctomycetota > Planctomycetia > Pirellulales > Pirellulaceae > Mariniblastus. The sequence goes on from JAQXDZ010000148.1 coordinate 17,548, forward strand.
GAAAATAATTCTTCGAGTGCAGAATCGATCAAAAAGGAATACTGGTCCCAGCTGACTACTGACAAAGGATTGTTGTAAGTGTCGTTCTTGAATCCACTATCACCGGGTGGGTCTAACGGCAATAATTTGATCACCAATGATTTTTGTGCCACCGTTTGTTCGGCTTCCACGACCGCAACTTCAAGGTCAAATCCAAGCACTGATCGAAGCGAATTGCGGTATTCAACAACAGACAACCGCCGGGGGCGAAAACCGGCTGGCCGCGCCTCGATGGTTGAGACCAATTCGTCGTACCAACGATAGACTTTGTTTCGTTCTTCGTTCGTAGGCTGTGCCTGATCTTCGGGTGGCATCGTTTGCGAATTGAGGTGCTCGACAACCGATTCCCACAACCCCAGAGATTTCTTGATCTGTGCCTTGGATTTGATCGAGCTGAAATCAACATTGGATTCCGGGTCGCTGCCGCTATGGCAATCAACGCAATAGGTCGTCAACAACGGTCGGATATCGGTTTCGAAGTCTTGGGCACGCAACCCTCCCGCAGACAAGCATCCAACCAACAGAGCCACCAGAGATGCCAGCCGTTGTGTACCTGTCGAAATGTTTCTTATACCGAAAATATGAAGCTCTTTCTGACGGGTCGACGACAACAACACTTTACACTATCGAGGAAATCGAAACAAACATGCGAACCAATCGCGAACAGGAACATTTGTAGTCCGATAATTGGGTTCTCTGCATCCCTTTTTTATTTTCGAAACACCTACGATGCTTGCGTTGACGAATGTTTGCGCAAAAGCAATCGGGTAGCGTCACAAAACATTCAATGGTTGTGGGCAGTGACTGGTGTTATTTCGCGTGGACCGCTACTGATAGGGTTTTTGATCAACTGCGAACCTGCATTTCGGCCGTACTTTGACCTTCGAGATTTGTAATGGCAAGTACTACAAGAATGGAGTAACCCATGATCCCAAACTAGAAACGATAGTCCGCCAGTTTGCCATTGTATGCGAAGCCCACAACTTGGCCATTTGGGACACAGAGGAATATCATTTCCCCTGAAACTTGACGAATCTCATCCTCAGCTTCATGATATTTTAACACGAATATTCTTTTTACCTCAGTTCCGTCCCATTCATTCACTCTTTCACCCTTTCCTTCGGGTATTAGCTCATAGGCTGCTGAAACGGCGATCTTCAGCCATGTACCTTTTTCTCCTATTCCCACTACGCCTAACTTGAGAACTTCGATTAGCTCACCAACTAATACATAAGGCTTTTTAGCTCCAGCTTTCTTTGCATACATCAGAATAAACAGGAACAATAAAGCCCCTGCGACTAACGCTGATCCTCCGAACCAGTAACTAATCGGCGGATCCATAAAAATGAGAATTGGTATACCCAGACATCCAAATAAAAGAGGTACCAACACTAGACCTACTTTGATGGATATAGCATCAGCCTTCTGGAACAAATGTGCTTTCCCATAAATTTCCGTCCAGTTGTAAGAATCGATATTGCTCATTGTTTTTCTTTATACTGATAGGGATTTTGATCCACCGCAAACCTGCATTTTGGCTGTATTTTAGGGGTTGTCAAGAATTTGGCCGCTAAGGATCAAAATTAGTATTAGTATTAGTATCATTAACCGGAGCATCCGCAGGCCAGTCAGGTAAACGTCATGAACAACGCATCAGTTATGCGGGCAAGCAAATGGACGGTCGTCTGCATCGCAGCTGGTTCGTGCCTGATCTCAATCGCGCCAATCTCCGTTGCACTCACGAGCATAGAGATGGACGCTGCCAACTGGCAGTTCCGGTGCACGGCGCGAATGGTGTATATGTTCACGACCCTCTTCGGAGGGTTCTTCTTGATTGCACTTGGCCTGTTCAAGTGTTGGAGGTTGCTGGCAAAAATTGGCTTGGCCGTCGCCGTTTTCGCAGCCGTTTCCACCTACTATCCTTCGGTGTTGCAACTTCAAGTTGGTCCCCAGACGTATGAGGGGGAACTTATCGACGTTACGATTTCCCCTGGTTCAACAAAAAATAGTTTTGGCCCAAATTCTTTGGGAAGATTCACCCGCCAACCACCAGCGGAAATCAAACTCAAGCGATCCGATGGCAGCGTAAAAACGATTAAGGTGTACCCTGGGGACTTGGTAAAGGAATTCAAGACAAGCCCTATCTCGCTCGCGGGTCGATGGAAGCTTGTCGTGTTGGTGCACTTCCAACGCTTGCTGTCTGTTGAACGGATCGCTGAATAAACCTATCGATTCCGCTTGCTGGCAATCCCCAAAACCACGGCTCCATCAGGCCAGTGGAAACTGGCCGTTGCAAGCAAAATGATCATGTAATTGCATGACAGGTTCAACATCTTCCGCGATCGCCGGGTTGCCAAGCTGGCTAACGAACGCACAAGTCGCGTAGTCTTTCGCGACTCGATCGTAGTTGGCCTGCCATTGCTTCGCCGCATTGGCCGATGTTGAATCTGGAAACGGAAATCTCGCTGGCGGATCGTCAACCCCGATTCGATAGGGCTTAGGCGTTAGCCGAGCTCGGAAGCATTGCTGCCGTTTACATAAGGTTACGTACAGGCCATCGGATCGCATTTTGTTCAGCAAGGTCGTAGTGAGTGGGTCGTTGACATCAAACAATCGTGATGTTGCCATCGCGCGAAAACCCGCAGCCGTTCGGTAGAGTCGAAAGCCCAATGAAAGATCCGCATCACAGATCTCTTGCAGATTTTCAATCACGTCGGCGCCAACCACAGGAGGCGTTGGGGCTGTTTTTTTCAGAAAGGAAAACCAGTTTCGTGCAGGCTGCTTCAACTGTTCAGGCCGCAGATCGATGTCCGCGAACAAAACCCGGGCCGTGTTCAGCACTATCGAGCCATAATGCACTCGGCTGACCACCGTTACTACCTGACCGTCCTGAGTAAATCGGTCGACGACTTCTTCGCATAACGGGAGCTTATTGTAATCGTAGTTCCAAGGCTGGTTGGTATTGATCAAGTCGGCCGTTCGTTGCGCACGTTCATTGGCAACTCGCAGTGCATCGGCTTGGCTAAGGTTCGAGAATCCAACGCACGCCGAAAATTTGACCGTATGTCCCTTGGTGGGAATGGTCTCCGACCTGGCCCAAAAATCAAAAAACTCCATTCGCCACTCTCCATTTAAACAACTGCTTAACCGCCTATTTTGACCCGTCAGTCCGCAATTGTCCATTGCCGCCAAAACCCGTGGGATCAAAAAAGTCAGACGACACGTGGACCCTGTAAAGATCCGTGTTTTTGATGCACAATTGGTCAACATTTGAGTCGTTGTCGAAGGCTACTCAGCGTTAATACAATCCTCCCACTCATTCGCAACGGAAACGGTAACATGACCGATGAGCTTCCTGTTGGCAGTTTGATTCGGCACGGGTCTCGATGATCGTTAGGTTCTTTCCCGACCCCTGAGTCGTCCATGAAACGTGTTTCGCGGCCCTGAATTTTGATGGTGACGCTTCTTGCCTGCTGGACAATTGACAACAGCAGGAAGTGATTGAATATTGCGTCCACTGGACAACAAGTTGATCGTGCCGCTCGAACAGCCACGGGACGTCAGCCAGAATATTGAAACGACTGAACGACTCGACGGTCTGCTCCGCTCGTATCGTTGTTCAGCCTGAAGCGAAAGATACCTAGCTTCTCATTTCCTGACGCAAAACCGGAGTGGTGACTGCTGCGCCCGCCCTCGGTTAATCCTGTTTTTCGGTCACTGTTTCGAAGGTCGGAGTTCCCGCCGTCGATCAGCAACCTAACACGAAAGGCGTCATTCTCATGTCTTAATCGCAGGTCTCTTGTATCGTAAAAGGTGACAAAAACCTGCTTGTTGGCTTGATCAATTTCAAACGCACCGCTTGAAAGACCATTTCCTTTATAAGTCTCAACAAGTCCCTTAATCGTCCGGCCAACGGCAATCTTAAATTCCGTCGCAGATTTTAAGACTTTGTTTAAAATGCCTCTTAAAACTTCTAGCCACAACATTGTTTTATACTCACCAGAAACGACGGGCCTGGCAAAACGGTCCATTTGACATTCAATAATCTTGGTCCGCCGATGTTGCTTCGCAGACACCTCGTGTTTGCGAAGCTTAGTTTAAGCCCGCTATTTTTTTGCCATCAATAACGCCATTACCGCGTAGGCGGTTGCAGTATCGTCCATGAAACTGTGAGGTGGGTTTTTATAATTTAAAGAAACACCTGCCCACGAGCCGTCTTGGCGTTGGTTTGATTTGAGCCAGTCCAATGCCTCTCGAATTCGCTCATCCTCCTGTTTCACTCCGGCACCAATCATCGCCACCAACACCAAACCAGTTGCGTAAGCATCGGGCTTTTGTGAAGCGTCTAAATTTTTTGCCGTCCATTTAAATTCTGGGTCAGCTGATTTTTTTCCGAGTGATGCAAGGGACCAACCGCCATTTTTTTGTTTTTCAAAAACTGTACTAATTATCGCCTGCTTTTGCTGCTTCGTTAAGATTCCGCTCAGGTGGTTAGAGGCAACGAGCGCAGCAATCTTGTTGTGCCAATGTTCTTTTTGGTATCCACTCCGCAAGTATTTCTTGAGAGACTCAATTTTCTGTTTCAGCTGTTCTATTTCTGCGTATTTACCTGCGGCGCTTCCAACGGCAATCGCCGCCAAGGTCGCTCCGTAATAGTCAGCCTCGGCAGATTCAAACGGCTCCAATTTGAAATCGAGCCAGTGCCAACCTCCAGCGTTCTTGTTTGGTTCTTGATCTGCCGCAGGATGGGGAATTTGTGAAGACCACAGGGCTTCAAAAGATTTAACTACTTCTTCAGATAATTTGTCTGATCCATTTTGTTTTTCAACAGTTGTTAGGATCAACGCATTCAAGATCGCTTCGGTGCCGAGCGACTGTTCTTTTTTAAAATCATAGAACGGCAGATTTCCGTCGAAGTTTTCCACCCGCTTCTTAACAATTGTGAGAGTCCGATTAAATTGCTCCGGAACTTCACCTGCTATCGCTTTTTGTAGAGACTGCCTTACTAGTAGATATGGAACTCCGGTGTGACAGGAGATACAAGAGGACCCGTTTCCACGTTTGGCTTTTTGCCAATCCAGCCACCAGCTTGCTCTTGAATCCAAGAACTCCGCAGCCTTTTCTTGATTCCAAACCGGCTTTGCTACATCGCCTGTGGATTGCGCAACCAACGGAACGGTCGTCAATCCAAGGACAAAAAAAGCATATCCGGTTTTTCGTACAAAACTTGGCAAGATCATTGGCAAACTCCGATTGACGACGAGGAATGGGAACCAGCTAGAAAATGACGAGCGATATCCTGATGGCCATTTCAATGTAACGTGCTCGAATGTCAGCAGCAAATTTTGAACAGAATTTTGCAGCTATCCATTGTGTGCGCAGGGCTTGGAATAAAAGGGGTCAGTCCTCTCTGAGTTGTGATTCGGGTAAAGGATAAATGCGTTGGCGACCGCGCGGACCGATATCGCGTCCGGCTTGTGGTCTGCAAAAGATATCGCCAAACCGGTGCCAAAAATCGGAAAACATTATGCGCTGCTTGAGGAAGGTGTTGTTTAAACCGCTCGTTTAATTAGGTGGAAACATGCTCCAGCAGACCGGACTCCACGCGTCTATCGCCTATAAACATTAAGTTTAGCGTCCCATTTTAAATGCTGACGATTCTGCTGAACCCAATCCGCGGTTGGCTCTCCGTCAGGCAGTAATGCTCGTAACTGTTCCTTTGCGCACTCCCGCAGATTGCTGTTGGGGTGTTCGCGCAGCGCTACTAACAAGTCAAAGTTCCGCCACGCATCTTGGTGACCGCATAGCCGCCGGACAATCTCTTGTTGCACGCGCCGCAGAGAGGCTTGCTCTTGCGTTGCGAGCTTCGCTTCAACCAGTTGAAGCGCGGAGAGTCCGAGATCGATCAGACCTGCTTCGTCCGATTGCTCAATCAACTCATTCACGCGGTCCGCTTTCCGTCCACCAAGATCCGGTCGCCACTTGAGCATCCGCACCAGCCAGCGAATTTCTTCCGGTGGGACAGTCTTAAATTCAACGTTGTCTTTTATCGTGGGTTGCTCACCCAAGCCCCACTCGGTTTCGGGGCCGGTAACGTGAAACAACGGCAACCAAAGTTTTGTGAGTCGTGGACCGAATTGAGTCCTACCGGAAACCGTGAGCACAATGGGAGTGTTATTTTTGCATGGACACTTAATTGACGGCTTATGCTCCTCGAGCTTCGCCAAAACCGTGCCATTAGGAGCGAAGAACAGGATCGGGTTTTCGAGCGAGGAACTCAAGGCGAACCCGTTTCCTGTTGGCGACACACAAACAGCCATGTTGAAGTGATTGTCTGTGTCCCAAGCTCGTTCAAAGACACCTATTTCTTCGGCCTCTCCATTAGGAGCGATTCGAAGCGTCCGAAAACGAAATTTATAGGGTCCGTGATTGCCGTGGCCGGTTCCCGTGAGTGATATCGCTTCGACACGAAAGCGACCGTCGCTGCTGTGGGTGACCGAATTCTGCGCTCCTAAGCAGCATTGAGCGACTGCCGGAACAACCGAACACGGTAATCCAATAACGAGAAGTGTGAATGCAATTGCCGAAGCTCGGGCAGCGAGTCTCGTCATGTTAGATTCCTTTGTCGTAGTTTCTTTTGTCATAATAAGCAAAACGGAAGTGATCACCGAGCCAAAACCAGCAATCGTCCAACTCAAAAAACACCCGCAATTCCGAGGCAGTTTTTGCTCCTAAATTTTTTGGGGACTCCCTACTTTGCTTTTCCCTTCTTGGGATCCTCCTCCTCTCACATGCCCAGATTCTTGAAGTCATTGCTGCCACTGACGAGACTCTGGCAGGTATTTTCTGCGTTTGTCTGCTCCTCGCTCGAGATCTCCTTATTGCGTTGTTAAAGCATCACCTTTGTATTGGATTTTGATCAGAATATCCATTAGAAATTGCGACATATTGACCCGTTTAATTTCGACGAGCCGGAATTTTCAAAACTAAAAGCAGAGCCAAATTGAATAATTTAACCTGGCAGGATCACCAGCGGTGCGACCAAGTCCTGACCGATGGTGCTTACCCGGATCTCCCAACGAATTCGGCGGGTGGGCAGCAGCAGCGAGGCGGTGATGTCTGGAGGGATGGTTACGGTTGCCCGTCGGGCGTTCGGCTCGCCAAGCAGTGGGATTTGCCCCTCGCTGACGATCCGCGCTTTCACCGTCCAGCGATAGACCGTTCGTTCCCCCGATCGGTGGTTCGAGATGACCCTCCGCCGGGCCGCTTCTTCGATGCGAACCAATTCCCAATAATAGGGGACAATCCTGTCGTCGAAGGAAAGTTGCACCAATTCGCCAGGGCTTGCCGTAGTATTGCTAAGCCGCAGAGGTTGTTTTTTTAGCAACATCCAAAACCGGTCGAACAACGATACTCGATAATGCTTTTTCCAGGCCTTTGTCCACACAGCTGCTAACTTAGCTCGATCGGGCAGATGACCAGGGGCCACGGTAAGTGGCACGCGGACTGTAGTGTCGGGCTCATCAGCAGTCCACTCGATGCGGGCGGTTAGGGCCCACTGAACCGAGATGAGATGTCCATCATGGCTGAGCGGGTGGAGCGGCCGCGAAATAGAAAAGTCGTAAGTTGCCCCTTCAGAGAGCGTTCCCGATGCCACAAGCGTTTCCGCGGCGACCACCAATTCGTCGGTATCGACTTCTGGCCCGCGGGCCGCCCACCATAGCCGGAGTAGCAGCGCCTTGCAGGAGCCCGTGGTCTCGTCAAGATGCAGAGTTCCAGTGAGCGGTTCACCATGATGGAAACGGTCTGTCTTTAGCGATAATCTCATTCCGTAACGGCCTTTCCAGGCGGGGTAAAGTTCAGCGCTTTAAGACCCAAATCGATATTGGTTACATCCATTATCTCTGACGTGGCCACCGCGTAGTGCACCCGTTGCCGCAGTTCAGGACATAGCAACAAATGTTGCCCAAAGATTCTAAGAATTTTCTAGCTATTCAGTCAGACTCAGAAACGTACTGCAATCGTCAATAAAGTAGCCTGCCCCATTATTTCTCCTACCCTTTATTAGGCTTGTTTTACTGGGTAGGTTTTGGCCAGCGGGGTGAGCACCTTTCTCTTTCACTCCCACCGTGTTGCGCGCGGCACGCTGGATGGTTGCCATTTCTGCCTTCGTAATTCGGCTGTCATATTTGATCGTCCCCGGATCTTTGGCAAAGATTGTGGCGTAAAAAACACACGATGCTAGATAGGCTCCTCGTTCGGACGGATGACTACCATCACCAGCGTAAAGAGCTTTGCCCAATTTAGGGTCGACCTTTCTCACGTTTGCCCAAGTATCACCAACCGGTGCAAGGATGGCATCACATTCTTTAGCGACAGATGTGTAGTTCTTGCTCAGCGCATCCTGCATCGACTGATAGTCAGGAAATCGCTTGATGTTCCTCTTGTCACCATCCCGTCGTCCCCAGGTCTGATAGAAAACTGTTTTTGCTCCGGAGGCATCGATCAGCTTGTCGAGGCCGATAGCGGCATTTTTGAATTTGTCAGGAAAGACTGCCGGCGTCTGGCTCTGGTCCTGCAAAACGACAAAATCCCACTTGCCATCCGTGATTTTCTGAGTGACCGACGGATTCTTGAGATGGGACGCAAGGGTTCTTCCACCGGGTGAAATATACTCGATTTTCACTGCAGATCCTTCCGGTGATGCGGCGACCAGTTTAGAGAAGGCCTTGCGGATTCCGCCGGTGTAGCTGTTGCCGACGAAGAGGATTCGGACTTCTTCCTCGGCCACGGCAGAGACTGGAGTAAAAGCCCCTATAAAAATGATAAAAGTAGCGAGAATGTTCTTCATGGAAGATGTCCAACTGGGGTTTGCTCGGGTTATCTGTAGGCGTTGGCGATCGAGTAATTTGAAGGGATGTTAATCCTCAACGCCAAACTTTTTATCCGCAATTTGGGTAGTCGTCAAACATTAACTGATTAGTTTTCGCCGCCGAATTTTTGCCCCGTCGCTCGTTCGGTTTAAAGCATTTTTGAAGATGTCCCATGCAGACCAATTTTGGTTAAGCGAGGTTTACAGTGCTCCCGAGCCTCCCGATCTCGCTCGGATTTGAAGATAGGGCGAATTTCCGGCGACCAGTGGCGGAGACCGATATCGCATCCGCCTCGATGATTTCCAAAAGATATCGCCAAAACGGTGTCAAAAATTGGTAAACATTAAGCGCTGCTTGAGATCATTATCTGAAAATTTTCTGTTAATCCGTTCGACAACCCGTTAGCCTGAAACTGCAATCGCCACGAAACAGCCGGCTTGAGAGGAGCTGACGTAAATGAAAGTGGATGAAGAACTGTCTCAAGGACGCAAGCAGCGGCACGCGTTGCTATTCTGTT
>JAQXDZ010000142.1 GCA_029251085.1 Mariniblastus sp.
GCTCGCCTTTCCGACCATGGTTGCGAGTTCGTCCCGGCAGCCTTTTGTGACAAAGCAACTGCATCCAGTATCTTTGATGCCGCAATGAACGGAGTGACCGCCGATCCACATCAGCATGAAACATTTTCGACATTCATGCTTCTTGAATTAGCTCGCATGGATGCAGAAAAAAACTGGACAAATCAATTTCACACTGGCGTCTGGCGGAACAACAATACTCGACTCTTCAACGGAATTGGGCGTGATATCGGATGTGATTCGATGGGTGACACTTCCCAGGGACGCTCACTCGGCGCTTTCCTAAATCAACTCGACCAGGAAAACGCGTTACCTCAAACAATCGTTTACAACCTGAACCCCTCCGACAACTATCTCATCAGTACCATGCTGGGCAATTTCCAGAGTGATTCAGGACCGGGGAAAATGCAGTTTGGCTCGGGCTGGTGGTACCTTGATCAAAAAGAGGGAATCGAAATGCAGCTCAATACACTTTCCAATACCGGGCTGTTATCAAGGTTCGTAGGGATGCTTACCGATTCAAGAAGTTTCATGTCGTTTACCAGACATGAATACTTTCGTCGCATCCTCTGCAACATGCTGGGAAATGACATAGAGGCGGGAGTCCTCCCAAATGATTTCCAATTCATTGGCACGTTGGTTGAGAACATTTGTTATACAAATGCAAAAAATTACCTTCGCTTAGAAAACGCTTAAGCTGCAGCGTTCTAGCCTTCAAAACTAACACCCCGAAATAATCTCATGATTACGAACAATGAACCACCAGAATTCCCTGTCGGCGAGTACGTCGAATCGGAACTCGCGGAAACGCTAATTCTTCAGCTGGAGGAACTGAGAAGTTGCCCCGCGGAAATTAGAAATTCAATTGACTCGTTGAATTCAGAACAACTAAAAGCTCGCTATCGCAACTGGTCCATTCGACAAATTGTCCATCACCTCGCCGACAGCCAATTAAACACGTACATACGGTTTAAGTGGGCACTGACGGAAGCCTCGCCATTGATCAAAACGTTTAATGAAACCAAATGGTCAGAAACGTACGATGCGCGAGAATCAGAACTTGAACCGTCGTTGGTTTTGATGGATGGACTTCATGCAAGATGGGCCGTTTTAATCGAAAACCTAAACGACGAAGATCTTGACCGCACTTTTTTTCACCCCGAAGTTGGAGAGATTCTCTCCCTCCGACAAACCCTCTCTCGCGCTCTTTGGCACAACCGCCACCACCTTGGACAAATTGAGTGGCTGAAAAACCGACACGGTTGGTAACCTCCGAAGATTCTCGCCAAGTTTCAATCGACCTTGAGAAATCAAGCTGAGAACCTGCTGAGACCTACATCGGCGCGGGGATATCACGCTTCTGGAAAATCATCAAACCAACCGAGTAAAAACAAATCCCGATCAACACTAATAGCAGGCAATTTGGCAGCAACGCCAATCCGGCCAATGTGCCATCCGGGTCATACCTTAGGATTGCATAGTAGTTCGCTACGTCGGCATCCGTTTGCTTGATTACGGCCGCCGGATGGTAAAGTCCAAACAAACCACAGTGCTTTGCCCACCAATACTTCTCAGACCCCATTCCGAGCATCCGAACCCCGGCATTGCAAAAGTAGAACGCGGCCACAATCCCCAGAGTTCGCCAGCGGTAGCGATCCAACGAGGAGCAAAAAGCTGCGAATCCGCTCATACAAAATCCGAGGCAAAACAAATTTAAAAGCCCCGGGAAAAAGAGCAGGGGATTCACTTCGGAACTCATTGCGACCACCGTAGTTTTCGACGGCAAAAAACTTAATGGAATGGAGTAGTCGATTAACGGAATTTGAATCGACGGATAGGTTGTTTCTTCTACACTCGTTGTCCAAATTCCCAATGCCATGCCAAGCCAGCATACCAAAATTAATCCGGACATCATCGCCAGCGTTAACCCGGCATGCTGCAGATATATCCTTCGTCTACTGACAGGCTGAGCCAGCAGCAATTCCATTGTCCCACGACTTAACTCCCCGCTGACAACGTCCGAACCCCTGACTAACCCCCATGCACAAACCAATGAAATCAACATCGGTTCATTGAGGGTCAATGAAGTTCTGCCCAGGTACGAAACTAACCAATCAAAATCGACCGTTGCAAATTTTCGCCAATCCTTGGGAAGCAGGTCTATGATCTGACGAAATTGAGCGGTATCCAGCTCTCCTACGACCCAAACACGAAACCAACAAAACGCGAAAACACCTAAGGCTAACCCCACGAACAGTAACAAGCCTTCGGCAATGTACTTTTTTAACAGAGGACGGTTCATACGGCGGCCTCCGCCTGCGATGTGATTGGGGACGGGTGGTGAAAACGATCGTAAACAGCCCGCAACCCCACAGGCTGAATGTAGACGTCCGAGATGGGTGCGTCCGATAACCACCTTAAAACCGCCGACAGTTCTCCCGGTGTTTCGATTTGCACGGAACTACCGTTTTGTTTGATCACAATGGATTCACGCAAGCCTTCTGGCAACTGTGGAAGGTCTCCTTTGAGTTCCGCGAGAATTCGATGCTGCTTTTTTAAACGACTGATTGACTCCAAGTGGACCAAATGACCAGCTCGTAAGATGCCGACTCGATCGCACGTATCCTCGATTTCCGGCAGAACGTGCGACGAAAAAATCACGGTGCGGCCAGCTAGCTTCGCTTCGTTGACCAACTCCATCACGCGTCCACGAACTGTCGGGTCAAGGTTGGCCGTCGGCTCATCTAAAATCACCAATGGTGTCTCGCTGCAAAGCGTAATCGCCAACGCCAATTTTTGCCGCATCCCAGTCGACATCAGGCCGACCCAGCGAGACAAATCCAGCTCCAATCGACCGGAAATTTCTACCGCCTTTTCGAAACTCGCGTCTTCGCGAAATCCACAAAAAATTTCAAGCATTTTACGAGCACGCATCATCCGAAATAGCCGCGCATCACCAGGCAAGTAGGAGACCATTCGATGAACTTCAACCCGCTGATGAAGACAATCCAAACCTCCGATTTCAGCTGTTCCCGCTGAAGGCTTCAGAAACCCTAGTAACAGGCGAAGGAATGTGGATTTGCCGGCTCCGTTGGGGCCAAGCAACCCGAATACTTCACCTTCCTGAATCTCCAAAGAACAACAATCCAAAGCTGTAAAGTCGCCAAACTTTTTAGTGAGAGATCTTGTTTGAACCAGTTTTGTTGACATTATCACGCCTGTGGCTATCGAATTGGGTCTTTTCCCATCAAACGGCGAAGCATTCCAATATGACCGGAATGAATCATCTCGTGGTCACCCGCAAACAAAAGCGCCCCGTAACGAGTAGCATAGGCGGCGTGAGGAGGGTCGAGCGGTTCGTCTAACTGTGGACCATCAAACCCAACAATTTCGATTCTCATCTGCCCATGAACCCGATCGAGAACATCGAGGATCTCGCTTGGATCGGGGTACGCAGTCCGGTCCGCGATCGGTTGCGTACCACGCATAAACAGCTTTCGAAACTTGCTGGACATCAGTTGCTGATCTACGCTTAAGTCGCGACCACGCTGACGAAACAACGTCAGCCCGTATTCAGACATCGCCAGATGGCCAACCTGCCACGCAATGTGAGTCGTGAATTGATCGGGGCTCCAAAACCAATCTTCATCGTCCAGCCCATCCAATAGTGATCGACTGTAGTTTCGTGCGAATTCAATATGTCGAATTGCGATGGCTAATTTTTCAGAAACGCCATCCGCACTAGGATACTGATGTTCAAACATATTTAAGTTATTTCAATGAGACGAATTTAAATCAACAACAATTGCCGCATCACTGACTAATCATGAAGTTCGAAGATTCCTTCAATTTCCACGGTAACACCAAGTGGCAATGCATTGACCCCCACGGCACTCCGTGTGCCAACACCAGCTTCTTCGCCAAACACCGCAGACATCAACTCACTACACCCGTTAATGACCGCAGGCTGTTGAGTGAAGTCATCGGTACAACAAACCATTCCAAACAATTTCACGACTCGCTTGATTCTATCGAGTGTTCCGAGCTCGGATCGCAGGGTAGAGAGCATCGTCAATCCAGATTGGCGAGCAGCTAGATAAGCTCCCTGCTGGTCAACATCTCGCCCAGTACAGCCGATCATCAAAGAACCGTCAGCTTGGACTGGAAGATGGCCTGATGTGTAACACAGATTTCCAACGATCATCGCAGGTCTGTAAACACCAACTGCCGAGGGAGCAGGGGGCAATTCAAATCCTAATTCCTCGAGTCTAGTATCTGCGCTCATGATTGCATTCCAAAGTATTTCTTTACGGATGGCGAGTTAGTCAATAAGTAGCCCATGATTATTGAAAGGATTACAGTTTTTGCCAAGGTCCTATTCAATTCAAAAAGTTTCCGCAAACCTAAACGGAACTCGCCGTTTTTCTTCACAGTCTACAACGACGACAGGCATTCCACCCGACCCGCTAAAGCAAAATGATCTGAGAGAAAAAAATGGGCTCCGTCTACATTCCACGACTGATTGAAAACCTTGACATCCTTCACCCTCACTCCATCACTATGAAAATAGCGAGTGAAATATGCTGTAAATCTTTTCCCTTCATCCCGAAATCGGTTGCGACGGCTATCCCAAGTCGGAGCAGGCGGCAGTTCCCCCCGAACTCCCAACCCTTCAATCGCTGACGTTTCACCGATCCGGGTGTTGGTATCACCGAGCACCAGTAATTTGGGCGTTGGACAGATGGAAACAATTCGCTCAATCACAGCTAACCGCTCCGCTTTCCCATGGCCGCCGGGTGGTAAATGTACGTTTGCGATACTTATCCCGGCAGATTCAATCGCTGATAAAACCGCGCTTCGCCCGACTGCCCTGCTTTCAACCTGATCCAATAATTCCCGTCGCACGAGAGTCGCTAAGTTTCCGGAGTGACTGACCGTATTTGCAGGAATCAAGTCATGCGTCTCAACGTAAGGCACCAACCCTGGCAATTCTTGAAAACAAACAAAGTCCGGATCGACTGCCAGCACGCGTTCACGGACGAGCGATTCAGCTTGATCCATTCGCCAGCCCACGGGAGCGGCGTGGGAGTTCTCCAGCAAATTCAAATTCCAACTGAGAAAACTAATTGACTTCATCTTGTTCGCGCCCAGTTGCCTACGGTTGGAACCAATGGCTCAATCACCCCCGCGAAATCAATTGCAATATAATCATTACTCACCCGCGGCACTGCCAGTCGTGCGCGGGTCAAAAGCACCGGTAAAGATTCCCGTCTTGGTATCAAATGTAATCCCCTGACAGATCCCCATCGATCGAGAGCGTTTAATTTGATGTTGCTTAGCCGTTAATTGCTCCGCCATCTTTTTATCAAAAGTCGCTTCTAACAATAACTGTTTGGGAGCCCATTGATGATGCAAGCGAGGCGCCGCAATTGCTTCGCCGATTGGCATTTCCAAATCAAGATGGTTAATAATGGCCCACAAGACTTCGGTAATAATTTTTGGCCCACCCGCCGCTCCGACAGTCAAAACTGGCTGACCATCCCTCAGGACAATCGTCGGACTCATACTGGAGAGTGGTCGCTTCCCGGACGCAACTGCATTATTTTCACCACCAATTAAACCGAATGCGTTCGGTTTGCCGGGGAAGGCAACAAAGTCATCCATCTGATTATTCATAATCACCCCCGTTCCCGGAATGACGTATTTAGCGCCAAATGTTGTGTTAACCGTGGTGGTCAAAGCCACCCAATTACCTTCACTGTCTGCCGCAGCAACATGAGTCGTATGTCGCTCAAAAAAATCAGTCGCAGCATTGGGGGGAATATTGTGATCCGTTGTTAACACGGAGTCCATCTTAATCTTAACGGCAAGCTCTTTAGCGTAACTCTTTTCAATCAAGCCCAGCGGGACATCTACATAATCCGGATCCCCCAACCAGAAAGCCCGATCTGCGAAGGCAAGCTTCATCGCTTCTGCCACTACATGATAAAATCCTACTCGGTCGCTTTGATACATCTCAGCCAAATCGAACTGCTCAAGAATATTGAGCACTTGGGCAACATGCACTCCACCAGAACTTGGAGGCGGAAATCCGTAGATTTCAAAATCTCGATACTCTGATCGAACTGGCTTCCGATTTACGGTTTTATATTTGGCAAAATCGTTGACCGTCATGATTCCACCATTGGCCTCCATCCACTGCCCCGCCAACTCAGAAAACCCGCCGCGATAAAACCAGTCAGTCCCCTCTTGAGAAATCTTACGGTAGGTTTTTGCCAAATCAGATTGCTTTAAAATCTCTCCAGCTCGATAAGGTTCGATTAGCCCAGTCTTTGGATCAGGTCGGAAAAAAACGTTGACAGCTCCAGGGAATTGCAGCATCGCTTTTTTCGCAATTCTAAGTTTCGCAGCGTACGCCTCGGTTACCTGAAACCCGCCCTCTGCTGCCTCCATTCCCTTTTTTAATGAAGCCCGCAGATCTAATCGCCCATGCTGCGCGACTGCCTGTGCGTAAGCCTTTAATGCTCCCGGAACACCACTGGCCAACGGGCCAGTCTGACTTGGATTAGAAAAACGAGTCTTTGCATCCCGAAAAAGATCCTGTGTCGCTGCTGACGGAGCCATCTCGCGCCCGTCAATTGCGTACACTTCTCCTTTTGCAGTGCGAATCAGTATAAAACATCCGCCGCCAATTCCCGAATTGAAATTATCGACAACCCCAAGTGTCAAAGCGGTCGCTATTGCGGCATCAATCGCATTGCCACCATTGGCAAACGCATCGACACCAGCTTGCGTTGCTAAAGGATGCACAGAAGCAACCATATTCTTTCGAGAAGTTGATTCTGCATTCTCAACCAGAACTCCCAAGTCTGAAGTCGTCGGTGGCACGCTGACCAAACTCGACTGAACCCCCCAAACGGAAGTCGTGGCAGCAAAACAAAGCACACCGACCGACCAACCCATCAAACAAAATTTCAACACGATCAATCCCCGTAAGAAAGCGAATATCAATATTGCCGCCTAACCCAATTCTAAAAGCAATCGACCAGTAAAAATAGGTAACCACGCTAAGTAATTCTATTCAATCTGGGAAAGCAGAGGCTCAAATATTACCGCTTTTAGCTAGTAGCAGTGACTCCGACTTGCGAGACTGCCGACGTCTCCCTTAAGCTAACGCTATGACTGATCAACGTGAAGACAATTCCGAAAATGACTGCTCAGATCCAGAAGCGCTGGAGCCTTTGACTGATTCGGAAATGGAGGAACCCGTTGAGGACGGCGACACCTACGATGCAGAATTCGATGACGAAGGCGATGATGAGGAAGAATTCTCTCTAGACCAACTCAGTCAAGCTTACGCAGACGCCTTAAAAACACGAGGCGATTCTCCCGAGGAAATCCAAGAACCCGACCAATCGTCAATCACTGAACCGAGTCGGGCTGATAGTACCGCATTCGAGGAAGTGGAAGTAGCCCCGGAAATTGATGACAATGCTGGCTGTCCAATTTCTCCTGAGTCAATTATCGAATCAATCTTATTCGTAGGTGCCCCCAAAGGCGTTACGCTAAATAGTCGAAAGATTGCTGCAGTGCTTCGCGATGTGAGTCCCAAAGAAGTCACCCAAACCGTCCGCGAACTCAACGCCAAATACGAAAAAGAAAATGCCGCCTTTCGGATCGATTCCGAAGGAGGTGTTTTCAAAATGAAACTCGACCCGGAACTTGCTGAATTCCAACAAGATTTCTTCGGTCGCAATCGGCAAGTTCGACTGAGCCAATCGGCAATCGATGTGATGGCCATCGTTGCCTACAACCAACCAGCCACGAAGGATTTGGTTGAAAAAATCCGGCTTAAACCGAGCGGAGGAGTCCTG
>JAQXDZ010000161.1 GCA_029251085.1 Mariniblastus sp.
GGGTTGTGCGAGGAATAGGGCTGATGAATATTCTCTGGGTAGACGTTCTTTGCCCACGAAAACCCCAGCGTCTCTAGGTAACGACGCATCCAGCGTTCGTTGTGCTTGAACTGGGCCGAAGTTTCAGCCCCGGGACCCGCGTCTTTGGGAATGTTGATCCATTTGTTTTTGCCTTTGTAGAACTCCGGGAAATCCAGGTCGGACGTGAGATGGAATTTCCCGACAAACCCAGTGGTGTAACCAGCTTCACGGAGAACATTTCCAACATTCATGTTGTCGCGTTCCAGTGCGACATTGAAATTGGGAAGCCCCTGATTCTCTTTGCCGCCGACCGCCGCGGCGTAACGTTTACTATATGAGTTTCCGGCAAATCGACCGGTTAGGAAGCTGTATCGAGAAGGAGTACAAACCGAGCTGCTGACATAGGCGCGAGTGAACTTCATCCCTTCTTCTGCCATTCGATCAAGATTGGGCGTGTAGGTATCGCCCCCAAAGGCAGCGATGCTTGATGGGTTCTGATCGTCAATCAGAAACATGATGATATTGGGGCGCTCCGCGCGAGCGAATGTGCCCACCATTGCCGACAAACAGAAAATCGAAACTGAGATAACAGCTTTCATACTAAGACTTTTGTAGAATGGGGTAAGATTTAAAAAGAATAGCGTGTGCCGTGGAATGCGGTTCCGTTAGAGCGGTTCACTTCGCTGAGTCTGGGGGTTGGCTTTTTTGCTTTCCCATACGTTTTTTGAGGCGTGCGGCTTTCTTTTCTTCCTTTGACATCTTTTTGGCTGGTGCAGCTGCACTGGGACTCCAGCGTTTTTCCTGCTTGCTTACCGGTTCCGCCATCTCATCGAGCCATACATTGTATTTTGCTTTGAGCTCGGAAACCACTTTGGGATGCTTGGCAGCAAGGTCAGTCGTCTCGCTGAGATCTTTTCCGAGGTCGAAGAGTTCAACACGATTTTTTTGAGCGACTAATTTCCAATTCCCGGAACGAATGGCCCACTTTCCATTGGCACCCGCAGAACTCCAGTACAGTTCGTTGTGGAGTTGGTCAGTTTTACCTTTGAGGGCGGGCAGGATACTTTTACCGTCCAACGGTTTGTCTTTTGGCATGGGAAGTCCAGCAGCGTCGAGAGCCGTGGCAAACAAATCAGTCGACCACATGGGAACGTCGCACTTATTGCCGCCAGGTAATTGATTCGGCCACGACACGATGAACGGGACATGGATTCCGCCCTCGTAGTCCATTTGCTTGAATCCGCGGAGCGGGGCATTGTTGGCTTTCATAGCGCCCGATCCGCCATTGTCTGTGAGAAAAATGAGTAGTGTGTTGTCAAAAATTTTATTCTTCTTTAACGAGTTTACAATCTCGCCCACTCCCATATCGAGATGCTTGATCATCGCCATGAGGGTGTCGCGTGTTTCGTCTCCGGTAACTTTTTTGATGTCTTCTTGAGGGGCCTCTGGTGGAGCGTGCACTGCATTGTAAGCGACATAGAGAAAGAATGGTTCGTCTTTGTGACGGTTGATAAAACCGACCGCTTCTTCAGTGATGCGAGTGGTGAGATAGCCTTCTTCTTTGATCGGTTTGAGGCCACGATAAATGGGGTGATTCATATCTGTGTGGTCAAAATAAGGATGTGCCCCGCGTCCCATGAAGCCATAGAACTGATCGAACCCGCGATTCATGGCATGGTATTCTTCCGTTAGCCCAAGATGCCACTTGCCAATTGCTCCAGAGACGTAACCGGCTGGCTTGAGTCGCTGTGGAATAAACACTTCATCAAGCGGAACACCCGAGCCGCCCTCCCCTGCGGTGTAGATTCCAAACCGTTGCTGATAACGACCAGTCATGAGCCCTGCACGAGTCGTGGAACACACGTGTCCACTGGTATAGCCTTGAGTACAGACGACGGAGGAATTTGCGAGGGCATCGATGTTTGGTGTGCTGACCTCTGGCGGGGAGTGTGGATTGTAACTGACATCGGCATAGCCTTGGTCATCTGTGAGGATGATGACGATGTTCGGTTTCTCTTCCGCCAAGCCGATAGAGTACATCCCAATCAAGCTGATGGTCAGTGCAAGCTGTAAATACTGAAGCTTCATGGTTACTTTTCAGTTTTCGTCTAAATTAAATGGATGAAATGAGTTTTTCATTTGTTCGTCAGAGTGCCCTAAGCGATAGAGGTTTTTCGGATTGCGTTGTAACTTTCTCATCCCGTTTTCGTTTTTGCTTACTTTTTTCTTTTCCATGAGTGATGCTACGGATATAGGCTTCTGTTTCACGTTCATTGAGGCTGTCAGACTTGTCACGGTCGGCTCGTTTGAAGATGTTTTTTAGATGATTGCCACTTGGGCAAATCAAGCCAAACTCTTGGATGTCGAGCATGCCGTCTCTATTTTGGTCCGCTTGGATGAACCATGCATTTGGTGATTTTCGTGAAATTTTCCACCATGAAACCTTGCCGAGTGCTGCGGCAAATTCGGTCTTGTCGAGTGCACCGTCACTATCTTTGTCGGCTTTGCGAAACGAGTCCGGACCGTGTTTTGGGGAGTTATGAATATATTTGCTGAACTCGACGTAACTGATTGAGTTGCTTGAGTCTTTGTCGACTTCTTTGAGCAGTTCTGTTTCGGTCATCTTCAGTCGTTTTTCACCCAGCATCTTTGTCTCACCCACAGGAGGTGTGAAGCTGATCGTCTTGACACGTCCGTCTTTATCAGCGGTCGCTTTTACTCCTTGGCCAGCCATTGGCTTTTGTTTGCCGTTGGCAGGTAAACCTATGAAATAGACCTTGGATTTGGAGTCCATGTATAGATTTCGCAGGAATTCCCCGTTCTGTTGGACGGTGAATTTTTTTCCAGAGGAGTCGACGTTTGTAAGCGTGCCGACGACGACTGAGCTGTCTGGTTTCTTGCTGTTGCTCTGCGCCTGTGTATTCAGTGTGAGTCCTGAGAATGTGATCATCAGGATTGCCACTACGTAAACCGATTGTTTTAGTATCATGCGAATAACTCCAGAACAGGTTCTTCACCGTCACCGACGGTCATGGGGCGACCGGATGGCGACATCGCTGGTTTTTCGATTTTCATGCCGGTTGCAAATGCGATGCTGGCGTGGAAGGCTCCAATCGAGACTGGATCATCGTCAACGTAATATCCAGCGTCGTCGCTCTTACCATAGACAAATCCCGCCTTGGCACCTCCGCCGGCGAGAACAGTTGAAAAGCAAACCGGGTGATGGCTACGTCCGTCGCCATCGAAGTTCGGCTTGCGACCGAATTCCGTTGCTACGACAACCAGTGTGGAGTCCAGCATACCCCGCTGTTCAAGGTCTTTGATCAGCGTTGCGTAGGCCTGATCAAAGACGGGGGCTACCTCGCCCATTTCATCGGCGAGCGCTTTGTGGTGATCCCACCCATCGTGCGTAACCTCAACGAAACGGACACCGGAATCAACCAGTCGTCGAGCGAGTAGGCACCCTTGCCCGAACGAATTATCTCCATAGGCTGCCCGTTGTTTTGTTGGCTCTTCGGAAAGATCGAAAGCTTTCAGGTCCTTACTCTTCATCAATGCGAGGGCGTCGTCATAAAAGCCGTTGTAGGAATTGACACCTTTGTCATTAAATTTCCTTCGAAAACCGGCGTCGAGGTTGTTTAGTAATTCCAGTCGCTTCGTCGCGGCAGACCTCCCGCCGATTGATTTAACGTCATTGATCCCTTTGTCGGGGTCTGCGATGGCCAGCGGAGCGTAGCTCGAGGGAAAGAATCCATTGGCCTGATCGGAGCGACGGTTGATGCACACGCTTGATGGCAAATTTTTGCTACTGCGTCCTAGATAGTGAGACCCCCAAGCCCCAAGGTTAGGGTGTAGGATCGTGCCGCGAGGTTCATAGGCGGTTCGCATGAAGTATTTGGCAGGCTTGTGGACACCAATTTTTGCTTCCATCGAGCGGATGAGGCAGACGCGATCTGCAACCGTCGCAAACTTTGGAAAGAAATCTGTAACTTGGAAATCGGCTGACGTATTAATCGCTTTGGCCGGACCTTTGGATTTGCCTGTTTTAGGATCCAGTGAGTCGATGTGACTTAGGCCACCACTGAGCATTAACCAGATCACACTCTTCGCTTTACCGAATGCGGTGGGATTTTGGTTTGTCGATGCACCAGAAACGAACTGTGAACCTGGAAGGATACTTAGGCCAAATGACGTCGCGGCACAGCGTTCCACAAACTGCCGGCGCGTCGACTTATCTAAAGAGTTGAGAAGTTGCTTCATTTTGGATCGGTTCTTGAATAGCAGGTTTTTTAATTTGGTTTGGTCATAATAGGTGGCGGGCGATGTCTACTGGATGAACATGAATTCGCGGGAATTCAAAAGAGCCCATGCGATTTCCCCCAGAGCAAGCCCTTCATTGAGTGCCGCAAGACACTGCTTTGTGTCCCGCTTACTCGGAACTCTGGACAGACAATTGCGGTAAAGGAAATCGATTTGCTCGACCTGAGTGTCCTTTCTTCCAGCTGTTTTGATGACTGATGAATTGGACATCAGACTTTCGATGACTTCACCGTTCATCATTGCTAATGATTCGGTAATTCCACCTTCCGTCGAGCCATCATCAGCAACTTCACGGGCTGACTGTCCGGCGATTCTCAGAAAGTGCGTGGGTGGCATGGGTTGGGGGAGCTCTGAAGCTCGCATCCATGTGTCTTCGCCGCGCCGCTTGACTTTTCGTTTGCTTGATTTCATGAATAGACCGCGTCCCCCTGCACCATTCGAGGCCTTTCCATCAGGCAGCAGCGACTTGGCAAAGTCGAGAATCTTCTCGCGATCTTCTGCGATTCCTTTTCTGTCGTGGGTAATTTCGAACGGAAATACTAGACGTTCCATCATTGGTGCATTATCCGTTTTTAGCTCGTCGATTTCCGAACCTCGCAGAAGGAGGACGATGGAGTCCCATGTCTGCTCAGCAGTCATGCGGCGTAACAACGGGCCAGGGAATCGAAAGTCCTCGCCCTCCGCCGGTGTGGTGCTGACCTGCCCCTGATAGGCTTTGGT
>JAQXDZ010000005.1 GCA_029251085.1 Mariniblastus sp.
TCGTAATTGAACCCTTGGTTCCCCACGTGAACCAAAATGTTCAGCGGTGTCAGGTCAGGGACTGACTTTAATTTGTCTAAATAGACCGCAGTCAAATCCCACGTGTTGTCCCCTTTCGCAAAAATCAAATTAGCCGATTCTTGCCCACCACTCTCCGATATCTTTTTTTCTGTAGCATGCCCACCACCACCCGGGGATGCACTGCAAAACAACTCCGGATGCCGAAACATTAGCCTCGCAGTTCCGCGGCCGCCTTGTGAAAACCCTTCTATCCCTCTGCCACCTCGATCTGCGATGGTTCGGTAGGTCGAATCGATATGGGGAATCAACTCATTGATAAAAACGTCCGCTCCTTGAGCGCTAGGATCATCCGGCATGTTGTAATGGCTTACCGGACCGCCGTTAACGAAGACGTAGATCATCGGAGCAACATTTTGCTGACTCATCGCCTTGTCAATTTCGGCGGCTAGTTTGATCGATTTGAGCTCATTCCCAGGACGGCCACCGTGTAAATAGTAGACGACCGGGTACCTTTTCTCCGAGCCCTCCGACCTTGAATAATCTGCGGGTAGATAAATGCAGTAGCCCACCTTTTTATTCAAACTCGGACTTTTGAACGTACCGTGTTGAAGCCCGAGAGTCTTCGCTGCTGATGTTGGAAGTGAATTCACCCATCGAAACGGGGCGGGCTTCTTTTTCGCGCGACTGTTCTTTTGCTTTTTAGAGGGTTGAGAACTTTGAGACTCCCCTGCCTTGCCCTTCTCCTGCCCGACAGCCCCCTCTGCGTTCCAAGAGACGGATAACAAACTGACCATTAAAATCAGACTAAATTTCTGCAAACCACATCGGAACATCAATCACTCCTGCAAACACTAAGGCTAAAAAGGCTAAACCTCGAAAAAAATCCACCATTGACTGACGCTTGTTCAGGCAATCAACCTCCTCATTAGTCGATCAAACTAATTCAGGAACTTCATAGCCGGCTCGATATTCTCGTTTAATAAACTTATTTGCCCGCTTGGCCTCTTTCCCAATAAACCTGCCCGCCTCAGGGTTAAGTTCCATCATCGGACTTAACCGAATTTGATCGCTTTCCATCTCGATGCCATGAACTGCAGTATGCGCTTTCATTTCATTCATCAACGTCGACCACTGGGCAACATCGATCTCTTTGGCTTGCTCCGAGGAAAACTGATCACCACACTGGAATGCAATGTTCGCGAGATTGCACCAACCGGTACTGTGGTGCCCGACTTCGACCTCCGCATTTTGTCGTGAGCGATCGCGGGCTCTCACGGCATCCAAAAAGTTCTTTTGGTGTAAACCATTGCCGCTGTTTCCACTAAATTTCTTGATCAACTTACCATCATTGTCGTAAGCAGCACCTCTGCCTCGCTGACCGTGGTAGTACCCGCCTTCTCCGTAAACGATGTATCCACTTCCAGGCCCCGGATGCGGAGCAGATTTTTTTCCGCCGGGAGCAGATGGCAAATTAGAGAGTCCGATGACCACGGGAATTCCACCGGTATCGAAGTAAACAAAGTGCACGTTGGGTGTGTCACCAGCATCATTCCACACGACTCTACCACCGCCACCAAATATCTTCTGAGGTAACGTCACTTTATCTAAAAAGACATTGTTTCGCACATCATCGAGAACATGAACTCCCCAATTCCCCATTTCTCCCGAACCTGTATTCCAGTCCCAGTGCCAATCGTAATGCAGACTCTTTCTAAATATTGGCTTGTCCTGGGCTGGTCCGAGCCAGAGATCATAAGCGATATTTTTATCAACACTCAGCGGCGTTTCACGCTTTCCAATCGAAGCACGGACACCATATCGATTTACACGGCAGGCCTTAAGTTCTCCAATCGCCTTGTCTTCATGAAGCAACTGTTTGACCTGCTTCTGCATCGGGTCGGACCGCTGCTGCGTACCAATTTGACAAATCCGATCATACTTACGAGATGCTGCAACGGTCTGCTCACCTTCCCATTGGCTGTGAGAGAGTGGTTTCTCGACATAGACGTCCTTACCAGACTCCATGGCTCGAATCGCACCCAAACAATGCCAATGGTTACAGGTCGCGACAACCGCCACATCAACATTATCACTGTCACAAAGGCCGCGCATGTCTGCCCAGCCTTCTGCTTTGTTGTATTCCCGGCTCATCCGATCCACGCGACTGGAGTCCGGGTCACACAACCCTGTGATATTCACTCCGTCTACCGTGGAAAATTGTTTTGCAAGTTGCCCAGCGCGACTACCGCAACTAATGAAGCCGACATTAATTGAATCATTCGCACTCATGTGTTGCGAAGCGCGTAAAGAACTGGCGGGCAGTGACATCATTACGCCCGCACCTAAACTACCCGCTACGAATTGACGACGTGAAATTTTTGACATGTAGTACTCTAAGATGATTAATTATTGATAATTATTAAGAACTGATTGTAACTCAGGGAACGCTGGATTTCATTAAACCAGAACCAATGCCCCTGCCTTTCAATGATTTACTTGATCACCGGCGCTGTATTTGACTCATTGGCCATTCCGCCCGGAAGTTCCATGATCTTGATCGTACGAAAGTGGATTTCCCGACCTTCTGATTCCAAACACAAGTAACCTTTTTTTACCGAAGCGTCCCGAATTCCGTTTACGAATTTCCCGTTAATCGATAATTTCACATTTCCATCGACCGCAACCACCACATATCGGTTCCATTGGCCTACACCTTTGCAACGATGTTCGACTGATTTGCTGCGGTTCCCGCGAGGATTTTCAGGCGTCGCTGTCATCCCTCCTGCTCCAAACAATTCACCCTGAACATAAGCAATTGGGGGCAACGACCCATCTTTTCTCTTATGCTGGTTGACCCAGTCTAATTCCAGCATCTGAACTTCCATGCCCTTGGGCAATCGATTCCTCGCATCGGGAATCGCATCGCACCAGAGAAACACACCCGAATTCCCTCCGGGTTCCATGTGACGCCATTCAATTTCAAGAATGAAATTTTCATACTGCCGATCCGATCGCATCACGCCAATCGGCTTGCCAGTGCATACCAATAAACCATCTTTCACCGACCAAGTTTCCGGGGACGTGTTAACGTCGATCCAGCCAGTAAGATCTTTGCCATTAAACAGATTTCGAAACCCCAACTCTTGCTTATCAGTGCTTTCCTGTCCCCAAACGGCACTTAGACTGCAAGCGAATCCGAAAAATAAAAATACAGAACATCTTAAAATCACCGGTTCACCTCGTTTAGTTAAGTCTTCAACCATTCTCTTATTAATTACATCTCAGGCTCTGCCTGGTCTTCTATTTTACAACAACACAATGGTGCCTAAATAATCTCACGAATGACATGTCCGTGAACATCAGTCAATCTTCGATCAATGCCATTGTGGCGGACGGTCAGCTTTAAGTGATTTAGGCCCAGCAAATGAAGCAGCGTCGCATGAATATCATAGACCTGAGTTGGATTGTCTCGGTCGAGTGGCTTGAAACCCCACTGGTCCGATTCACCGTGAGAGATCCCGCCACGAATACCTCCGCCGCAAAGCCAATTCGTAAACACATGAGGATTGTGGTCTCGTCCTGTACTCCCCTGAGTCGATGGCATACGCCCAAATTCTGTCGTCCACAGCACGATCGTATCGTCCAACAACCCCCGCTGTTTTAAGTCTTGAATGAGCGCGGCAGCGCCTCTGGCCATCCCCCGCGCCAATGGCCCGTGCTCACGTTTCAAGTCCTCGTGACTATCCCAATTCCGGCGAGGAAAGCTGTTATCATTTCCAGACCAAATCTGAACATAGCGGACACCGCGTTCGAGCAAACGCCTGGCAATCAAACACTTCCTGCCAAAGTACTCTATTTCCTCCGGCACATTAATCGCTTCGGGATATTCCGCACCCGCTCGATCCAGACCATACATTTTCATAATGTGTTTAGGCTCGGACGACAAATCAAGAGCCTCGGGAGCACTCAGCTGCATCTTCGCCGCGAGCTCGTAAGTCCGCAATCTTGATTCCAACCTCTCGTCCCCCTCTCGGGTCATCGCAAAATCGCGATTCAATTTATCTAGCAACTCGAGCCCCTGGGCGTGACTGTTCGGCGTTACCAGCTCACCTTTTGGGAATAGATCTCGAATGGGTCGCTCCCGCTGCGGGAAAATTGTGGTTCCCTGAGAACTGGTGGGGAGAAAAGCTGAACCCCAGTTTTTTGGCCCATTACTTGCAAACCCCCGATGATCGGGCAGCACAACAAACGCCGGCAAATTTTCATTCTCGCTTCCCAACGCATAGCTCACCCACGAACCAACTCCGGGAAAACCGGGCCGTTGAAAGCCGGTTGCCTGTAAATAGGTGGCTTGACTGTGAACTCCCGTTTTCCCTGTCATGTTGTGAATGAACGCCATCTCGTCGACACAACTACCAAGATCTGCCACTGCATCACTAAGCATCTTCCCCGACGCTCCATAGGGGCGAAACTGAAACGGAGATTTCATCCAGGGACCAAGGCCATTTTGAAACGCTTCTACTTTTTCTCCAAAATCAGAAGGTTCACCATGATGCTTTTCAAGAGCCGGTTTGTAATCGAAAAGGTCGATATGGCTCGCAGCACCTGCCATAAAAAGCTGAACCACTCGCTTTGCTTTGGGAGGGTGGTGCAAAATACCAGAGGTAACTTTTTGCCTTCCCTCCTGACTTGGTATCGATCGACTTTCCGAATTCAACAAATCCAATAACGCGAGCGAGCCAAAGCCCCAAGCGCTATCAAATAAGAATTTTCGTCTCAACAGATCAATGGTCATAAAACTCTTCGCGTCTTAAACATGGTTCCGAATCAAAAAGATTTGCCTCGGATTTGGTTATTCCAACTTAATTCAATCAATAAAAACAAATTCACTCAAATTAAAAACAATCCGGATCAAATTCGCCAATCCATGTTGCTGGACAAATTCTCCCATCGTCGACAACTCTAATTCAGTCGGAGATCGACCTAGTGATTCCTGAACTACCTTTTGGATTCTCTCCGATTGATCTGCAGATTCCAATTCAATTCGCCGGGCAAACCTTTTGGACATCTCCAAACTAAAATCACTATTAAGCATTGTCAGCGATTGCAACGGCGTCTGTGTTTCATTTCGCGCCGGGGTACTCTGCGATGAATCTGCACAATCAAGTGTGGTCATAAAAGGATCTGGCTGCGAGCGAACGATAAATCGGTAAATTGACCTCCGATAAGATTTTGGATCCGTGTGGTCGAATTTATGGTACTCGTAATGAGGAGAATGCTCAGTCTTTTCAAGCTGAAACAGAAAATAACCGGCACCTCCCATCTCTAAATTAAGCAACCCACTGGCATGCAAAATAGAATCGCGTATCTCCTCCGCGGACAAACGGCGCCGGTTCATCCTCCACAAATAGCGATTTCCAGAATCAGCCGTCATCCCGTTTCCGGAATAACTTGAGGACTGCCGGTATACCGAACTGGTGACAATCAAACGATGAAGGTCTTTGAACGACTCTGCCGAAACGGACTCGCTGCCATCTCGAAAGGTCGCGGCAAGCCAATCCAGCAGTTCAGGATGAGATCGCTCTCCTCCCATGCGACCGAAATCATTCGGGGTATCAACAATGCCACGGCCAAAATGATAATGCCAAATCCGATTCACAACACTTCGCCACAACAAAGGATTGCCTTTGTCAGTTAGCCAAAGTGCAAGTTTTGATCGGGCAACCGACTCGCTTTCTCCCGACTTAAGTTCTACTCCTATCGTTCGCCCGGCAGAGAGAGGAATAATTCCGGGCTCGAGCCTCGGTCCGGGACTAGCCACTTCGCCACGAGGTAAAAAATACACCGGACGAGGTTGCCCCTGAGTTGCTTTAAAATTCCCTTGAGACTTGAAATCGGTGGCTGCAGCATAGACTGCCTTTCCAGCTGGCAACTGTGACAACGCTTTGCGAGATTCAGCAATTTGATTTTTGAAACTTGATTTCTGTTCAACTCCAGACGGTCCAATAAGGCTTAACACCATTGCATCGAGTTTGACCTGTAATTCCTTTCGGGTCTCACCACTGGATTCGTACCAGATTCCATCAACCAGATTTGACTTGCCCCAGCGAACTGGCGCTTCAATGGAATCCAGAGCGGTTACTTTACCAGTCGCCGCCACGTTTTCCCCTCGCGAGTTGAGCAATTCAATTTCAGCCAACGCCAAATGGTAATCGGAACTTCGTTGGGCGAGCTTTGTGGCAACTAGGCGAACCGACGTAAGGGGTTCAGCAACAGGGATCACGATTGGCGTTAGGCCGGGATTGGGGAAATCAGCATTCTCCCGATTAAAAACGGTGCTTCCATTGACTTCTACCCGAAACCGCAAAGGAAACCCAAACCCGGCCCCAATGTTATTGAATTCATCATGAGCGGCGTGCAACACAATCTGTTTTGTAGATTGCGGTTGGTCAAATTCAATCTCGACCCACTTTAGGGTGTCCTGTCGCGATTCAACTTTACTGTGATAGCCAAATTCCGGCTTCTTGGTCTCATTCTTTACGGCAGCAATTCTTTCCCGCAGCTTGACTAACGCCTGACCGCCTGCACGATCAAGTTGGTCGTTTAATTTAGCGAGTGATTTTTCTGATTTGGAAATTTTATTCCTAAGAACAGTGCGTTCCACCTCAACCTTTGGATCGACAGCGTAAACACGATCAGCTCGATCTACCGCCGCAAAAATCGCCTGCAGCCGGTAGTAGTGGTCTTGCGTGATTGGATCAAATTTATGGTCGTGGCAGCGGGCACACTGCACCGTCAAGCTGCAAAATGAATTGAACGTGTTAGACACCATGTCGTCACGATCGAGATTCCGGGCAACCCTTCCATCCAACTTAGATTCCGGCACCTCAACATGTCCAATGAAATCCCAAGGCCCCGCGGCGATGAACCCCAGTCCTAAGATTCCATCTTCAGTTCCGGGAAAGAGCACATCGCCGGCAATTTGCTCCTGCACGAATTGCCGGTACGGTTTGTCATCATTAAACGATCGAATCACATAGTCACGATACGGCCACGCGTTAGGCCGCAGTTTGTCTTTGTCGTAACCACATGTATCAGCGTACTTCACAACGTCCAACCAGTGCCGCGCCCATCTCTCGCCATACCGAGGCGAAGCGAGTAACCGTTCAACCACTCGTTCGTACGCGTCCTCTGACTTGTCCTCTTCATACGCCTCAACTTCCGCGATCGTTGGCGGTAGGCCCGTCAAGTCGTAGCTGAGCCTGCGAATCAAAGTCCGCCGATTCGCTTCTTTCGATGGAGCAAGGTTTTTACGCTCGAGCATCTCCAAAACAAACGCGTCTATGGGATTCCGAATCCAATCACGATTCGGAGAATCAATCAAAACGGGGACAACGGGTTTGACGACTTCGCGAAAAGACCACCAATCATAATCGAGCGGACGCGCGACTTTCGCATCGTAATTCAACTTAAAGCCATCAGGCCAAGAAGCTCCCGAATCAATCCAGGAACGGATCACTTTAATCTGATCATCGGTAAGCGGTGAGCCATTTTTCGGCATTTCAGCACGGTGGCTATCTTGAGAAGAAATTAGCTCAACGAAGTGGCTGTTAGCAGAATCACCCCGTTCGATGTAATCGCCTTCAAAAAAGCTATCGGCATCCTCGAGAGAAAAATCACCCTTACTCAAACCTGCACGATGGCATTCAAGGCATCTCGCTTGAAATATAGGAACAACGCGATCAAGAAAAACATCGTCCTCTCGACCGAAGCTGTTAGCTACCCCGCAGCTCCCCAGTAAAACCACGGCAATTAAAATCTGTAATCGCAATCTAGCCATCGTCCTTCAATCGCAACGTTTTTATTAATTAATTCACTATCAGGATAACCGATATCATAAAACGCGTCCGTGGAATCATACAAACAGCGAAGGTTTTCCGAGAAGATTGGCTCCCCATTTGTAAACCATGCCACGAAATGCCAAAATCGAACCCGAGGATTACCAACCCCATCGCCTTGGGATTACCGTGAAGACATCTTTCTCTTAGATACTTTCAATTCCGTTAATATAGAAAATCGATTTTGGATTCCATGTCATTATCTTCCCACCCCGACGTCCAATCGATCCACGGGCAGATTCCCAAAGTCGCCCGTAAAATCAAACCGCTCCTTAAAACCACTCCTCTACTTCATTCACCATACTACAGTGACCTGACGGGAGCCAATGTCTTTTTCAAATACGAAAATCTACAAGCCACGGGTTCGTTCAAAATCCGTGGGGCCTCCGCGAAGCTAATGGGGATGTCAAAAGAAACACTCGCCAATGGCATTGTAACGGCATCGACTGGTAATCACGGAAAAGCCGTTGCCTTTGCAGCTCAATCACTCGAGGTAACACCCACAATTTATGTGCCAACTGGAACGGCTCCAGTTAAATTGGCGGCGATCACCCAATTGGGTGGACGGGTGATTTTTGCCGGGTCGGATTGCGTAGACACCGAACTTATCGCGATCGAGCATGCGCTAAAAAACAACGCCACCTATGTAGCACCGTACAACGACTTGGAAGTCATTGCCGGGCAAGGCACACTTGGCCTTGAGATTTCAAACCAGTTAAGCACCGTCGACGCAGTTTTTTTATCCATGGGAGGGGGAGGTCTTGCTTCCGGGGTGGGCGCCTACCTTAAGACTGAAATTCCAAATTGCAAAATCATCGGATGCTCACCCAAGAATTCCTGCGTCTTGATTAAGTCACTGGAAGCAGGAAAACTGCTCCCCTTTCCCTCAACCGCAACCCTCTCCGACGGCACTGCAGGTGGTGTTGAACCTGGATCAATCACGTTTCCATTGTGCCAAAAAATCATTGACCATTGCTGTACCGTATCAGAAAGAGAAATCAAAGCTGAGTTAATTCGATTTATGAAGACTGAAAAAAACACAATTGAAGGGGCGGCCGCAGTTGCAATTGCAGGACTTCAGAAATCCCGTCGAACATTCAAAGACCAAAACGTGGTGGTCTTACTATGCGGCGGGAATATCAGTTCCGAAACGCTCGACAAACTAGGACTGGCTTAAGAGACCGGGTGGAAATTCACCGTGCTATTTTTAAGAAGACAATCGCTTTTAGGTCGGCAACTCAAATCCTTTACGGTATTCGTAATGCAATAAATCATTGGCCGACTCATTGTCGACGAATCGCTCATTACTCGAATCCCAATCCAGGCGTGACTTGGTGGCCAATGAAATATTCGCAAGGTGTGCGAACGTGGTGGAGCGATGCCCCTCTTCCATGGGGCAATGAGTTTGCTTTCGAGACTTGATGCTATCCAAGAAATTTCTCGCATGGCTTGCGGTTGCCACTCCATTGGGTTCATTAAGCATAAACTCCGAGTCTTTTCCTCGGACTCCCTTTGCTTGAAATTGCCCCGGTTTCTCAGCGATGACCTTGTACCCAGTTGACGAAGAATAGGCCGTGCCCTGTGTACCGCGAAATTCAATTTCACCATAAGCTAAAGCCGGATTGCTGGTCGCTTCATATTGTCCAAATGTAAGCAGAGAGCCTCCAGGCAATTCAAACACAGCCTCAGCAGTATCTGGAATCGTGCGATCATCATCGATGGCAAAATTCCCACCGATTGCCACCACCGACGACGGAGCTGTTTCTCCCAGCATCCACCGAATCGTATCAAAATAATGAACCCCCCAATTTCCTATTTGGGATGAGAATCTCTGCCACCAGCGAAATTTATATGGGGCGATATTCTGTTGGTAAGCCTGCTTAGGGCGTGGACCAAGCCAAAGATCCCAGTTCAAATCGGCAGGTGGATTTTGATGTGGTAGCTGCCCAATACCATCGGGGAACATGTTGTTCAATCGATATGCTCTCGAAACGGTGATCTTTCCCAACTGATCCGACTTCATAAAATCAGATAAATTTCGATAGAGCTTCATCGACCGGCGGTGCAAACCCACCTGGGAAATTCGCTTGTACCGCCTCGCCGCCTCAACCATTTGCCGCCCTTCGTGGATCGTCACGCTCAATGGTTTTTCAACGTAGACGTCCTTTCCAGCAGACATCGCAGTAATCGCCTGAATCGCATGCCAGTGATCTGGAGTCGCGATGACAATCGCATCGATGTCCTTACGATCCAATAATTCACGATAGTCCTCGACAGCCAACAAGTTTGCCCCAAAATTCTGTTTGGCTCTTTCGCGATAGGGCTGATAGACATCTGCAACTCCGATGAATTCACAGTCATCCTGAGTTGCAAAAGCCTTCATTAACTGGGAACCGCGATTGCCGACACCAACAAATCCTACGCGAACCTTGTCGGACGGTTGAACAGCGGCGACTGTCGAAGGCATTGAGACCGCAACCGCAGACGCGGCACCAGCCTTGGCAAATTCACGACGAGATAAAGGACGACTCATGGAGTATTCTTTCAGAAACGAATAGTGGAAAGCAGCAATCCCAA
>JAQXDZ010000155.1 GCA_029251085.1 Mariniblastus sp.
TTAGATCTAAGTTTTGTTAGATCTGTTAGATCTAAGTTTTGTTACTGAATAGGTAATGAGCAACGTACCATTCCTTGCCGGCGTTGTACCCGAATAGCTCACTGCAGGAGAGATAAAACATCCGCCAGCGATTGAACCAATGAACGCCTTCTTTTTTTCCATAGGTGGATTCAAGGATGGGCATGATTTGGTCCCGATTTTTGATCATGTTGGTATGCCAAGCTTCACATGTTTTTTGGTAGTGCTGACCATTCCAAATCCACTTATTCGCCAATTCTAAATCCTCACTGTAGCGAGTCAGTAGATCTTCGCCTGGCATAATCCCACCGGAGAAAAAATAGCGACTCATCCAGTCCGATTCGCCTTCATCTTGGAATTTGTAGGTCAACTCTCGGTGGCAAAAAATGTGAACGAATAACTTTCCCTCGGGCTTAAGCCAGTTTGAGATGCGGTTCATTAATTTACGGTGGTTTCGGACGTGCTCAAACATTTCAACGGAAACGGCACGGTCAAAACTTTGGTCAGTATCAAAGTCATTAATATCACAGGTGACGACCGTTAAGTTTTTTTCAATGCCGCGACTTTGGGCGGTATTCTCGATGTGCTCCCGCTGTGAATTAGAGTTTGAAACAACGGTGATCTTGGCGTTCGGGTAGTGCTCGGCCATCCACAGCGAAAGGGAACCCCAGCCACAGCCGAGTTCGAGGATGTTCATTCCGTCTTCTAATTCGGCCCGTGCACATGTTTCTGTTAAGGCTGCCTTTTCGGAATCCGCTAAATTTGTGACTCCCTCTGGCCAGTAGCAACTCGAGTACTTGCGGTGGGGGCCAAGCGTCAATCTGAATAAATCAGCAGGCACCTCGTAGTGCTGTTCGTTGGCGAGTTCGGGAACCAAGGCGATGGGGCCTTTGTCAAACTCTGCGACAAGTGCGTCTGTTCGGGATGAGTTGGCCTGCGGTGATCCAGCATCGGCTTGAGCGAGTCGTTGTTTTAATAAACGGCGAATACCCATTCTCAGTAATCCATCGGGGACATAACCACGTTCGGTCCAGTCAATGAATTTATTAATCATGTCGTTTCCAGCTTATTAAATGGATCCAGTGACTTTGAAGGCTAGTCATCCAGAGTAATGGGAATTCGAAAAGCAATAGCTTCAAATGGCTAATCTTGGGAGATGCTCTTTGGAAACCAAGGGAAAAATGCATTGGTCGATTGTTGGTAGAGACGGTATTTGTCTCCCCGCGATTTAATGGCTTGAATCTCGGTCAGTGGGATACCCGTCACTCGATTCAGGAAAAACCACATCGCAACGGGAGCTAAAATGGTGAGCCACCCGAGCGGAGCAGTGATCGCTAACATGACATAGGACCACCAATGAAACCACTCGAAGAAATAGTTTGGGTGGCGCGAGTAACGCCACAACCCTGTATTACAAACTTCCCCCCGATTCTCGGGGCGAGTTCGGAAGCTCGCCAATTGTTGGTCTGCGATTGCTTCGCCACTGATGGCAACTATCCAAATCGCGATGCCAATGCAATCCACCCAGGAAAACGGAGTAGTGTTGCCGCCGGCAGCAAGCAAAGGTAACGCGAACAGGAAACAGCCAAGTCCCTGCATTTGGTAGAATCTGAACATGCGAATCTGAGCCTGAGATCCCCACTTCACTTTTAACGCAACATATCGTGCATCTTCTTCATGTGAACGCCAGCGGAAAAAAAGGTAATAGCTTAATCGCAGAGCCCAAAGAGAAATCAGTAGGCCAGCCACCCATCGCCGCGTTGGATCTCCAGAGGTAAACAAACAAAAGAAAATTGCAATGATCGCAACGGTCGCTCCCCAGAATACATCGACCACTCCTGAGTCATTAATCTTGTACTGAATCACCCAGTAGACGGTGAACAGAACGATGGGAATTGCGAGGCCAATCAGAGATAGTTGAATTAAGTCCAAGGCAGATATTTGGGTGAGAGAGTTTTTGATTTAACTTGGAAAAACCGGCGTCAATTTAACGACCCCTACGTTCCGACCGGATTCCCGCAGGATTTTGAAGAAGGCAACCGGTAAAACGTTCACTGAGTTATATTTTATGATTGATAAAAAGGGTATCCGTGAGACAGGCAATAGCGGTCGGTTTCTGCCTGCTTTCAGCGTTGAGGCAATTGGAATCACTAGGAGCAAGGGGCTTCCCAATTTTCGTTCCCTCCTTTAATCGGAAACAGGGTGGTCAAGCTGTTCGTTAGGTACCGCCAACTTAATCAAGGTGGCGTGTGTGAGCAGTTCCAGTTCGGTATTTTCAGGTGTTTTTTGATTGTGAATCGCCGGCTATTGTGTCCGCGATTAGATTTTGTAGGCTGATGGATCGATCCATCAAACCGGATGCCAAGTTATCTGAAGTAAATGGTTTAAGTTCTTAGTTCCCAACTGAGTGTCGCGATAATGTCAAAAGTCGA
>JAQXDZ010000020.1 GCA_029251085.1 Mariniblastus sp.
CAGTTTTTTCGTGGGCGTCACATACCAGACAATACGACTAGCTCTAAAGTGATTGAGTCATCGATTGCAGAGATAATGTGGTACACGACATTTGTAGATCGAAACGCGGATCAGTTAATTGACTTGTCCGAGAGCTTAAAAGTGCATCGCCGAGTTCTTTTGATTCGACCCGATATGGGACCATGGGAGAATCTCACCTCAGCTCAGGTAACCACTCTGATGCAAAATAACGATATTTCATGTCGCATTGTCTTTGACCAAGACGCGAATGAATTCAATGTCTACGCGAACAGCCTTAGCGATCTTGCTCTGAGAAGAAATCGTTTTTGTCATCAGTGGTACAACTATGACGCTGGTACTCCAAGTATTGATATCAATTGGCCCAACTTCCTTGATAGGTCCTTAATTTCCACGTTTAAACCAGTGGAGGGAAATGACATTGTTCTCACGGATGTTGCAAGTTTTGATTTACAAGTTTACTCGCCCAATGTCACTCTAAGTCTGGATACTGACATTCCGGTAGCGCCCGCTGATCCTGGGTTCCCTGTCGCCGCGACGCAGATTTCTGCAGGTGATTTCGTCGATCTCGTTTGGAACCCACCGGCAAACCCACCACCAAACGCACTAGTAGATTTTCGAGGTAGCCGATTCAATTTTGCACCGCAGGTATGGCGTAACGCTTTCCCAGCAGCGGAGGCCTTCTACGATACGTGGACACCTGTCTATGAGAGCGATGGATTTGATCAGGATAATGATTCTTTGATTGATGAGGGAACCAACGGCTTAGATAACGGTGGCCCTCTCGCTCCGGATGATGATTCGGAACGTGAAACACGCCCGCCCTACCCTTTCCCGATTCGGGGTGTGAAGGTCAGCATTCGCCTGATTGAAAAAACTACCAATCAGGTCTACCAGTCGTCCGTCGTTCATTCTTACGTACCTGAGTAAATAGGTTCAGCGGGTACATGATGGACGCTGGGTTGCCACGTGTGGTGGAATTTCGATTGAGTTGAATTTATTGTTGGTACAATTTCTTGCCTGACTTTCACGCCATTCGGCTGCATGGTCCCTGGACGGCCAAAGTTCTCGATTCCCAATTCGTTTGCGACGTTTCAGCGCATGAACGCCGGTTTTCAATCCCTTCCGATTGGGGAGATTGGTTGGGAGCGTCTTTTCGCGGTCGCGTTGAATTTCGACGCCGGTTTGGTTTACCCACGCAATTAAATCCCGGCCAAGCAGTTTGGCTTGTTTTGGAATCCGTTGATTTTCAAGCTTCTATTTCTCTCAATGAAATTGAAGTGGGAGCGATGCGTCTGGGTGACGATGCTTTCCGAGTCGAAATTGGAGAGCAGTTGCAGCATTCGAACCATCTAAGAGTTGTGGTAGACCTTCCTGCTGAGGTCGATCGTGGTGAACGAAACCCAATGGCGGGTGGTTTGATTGGCTCGGTTCGGTTGGAAATTGCCGAGAGCCTCTGAACGAATCGCCCCCGTTTTTTTGGCTGGGCCATCTCTGTTTGTCGGATGATAAAAACCAATCTCACGTGCCGATGTGAAACTTTGTCGGTTGGGTTGTGCTGCTGGGTTGTGCGGGCGGAGTGCCGGTTTTAACACCTATTCCGGCGAATT
The DNA here is from genome assembly GCA_029251085.1 of Mariniblastus sp. Taxonomy (GTDB): domain Bacteria; phylum Planctomycetota; class Planctomycetia; order Pirellulales; family Pirellulaceae; genus Mariniblastus. The sequence goes on from JAQXDZ010000020.1 coordinate 1,629, forward strand.
TTCGTGATTGCAGCGTAGATCTGTAGCCAAACTCTCGATGACAAAAATGGGGTGCCCCTCCATTTGACCGACGAACTTTCGTCTTGCCGCCAGTTCAATCCGAAGTAGATTCCATCGCCAATACTTTTGGGTTTTTGTTTTCAAACATGTGAATTTTACGATGACCGGTTCTGACTCAAACCAGCGACTCGAGTACGTTTTGTTAACGCTTTATCGTTACAAAATTGTATGGATTGCGCCTGCGATTCTTGGTGCTGTTCTAGCGTTGTACTATGCGACGATGTTAAGTCCGCAAATCTGGTCCGCTCGGCAATCCATGATTGTGCGGGATGACCTCCTTGGCCAATCTTATAAACCGGGGCGATTTGATTCCATTGAGTCCATGAAATCGGCACAGGAGACGATTCTTGAGATCGCCCGACAGCCGCAAGTCATTCGAAATGCGATGGCTAAACTGGGGCCGCCAGAGACTTTAAAAAATCAGGCGGCGATCGCTGAGTGGCCTAACGAAGAGACAATCGAAGACATGCAGGACGCAGTCTTAATTCACGCTCCCAATGGCGCAGAATTTGGGAAAACAGAAGTGATTGTCCTGAATGTCAAGCAAAGCACTCCGGAGCGGTCACTCAAGTTCATCGAGTTGCTGCTGGTCGAAATCATCGCCAAAGTCGATCAGGTTCGTTCGATGCGATTGCAGAGTATGGAAGTTGAGTTAACGCGGGTACGCGATGCTGCAATGGCAGAGCTCAATAAATCAAAAGATAAGCTTATCCAGATGGATAAGTCATTGGGGTCAGATATCGCCACGATGAACGCTCTGAGCGATCCCCAAAACAGCGACAACTCGATCAAGCGAGACATTTCACAGATTCGCATTGAAATACGAGAGGCGACGCTTCAATTAGAAAAGCGAACTGCATTGCTGTTGCAATTGGAAGAGGCCAAAACAAAGCCCGACCGTATTCTCGGCCTTTCAGCGGAAATGATCGGGATCCTGCCGGCGCTGGATGATCTGAAAAAAGAGATGATCGAAAAGCAAGCTCAATTCGCCGTGACAACGGGGCTTTACCTACCTGGCCACCCGAAGTACGTACAGTCACAGAAGTCCATCGAAGCGATGCGGCAACAAATCCACCTTGAGCTCGACCTTTGTGTTACCGCAATGCAAAACGAAGTCAAGGATGCGAAGACGCGGTGGTCGCGACTCGACAAAGAAATGAACTCTCTTGATCAGCAGCTTACCAAGCTCAGTGAAAACAGAACCGAAATATTGACGCTTGTCGCTGAGTTAAAAGAACGTACGGAAATTGCGAATAAAGCTCAGTCCAACCTGGCTGAGATTAAAAGTTTAGCGGAGGCAGGCGTCTCTAATCTGATTGCCCGAGTGGACGAGCCTCAGGTGTCCACACGACCTGACGGGCCAGGAAAAAAGCTTAAGATACTTGTTGGTGGATTTGCTGGATTGATGCTTGGCCTCGGCGTCGTTTTGCTGATTGCTCCGCCAATGGATCCAGAGCAGTTTGGGTTTGGCGGCGGACCCGATGGTAGCGGTCCCGGTTCGAATAGCCCTGAGGATCGCAGTCCGCGTTCGGCGATCGAAAGTCCTTCTCGTCACTATCCAATTCTGCCAGAGACTACGGGTTCGGCACCGGCCTATGGTGCCTATGGTGTTTCCTCGCAGGCTCCTTCGGTAGCCGATTTGTTGGCCGCTTCTCAAGAGGTTTTGCCCCCGCCGGTTAGTGCCTCTCAAGCTCCGGTTAGCGAGCCTCAAGCAACGGGAACGTTGCCGCAAGAAGTTAAAATTCGGCCGGCACGGTACGACCAGCGAAAGCGTCGATTTGTTGTTCGCCCCGACAGTCAATCGACTTCGCCGGCTGGAGCAGAAGCTTCGCCACAAGGGACTCGGGAACGCCGAGAAGCAACGCAGCCATCGATTGAAACAAACTCGGTAGAGTTTGTTGACCCGCGAAGTTTTCGTCAAACTGCAGATGCTCCCACGCTCAAGCGGCGGAGCCCAAGTGTGCGGGCGGTAGATCTCGCAAAAACGGCAGCCAGCGAAGATGCTGCATTCCAGCGAACAGTACCGAGTGATGGAGAGTCTGCCGGTACCACAAACGTCCCGCCAACGAGGGATGAGTCGATGGGGATTCCGGAGCAAATTCAAAAGCTCAGTGATTCGATTGCGAGATATGCAAATCCTAATCCGATGGACTCGCCACGCGACGATCGCTAGACGTTCATTGTCGCCAGGTCATCGCTTGAAGCTGGGGTTGAAGAGCCTGCTGTGGTTGAAGCAATCGGTTTCCCGAGTCGTTTCACGGGTTGTTGCTTAAAATTAATGAGCGTTCTGTTTTGAGAAAACGACGGTAAAGGTTTGAAGAATGATTTTCAAATCAAGCCAAATCGACCATTCTCGAATGTATTGATGGTCGAAAAACACACGTTTTTCCATCTTGTCGAGTGTTTCAGTTTCTCCGCGGCAACCATTCACCTGAGCCAATCCGGTGATTCCGGGTTTGACTTTATGGCGAAGCATGTAGCCTTCGATTTGGCTGCGATAAAATTCATTGTGGGAGTTGGCGTGTGGACGAGGGCCAACCAGTGACATCTTTCCAGAAATCACATTAAATATTTGAGGTAACTCATCCAGAGATGTGCGCCTGAGGAAGCCGCCGATGGAGGTTAACCGTTGATCATTTTTTGTCGCCTGGACGACTTTGTCTCCGTCTTCCATCACGTTCATGCTGCGGAATTTCCAAACGAGAATTTCTTTTCCGTCGAGTCCATATCGTTTTTGTCGGAATAGAACTGGTCCCTGAGAGGTTAGTTTCACTGCCGCGGCAATCAAGAGCATTGGCAGCGAAAGTAGAGTGATTCCAAGAGTGCCAAGGGCGATATCAACTCCGCGTTTTAGGATTCCATCTACGCCGTAGAATGGGTTTTCGGAAACGCTAACCACGGGCAGACCCTGGATATCAGTCCAACGCGAATTGAGCATTTGAAAAACGAATAGGTCGGGAACGATGTAGACCGAAGCCGTTGTATCCGCCAGTGCCTGAATAAGACTTCGAATTCGTTTTTCCGCACGCATGGGAAGCGAGATAAAAACGACTTGGACATCGCCTGATTTTGCACTCTCGATGAGGGTGTCAATTTTGCCAAGCTTGACTGAAATGTCTTCAGGAAGATCGCCGGTTCTCTCTTGGGGGCGATCGTCATAGTAACCTAGAAATCGGAGTCCAAGATCTGGTGCTGTGCTGATGTTTCGGACGAGGTGAATGCCCAGGTCGTTGATCCCGACGACGGCATAGCCTCGGGAGTGAACCCCTTTGGCCTGCGACCACTGGCAATACCAGCGATAAAAAATTCTTGCCGATAGAGAAATGACAATTGTAAAACTAAACCAGAGGGCGAGTGAGCCTGCCGAAAGTTCGGTCGAGTAGAGGCTAAAATGCCCGAGGAATGAAAGCATGATGACGGTGATAATTAGAGCGACCACGTTACAGATGGCTTCTTTTTCAAATCGAATGCCGCGCCAACTTCGGTACAGTCCAGAAATTTCAGCGGAGATGTTAAACACACCGATTGCTACTAAACCAATCACGATGGTGGATTGACTATTCGCACTGGGAACCCAGACGATCAGCATCATCAAGCCACTAATAATTGCGACCGCATCGATTAATTTCATTGTTAATCGTGGCCAGGAATCGTGTTGGCTAATTCGCTGCTTAGGGGTCGGTTGGGTCATAAAACAGGGATAGAAAAGGAGTCGATATGAAATAGGCTCGCCAAGAAGTAGGGAGCAATGAATCCGAATGGAACCATTGGAGAAAGATAGGTTGCGAATTCGTGTTCCGTTCCCGATTTGAGGATAGGGATAGAATACGCGTTACCAAAAAAAACGATCGTGAGGTTTGAAACCCGTGTGGCGGATCTGCAGGAACATCAATGTTGGTTTTGGCCGCGGGGAGACTGCTGAAGTGCCATCGGCATGATGCAAAAATGCATCAATTGCCACGAATATTGGTCAAATGCTCGGGATTGGCGCAGCACTGAAGTGGCGTCGGTGGAGAATCAGGCAGGGTAATCATTCCGAATCGAGGTAGTGATTACTGATATTTTTGGATGACAACTGAGCTTGCCTGACCTTGAGGCGTCACATTGAGATTGATGAAAGAATCACCTGCTTCGACGTCGTCAGCTTGGACTGCATTGATTGGGCATTGATCGTCGAGATCATCGCAATTCATTATTGGGAACAATGGCCCTTTCTCGATCGCCATTAAACTCGCTGCGATTTCTACAATCCCGCACCCGCCACCGAGGTTGCCCATGTAGCTTTTGGCTGCGGTGACAGGAGTGTCTTTCATGACATCCGCGATGGCTAGTGATTCCTGAAGATCGCATTCAGGTGACCCGAGTCCGTGGGCGTGGACATGACCGATGTTGGAAGCATCTATCCCGGAAGTTTCAAGGCCTCCGAGGAGAACGTTCTCCAGTGCTTTCTGGTAATTCGCTGCGCCGTTTTTGTCAGCAACACAGGAGGACCCATAGCCTACGACTTCGCCCAGAATATTGGCTCCCCGTTTTTCAGCGGAAGAAAGTTCTTCCAGAATCAAAACGCCAGCTCCTTCTCCCAGTGTCATGCCAGTTCGGTTTTTATCAAAAGGTCGGCATGCTTTGGTTGGATCTCCGCCTGCAGCTTCGGTGTGCCGGTCGGCGAGTTGCTCTTGAAGGGCAATATGGACGGTGCGAAGAGGGTGAATTCGAGAGCCGGTAGAACCGGCGACCATGAAATCTGCCGAACCACGTTTGATGATCGTCGTCGCTTCGGCAATCGCCAGGTTGGCTGACGCTTCCCGGACGGTAATTGAATTGCTGGGGCCGCGTAGGTCGTTGTAAATGGCAACATGGCTGGCTGGCATGTTGGGTAAGTATTTGAGTAACCACAGTGGCTCGACTTTAGTTAATCCATGTTCTGCCCATTTATCGAAACAGAATTTTTCATCGTCGTCTAAGCAGGCGCGAATTCCTTCGACGAAATCGAGAGGGCTGGTGATGATGTAATCACTTCCGAAAAGCGTGCCGATTCGACTGGGGTCGATGCTGCCAGATTCGAGCCCGGAATCAGTCAGCGCTAATTGAGCTGCTGCGGCACCGAGTTGAATTTCCCGGCACATCAGCCGAAGCCCTTTTTTGATGCTTCGTTGTAATTTTTTTTCCAGCGGGCCAAAGCTGTCGATGCTGCCTGTAAAGTCGGTGCATTCACCGCCAAAGTCAGAAGGGAAATGTTCCGTAGGCAAATTAGAAAGCAAACGGACACCGCTCTTCTGTTGACTGAGCGAATCCCAAAGATCGGTGGATGAACTGCCAATGGGGCTGATCAAACCCATTCCTGTGATGACGACGCGGCGATCTGATTGGGCCATGGAATGAAAAACTTTGGGCGAAAGTTTTAAAAAAGGGATGAAAATAGTGCGTCTCGAACCAAGAGCTACACTGAAATTTTAATGTGTTGGGCAGCTGACGGCTTAAACCGGCCGTGCTTTCCGTTGTCTATTCTAGGCTTCTTGCGGTGGTCGTCGAGATGACTTTGGGCAATTAAGCAGACTGGAGCCGAAGTTCTGTCCGGCAGCCCTCAAGGAACCTCTGGTTCAAGGTGATTTTATCGGAGCGGTTGATTTATTCGCAGTTTGAGGGATGGTAGCGCTCTGGGCTGGCCCGCGATACTCAATGAAAAGGAGTGCCTCAGCTTGGTTTGATTTTTGAGGTAGACCGGGAATTCGGAGGCCGAGCCCGTCGTTTTCCGGTTCGGGCGATGCAACCACTCCGCAGCTGAGCATCAGCACTTGGTCGTTACGCCAACGAAATCGCTCGTGCAGCCTCCAGCTAACGAGCTGAGGAATTTGGAGAGTGACCTCCTGTTTGGTGCCGTTCCCTACAGGGACATCGACTTTTACTTTTGTTAGTTTTTCGACCTGATCGACATTGCATTTAATCACCGCTTCAATCGTCGAATTGTCCATCGAAGAAAGACAGCTCAGTTCCAGCCGATACCCTTCATCGATGCGGCTCTGCTGAGGCTGAAAGGCGGGGACTTGGTTCGGGATCCATTTTAAATTTCGGATGAATTCGACGGGTGTGATTTTTTCGACCACCATGGTTTGTCCGTCATGATTGCTAAGCCGACCCGAGTTGTGCTTTCTGATTTCCGGTCGCTTGGCTAGTGAATTGATCAGGATGGCTGCATTTTCTTTTGAGAGGATCCAGGCTTCTGTGCCCGGAGTTGCGACATTGATTGGCTGTAGGATGGTGTAAAAATCTGATCGCCAATTGGGTTTCTCGATTGTCATCATATGAAGATCGACATTTTGAACTTGGCCCCGGGTTCGATTGAATCGTTCAACGATGTTCTTGACGACTTTTTGAATCTCAGGGGTGTGGTAAACGTAGAGTTTTTCTTTGTCGGCATTCAAGATTCCCAGCGGACGGTAGAACCACATTTCAGTTCCGGTTTCGCGTAAGATCCAGTCGACTATCGATCGTTCCGGTTGTTTATTATTGGTGATCCGCGATGTGTAGGGTGTAATGTCGTACTCTTGCCAGATTTGGCCAGCCGCACTCGGTAGGTCGTTGGGTGTCTTTTTGAAGCTCGCTATCGCCGTGTTAGTTGGAGCAGGAGCAGCGGCTTTTAAAGGTGTTTGAGGTTGCGAGCTAGTTACAGAGTTTTGTGGTTGGGCTACCGCTGGATTAGCAGCAGATACACTCGGTGCGGTGGGTTGAGTTTTTGGCTGAACTGGAAATGCCGCGACCGCAACGCCTGTCGGCGAATTTAAATCGGATTCCATGCTGGCCGGCGCGACAAAGGAGGAGGCTTTGGGTTGAGCGGGTCTTTGCCACGGAGCAGCTGCATTGTTCGCTGGTGGAGTTACTGGCGGAGTTGCCGGCGATCCTAGTAGGCTTTGTAAATTCTTGCTTTGAAATTGACCGCTTGGCTTAACGAGAGCGTTGGAGACTGGCGGTGAAGTGGGTGATAATTTTAAATTTGGATTACCCGAGAATGCCTGTGGACTAGGCGGTTGCATTTGAGGAGGGGTAACTGCGGAAGTCTTTGGGACTTGCGTGGAAGCAATTCCCGGTTTTCCAATATTGGCAGGTTGGAAGGAGCTTGGAGGTGGAGTCGGCTTACCGACTGTTCCGGGATTTGAGGCTATCGAGGGAGGCCAGTTTTGTTTAACGGTCGTTTGAGCTGCTGCGAAGCCTGGCAAAGCCAGTCCCGCAAAAAGAACCGCAACGACGGTAATGACATTCAACCACTGGCGACGGGGGTGCATTGATCTGCAGTTGCCAATTGTTGAATCGAATAAAGAATCCATTCTCATCTCGATCTCCAAAACAGACGATGTCAGACTTGAGATTACATCACCAAGTCGGAATCGCTGAAGCCTACGTATTCGCTAGGGACATATTCCAATCTGTCGCGACCTAACAAACGTGAACTAGCGAGTATACGAATGTCGGGGGAAAACCGACAAGACGAATAACTAATGTTGATGCAGCAGGCATGTTTGAGTGATCGCTAGCTATTTTTGAGTTGCCCACAACTCTAACCGCGGGGCAACAGCATCGTTCGATTTGATTCTTTGGCGGTTCGGGAGCGTGATCTCGGGCTCAAAATCGAGCGTTTGAACGCTTGGAAATCGAAAACCATTACGGAATATCTCAAGCTGGCCGTCCATACTGTGGTCTGATGTCCGCGGTTTGGGTTCGAGTGACCCTTGGATTGATGTTGGCGTGACGAGTAGATTCCCGCGAGATACTCGCCGAAATACGTCGAATCGATTGGTTTTTGGACGTTTTGGGCGGCCAAAAGGAACGGATTTGCTCGAAGTGGGTGTAAAAGTACGCTGCTTGAAGCGAGAGAGAAGCAATAACTGCCGCTGTCAGCGGCAATAGAAAGAATGGATTGTTTGATCTGGATTGACTGAGGGGGATTTTTACGCTATTATTTTGGGCTTGAATCGAAGATTTCCAAGGTCTTTCTATCTTTTCGTCGCTGCCAGAGTTTGGGCAGCAGTGAAAAAGTAGAAGGGCCTTTTGACTAACTGGAGCCGAACAGGCAATTGGCTGAAGGCCACGGTGGATAACTGATGGCAACGGTGCTACTGGAAAGTGTTAACAAGCGGTTTCCGGATGGCACACAGGCGGTTACCGATGTGTCAATTGAGATCGAAGATCAAGAGTTTTTAGTTCTCGTTGGTCCAAGTGGTTGTGGCAAGAGCACGACACTTCGGATCATTGCAGGACTGGAGGGAAGCACTGGCGGAGTGGTTCGGATTGGCGGGCGTGACGTTACTAACGTGGCACCCAAAGACCGAGACATTGCGATGGTGTTTCAAAATTATGCCTTGTATCCGCATATGTCGGTATACAAGAATTTATCGTTTGGTTTGACACTTAGATTGAATCGACTGTTTGGTGGCGGGGTAATTGGACGTGGTTTAAGAAAGATCTTCCAACCTCAGCGAGCTTCGGAGTTTGTCCGACAGCGAGAGGAGATTGGCAATAAGGTTCGGCGAACGGCCTTGCGATTAGGTATTGAGCATTTGCTCGATCGCAAGCCGCATCAGTTGTCCGGCGGTGAACGACAGCGTGTTGCTTTAGGGCGAGCGATTGTTCGGAATCCGGCGGCGTTTTTGTTTGACGAACCACTTTCGAACTTGGATGCCAAACTTCGACAGCAACTGAGGGTTGAACTTAAGCGGTTACACCGCGATTTGAAAGCGACGATGATTTACGTGACGCACGACCAGGTCGAGGCGATGACGTTGGGTGATCGGGTTGCGATCATGAACGAGGGAAGGATTTTACAAGTTGGCGGTCCGCTGGAAGTTTATCAGCGTCCCGCCAACCTGTTCGTGGCAAAGTTTATTGGCAATTCACCGATAAATCTTTGCCCTGGAACAGTTAGTAAAGTAGGTGATCGGATTGAATTTGAGAGTCAAATACCGATGACTTGGGGGCCTGGCTGTCCTCGGTTTGATGAACTGGATGCCCTGTTGGCAGGGAGTTCCAATGCGAGAGCGGTTGTCGTTGGTTTTCGGGCCGAAGACGTCGGTCTTGCGGAGAGTGAGGGAGCGATTGAGGTCGAAGTGACTGAGGTTGATCGATTGGGGGAATCGACGATGGTTCACTCCAGGGTTTGCGGGTTACCAATCCAGAAATCCAAAGAAGACAAATTAGTACAGAAGAACACGATTCAGCAAATTGTTTTGTTCCGGTTGGAATCGGATGCCGAGTGTGCATCGGGTGACCGGTTGCGAGTCAAAATTGATCTTGAACGTGTTTTGTGGTTTGACCCCGATTCGGGTGAGAATTTACTGAAAGAATAAAAATGAACGCCAGTGAAGTTTTGCGGATTGTTGATTCACTTCATCGCGAAAAAAACATCGAGAAAGAGATTGTTTTTGTCGCGATCGAGTCAGCCTTGGTGTCTGCTGCGCGAAAGCATTTTGGCGAAGAAGCTGATATCGAATTTATTATCGAGCGGGATTCAGGGCAGATTGCCGGTCGCTGCGGCCAAGATGAATTGGATTACGAAGAAGTCATCGGGCGAATTGGTGCTCAAACGGCTAAGCAAGTCATTATCCAAAAGGTGCGTGAGGCTGAACGTGATTCTCAGATTGATGAGTTCAATGAAATCATCAATGACTTGGTGACAGGAACTGTTCATCGTAACGAGGGTCGGGTGACGACAGTCACGCTCGGGCCAATCGAAGCGATTTTGCCCCGAAGTGAACAAATTCCAGGAGAATCGCATCAGCCGAACGAGCGTGTTCGGGCATTGGTTACCGAAGTGAAGGCTCAAGGGAGTCGCGTGAAGGTGGTTCTAAGTCGGACTCGTCCGGTATTTGTTCAGCGGTTGTTTGAGAATGAGATACCCGAGATTGCCGATGGTGTGATTTCAATTAACGCCATTTCTCGCGAGCCTGGCTATCGTTCGAAGGTCGCAGTTAGCAGTATTGATTCGAAAGTCGATTGTGTCGGTGCTTGCGTTGGAGTGCGTGGAAATCGAATCAAGATGGTGATCGACGAGCTTGCCGGAGAGCGAATCGACATTGTTCGGTTTGACGAAGATCCAATGCAGATGATTCCTAATGCTCTCCAGCCTGCAGAAGTGGACGAAGTGATTTTGTGCCAAATGATGGGGCGTGCGATTGTGTTGGTTCGAGAAGATCAACTCTCTCTCGCGATTGGAAAACGCGGGCAAAACGTCCGTTTAGCGAGTAAATTGTGCACTTGGGACATCGAGATCATGACTCAAGGGGAGTTGGAGCAGCAAATTGACCGCGCGGTTCAAGGCTTCTGTAAGCTCGAAGGGGTTGACGAAGAATTGGCAAATCGTCTGGTGGGAGAGGGTTATTTGTCCTACGATGATCTCTCCGTGATTGAGCCTCCGGATCTGATGGTGATGGGCGATTTGACCGAAAGTCAAGTTGATGCCATTGTTGAACAGGCTGACGTGCTTGCCGTGGAAGCGGAAGCGCGAGAAGCAGAAGAAAAACGAGCGAAAAAAGCGGCCGCTGCGGTGGCCGCCGTGGAGGCAAAAAGGGTCGCAGCTGAGCAGCAGTTACGAGCTCAAGCGGCGAGTGCTTCCGAAGAGGCAGCTGTTGATTCAAGCGAGTCGGCGGAGCCTGCAAAGCCTACAGAAGGTGAGGGTTCATCGGAGTAGGCGAAACTACTATTAGTCGAATTAGATCAGTAGGCGAAAGCCGGCTGATTTGATTCGTGGGGATATATAACCGTGTCTGTGCCAGGTATGGAAATCAACGAAATCGTTGTTTTCTTTTCACTATTCGGCAGAGGGGACGCTTTATGTAAAGCAAATTTTTAAAAGGTGGCGGTCATTCGGTTCTGGTGTCAGAATTGGGATCGCCCAACAAAGAAGGAAGGTCACGCCACGTGCCCGTACGCATCTACGCGTTTGCAAAAGAACTTGGGCTTGATAACAAGCAATTACTTGAGATTTGTGAAAAAGCAAATATCAAGGGTAAAGGCTCTGCGCTAGCAAGTCTGGAAGATGACGAGATTGCCATCGTCAAGGGATTCATGTCTGGAGGCGAGGTTGAGAAAACTGAGCCAAAGCCTGACGTGGCTGCACCAATGCGCCCCGTGCGTCCGGTGGCTTCGAAAAAGAAGATTGGTGAGATCGTTTCGCCTGTTGCCGTGGCTCCTCCAGAGGTGGAAGAAGCGGTGGAAGAAGAGGTGGAAGAAGAGGCTCAAGAAGTCGTTGAAGAGGTTGTCGAAACACCGGAAACGCCCGAGCCCGCTGAGACTCCTGAGGAACCAGCTCGCACTGCCAAACGCGGCGGCTTGCTCGACCGAATTCGCGGTGTAAAGCCCAAGCCTGAGGAAGTACCGGAGAAACCAAAAGTTTCCGCGAAAGCGAAGGTCGTTGAACCAAAAGTTCCTAAGACCGTCGCGCCGACAGTCAAGCCACCATTAATGCCTCGGCGTCAGCCGGGCGTAGCTCCCCGTCGTCAGCTTAAAAACCTTGATCAAAGAGGGAATGCTAAAGGCGATGCGGCTAAAAAAGAAACACCGAAAAAGAAGCCGGCTGGAGCGAATGTTCGTTTTGCTGCGATGCCTGCAGTTAAGCAGCCGCAGCCACGAAAGGAGACTGGCGAGAAGGTTCAGAAGCCAGATATTGCTCTCCCGCAGGATGCCATTAAGAGTGTGAAATCCGGTGGGGGCGTTGCGCCGCTGGAACACCTCACCAAATCTAAAAATAAGAAGAAAAAAGGCAAACCAGGCGAGGTGGCTGCTGATTCCGAAGAGGCGGCAAAGAAGCGAGGTTTAGGTGCTCGCCGCGAACGCGGCGGTCGCGAAGACAGTCCGATGGGCTCGCGTCCTTCTCGTCAAAATCGACGTCCGTCTCGCAATCATTCTTCGTTCCGGCGTCGACATCGTTCGGGGCCGACGGTAAATACTGCCGCTCCGAGAAAAGACAACGTCGTCCTGCAACTTCCCTGTTCGGTGCGTGAGTTTTCAGAAGCCGCGGGTGTTCCCAAAGTTAAGGTGTTGTTTGCGATCAAACAGCTTGGTGACGAATCAAATAAGAACATCAATTCGATCATCGAAGATGAGATGGTTGAGATGCTTGTCGAAGAATTGGGCATCGAATTAGAGGTTCGTGAATACCAATCTCTCGAAGATGAGTTGCTGGCGGAGTTCGATGTCGAACAAGAGGACGCCGGTTCTCTCGAAGCCAGGGCTCCGATCGTGACTTTTCTTGGCCATGTTGATCACGGAAAAACATCTTTGCTGGATGCACTTATCGGGATCGATGTTGTTTCGGGTGAGGCGGGGGGAATTACCCAGCACATTCGAGCGTATGAAATCAAAAAGGGTGAAAACAAAATTGCATTTGTTGACACTCCGGGTCACGAAGCGTTTACTGAGATGCGAGCTCGCGGTGCCAATGTCACCGATATCGCCGTTTTGGTTGTTGCTGCGGACGACGGTATTATGCCGCAGACCGAAGAGGCGATCAGCCACGCGAAGGCTGCCGGTGTTCCGATCATCGTTGCCTTGAACAAAATCGATCTTCCCGGGGTTACCCCTGACAAGGCGTTGCAAGATTTAGCAACGCATGAATTGCTCCCAAGTGAGTGGGGTGGCGAAACGGAAGTGATTAAGACCAGTGCGATTGCTGGAACGGGTTTAGACGAGTTGCTAGAGACCATTCTGGTAACCGCTGAACTTCATGAGTACAAAGCGAACCCATCGCGGCCTGCTTTTGGAACATGTCTTGAAGCAGAGCAACAATCCGACCGTGGAGTTGTCGCCAAGATCATGGTTCAGGGCGGAACTTTGAAGGTGGGTGATGTCGTCGTTTGTGGCGGTTCATTCGGAAAAGTAAAAGCGATGCATGACACATTGCGTCCGAAAAAGAAACTGAAAGAAGCGGAACCTTCCACGCCAGTTAATTTGACTGGTCTCGATGTCGCGCCGGGTGCGGGTGATAAGTTTTACGTGGTGGATGACGTAGCCAAGGCTCGCGAAATTGCGGCGACGAGAGTCCATCGCGGTAAAGTTGAGCAGGTGGGTAGTCGATCCGTTGAGACGTCGCTTGACGAATTCCAGAAATTGCTCGAGTCAGGGAATCTGAATCGCAACTCACAGGATATGGTGACGTTGAACCTGATCATTCGAGCAGATGTGAAAGGTTCGATCGAGGCGATCCAGAAAGAACTTGGCAAAATTGCACATCCCGAAGTCGAGATTAAGATTCTTCAATCGCTCGCCGGTGGAGTTTCAGTCGGTGACGTTCGCCTGGCACACGCATCGTCGGGTGTGATTGTTGGCTTTAACGTTGTCGCCAATGAAGAGGCTCGGTCTCTCGCAGATGAACTTGGTGTTGAGATTCGTAGATATGACGTGATCTATAAGATCACGGATGATCTCAAGGCTACGCTTGAGGGTCGCTTGAAACCTGAAGAGCAAGTGGTTGAGCTTGGGATGGCGATGGTTTTACGAACCTTCAGTGTTAGTAAGACCGGAATGATTGCCGGTTGCCGGGTAATGCGTGGTTCGGTTCAGCGTGAATGCCGGATGCGAGTCATTCGTGATCAAACTGTGATCGGTGATTATCCGATCGAATCGTTGAAGCGTGAGCGAGACGATGCTAAGGAAGTCCAGCGTGGTATGGAGTGCGGAATCAAGCTGGAAAAATTCAATGACATCAAGGAAGGTGATACGCTCGAGGCCTACAAGATCGAAGAAGTGGCGAGAACCTTGTAGATTTCGGATTTTAGTAGCGGACGGTTGTCCGTAGTTGTACGTCTTGTTTTAGTGTCATTTTCAGGCTTTGAATTATGAGTTCCCGTCGTGTTTTGAAGGCCGCTCAGGCGATCCGAGAAGTTGTGAGTATGGCGATCATCGCTGATCTCAAGGATCCTAGGATCAAAGACGTCACGGTGACACTGGTCGAAGTCGCCCCCGATATGCGACAGGCTAAGGTTCATGTATCGGTGATGGGTGATGATACCAAGCAAGGGCTGTGCATTCGCGGGCTGCAAAGTTCGGCCGGTTATCTACAGCAGAAAGTTGGGAATCGCATCGATACGCGATATACCCCACGACTTCAGTTTGTGCTCGATAAGGGGATTCAGCATGCTTTGCTGGTAACCCGCATTCTTGAAGAAGTGCTGCCAGCGGAGCGAGAGCAACAGGAGCAGACTGCCTCAGTGAGTGCTGATGCGTCCGAGGAATCTGACACCGTTGATTCTTCCGAATCGCTAAGCGGGGACGTAACTGTTGAAGAAACGCACGAATCTGGCCCGGAAATTCCGGACGGATCGGTTGAAGGTCCGGTATAAACGATTAGATCTTCGCTGGATGGAGCTTTATCGCCATGAATTCCATTCAACGTGGTGACGCCCAAGAAATCGAGACTATCCTGAAACGTTAATCTATTGCAATCCAATTTGGTTCCACCGTTGTAAAGAGAAGAAATGTCCGCGAAAAACCGAGCTGATTTGATTACGAAACTTCACAAGTTCGTCAAAAAAGAATATCAAGTAATCACACCCCCTTCGAACCGGTCGGTGTTAGAGCACATGATTTACGGATGTTGTTTGGAGAATTCAACGTTTGACGCGGCGGACGATGCATTCGCGAGGCTTCAAGAAAATTACTTTGACTGGAATGAAGTTCGGGTAACAACAGTGGCTGAGTTGGCAGAGTCGTGTCGCAATCTATCGGACCCAACGGCGGCGGCGAAGAGTTTAAAGAAAACACTTCACGGGATTTTTGAGCACTACTATCAATTCGATCTTGATTTTCTCAAAAAAGAAAACCTCAGCAAAGCCGTTCAGACATTTCAAAAGTTCAACGGCGTTTCCCAATTTGTTGTGTCCTACGTGGCTCAAAATGGATTGGGAGGTCACTCGATTCCACTTGACCACTCTCTAATGCGTTTGTTTTACGTACTTGGAATTGTGACTGAAGACGAGTCAAAGAAAGACCGTGTGCCTGGTTTAGAGCGAACGATTGCCAAAGCTAAGGGTGCGGAGTTTTCGATCCTGGTTCATCAACTGGCGGTTGCGTTTAACAGCGCTCCTTTCAGTAACGCAATTCGGGCGAAGATTTTGAAAGTCAGTGGTGACGCGAAAGAGCGGTTCCCCAAACGGGCCAGCCGTAAGAAAGAGCCCGAGAAGAAAGAGCCCGAGAAAAAGGCGCCTGAGAAGAAAGAACCTGCAAAGGTCGTAGCCAAGAAAGCTACTGCGAAGGGTAAACCAGTCGCGAAAAAAGCTGCAGCCAAAACGAAGAAAAAGGTTGTAAAGAAAGCCGCAGCCAAGCCAGTCAAGAAGTCTGCAGCGAAGCCAGCGAAGAAGGCCGCAGCGAAGCCAGTCAAAAAAGCGGCTGCCAAGTCAACTAAAAAAGCAAAAGCGAAGCCTGCTAAAAAAGCGACAAAGAAAGTAACCAAAAAGAAATCGCCGACGAAACGGCTTTCCAAGAAAAAACCCCGATAGGAAAGAGTCGCCCGGTAACTTAAGCGGTTGCTTTAACAGAACCGGATGAATGGAACTTGAATCTCGTAATGAAGAGGTGATCTGATGGCGGGCCACAGTAAGTGGGCAAACATCAAGCATAAGAAAGCAGCGACCGATGCCAAGCGCGGCAAGGCATGGAGCAAACTTTCGAAGGCAATAATTGTTGCAGCCAAAGCAGGCGGTGCTGATCCAGATGGAAATATCCGATTGCGCACCGCAATTCAGGATGCCAAAGCGGTCAGCATGCCCAAGGACAACATTGAACGGGCGATTCGGAAAGGTGCCGGCGAGGCTGGCGGGGATGATTACGAAGAAATCATCTACGAAGGTTACGCGGCGGCCGGAGTTGCTGTGATGTGTGACATTCTAACCGACAACCGGAATCGAACGGCACCTGAGTTGCGTAAGCTGTTCGAAAAGGGTGGCGGGAAAATGGGAGCGACCGGGTGTGTTAGTTACATGTTCGATCGGAAAGGTTTGATTGTCATCTCAGCCGACCAGATCGATGAAGAGAAGCTGATGGAACTCGCATTGGAGGCGGGTGCAGAGGATATCGCGGCGAATGAAGGCAGCTTTGAGGTGACTTGTGAGCCGGACGCTTTCACCGGTGTAAGTGATGCGTTGGAAGCAGCGGAAATCGCTTGTGAATCAAAACAACTCGCGCGGGTCCCGCAAAATACGGTTGACATTGAAGTCGAGGATGCGAGGAAAGTTCTCAGGCTGATGGAAGCTTTGGACGATCACGATGATGTCCAAATGGTTTCGGCCAACTTCAATATTTCTGACGAAGCCATGGCAATTATAGCGGCCGAGGCGTAGCTCAATCTTTCTCAAATCGGCGGAGGCTTCTACGCCGTTGCTACTGCCGAATTCGGTCGCGAATTACCGATTCGCATTCGTCAATTTTGATTCTCGTTTGTTCCAAAGAATCACGATCGCGAATGGTCACGGTTTGATCTTCGAGTGTTTGCCCGTCGACAGTGATGCAATACGGTGTGCCAGCTTCGTCCTGTCGACGATACCGCCGTCCGACAGCTCCTTTCTCGTCATAGAAAACCTTGAAGTGTTTCTTGAGGTCTAGGTAGACTTCTTTCGCCACTTCCGGCATCCCATCTTTTTTGACCAGTGGGAAGATGGCGGCTTTGATGGGTGCTAAACGGGGATGAAGCTTCATGACCGTACGAGTTTGCATTTTCCCTTTTTCGTCAGGTTGCTGATCCTCGGTATAGGCTTCACAAAGAAATGCCAAGGCAGCTCGGTCGGCTCCAGCGGACGGTTCAATTACGTGCGGTACATACTTCTCATTGGTGAGGTCATCGCGATAGGACAGGTCCTTGCCACTGCCTTTCCATTTTGGTTTGCCGTCGGCGCCAAGTTGCAGTGCAAGGTCGTTCGACTTTTCATCGAGCTTTCCTTCCATGTGGCTGCGCAGATCAAAGTCTCCTCGATGGGAAACCCCTTCCAGTTCGCCGTATTCGCCTTCGGACATGAACGGGAAGGCGTACTCAATATCGGCAGTGCCGACCGAATAGTGTGCTAGTTCATTCTGATGGTGTTCTCGCATGATGAGGTTGTCCCCGGAAATGCCGAGGTCGTGATACCACTTGAGGCGTCGGTCGCGCCAGTAGCGGTACCAGTCTTGTGACTGATCCGGGTGGCAGAAAAATTCGATTTCCATCTGCTCAAATTCTCGAGACCGGAACGTGAAGTTGCGGGGCGTAATTTCATTCCGAAAGCTTTTCCCGATTTGAGCAATTCCCAACGGTAGCCGATGTCGGGTACTGTCGAGAACATTCTTGAAGTTAACGAAAATTCCCTGTGCAGTTTCGGGTCTCAAAAATGCCGCCCCTTCTTCGCCTGAGAGGGCTCCGACGAATGTCTTGAACATCAAGTTAAATTCTCGAGGTTCGGTGAGGGTCCCCAGTGATTTAGCATCCGGCCCGAGTACTTCCTCGAAATTTTCCAAGTCTGTTAAGCAGACGACTGGGCCATCCCAAACTAAATCGTCGATGTGCTTATTCCGCAGTTTGAAGAACTTGAGAGTTTGCTTGGTCAAATGTTCCTGCTCATCGTCTCCTGCCGGAGCGGTGACGAAGATTTTTCTCCCTTTGGCTTCAACCCAACGGCCATTGATTTGATCGTAACGGTACCGTTTTTTTGTCTCCCGGCAGTCAACCATGTGGTCGTGAAAGAGATCGTAGTGTCCCGAGCATTTCCAGACCTGAGGGTGCATGATGATGGTGCAGTCGAGGCCTTCCATCGAGTAGGGAGAAGGAGCGCCCGAAAGCGTACTCATGTCGTCATGCCCGTTCACCATGTCGGACCACCACGCCTCTTTTACGTTTCGTTTGAGTTCGACACCGAGTGGTCCATAATCCCAAAACCCTTGTAAGCCACCATAGATTTCGCTGGATTGAAAGAGAAAACCTCGTCGTTTACAGAGGGAGACAATCGAGTCCATATTCATGGCTAAGGATCCAGTAGAAGCTTAAATGTTGCGTTGGCAGTGGAGTGAAATGCAGTGGTCGCGGCTCAATTTTACCCAAGAATTCGGGTGGGCTCGTGTTCCATTTTACGTTCTCAACGGCGTTAACAGTAGGCGGGAGAACCGTGCCATGATGACAAGTATTCTAATTTTTTGGCGACTGCGGGTTGTTGATAATCCAGCGTTGAAGATCCAGTTCAGGGACAAGATCGAAAGTGTCAATTTGAGCGGCAAAAACGATATCGGGGTCATGCCCAATTTTGACTAAATTTAGACCACCTCGGGCGTTTCGGAAAAAATCGGCAAGCGGTTTCCCCCGGTCCAGCTCTTGTCGAGTTGTTCGCCAGTGGCTCAGTGCAATTGAGGCCATGTCAGTCAATTGCCCAACGGGCTGGCTGGATTCAGTGCGGATCGCGATGAGCCGTTCCAGCAGGGCGCCCGCAAACAGGACATCTTCGCTGGTAATGCAGCGGTCAGTGCCCGAGCAGACCACCGTCACCCGGGAATCCTGTTTGATTTGCTGAGCTACCGCGTCGAGATTTACCATCGCACCGATCAGGACTCGGTCGGCAGCTCGGCAATGCTCCATGGCAACCGTGCCATTGGTAGTAGCCAGGATGAGCGTCTTGTCTTGGATTGCCGATGACGTGTATTCGATTGGCGAATTTCCGTGATGAAATCCCTCGACAATCTGCCCGCCCCGTTCTCCACCGATCACGGCATCCCCTTGAAATTGCCGAAACGCCTCCCGGGCAGCCTCGACGCTGGGTTGGGGCATAATTTCGGTGCATCCGTTGTAAAGCGCACTTACGATCGTTGTTGTTGCTCGCAGGACATCGACGACGATAACGGTTTGCCCAGCGAGCGATTCGGGGGAGACCAGGCTTGGCAGCAAGGCGACATCCAGTACGGGTCGATTCATGTGATTCAGGCTAAAACAGTGATATTTTCGGCTGGGTAGGTAGTTCCATAGCAATTCCCACCAGTTAATGTATCCTGACAGATTCGGTCAATTCAAGTACAGCGGTGTAGGCGATGCTTTGCAGTAAAAATCTGTAGAATCATCAGTCATTCGGTCTTCAAGTCAGACGGTGCGGGAAACAGAGCCAATTATGGTTGTCGACAAGTCAAACGAGCGTGTTCGCAAGATGTTCGGCGAAATTGCGCCCAAATACGATCGAATGAACCACCTTCTATCGATGAATGTCGATCGTTATTGGCGTTGGAAGTCCGTTCGCAAGCTGAAGCCGAATCAGACAGATCCGATTTTAGATGTCTGCACGGGAACGGGAGACCTCGCGTTCTCATTTCATAAATACACCCACGGTCAGGTTCCGGTCGTCGGTTCGGACTTTTGTTACGAAATGTTGGAGGTCGGTCGAGAGAAGAGCGACAAAACTGAGCGGGAGGTTTCGTTTGTTGAAGCAGACGCTCAAAATCTTCCCTTTGAAGACAATCGTTTTCAGGTTGTCTCTGCCGCGTTTGGGTTGCGGAATGTTGCGGATACCGACCTCGGCCTTCGCGAGATGACACGGGTTTGCCAGCCGGGAGGACAGGTCGCGATTTTGGAATTTTCGGTACCAAGGTACCAGCCGATTAAAGGGCTGTACGGTTGGTATTTTAAAAATATACTTCCCCGGATTGGTCAGTGGATGGCACGCAATAATTCAAGTGCCTACAGCTATTTGCCCGATAGTGTCGGAGAATTTCCTTGTTACGAACAACTCACCGAACGGATGTTGAAAGCCGGACTGTCGACGGCTAAGTTTTACCCACTGACTTTCGGGATTGCGACGCTTTATATCGGAACCAAGTAGCGAGTGAAGAATGAGTCAATCCCCAATTGTTTTGGCAATCACCGGGGCCAGCGGTTTGGCCTACGGCCAGCGGTTGCTTCAGGTACTGCTGGAATCTCAAATAGAAGTTCATTTGACTATCAGCGACTCAGCGCGGGTGGTGGCACAGCATGAGTTGAATCTCACGTTGGATCTGAAGCAGTTCGAGATAGATCAGTTTCTCCCTGGTCACGCTTCCGGTGGTACTTTGGTTTATCATCATTACAAAGACTTCATGACGCCGATTGCCAGTGGCTCTTTTAAGACTCGTGGAATGATTGTTTGTCCTTGCAGCGGTGGGACGATGTCAGGGATCGCGACGGCGGCGAGCCGCAATTTAATTCAGCGGGCGGCTGACGTGCATCTTAAAGAAAACAGGCCACTTGTTTTGGTCCCCCGTGAAACGCCATTGTCGTTAATTCAAATTGACAACATGCGAACAGCCTGTGCGGCAGGGGCGACCATTTTGCCGGCATCGCCAGGTTTCTATCAGGAAACGGGAGCAGTATCGGATTTGGTCGATTTTATAGTCGCCCGTATCCTGGACCAATTTGACATTGAGCATGATCTAGTTGGCCGCTGGGGTGTAGAGTAAACGTTTATTTTGAATCTGCAATTTTTGGTTTGAACATCGAGAGTACGGCATCCGCTTCATGCTTCCGCAATTGAAAAAATTACTTGAGATGATCCGGTTCAGCCATACTATTTTTGCGCTGCCGTTTGCCTTGCTCGCTGCCGTCATGGCTTGGTCGGTGCCAGATCCAGAAGGGCTCGTCAGTTTTCGATGGCTGCATTTTGTGGGAATCCTGATTTGCATGGTGGGGGCTCGCAGCGCAGCGATGGCTTTCAATCGTTTGGCTGACAAAGCGATTGACGCGAAGAACCCGCGAACAGCGCGTCGGCATTTACCCGCGGGCGAATTGTCAGTGGCTTCAGTCGTCTCGTTCACCGTGTTTTCGACCTTGTTATTTGTTGTCGGAACCTGCTTCTTTCTTCCTAATTACCTTCCGCTTCTGGTTTCGCTTCCGGTGATGGGGATTCTGTTCGGTTACAGCTATACAAAGCGATTCACGTCACTAGCACATTTTTGGCTTGGCCTGGCATTGATGCTTTCCCCCGTTTGCGTCTGGCTTGCGATTCGAGGCCTTGTGGTTTTAGATAACCCTCTGGATTTGCTGCCTTCGATCGTTCTTGGACTCGCAGTCCTATTTTGGGTTGCCGGATTCGATATGATTTACGCTTGTCAGGACTATGAGTACGACCGCGATCATCGTTTGAACAGCATCCCGGTGAGGCTTGGAATCGGCGGTGCATTGCGATTGGCTGGTGTCTGCCATCTGATCATGATCTGTCTGTTGGCCAGTTTGCCCTGGACCTTTCTTGTGGGCGGGCCTCGGTTGGGGTTTGGGTGGCTGTATTGGATAACGCTGGCGGGGGTAGCCCTGCTTTTGATTTACGAACACTCGCTCGTGCGGCCAGACGATTTAGACCGTGTAAATGTCGCTTTTTTCAATGTGAATTCGATTATTAGTGTGGGATTGTTGACTGCAGGGGCCGTTGATTTGCTGGTTATTTAAAGGAACCAAAAGCGGTTATTTACAGGTTAAGATAGACAGTTTCCAATAGTCAAAATAAATTCTGCGGCGGATTAAACCGATCAGAGGATCAGGATTAGTGTTCTGCACCCGCTACTCCTAGTGCGCGTGGCGGCTAAACCGGCCAAAGCCCAGTAATTACAACGATTTACAACGACTTAATTCACGAGAATTAATTTTTCTTGAAAGACCCGAAATGATTTTTTCTGTTGATCCACGTTTAAAGCCTATCCGAGATAAAATCGAGTCTGGCGAGCGATTATCGTTGGATGACGGATTGCTGATGTACGATCTCGACATTCCGGTCAATGATCTGGGGCAACTAGCGAACCTTGTGCGGGAGCGGAAAAACGGGAACGCTGCCTACTACAACATCAACTCGCATCTCAATGCGACTAATGTGTGTGTGTACCGATGTGTTTTCTGTGCATTTCGGTCAGACCTTCGCAGCGATAAAAGCTACGCGATGGATGATGCGAAGATCATCGCCCGAGGTCAGGAGGCTACGGATAATGGTTGCACCGAATTACACGTTGTCGGTGGACTGCATCACCAGCGGAAGTATGCCTGGTACCGGGACATGATTGCTCTGTTGCATGAGAATTTTCCAAAGCTCCATCTGAAGGCTTGGACTGCGGTTGAGATCAATTGGTTTGAGTTTCTTGAAAAGCGTCCTACCGCAGAGATTCTGCAGGAACTTAAGGACGCTGGAATGGGTAGCATGCCGGGCGGCGGAGCGGAGATTTTCCATCCAGAGGTTCGTGACCAGATTTGTGAGCACAAGGCGGATGGAAATAATTGGATTCACATCCATCGAACCGCACATCAGCTAGGAATCAAAACAAATTGCACAATGCTGTACGGGCATGTCGAAAAACCACTTCACCGGATTGATCACCTGATTCGTCTTCGAGATCTTCAAGATGAAACGGGTGGGTTCCAGACTTTTATCCCACTTGCCTTCCATCCGGAAAACACTGGTCTTGATCATATTAAGAAGCCAACTGCAACCGAAGACTTAAGGACGATAGCGGTAAGCCGTTTGATGCTTGACAACATCGACCATGTGAAAGCCTACTGGATTATGCTGGGAATTGGGACGGCACAGGCAGCATTGGCCTACGGCGCCGATGACCTCGACGGAACTGTTCGACAGGAGTTGATCTATCATGACGCAGGTGCAACGACTCCTGAGTTTTTGTCAGTTGAGCGGCTCGAGGATCTAATTCGCGAAGCCGGACGCGAACCCGTCGAAAGAGATACGATTTACCGAAAAATCATTCGGGATGAAAACGAATTCACGAACTGGGAGGTTGGAGAGGAGATTGCTGTCGCCAACTGATTTTGACGGACGGCTGTCGGTTTGATAACCTTAGGGAGTCACGACTCTTCAACAGCAGCAATTCATTTGGGTGTTCTGATCTTATGGCTGAAAATCCCGAGAATCCATATCGTGCTACCAGTCGACCCCAAAACGTTGCAAAACCGAGTGGGTCCGGCGAGGGAGATGCGACGGGCGGCTTAATCCCCTACAAAAATCCCAAAGCTTTGATTGCTTATTACCTTGGCATAGGTTCACTCCTGATTTTCCCACTCGGGTTTGTTTCGATCGTTTTAGGCTTTATGGGCTTGGCCGACAGAAAGCGGAATCCGGTAATCAAAGGATCGGCACACGCCTGGATTGGAATCGTGCTTGGCGGACTTTCTATTCTTTGTGGTATCGGTCTTCTTCTTACGATATTTGCCGGGATAGCGTCTCGTAGCGGATAATTCGCGATTCAGACAATTCACACTTTGGCCGAGTTCATACTTTGGCCAAGTCGGAAATTTTTTTAGCCGACGTCGCTTAGCTGCAAGGCTTTTCCGTATCTCGCAAAGACTAGCTGCCTTAGCCGCTGGTAATCGTTCCCTTCCAGGTCAGGATCCTGTTCGATTAGATGGCGAGCATCATGCTGAGCGGCTTTGAGTATGTCCGCATCGCGAATGAGGTCGGCAATCATTAGAGGCGGGAATCCGCTTTGCTGGGTGCTGAATAAGTTGCCCGGCCCGCGAATTTGAAGATCGATTTCTGCGAGCTCAAACCCGTTGTCGTTGTCGGCAAATGCAGTGAGTCGCTGGTTTGACTCTGGGTCGTTTGTCGTGGCAAAGGCACAGACAAACGCGGGATGGGTGCCGCGACTTACGCGTCCTCTTAGCTGGTGGAGTTGTGAGAGACCGAATCGCTCAGCAGACTCAATTGTCATCAGCGTTGCGTTGGGGACGTTGATGCCAACTTCGACGACACCCGTGGCCACAATAGCTTGCGTTTTCCCAGACACGAAATTCTGCATCGCAATGTCTTTTTCCTCGGTAGACTGTTTGCCATGGAGGACGTCCAGTCGAAACTCAGAGAGTGGTCCATTGGCAAGTGTTTCAAACATTCGTT
Source organism: Mariniblastus sp. (assembly GCA_029251085.1). Lineage (GTDB taxonomy): Bacteria > Planctomycetota > Planctomycetia > Pirellulales > Pirellulaceae > Mariniblastus. The sequence goes on from JAQXDZ010000020.1 coordinate 25,529, forward strand.
CGGCACTGCTCAATTCCGAGTCATCATCAGCGTTGACCAGCGGAGCGACGATAAATCCCTGCCGACCTTCTTTGAGCTTTTTGCCAAAGAAATCCCACCATTGGTCGCGATTTTTTTCGAGCCCGAGATACGTGTTTACTTTTTGACCCACTCCACTGGTTCGCTGAAGAATCGAGACATCAAGATCTCCAAAAAGGGTCATCGAGATGGTTCTTGGAATCGGTGTCGCCGTCATGACGAGGTAGTGTGGGTCGTGGCCAGATTGTTTTAATAGTGCACGCTGGCGAACCCCGAATTTATGTTGTTCATCGATGACGACTAAACCAAGTTGATGAAAGTCAATTTTAGAGGCCACTACCGCTTGCGTGCCAATGACAAGATCCACTTCTCCCGCAGAAATTTGCTTCGAGATTTTTTTTCTCTCCGCTGGTTTAAGGCTCCCGGTCCAGAGTGCCATGCGGACGCGGCTGTTTTCAAGAAGCTTTTTTAGTGTTTGGTAATGTTGCTGCGCAAGAATCTCCGTAGGTGCCATGAGTGTTGCTTGATTTCCGTGGGCGACAGCGAGCAGCATAGCGCAAACGGCGACGACAGTTTTTCCACTACCAACTTCACCGTGTAAAAGTCGGTTCATCGGGAAATTCTGCCCCATATCCGCGGCAATTTCTTGAAAGGCCTTTTTTTGGGTTTCCGTCAATGTAAAAGGGAGCCTGCCGATAATTCGAGCGCGAATTTTTGGCGTTAATTCAAGTTGAGGCGAGACGTTGGTGGTTCGGATGCGATGGCGACGAATGGCCAAAGCGAGTTGAAGAATGAAAAGTTCCTGATAAACCAGTCGCGATCTCGCACTTTCCATCTGCTCGTGGTTTTTCGGTGCGTGAATTTGACGAATCGCTGTTTCAATTTCACAGACTTCAACTTGCTTTCGTAAGTCCTCAGGAAATGCTTCCTGAATAAGTCCGGCACAGCGATCGATGGTCCGGGAAATCAATTCTCGCATTTGCCGCTGGTTGATTCCTTCGGTTAATCGATAAATGGGAGAAAGTTGTTTTTCGTTTTCAATATTTTGATCGGGATCTAGCCAGATTGTTTTCGGGTGGGACATTTGAAAACGTCCGGAAACTAATTTGGTTTTGCCTCGCAAAAGCACGCGTTGGCCAATTTGAAATTTTTTGGCCATGAACGACTGATTAAACCAAATCGCGTTCAAAAATTGGTTGTCCTGTTTGACCAGCACGGACAAAATATGTTTTCCGCGACCCGTGATCGCGGGGTCGATATCTTCCACGACGCCGACAACATTCGCTACCTGTTCATGCTGGAGTTCAGTGATCTGGTGAAGTTCAGTGAAATCTTCGTAAGATCGAGGGAAAAAGAACAACAAATCCGCAGCGGTATGCAATCCAAGTTTTTCAAGCAACTTGGCACGCTGAACACCAATTCCGTGAATCGAAAGGATTGACTGAGTTAGCCTTTCAATCGGAGCCGCGTTCGCAGGTTTAGAGGGAGTTTGTTCAGAATCAACCATGTCTTATTTTGTTCGATTCGACAACAAACGGGTAGACCCGTGATTGTAAGATTCCGTCGACAGGAAAGACTGTTTAAAGGTATTTTTGGTAGGCCGCGACCGCAAGTCCATCAACACGGTCATTCTCTTCGTGCCCGCTGTGTCCGGCAACTCGGGTGTACTTAACTTTATGCCGGGCGAGTTGCTGGTCTAAACGTTTCCAAAAATCTTCATTCTTTACGGGTACTAATTTTTTTCCTTCGCGCCGCTTCCACCCGTTGGCTTTCCATTTTGGCATCCATTCTGTCATCCCTTTTCCAACGTAAACACTGTCGGTAAACAATTCGACTCGACAAGGTCGTTGAAGCATGGCAAGCCCCTGAATAACGGCTTCCAATTCCATTTGGTTGTTTGTCGTTAATGCCATGCCGCCTGATTTTTCGAGTTCTTTTCCCGATGCGAGGTGTCTCAAAATGAAACCCCATCCACCAGGTCCGGGATTTCCACTGCATCCACCATCGGTAAATAAATGAACTTCAATTGTGTCGGCGGCTGAGTTATTCACGGAGCATCGTTCGGAGCAGGAGACAGGAAAAGCAGTATTGTAGTTGATCAATTTGTAAAAGTTTAGCGGTTCAAGGAAGTCCCAAAGAGATAGCTGGAAGACTAATCGGACGCGTCAGGTGAAGCGGAGTTTGATTGCAGGCTTTCAATATCGTCGGTTTGGGGAGTGGGCGTGAGGTTTGCTCTGGCAAAGTCGACGCGTTGGCTCTTGGTAAGTTCGTTGATCGTCTCTGAGATTTCCGAGTTGATTTTTGGAGCGGACTGAAATCGCCAGGGTAACGTGATGGAAAAAGTGCTTCCTTTTCCAACCTCTGAAACTAGCTGGATTTTACCTCCGAGAAGGATGCAGAGTTCTTTTACAATGGAAAGACCAAGTCCGGTTCCAGAGACCTCGCGGGTCAGCGAGTCTTTTCCAATCGCAGAGGGGCCTTGCCTGAATTTTTCAAAGATGATGGCTTGATCTGGGTCTGCAATGCCCACCCCCGTGTCTCTCACGTGGATTTGGAGTTCCGCTGGATCGGAATCTAGTTGCTCTGCAGTGACATTAATGCGTCCGCCCTCAGGCGTAAATTTGATCGCATTAGAAAGGAGGTTGGTTAAAATTTGTTGAAGTTTGATCTTATCCTGAAAGACAACCGGGAAATCAGGACTAACCTCAACGGTGAGTTGAATGTTTTTGGTTTCTGCTAGATTCGCAACCATCTCGCAAAGTTCTGAGATGAGCTGAGGAAGTTTGAATTCACTTGGATTAACTTTCATTTTGCCAGCTTCCAGCTTGGCCAAATCAAGAATGTCATTGATTAAATCGAGAAGTAATCGTCCGGAGTTTCGAATGTTGGAGGCGAAGCGAACCTGTTTGTCTTCTAGGCCTTTTGCCGTTTCGAGGATTTCGGAAAACCCGATGATGCTGTTCAATGGCGTCCGCAGTTCGTGGCTCATGTTGGCCAGGAATTCACTTTTAATCTGGTTCATCTCATAAAGCTTCAGATTCAATTGCGCCTGTTCGTCGACTTTGCTATCGAGGTCCTGGTTGGCACCCTGAAGCGCCAGTTGCGTATCCATGAGGTGGCGCAGCATACGATTGAAAGAGCGTGACAATTCCTCAAACTCATCTCCTGTGTTGACCTCGGCGCGAACGTCCATTCTGCCTTGGCTGACTTCCTCAGTAACGTCACGGAGGTGAGCCAAAGGTTTAACAATGACATAGCGCACGATTGCCCAAAGAAAAGCGACGCAGATGACAACGGTTCCAATCGCAACCGAGATGAGAATTGCGCGACTCCGGATGAGAGTGTCCTGTGTTAGTTTGTTGTCGAGCGATATTTTTAGAAAGAGGGAAGGCGCGTAGTTGTTTTTTTCAGCGAGAATTTTATCGATGTCATCCGTTGTAATGTCATCTTCGATAAGGCGTTGTTGAAGGCCATCGAGTTTCAGTTGGATATCTGGGTCTTCCGTGATCAGCCAGTGGCAGGCACTGCATTCTGCATTGAATATAATCGGGGCGTAATAAACGAATTGCCCGCCTTCGAAGTTGTCGACTTCCCAGGATTTCCAGTCATCGACCTTCGAATCCTCTTCGAGCTTTTTTTTCTCTTTTTCGTATTCGTCAGGGGCACTCTTTTTATACGCGTCCAGTTGATCCTGTTTTATCTGTTTCGGCTTGACCTTCTCGGTTAGCAGTTGGAGTCGGTTGCTTTCTTCTTGGTTGCTTTCTACTTGGTTGCTTTCTACTTCTTTGTTGGCCTCAGTTTCGGTTTCCAGTTCGTCTGTAACTGGTTTGGGTATTGAGAGACCTTCATTGAATGTGCCAATGAGATTCCGAGTGACTTTGCTTGGTAAAAAGACAGTTTTAGCGGTGTACATATTCCCCGCTCCATCCTCAGCGAGCTTTTCGAGTAGTTCCTCCTCGGCTTGAGGGATGTTTTGAATATTCTTTAAGTGTGTCCGCAGGAGATGGTCCGATTTAAAACTTTTTGCCGTTTTCTGAATGTTGTCATAGATTTGATCTTCGGTAATTTTATTTAATAGCCAAAAAGATCCCCCCATCAAACCCAATAGGCACATGCCGAACCAGATACGGATTTTCCGTTCAAGGTTAGACTCGCCAAGGACGCGTTTGATACCGCGATAGGACATAGGAGTTTAGGATTCTGTTGGTTGAGTTTACTCGTGAATCCATTGTAGGACTGCTCCGTAAACCAAGCCAGAGCGAAACGGGGGCGATCGGAAAGTCCTTACGAGCGTCAGAGGCTCACCAAGTTGGGCGATTTGTGGGGAACCATGATGCTCTCAGGTATTCTGGAGAATGCAGTTACATCATGTCCTGAGGGTCGACGTCGACGATCCATTGCACATCATTAATTGATTGGATGGTTTTCTGCGCAAGTTGAACGACCGATTGCAAAGTACCGGAACTCTCTGAACTAAGGAGCATATGGAAACGAAACTTCCCACGGAGTTTCTCAACGGGGGCGGCAGCGGGGCCCAGAACAGAGACTTCGACCCCCAATTTCTCGGATGCAAATTCAATTTGTTCAGCAATGTGGTCTGCCATTTGTTCGGCTTTTGACTCCAATTCGCCGCGAATAACGATTCTTGCTTGAAACCCGAAAGGTGGGTATTTGAATTCGTCGCGATGAGGCAATTCCTCCGCGGCGAAACCGAGATAATCATGGCGCGTCGCGGCTTGGATCGCTTTGTGTTCGGGATCAAACGTTTGCACCAGCACTCGACCTCCTTTTTCTCCTCGTCCAGTACGTCCAGCGACCTGGGTCACCAATCCGAAGGTGCGTTCGGCTGCGCGGAAGTCGGGAAGATGCAGTGCGGTGTCAGCGTTAATGACTCCTACGAGTGTGACGTTTGGGAAATCAAGTCCTTTGGCGATCATTTGGGTTCCCAGAAGGATTTTGATTTCGCCGCTGCGAAATTTAGCAAGTGCCTTTTCGTGGCTTCCTGGTTTCCGCATCGTGTCAGTATCCATCCGCATCATCGGGATCTCTGGGAACATCGCAGCCACGGTGGCTGCTAATCGTTGTGTCCCCAAACCTGAAAACCGAATGGAGTCATTTCCGCATTGCGAGCATTTTTTTGGTTCGGGGATTTGATGATCACAATAGTGGCAAACCGCCTTATTTCCATCGACGTGGTGAGTCAACGGAATCGAGCAGTCGGGGCAGGTTTCTACATTTCCGCAGCCGGGGCATTGGATGCGGGTAGAAAATCCACGTCGATTAAGCAGCAGAATGACTTGCCCTCCCCTAGAGACGGCCTGCGTGATTTCCTGCCGGAGTTTTTGACTGATGGGGCCAAAACGTTTTCTCCCGCCAAAATCGACGCGAAGGTCGATGGTAGCAACATCGGGAAGAGGCAAGTCGAGAACCCGTTTTGCGAGAGAAAGTTTTTCGTACTTGCCTTCGATCGTTCGCTGCCATGATTCGAGCGATGGTGTTGCTGAGCCAAGCACTAAGGGAATGCCCTCGTTGCTGGCTCGCCAGTCGGCAACATCACGAGCGTGGTATCTTGGTGCTTTATCTTGTTTAAAAGATCCGTCGTGCTCTTCGTCGAGAACAATTAATCCTAGTCGAGGTGTGGGGGCAAAGATTGCACTGCGGGCCCCAATGATTACTTGAACGCGGCCGGCTGCGATTTCCTGCCAGTGCCAGGCGCGTTGAGCGGCCGTGAGATGAGAGTGTAAAACCGCAACACGATCAAACCGGGCTCGGAACCGCTGGCGAGTTTGGGGGGTGAGGCTGATTTCAGGTACCAGCACAATGGCTTGTTTTCCGAACTCCACAACTCTCTGAATAGCGCGAATATAGACTTCTGTTTTTCCGCTTCCCGTTACGCCGTGCATCAGAAATGTCCGATGAGTGTCGGAATCGATATGTTGATTGATCTTGTCGAGTGCGTTTGCTTGTTCTTCATTAAGAACTAAGTCAGCCATTCTTTGTTCGCGTGGAATCTCATGAGTTTTTTGTTGAACACGTTTAGATGTCGCAACAATCAGGCCTTTTTTTCGCAGGGTTGAGATTGGGCCTTGGGTGCAGCCAACGGTTTCGGCGAGCTCTCGCGGTGTCCAGTCTTGGACGCTGCTGACAAGTGTTTTAAGAATGGTGGTTTGAAGTTGCGACAATTTCATTGTCTTGGTGCGTTGCAGCAAATCTTCGGCGGCGCTAAGAAATAGCATTTCTCGGGTGCCCGATTTGTTGCGAACACCGGTTGGAACAATCGTTTCAATGACTTGACCGACGGGACAGAGATAATAATCGCTAATCCAGTTGGCAAGGCCTAGCAGCGGAGCGTTAATTAACGGTTTGGGGTCGAGTACTCTCCCAATAGGCTTTAATTTTTGAGGATTCACTGTGTGGGCGTCGGGGTGGCAAGGGCCAATAACCTCGATGCAGTAACCAATCATGATCCGGTTGCCGCGGCCGAGATTGACCTCCACGCGGACCCCCGGTTGCACAGATTTTTCCAAGTCGGCTGGGATGGAATAGTCGTAAGGACCGTAGGGAGCCCCCGGGAATACGATTCGGGCAGCCAGCCAGTCATCCTGATCATCTAATTGCCAGGGCGGAGGTTCGACGTTGAAAAGAGATTGCTGGTCCATTGAACTAACATATCAGATTCGGTTGACACGTAGGGTCACGCCGCCCCAGTTCCAACAGGAATATTTGCGGGAGTAGTTGCCATTACTTTAAAGTGGTTGACCGCTGGGGGGATTTCGTGCTTACCGAAGATTGGCCAGCTTATGAATTTTCAAAAATTTACGCTAGTAGTTTATAATTCAAAGTTGTGTTAGGTTTCCGAGGACAAGAGACGAATTTAATAAACAAAAGGTTGATAAAAGTATGCGTATTGGAGTGTTTGGAGGGTCGTTTGATCCAATCCATCAAGGTCATTTGATATTGGCGGAACAGTGCCGAGAACAAGCTGACTTGGACGCCGTTTGGTTTGTCCCGTGTGCCTTGAGCCCTCACAAAGAGCAGGGAGCTCAAGGGACTGATCGGCAGCGGATTGAAATGATTGAACTTGCAATTGCCGGACACCCTGCGTTCCAGTTGGCTCGCATTGAAATTGACCGTGGCGGGGTCAGCTATACCGTGGATACGCTGAAAGCAATTCGTGAACTGCATGCCGATGATGAATTATTCTTGTTGCTCGGTGCAGACTCGCTGGACAGTTTTGATACTTGGCGGGAACCGAGTGAGATCTGTCAGCTCGCGACGCCGCTAGTGGTGAATCGTCCGGGTGCTAAACAGATCGACCTATCGGTGTTCCAAAAATATGTAGACCCGCAGCGATATGAATCCTTTTGCAACCAATCAATTGTCAGTCCATTGATTGATATTCAAAGTCGGCAAATCCGAGACAAGGTATCGAATCAACAGAGTATTCGTTATCTTGCTCCCCGCGCCGTAGAGAAATATATCGAGACGCAAAAGCTTTATTGTCAAAAATAGTGAGAGGGATTTGCGATGTTGAAATATAAAGATTTTGTCCCCAAAGAAATTGTTGCGCCCGGTTTTTTAAACCCAGGTAAACACGAGACATTCGAGGCGGCGGTTCGAGCGGCGAACCAGTGGATCGCGGATAACGAAATCAAAATCGTCAGCATGGAAACGGTTGTGCTTCCCAATATTTGGAGTCGCTGGGAAGAGGGATCCGCGGATGCCTCAATCGGCACCAGTGGAGATAATCCGAGTCGTTGGCACCAATTCCTTCGGTGTTGGTATCACCATTAAATTCAGTGTTTTCAGGGTTGCAAAGTTTCGATTGGGAAAGTTTCGATTGGGAAAATTAAGCGACTCGCTTGGATATTCCGTTTCGAATTGAATCATCAAGATTGAGCGTGGAAAGAAGTGGCTCATTGGCTAGCGTGATTCGGAGTTGTTCGAGCTGTTCATTGCATGTGAGTGCAAGGTCGAGAAATAGCCATTTTGTGCCTGCAAACTCACAGACACCACCGCCGGTGCCTCCGAAGTAGTCGTAGCGGATGCGATAGCCAAGCGTTTCGGCAATCGCAACTAATTGATCAAATTCTTGAATGGTACTCATCGACATTCCTTGTCTTGGGCAAACCGTCATTCCTTGACGTTGTTGAGGGTAAGGTGGGGCGATTTTGAACGCCTCGATGCAATGTGGGGGCGATGATTTCTAAGCGTAGAAAAAACGCCTCTTACCCAACCCGATTATAGAGACTCGAGGTTTAGCCGCCCACACTAATCGGACGATAGCAGTATCTATGGGAAAAGCGGCGAATCGCGGTTAAAAACGATGGTTTTAAGTAGTTCTCGTAGTTTTTGGCAAAGAGGCAAGGCAGGAAGCCTGCGTGGACCGGGTTGATGTTCGCATCGGTGCGGAATGCCTAAATTATAACGACCATGGAGGGATCGCTTGTGAGCGACGGGCAGCAAAACGAAATTCAACGCCTTCGAAATGAAATCGATGCGTTGAAAAAGCAACTCGACCAGTCTCAGAGAATGACAGCACTTGGCGAACTCGTGAGTACCACAACTCATGAGTTTAACAATGTTCTCATGACGATCATCAATTACGCCAAAATGGGCATGCGTCACGATGACAAGCAGACCCGAGACAAGGCGTTCGATAAGATCAACAACGCCGGAATGCGGGCGGCCAAGATTACCAATGCTGTACTTGGGATGGCGCGAAACCGCAGCGAGCATTTCGAACTGACCGATGTGAGCAAGTTGATCGATGAGTCGATGGTGTTGCTAGAGCGAGAGATGCAAAAGTATCGCATCTCAGTCGATATTGATATCGACAAAGACATCCCGGAAATTTCCGCCATTGGGAATCAAGTTCAGCAGGTGTTGATGAACCTGTTGATCAATGCCCGTCAGGCGATGAGCGAGGGTGGTCAACTGGTGATCAAGTTGAAGAAGAATCTCCAGAACAACACTGTTGATTTGAGCGTGAGAGATTACGGTCCTGGAATCTCACAGGAAAAATTGCGGAAGATATTTGATCCGTTTTACTCAACGAAGTCGGGACCGGACGAAACCGGTAAAGGTGGAACCGGCGTTGGTTTATCCACTTGCAAAAATATCATCGAAGCACACGGTGGAAAGATTCGTGTTGAGAGCAGTCTTGGAAAAGGGACTTGCTTTACATTGATGTTCCCCATGGAAAAACAGAAGTCGCCTGTCCAACTGGCGAGAGGTATTTCCGGTGCGGTTTCGCAGATCAATGCGACGACGGGTACTTAATTTTAGGTTGAACCCAGAACGGCATTTTGGTTATCGCTTGGTCTGGCAGCGTTTGCAGAAAAAAGTTGCCCGCTGGGCTTGCACGATTCGGAGGACTTTCGCGTCCTTACATCGCGGGCAAGCCTGGCCTTCGCGATCGTAGACCCGGTGTTCGTTTTGGTAACTTCCTTCTCCATTGATGGCGTTTCGGTAAGTGCCATCGGAAAGTGTTGAGCCTTCGTATTCGATTGCCAGCTCAAAGACCTCGATCATCCTTTGATAGATGAGTTGCCATCTCTTGGCCGTTATCTGATCACATCGCGTTTGCGGATGTACTCCGGCGAGGTGTAAGATTTCGGCGGCATAAAGATTGCCTATGCCGAGTACAATTTTTTGATCCAGCATGGCAACCTTGATTTCCCGCTGAGTGCCTTGAAATCGTTTGGGAAATTCGGTGGCAGAGATTGCCAACGCATCCGGGCCGAGTTTTCCATCGGTCAATTTCGTCTCATATTCACTTGGTGACAGAAGAGTGACGTTGCCAAGTCCACGTCGATCCCAAAAAAGTACGTGTTTGATAGGACATTTTTTAAGTTGCAGAGAAAATCTTAAATGTTCCTGTGTAGGTGGATCGGCGATTAATACCAAACCGGTCATTCGTGGTTCGAAAATAAGTCGGTCGTTTGAGTCGAGTCGGATGACAACACGTTTACCGAGGCGATCAACACTGGCGATCGTTTTGCCCTGGATTCGCTTATTTAGATGGTCGATTCTGGGCTTGATGACGATTGGACGTTTGGAGCATGGAGTTCGTGCTGCTTTGACAATCGTCGCCCCGACGATTCCAAGGACGCCTCGTCGCATCGTTTCAACTTCAGGCAGTTCGGGCATGGGGGCTAAACTCTCAAGCGAGGGTGTAATTGGCTGTATTTACGATCGGCGGCGATGGGCCGGATGGTTTCTGGTCGTGAGGGTTTTGGGGTAATTAGGAATTAGCTTTGGCTGAATTTATAGCCCTGCCTCTTTATACCGACAAAGGTTATGACGAGAAACGATAACCGGTTACAATCAGGATAATGGCGGAAACAATCTGGCAACTGGATGTTTTCAGCCGTGACATTTTTTTCTTAGTTTGATTTAAACGATAACCCATGACCAGTCATTTTTTACCGAAACCGAGTCCCGATGCCAGTCTGCCCGATGAGAAGGGGCGTTTTGGAGAATTTGGTGGACGGTTTGTTCCCGAGACACTCATTGCCGCACTCGATCAGCTCGAAACTGAGTATTATCAATCCCAAAAAGATCCGGCGTTTCAGGCAGAGTTGGACGTCTTGCTTCGCGATTTTGTAGGCCGCCCTTCCCCGCTCTACTTCGCCAAGCGACTAACTGAGCATTGCGGTGGAGCGCAGATTTGGTTTAAGCGAGAGGATTTGAATCATACGGGTGCTCACAAAATTAACAGTACCCTCGGTCAGGCTTTACTGACGATTCGAATGGGAAAAAAAAGAGTCATTGCGGAGACTGGTGCTGGCCAGCACGGAGTGGCGACGGCCACGGCCTGTGCACATTTTGGGATACCCTGTGTTATCTACATGGGCGAGGAGGATATCCGCCGGCAACAGCCCAATGTTCAAAGCATGAAAATGCTCGGGGCTGAGATCTGCCCCGTGACCACTGGATCGCGGACACTTCGCGACGCGGTCAACCAGGCGATGCGGGATTGGATGAGCTCTGTCGCGGATACACATTACATTTTGGGCTCGGTCGTTGGCCCCCATCCCTTTCCCTTGATTGTACGAGACTATCAGGCGGTGATTGGCCGAGAGACAATTCAGCAATCGCAAGAGCGGTTCGGGCGGTTACCAGATGCGGTAGTTGCTTGTGTGGGCGGAGGCAGTAACGCGGCGGGGATGTTCTATCCGTTTGTTGCCGAAACGGATGTTCCGCTGGTCGGTGTCGAAGCTGGAGGAGAAAGTGATCAACCAGGTCGTCATGCCTCCAGTTTGACCTTTGGTAAGCCAGGCGTCTTGCATGGAAGTTTCAGTTACGTATTGCAGGATGAAGACGGGCAGACGGACGATGTTCACTCCGCTTCGGCCGGTCTCGATTATCCAGGAGTCGGCCCCGAGCATAGTCATTGGAAATCGACTGGACGCGTTGAGTATCGCAGTTGCCGAGATGATGAAGCTCTCGCAGCTTTCGATCTGGTGGCTCGCAATGAAGGTATTTTGCCGGCATTGGAAACCTCCCATGCGATTGCCAAAGGAATGGAAGTTGCGAAAGAGCGTGGAAAAGATGAGGTGGTAGTCATCTGTCTCTCAGGACGCGGTGATAAAGATGCTGGCGAGATCCAGCGTTTAAAAAATGAAGCGGCGGCTCGTCAGACCTAAACAAGGCTCTTGAGCTTTTTCATAACTTCAACGTAACAGCACAATACAGGAACTATCTATGTCGGCGATCGACAAACTTTTTCAGCGGTTAAAATCGGAGGGCAAAAAAGCGTTCATGCCGTTCGTAACTGCCGGAGATCCTAGCTTAGATTTTACTGCGGCAATTCTTAAGCGATTGGATGCGGAGGGGTGCCACCTAGCTGAACTGGGTATCCCCTACAGCGATCCCATTGCTGACGGCCCAGTCATTCAAGACTCGTACACTCGCTCGCTTCAGGGGGGAACGAAGCTTAGCGGTATCTTTGCGATGGCCTCCGAAGTGACGTCAGAGATTACGATGCCGGTCGTCACGATGGTGAGTTACGCAATTATTTACCGAATGGGAATTGACGAATATCTTCAACAGGCAATTGCTGCAGGAATTTCCGGAGCGATTGTGCCTGACATGCCAGTCGATGAATCGGATGAGTTGGCGGCAAAGTGTAAAGCCCTCGACTTCAGTCTCATTCAGTTAATCACGCCGACCACCCCGCGTGACCGAGCTGTGCAAATCGCCGAGCAGACAACCGGGTTCATCTACTACGTTTCGATTACGGGAATCACCGGTGAACGTACCGAGCTTCCTGCTGATTTGGCAGACAATCTAAAATGGTTGAAGTCGGTTACCGATTTACCAATTTGTGTTGGCTTTGGGATTAGCAAACTGGAGCACGTCGAAGTCCTTAAACCGGTCGCAGACGGTTTAATTGTTGGTTCTGCGATCGTCCGTCGGATTGCTGCGGCGACCAACGATCCATCCAAAAATCAGGATGTCATGGACGACGTGGGTGGGTTCGCTCAAGGGATGTTGTCGGCGATTAACGACTGATGTTTCTCTAGAATCTCGAGCGTTCGTTTTCCCTGTTAAAAAAAGTGTCCTGTCACGGCAATCAAGGCCGACGTCAGTCTTATGCGGTGAATTGCTGATTAATCCTCACGTTCGCTACGGCCCACCTAGCTAATGGGTGTTATTTTTTCCTTTGAGTGCTTGCATAAAAAGCCTTGACCCTCAATCCGCTTCGGTACTACAGTTACTGCGGCGGCTGATTCGATTTATCGATTTGAACGGAGGTTCAAGATGCCAGAGCAGTCAGAGAATTCACCTGAGCCAAGATCGGCAATTCAGCGATATTTTGCCGGCTTAGCCGAGCATACATTTCATTCGCAATTAGGCGTCGTCGATCCGTTGTTGATTGACTACCTCACCGAGCTTTTAATTCGCTCAACTCGTAGCGATACGATCCATCGGATTCGTAGCGTTACCGGAAGACCAATCATGAGCGTTCATGAAATGGCGGCTGAGGCGTCGGAGCGTTTGGGGAGTGCAAGGCGGGAGGTGCACTTGCATATTGGCGATTTCACTTTGTTCTGGGCAGGCCTTTACCCCGAAGCATTGCGGGATGGCGATTCAGATTCATCGGGTCGGTTTGAGACCTATTGTGCTTTTGGTAAACGGTCTTATCGCATTGCCAGTGAAATGGAAGCACCGGTCGCTGAGTCACCACCATCCACGTTACTCGAACGTCTTAGCGATCGGTATGATTTGTGTTGTTACGGGCTCCGCGAAATACGCCGCCAATGGGAGTCTGGCGGTGGAATGGATTCTGGGCCAAATTCAATCTTGTTGGATTAGTTAGAGTTGAACCCTAGGAAACCAATCCTTTGGTGACCATCATAAAGACGTCTTCGAGATTAGGATCCTTCTGCCCGAAATTGATAACTTCAACTTCATGCTTGATGAGTGACTTAAGCAACTCTGCAGGATTGTGATCAGCACTGGTGAATTCAATGATCAATTTAGAGCCATCGACTTGGATGTCTCGCACTTCGGGATTGCTGCGGACAATGGACAATCCTGTTTCGAGGTTTTCTCCAAACCTCGCTTCGATAACCTGATTTCCTCGAATTCTCTTATAAACCTCATCGATTGGGCCGTGCATTAATAACTTTCCTCTTTCGATAATTCCGATCGAAGTACAACAGTCAGCTAACTCAGTAAGAATGTGACTGGAGATGAGGATAGTTTTTCCCATGCGTCTCAGCTCTTTCAAGAGAGCTTTCACTTCAATCCGGGCGCGGGGGTCAAGTCCACTCGCGGGTTCATCGAGGATCAAGACGGGAGGGTCATGAACGAGGGTCTTTGCAAGGCACAATCGTTGTTTCATACCTCGCGAGAGTCCGTTGACGAAGTCATCACGTTTATAGGTAAGATCGAGCAGGTCGAGCACATCCTTGATCACCCGTTTTCTCTGCGTCCGACCAATCTTGTAGGCAACGGCAAAGAAATCGAGAAACTCCCAGACCTTCATTCCGTCATAAACACCAAACGCATCGGGCATGTACCCAACACTGCGCCGCACGTTCATGGGATCCTCTGATACGCTGTACCCGTTGATGGTGCCATCACCTCTAGAGGCGCGCAGCAGGGTCGCGAGAAAACGGATGCTTGTACTTTTCCCGGCACCATTAGGTCCGATAAAGCCAAACATTTCACCTTCGGCGATTGTCAAATCAAGTGAGTCGACGGCAGTGAAGTCACCGTAGTCTTTTCCAAATCCACGTAATTCAATCATGGTGTGTTTTTTCTGTTTGCAATTTAAAAAAGTGAACTTGCTGCTGTTGCAGGATGGCTTGGTCTATTCTACCTGATCAAGATTTGAGGTGATTTTAAAATCGTTGATTGAGTTTAAGTCTCTTTTGGCGATTGGTAATTCACCGCGCTGGAGATGAGCTACCACCAGAGAGCGTTTGACGGTTTGCGTTGCGGCTGGACTGAAAACCGTATTTCCAGGATGGCCTTTGCTGATTCCAATCAAGCGATATTCATTGTTGTCTATTGCTAAATTTCGAAGGATAGTTTGTCTCATTAAGTCGAGAGTTAATTTGGATGAGCCAGTGGAATTAATTTTTGCGTATTCAGTAATGAAAGCGTTCTTCGTGGATTTGATTTCATCGCCGTCCACGCTGCCTCCGCTCTTTGCTAACAGCAGCTGCCTGATGGTTCCTTTGATCTTTTTGATTTCGGGGAATTTGCTGATAGTGTCAATGTCCGCCTGATCCAATTCGTTCAAGTTGGTCTCCCAGATGGACTCTGCCGTAGCCAATAAGCTAGTAAATTCGGAGTCGGGTTGCCAAATAGAATCGACTGTTTCACAGGGTTGAAATTTCAAAGTAACTTCCTCTCCAGTTCCAATTGAATCGAAAGGAGCAAACTGTAGTTTGCCATTTTTGTCACGGCCGATGACGGCTGCATTTTCAATCGTCATCAACGTCGAGTTGGAAAGGGTGGGTTGTTCCGTTTCGGGATTGTTGGAAAAGGAGATAACGCCGCCCAAATTGACCATCGCCTCGGTGTGCAACAAGCCGGTAGAGTTCGATTGGATTTGAAACCCTTTGAGCTCGTCCTCAACGGTGCGGCGCAGGGTAACTTCACTTAGAGTTTCGGCAGACTGAAATTTTTGGTTTTCCAAGTCCGAGATCGAGAAAGGCAGTGACTGAGCCGAGCGATTGTCGAGCTCAGCGGTGTATCGTGTAGAGAGTGAGGTGTAGAGTGCGGAGTATTCCGCCATGTGCGCCCGGGGATAGTCAGCATGAACTTCTAGTAGGCTGATTTGGGTGTTGCTTCTTGCAAAACCAATGTCTAGCGATGCAAGCTTGACGACAGTAAAAGCGGCAACCAGTGCGATAATTGGGACAGCGATCCAGGCGTATTCCACTTTTCTAATGATCCGAAAGAAAAGCCAGTTCAAAGGGACTAAGATAAAGAGATAAATCGCCAGCATTTTTAAAACAAAGCCGGAAGACGGGGGTGAGATGCCCGCCGTTTGTTTTAGCGTTTCACGAGCTGCACTGGAGATGGCTCCGTAGTCACTCCATCCTGCAACGCCGGAATACTCAGCGTCTTGATAGCCACCAAAATATAGATTTTCATCGCTTTTTCGGATCGCTAGTTCATTCACTGTATCCATGGGGCGAATGTCGAAATTCGGCGCTGGAATGTCAGATTTAGTTGCGCTGAGTTCGTCCAATGTGGAATATGGAACGCTTTGCGTGCCGGTTGCCGAGAGATCTCGGGAAAGATAGCGAAGAGTGCTGCGGATCAAAGGATCGTAGGAGGTGGATCCGTAATCGATCCAGTTAAATACGGCAGTGGATGCGTCATTTTCGGCAAAACGCCGTGCTGGCATTCGCAAGAGGGCTCCGTTTAAGAAGCTAGAGAAACTGCCCCAGCTACGAATCAGTTGATCGTTGAGCGAAAAGGATGTGATTGCAATCCGACCGCGGCCAACGCGTCTTTCGATGGCGATTTTACCTGCGCCGGTGATAAAGTTGGCGTCTGGGTGAGGGGTAAGGGTGACTCCGAGTAAGGGAGACTTATTGGAGATGACAAGGTTCCGTGGATTCCCTTTATTAGCTTTCGGGGGAAGCGACCAGTTTTGATTGAGTTCGGTAATGTCAGAGTTAGTTATATTTTTTGTGCTTTCAAACGTTGCTGGAAGATAATCGGCGAGAAAACTGGTTTGGAGTTTGGCCAAGCAGTCGGGGCCGCTAAGAATAAGTTGTCCCCCGAAATGAAGCCAATCTAAAAGAGCTTCCTGGTGTTCTTGAGCCATTTCGTTGGGGTCCAAGTCATCCCAGATTAGATAGGCAATTGTCGTCCAGTTGAGTGAGTGTTTGGGGAGTGGCGAGGGATAACCACTGACCGACGGTACGACGAAATAGAAAGGTTCCAAGTTGGAACCATCTTGTTGTTGCCCATTCAATCGAATGCTGTCGGATCGGTTAATGAAAGAGAAACTGTCGGGGCGACTGCTAAGCAGGACGATATGATACTGAAACCCTCCCATCAATTTTATAGGTTGGTTTTGCATTACGGGGGTAATGCCACTGGAAGACCGCCTCAGTGAGAATTTGACAGTTGCAGTTGTTGCGCGATCACGAATGGGAATGTAGACACTCGTCTCGAGATTTTTCAACTCTCCCTTCGGCAATGACGCGGGGCGGCTTGTCGTTAAAAAATAATTGGTGCCAGGAATGTTGGCTGGTTTGTTGCCGGGGCCGAGACCGGATGCTTCGAGGTCGCCCCCAAAATTACTGTTGTTGGCGACTGCCTGAAAATTCGTGGTGTACCAATGCCCGGATTTAATTCGATTGAAACGTGTTCCACTCTCGTTCATGCTGCTAAGCATTTGTCCGAGTGGGTCTTCTTGTTCCTTCTTTTCCTGTTTTCGTTTTTCTTTTAATTTGTCGAGAGGGATAGGAAATTGGCCGGGTAATAGAATTGGGGTGTTGGTCTCAAATGGTTCTTTGGGCTTTTTCTTTTCCTCAGCTTTTTTTTGAGCGATTGTCTTTTCGGAATCTAGGCAGCCGCTACATCCAGAAATTAGCAAAAACGAAAAAGCGAGCAATGAGATTGCAAAAGGGCGAAGCCAGGGATTGGATAGTATGGTGTTCATTATTTATTTTCCAGCCAACGTTGGCAAAAGATCAAGCCAGTCGAATTGCCGTGAAGTTCGCCGAGACAAGCATGTTTCGAATAGTTGATCGTCATGAAATTATCTTGACCGTCGGTCTTTTAATCGGAAGCGTGGCGCCTTGGTTGCAATTACGCTACTCAAGCAATCGACTTAATTTGAATGATCGCAGCCATTAATGTATTTTCAAGGAGCATTGTGACGGTGAGTGGTCCAACTCCACCGGGCACGGGGGTAATAAATCCTGCGACCTCTTTCCCTGAATCGAAGTCTACATCGCCCACTAATCCTTGCTCGGTTCGGTTAATACCGACATCAACGACAACAGCCCCCGGCTTGATCATGTCGGGTGTCACAAAATTTGGCCGTCCAATGGCAGCGATGAGAATGTCGGCTTGTTGTGTTATCGAGGCGAGATTTTGAGTACGACTGTGACAAAGCGTGACGGTGGCGTTGGCCATTTCAGGGCCGAGATCTGAATCTTTTTGCCCCAACATCATCGCCATTGGTTTTCCAACAATGTCACTCCGGCCAATGACGCAGACAGACTTGCCTGTGGTTTCAATGCCGCAACGTTTGAGCATTTGCACGATGCCGTGGGGCGTGCAAGGGAGAAACTGGGGCCGACCTTGCGAGATCAGACCAACGTTGTGGGGGTGAAAAGCATCAACGTCTTTTTGAGGATCGATGGCATCGAGAATCACGCGACTGTCTGCTTGATCGGGCAATGGAAGCTGGACAAGGATTCCGTTGACCTGGGAGTCTTCGTTGAGCTCAACCACTTTCGCGAGAATATCTTCGGTGGTGCTGGTAGCTGGAAGACGGTGAAGCTGGCTTTCGATACCGGCCCGGGCACACGCGCGTTCCTTGTTTCGAACGTAAACCTGGCTGGCAGGATCATCGCCAACGAGAACCGCAGCAAGTACTGGGGACTCGCCGTGATCCGCAATGAACTGTTCTACCTTCACTTTGGTTTCTTTTTGAATTTCTTTTGAAATTCCTTTTCCGTCCAGCAATTTAGCTGACATTGCATGCTCCAATTTTTTCGTGTTAGTCAGTGGAGCTGTTGGGTAGCGAATCCGGCGTTGATCAATTGATTCGCATTGATTTTTACTACACTGCTGGAGCTAATAACATAACGCGCCAGTAGAAATGCGAGAAGGCGCAGGGGAGCCTCTGACTGAATCTCTCTTGCTCTTTTAAGCGACACGCGGGATCAGAAGGTTTTACTTTTGCGACAAGCGTGAAACCTCTTACCGTTCATGGAACTATTGAATTTTTCAGGAACGCATGCTGAGGCGATCTCGAGAAATACTCGGAGGATATGGCGTAATTTTGAGTTTTTTTTGCAATTATTCGACCTCTGTTAGGCGGTTTTCATGAGGTCCATGCCTGTCAATTTTTTCGTAAAAGGCATTTAGGTGTGCAAATGCATTTTTTTTCGCCATAATTGATTCAGCCGGCGCGTGTACCTCACTCATCTTTTTGCCGATGGTATTTCGCGTCGGGAGTTCCAGCTGCCTTGATCACAGAAATGCAAGGAGTCGACGAAATGGTTTCAGAGGTTCTCCAGCGGCCGACTTTGGTTCTAAATCGAAGTTGGCAACCGGTCAATGTCGCGACAGTAGCCCGCGCTCTTGTGATGGTTTGGAGCGGGGCAGCGCGAGTGGTCGATCCCGTCGACTATCAACTTTACGACTGGGAAGATTGGTCTCGGGCGGATGCGGAAGACGGGCAAGAATTTGTGCGAACAGTTTCACGACGGATTCGCGTTCCCGAAGTGATTACACTGGCAGATTTCAATCGCCTTCCTTCCACAACTGTCGCCTTCAGTCGTAGAAATCTCTTTAAGCGAGACCGGATGACCTGTCAGTACTGTGGTCGTCGACCCAAAGGGGGTGAGTTGACCATCGATCACGTTATTCCGAGGTCTCATGGAGGGGGATCGAATTGGGAAAATTGCGTGCTTGCTTGTGTGCCCTGCAATCAGAATAAAGCGGATCGGTCTCTTGAGAAAGCAGGTTTGAAACTATTAAATACGCCCAAACAGCCCAACTGGAATCCAATTTACTCGCAGCACACAACTGGTTATCAAAGTTGGGCGAAATTCATCAGCGATGCGTATTGGAGTGCTGAGCTACTGGAATAGAGAGGCTGCGAGTTACTTTGCGGCATTCGTCTCGGTACTAGGTCGAGCCTTGCAAAGGCATTAAGGTAAACCTTCAACGAAATTCGTTTTCGGTTTATTGTAAACTTCAGGTTTGTTGTAAATCGCTGCGATCTCTATTGATTCATCTATTGTATTTCCGATTTGAGTTTTTAATGCTTTCGAAATTTACCGTTTTTCTTTTTTGTCTAGGTTCGATTTTATCTATTTGTCATGAGGTTAGTGCTCAGAATGACTGGTCGCGTTGGCGAGGACCAAGCGGCAACGGGATTGCGGAATCCAAGGCTGCACCGCTGGAGTGGGGAAGTGATGAAAATGTTATTTGGAAAACCAAAGTGCCTGGGCGCGGACATGCCTCACCGTTGATCATCGACGGGAAAATTTTTCTAACAACGGCAGAGCAAAAAGATCAAACGCAATCGGTGATTTGTTTTGACCAAAAAGACGGAAAAACACTTTGGACGACCGAGGTCAATCGAGGGGGGTGGCCCAAACGATTGCATCCCAAAAATACACATGCGACATCGACGATAGCAACCGATGGCAAAAGTTTGTTTGCGGTATTTAGTCACCACAATAATGTTCACTTAATTGCGCTCGATTTTGACGGACAGGTGCTCTGGAAAAAAGACGTGGGAGTTTACTCTCCGTCCTACCCTTTTGGTTATGGATCTACGCCAATTGTTGATGGTGCCCGTGTGATCGTAACCAATGAGAATAAGGTTAAATCTGCGATCGTTGCGTATGACACCAAAACCGGTGATGAGGTTTGGCGAATTGACCGAGCTGGTGTTAGTAGTTACTCCACGCCGGTTGTCGCTGAGGTGGCTGGACGGCGGCAACTACTTATTAGTGGTGGCGGAAAAGTGGCGAGTTACGACCCGGAGACGGGCGATTCCATTTGGACAACAAAAGCTAATTGGGGAGTGACTTGCGGCACGATGGTTTGGGATGAGAATCGGGTATTTGCCAGTGGTGGATTTCCGGGAGGGCAAACCATCGGAATTGATGCTCGCAATGGTGAAAAGCTTTGGGATAATCCGGCCAAAGTTTATGAACAATCAATGCTCGCCTTCGGGGGCTTTGTGTTCGCTCATGCTGACAACGGTGTTTTGTATTGTTGGCGTGCAGCCGACGGTAATGAAATGTGGAAACAAAAATTCAGTAAACGCCGTGTCGCCGTCAGTGCTTCACCCGTCCTCGTCGGTCGAAACTTATACTTTACAGCTGAGAATGGTGAGACCGTCGTCATTGAGGCGAAGTCTGAGGGCTATCAGGAAATCGCGCGAAATCAGTTAGGCGATGAAGCGTTTGCCTCTCAAGTGGTTTGTGGGGGAAGGCTTTATACGAGGGTCGCGGTGGACAGCGGGGGAGCCCGCCAGGAATGGCTGTATTGTTTGGGCGAGCGCTAACTGGGTTAGGTTTAATTGGCGAGGTTTAACTGGCGAGGTTTAACTGGCCTGCAGGTTTGTGTGCCAGTTTCGGTTTACAGTTCATTCATCCGGCGGCAGTTGGTCAAGCTTTTACAATTTTGAGGGCTATGCAGCGCGAGAACAGGAATTGCTTGCAATCCAATCGTCTTTGGAGGTGTCGTGTGATTCGCTTTGAATCCCTCAATATTACGTGTTTTTCCTGCGAACCGTGTGTCGGTTGACGGCTTTGTGTGTATTGAAGTGGACGGTTTGCGGTTACCCGAAAACGACTGAGGGAAAAGATTTGATTCCCACCGCAAGATGGGCTATTTTTTCAGCAGTCACACACGATCGAATAGGCGTTCAGAAAAGGCGAAACCAATGCCGCTTTCAAGATTTGTTTTGAGTAAGAATCTATTACTGGTTTTTGCTATTTCCTGGGTTTCGGCGACTTCTTGCTTTGCCATCGAAGATCTGAATGTCGACGACCTTCAGTCCCAAATCATGACCGCTGTCGAAAAGGTTGTGCCAGCGTCGGTCGCCATCAACGATGGTGGAATGGTTTTTAGCGGTGTGATTGTCAGCTCTGACGGAATTGTGCTATCTGCTGGCCACGCGGTGAAACCAAATCGCCGATACAAAGTTTTGTTAGCCGATGGGCGTGAGCTTCGGGCAAAAGGGCTCGGCGCAAACGAGCGAGTCGACATGGCGATGTTGAAGATTGAGAATCCATCACGTTTGCCCGTTGCCGAACTCGGAGATTCTAATTCGCTACTTATCAATCAACCCTGCATCAGCATTAGCTTTCCAGGGACTTACGTCAAAGATCGGGGTTCAGTAATTCGGTTTGGTTACGTCACTCGGCCAGTGACGCCGAACCAGGGGATGATTGAAACAACGGCTGTGATGGAACCGGGAGATTCGGGAGGTCCGCTAGTTGATATTAATGGGCGAGTCATCGGAATTCACAGTAACATTCGCAAAGACACCAAGCAAAATTACGACGTTCCCATTAACTCTTTTAAACAATATTGGGAACAGCTAAAAACTCCTAAGTTTTTCGAGATCAATGGCTGGCCCAGTCTGCCCAAGCTTGGCTTCCGCGGAGAAAGTGAATCGAATGGTGTCAAAGTCGTTAAGATTGTTGATGGTGGTTTAGCGCAAGCTTCTGGATTGAAGGTCAACGATGTTGTTCAGGCGATTTCAGGCAGAAAAGTAAACTCATCAAATTCGATTTATTATAAAATGGTTTCATTGCGAAACTCAGGTGAAAGCAAAGTCGAGTTTTCCGTTCTTCGCAACCAGAAACGCAAGTTAATTAAGTTGAACCTCACCAAAGAGGAGGTTCTGGAAAAGCCAAAAACTTTTCCCGAATTACGTGACTTTTCTAAGGTTTTTAAGTCGCTCGAAGCGAAGTTGGATAACGCACAGGTCGTGATTAAGAGTCGACTAGATGAGCAGTCTCAGACTGTCTGGGGCACGCGAATCTTCCGAAAAGGCCGAGGCAATTTAATCAGTAAAAGTACGCTTGTTGGAACGGAACCGAGAGTGCAACTAAGCAACGGCAGTAGCCTTGCCGCCGAAGTGGTCGCTCGAGATCCCAAGAACGATTTAGTTTTGTTGCAGGTTGATTTCCGAGATGTGGGTGGAATTGACTTGAGTCGAATTAAGGGTGATTTGGCAGAACAACCCGGTCGTTTGTTATTGATGCCCGATGCAAAGGGTGACGGCAGTATTAGCACCTGGGGTTCTAATTTCTTTGCTGTTCCGCGAACCCGAGCAAGTGGTGGTTATTTAGGAGTTGTTATTGGCAGCCGAGACAACAAAGTTGTTTTTGAAGAGGTTCAAGACGGCGCTGCGAAAAAGGCAGGTCTCCAGGCTGGGGACGTCGTTCTGAAACTTGATGACAAATCGGTTCGCCAGCGAAACGATGTATTTCGCTTTCTCTCGAATCAAGATGTTAACAATCGAATTGATGTGACCGTTCGCCGGGATGGCGAGGAAATAACCAAAGAAGTGATACTTGGAAAGCGGCCCGCTAAGGAATCACGGCACATTGCTGATGATTTTGATGGTGGCAAAAGCGTCCGTCGCGACGGGTTCAGCCGCGTCGTGTCACACGATGCCGATCTACGACCCGAGCAATGTGGAGGCCCTGTGTTCGATATCGATGGTAACTTTTTGGGCGTGAACATTTCGCGATTCAGTCGTACGCGGTCTTACATCATCCCGCGAACTCTGATCAAGGAATTTATTGATCAGAATGCTAGTTAGCTCGGTCTATTTTGAAGAACGCGGCACTCAAGGCACGATTCATTTCTCTCACATATTCGAGTGGGGTTTCCCCATCTTCCGGACCTGTTAATTGAACTTCGAATACCGCGGGTCGAATTTCAGTCTGGGAGAAATCGAACTCCTCGGATGACAGAACCGCGTCAATTTCTTCTTCCGTCGGTTCGTCGAGGTCGTCTGTGTCGAGTAACAGAAACTTGAAAACCTGCATCAATTCGGTCTCAGTTTCATGATCCGTACCACTGAGAATTAAAGAGGCAAAGATCACTTCGTCGTGGAAGTAATAGAGTACGTAGGCTCCATTTCGGTCCGAACCAATTCGATACTCCAATGCCTCGTCGTCACCCGGTAGGCGGTCCTCTAAAGGCAGTTCGAGATCGCCCGACAGATGGGTGAATTTATTAGAAAAATAATCTACGTGCGGGCCTTCCAGGCTTGCCCGCTCGACTGATTTCGTGCTAAGTGTTTCGCCCGCTTCTGAAAACTCGGTAACTTCAAATGTGTTATTGTTCATGTTAAGACTTGATGCGCTACACTGGTTTGAAGATTGCAAATTGGAAAAATTTAAAGACGAGGTCGTTGCGGTAAGCCAGTTGAGCTTGCAACTGACCTTACAATTGGGAGTATGCGGTTGGCTTGAGCATCCATTTTTTGATCGCTGAGACGGTGCCTTTGTATTCTTCAATTTCCTTAATCCGAATCCATTCTGGGTGGGCAAGGAAATCCTTCCAGTGTTGTCCATGCGATTCTTCATCGGTTCCCGAAAGCATGTAAACCAAGTTGGGGACATCGGGGCCAATGAGTGTTTCGCCAAAGAAAATTGGTGCAAGTTTGACATCCCGCATGATATCGATCTCCCCTTCATTAAACATTTTTACCTTTCGCCGGGCGTGGTCTTCTGTGTGGCTTTCGTAGAGTCGAAGTTCGAACAGGCGGTCTTTTTTGTCGGCGGAGTATGCGGGAATCTCCAGAGCAGGAATCCCTTTAAAGGCTTTCATGAATCGACTTTCGATTCGTTCGTACACCGCAGATTTCTTGTTTCTTGTGAAATAGTCAGCCGCTTTGGCTTGGTAATCTGAATCTTCAGCGAGAGCTTGGTTCATGTTGGTGAACTGGTCGATGGAAGAAAATGGGATGAGCATGAAAAGCGAGTGATCGTTCTCGTCACCGAGGTTGCTGAAGACTCCGACTCGGTCAACTCCCATCCGATTGAGTGCTGGTACGAGCGCGTTTTTGAGATAGTTTTCGGCAATTTGCTGTTTTTCATAATCGAAAATTTTATAAATTCGAAGTTCGTAGTACTCTTGGTTTGCTGGCTTCTCGCCCTCATTGGCAAATGCTTTAGCTTGTGACTCGCTGGGGCTGCCCAAGTGGAACGCGGTCATCAGAGCGAAAATAAATAGGTAATTAAGGAACTTCATAGCTTGGTTTACCATGGTTTAAATCGTTTTAACTAACTGCGATTACATCGCAGTCGATACAAGTTGAGTAAAGTTTGTTCATTGCCATTTTACGGTGCGACAATGGTTGGGCGTGGTTTTCCGTAGTCGATACTATTTGCCATCGGTGCTGAGTAGTTTTTGGATGGTCGGCTCCATCGCCTCTGCCCAGATTTGATAACCTTCACTGTTGGGATGAAGCAAGTCCGGCATGATTGATTTTGAAAGTGTTCCGTCTTCTTGAAGGAACTTGTCACCGATGCTGAGAAAGAAGACTTCGGAATCATCATCTGCATAATTTTTAATGAGCTCATTGACCTCCGAATTAATTTTTCGGAATTCGTTTTCTTTGTCGGCTCCCCGCGGAAAGATATCTAGAAGTAGAATTTTGGTTGAGGGGAGTCGCAGTTTTACTTCGTCAATGATTCTTTTGATTCCCAGTGCTGTGTGTCGCGGGTTTTCTTTGCGGTGCCCCGTATTGTTGGTGCCGATCATGATGACTGCGAGTTTCGGGGAGATGTCGTCGATCGCTCCATTTTGAAAACGCCAAATGACATGTTCCGTGCGATCTCCACTGAATCCAAGATTGAGGGCATTTCGATCGGCGTAATATTTGTTCCACGTTTCGAGTCCTTTATCTTCCCAGGCGTGGGTGATTGAGTCACCAATCATTAGCAAGTCCACATTTTCCATGGCTTTTCGTTGAGCTAATTTAGCCTCGTGTCTAGGCATCCACCATTTAACGGCCCACGCTGCGGTTTGCTGGCCTGGCATGATTGACATTTTTGGTGTGACGCCCGGGTAATCGCGCCACAGCCAGCGCAGTGCGTCTGGGAAAATTGAACCGGCGTGTTTGCCGTTATGGCCTCCCTCTCCGAAGTCAAATTTAACGTCGTAGTTTTTGAATTTAAGTGCGGCAAACATCTGTTGGTTAGCCAGTGGCCAGTTGCCGAACTCATTGTCCAGATCGTTGCTGCCGTCTTGCAGATAAATGCGTAATGGTTGCGGGTTAGTATCCTCGCTGGTGGTGGATTCTTCCGTGGTGTCAGCGTCTTCTGCAGATTCAGTGGTTGAATCTTCCGCAGATTCAGTGGTTACCGGAGCCGAAATGACCATTTTGGTATCGGTTGCCCGGATGAGTCCCGGATAGCGATCGCCACCGCGAATATTGGTGAAGCTTCCAATGTGGCTGAGAACTTTACTGAACTGGTCAGGCCGTTCCCACGCCACCGTAAACGCGCAAATGCCTCCACTGCTTGCACCAGAGATACCACGCCCCAAGGGGTCTTTTGTGATGTTGTAATTTTTTTCAACCTCGGGAAGGATTTCTTCGAGGACGAACTTCGAGTAGGTATCGCCGAGCGAGTCGTATTCGACACTTCGATTTTCAGGCTTTGGGTTCCAGCCTCGTTTTTCCGGTAACTCGTCTTTTAGGTGACCGGGGTCAATAAATACGCCAATCATGACGGGTAGTTCTTGGCGATGAATCAGGTTGTCAAAAATAATCGGGGCCCGGTACTCGCCATTTTCGTTCATGTAGGCATGGCCGTCTTGAAACACCATTAACGCCGCGGATTTGCTCGCATCGTATTGTGCCGGGACGTATACATAATATCGTCGCTTGGTTCCCGGGTAGATTTTACTGTCGAGCCATTGGTATTCCGTAACGGTTCCCTGGGGCGTTCCCGCGACACGTTGAGAATCTTTCCCCAGAAAGTACCGGCGTTCTTTGGTTTGGGATTCCGCCGTTGTGGCCGATGCCAACGCGAAAGAAACGGCCAACACGGCTACCAAGGCAGTTTTGATGTTTAATTCAATTAAAGCAGGGTATTTCATGGAGTTTTTGATATTTGAGCCGGTCGATTGAGTTTTGGGCAATCGATTGAAATTAGAAAACGAGTGTTTGGTGTGTCATTTATCGCCTTGGCCATTGGTGGAGGCAGTTGGGGAGAGGGCGTGAACCAGGCTGCGTCATTCGATCTCCTCAGGCTATTAGATAGCGTAACGTTCTTGGACGCGATTTTCCAGTCAATTTCGAGTTGAGCTGGATCAATCTGAGGTCTGGAGATCGGCCAGCGGGCAGGATATGCGACGTTGTGCGAAAGCGATCGAACGGGTTAGACTGGAGCAAATCTAATCAACAGAAGCGATTTAAATTCCGATGGGATTAACATGATCTCGCTCGAATAACGCTGGCGGCGCGGAATATAAATGGCAGGACGGTAATGATTGAAACAATTCTCGGCTATTTTGTGGGGATGCTGGTCGGCATCGTCATGGGAATGTTTGGTGGTGGCGGCTCGCTGCTGCTGCCGGCAATGCTTTACCTGCTGCATTTTGATCTCAAATTTGCCACAGCCTATACAACGATTCTTGTTGGCGTCACTGCCTTGGTGGGGGTAGTGCCGCGGGTCAGGCAAAAAGTCATCGATTTCCCGACCGTTATTGCGTTGGGAATTCCCGTGGCGACTGGAAATCTAATTGTGCGGCTGTGGTTGTTCGACGTCGTTCCGGACCAGTTGTTTACGATCGGCACGTTGGTGGTGTCCAAAAAGATCTTCGTTTTGTCCATTTTTGCCAGTCTTATTTTTCTCTCATCCGCAACATTGCTTGGGTTCATTGGCAAGCCAGTCAAACAAAAAACGGATCTGAAAGCCAAAAAGTCATTTGCTTATTACACCTCATTGGCTGCCGGCGGGTTGCTGATTGGTGTGGTTCCCGGGTTCACAGGCGCTGGTGGTGGTGTGTTGATCGTCCCACTGTTGGTGATATTTTTCGGGCTACCAATGCGGACAGTCGTGGGCACCAGTTTATCCATCGTGGCTTTTAAATCATTCGTCGGGTTTTTCGGTGGCGATTTAATTCGGATAGGCAATGAAATGGATTATCAATTTTTGATTCAATTTTCAATTTTGATGATTGCGGGAGTCGTGATTGGTTCGTGGTGGTCCCAGAGGTTTGACGGCGAGAGGCTGAAACGCATTTTTGCATGGTTTCTGCTTGCTCTTGCCGCTTTCATTATCATTTACGAATGCTTCTTTAAGATTTGAATTGAGAGTTGATTCTGGAGAAGAGGTTGCAGGCAAACAGGGCTAGGCTGCGTTCTTCGGTGTTTAATTTTTGTCCGCGGCTCTATCCTTTGTGACTTGGTTTTCCTGAGATACAATCTGAACTGGCTTTTTCTTCAACTACTTCTGGCGTTTTTCGATGGACACACAAATTTTCAGCGGCTGTATTCCTGCATTGATGACACCCTGCGGGGTTGATCGTCAGCCTGATTTTGATGCTTTGGTTAGCAAGGGGCAGCAAATGATGACTGCCGGCATGCAAGGTGTTGTTTACTGCGGTTCGATGGGCGATTGGCCTTTGTTGACGGATGACCAGCGAAAAACCGGCGTAGCGAGACTTTGCGAAGCAGGGGTTCCTGTCGTGGTTGGGACAGGCGCCATGAACACTCGTTCTGCCGTAGACCACACTGCCCACGCGGCATCGGTCGGCGCGAGTGGGTTGATGGTTATTCCGAGAGTGCTCTCGCGGGGAACGTCGCCGACTGCCCAGCGAAATCATTTTGCGGCAATTCTCGCAGCAGCGCCTGAGGTTCCCGCCGTAATCTACAATAGTCCCTACTATGGTTTTGAGACCAAAGCAGATTTGTTTTTCGATTTGCGTCGGGAGTTTAGCAACCTCGTTGGTTTTAAGGAATTTGGCGGAGGCCCGTCTTTAAGTTATGCCGCCGAACACATTACAGGCGCCGACGAAGCGTTGAAGTTGATGGTTGGTGTCGATACTCAGGTTTTTCACGGCTATGTGAATTGTGGTGCCGTTGGCGCGATCACGGGAATTGGAAACGCTATCCCGGAAGTTGTTTTGCACTTTGTTTTGCTTTGCGAACATGCGGCCGCAGGTAGCGTGGAGGCAAGACGTTTGGCTCAAGAGCTCAATGATGCCCTGTTCGTGCTGTCGACCTACGACGAAGGTCCAGATTTAGTCCTGTTCTATAAATACCTGTTGGTACTTAATGGTGAATTGGAATACGAACATCACTTCAACGAATCCGATTATCTAAGTCCGAGTCAGAAGAATTTTATCGAATCCCAGTATCGGTTATTCAAGAGCTGGTGGGGGAATTGGCCGGGCCGGACATTCCAAGGCTAAATTCAGAACAAGAATTGTCTGGTTTGCTTGGCTGTCCGCCCGAGCGATTCAGTTCCACCTGATTTTTAAAATCGTGGCGTTGCTGGAACAACGGTTATTCTGCCGGTGCGACCACTACATCGTCTTGAGACCATTGACCGTCAATCAACCGCCAAGCCTGATTGGGATTAGTATCCTGAAGGATGGCGGGAAGACGGTGAGCCCGAACGTGATCAAAGCACTGCAACATTGCAAAACGCGTAATTGATCCTGGCATTCCGACGGCAGTAAATCCGGGGTGCCCGGTCGCTGGGAACGGACCGCCGTGATTCATTGCTGCTGAGACTGCGACCCCTGTAGGCATCTGGTCGTTCAAAAGTCGTCCGACTCGCTGGCGAAGTTCAGGAGCGATTTGGTCGTAATGCCCATCGTCGGTGGAGTCGTTGGCAGAGTAGATGCAGCCTGTCAAATTTCCTTCGAGTGCTTCGATGATTGCTTTGGTCTGTTCGATCGAATCGCTGACAACAATCAGTGTGGAACCACCGAACGCTTCGGTTTGGAGTTGCTCAGCGTGAGAGAGGAATTGCTGTCCTTCGACTTTCAATACCGTGTTGCTGAAAGAGTAACCTTCGCCTCCTCCAGTTGTTCCTCCGCAGACTAGCGTTGCCCCAGCGGACGTGAGGGTATCGATCGCCGACTGTAGGCCATCCTGTCCAGAAAGGGAAAACAGAGTGCCGACGGGTTGCTCGCTGAATTGGGTGGCAACTGTTTCGATAAACTGTTTTCCATCGTCGTCATTTTGGACAATGATAAGTCCGGGGTTGGTGCAAAATTGCCCTGATCCCATTAAACAGCTTCCTGTTAATTCGCTGGCGATTTCATTTCCCCGTTCCTTGAGCGCGCCGGGTAAAATGACGATCGGATTGACGGACGATAGCTCAAGGTAGATCGGCTTGCCAACCGAATCGGCTGCTTGCTTTAAGACCAAGCCGGCATTTCGGCTGCCGGTGTATCCAATTGCAGCAAGCCGCGGATCTCGTGCTAGTTTTTCACCGTCTGCATGCGAGGTGCGGTAGATCAACTGGACTGTGCCGGCGGGCATTCCCGTTTCTTCAGCGGCGAGTTGTGCTTCTTCGGCGAGCAGGCGGGTCGTGCCGGGATGCATCGAGTTGGCTTTTCCAATGACCGGATTGCCCGCCGCAATTGCTGCGGCGAAATCTCCGCCGGAAATGCTGCCAAACGCGAGTGGAAAATTATTAGGGCCAAAGACGGCAACTGGACCGAGGGGGCCGAAGCAGGATCGGATGTTGTTTGCGGAATCAATGATCGGCATTTGCCAGGCTGACGAACGGGTTGCCGCGGCGGCGGCGCGTAATTGGCCAGTCGTTCGGGCAAGTTCTCCAACCAATCGCGTTTCAGCAGGGAGTGCTGTCTCCTGAGCAGCGGTGGTTCGGATTTCTTCGGATCGCGCGTCGATCCGAGTGGCATAAGCCTCGAGGAAGGCGGCGATTTTTTCGCCGGGCATATCTCGAAGCTGGTTATAGGCGGACCCGGCGGCATCGAGGGCGGCTTCACATTCAGCCCAACTGCTGACTGGGTAGTCTTCTGGAATTAAGGTTGCGGCCCGAGGATCGCTTGCTTGAAATGTCTGTGTGGCATCGGAATCTCGCCATTGTCCGGCAATTAAAACTTGGTGTGTCGCCATGATATATCTCAAGTTGGTAAAAATTATAGAACGTTTTAGGAAATGAGGACTGCGGAGCCGGAGTGGGCGGTTTAGTTTTAAAGACCACTTCTCAAGTAATTGGGAATCCAACCAATGAGGATCTCCCCGCAGCGGATGTTCACGAATAGAATAAAATAACATTCTCCGTCGGCTACTGAAACCGTCACTGCCGTCCCAAGCCCAGAATCTGCTGGTTCCTATGCTACAACGAATTAAAGTTATCGACTCGCACACCGGTGGTGAACCGACGCGGATTATCGTCTCGGGAGGTCCTGATCTCGGTGGTGGAACGCTGGCCGAACAGGTGGCTGTTTTTCGGGATCAATTCGACGGGATTCGCAGTGCGGTCGTCAATGAACCACGGGGATCAGACGTATGGGTGGGTGGGCTGTTAATTCAGGCTCAAGATCCTGCCTGTACTACAGATATTATTTTCTTTAATAACGCTGGCTATCTAGGAATGTGCGGTCACGGCACGATTGGGCTGATGGCAACTCTTAAGCATCTAGGGATTGTAGAAGAGGGCGTACACCGAATTGGAACGCCGGTCGGAATGGTGACGGCTCGTTTTACGGGAAATCGCCGAGTCGCAGTTGAAAATGTAGCGAGCTACCGCCTCCATCGTGACGTCACCATCGATGTGCCGGATTACGGCGAGGTGATTGGCGATATTGCCTGGGGCGGGAATTGGTTTTTTCTGGTGAAAAACTCACAAGAAGAATTGTGTGTTTCTAACGCAGCGCACCTGACGAGAGTTACCCAGCAAATCATGAAGACACTTGAGATCGAGGGGATTGGTGGTAGTGACGGGCCGATTGACCATGTCGAATTATTCACTCAACCGCTGAACCCCATCAACCACAGTCGGAATTTTGTTCTCTGTCCAGGGGGAGCCTACGACCGGTCTCCGTGTGGAACGGGCACCAGCGCAAAGCTCGCCTGCCTCGCTGCCGATGGGTTATTGTCGCCCGGGGAGATTTGGCATCAGGAAGGAATTCTCGGAACGGTATTTTCGGGTTCCTTTAGAAACGATGAAGAATCTGAGAGTATTATTCCGACGATTGAGGGAGAAGCCTATATTTGCGGAGAGGCGGATTTAATTCTCGACTCGGATGATCCATTTAGGATGGGGATAACCTCATGAAAGCTGGTCAGGGTGATCGTGTTGTCGTCATTGGCGGTGGCGTCATTGGCACCATGTGTGCTTGGAATCTGATAAAAGCGGGTTGCCAAGTTACGATTGTGGATCGTGATAAATTTGGTGCGGCTTGCTCGCATGGTAATTGCGGATACATTTCCCCGAGCCATGTGTTCCCGCTCTGCCAACCCGGTGCAATCTTAAAAACGCTCAAAGCGATGTTGAAATCAAATTCACCGTTTGCGGTGAAGCCGCGCTTTGAATTGAACTTTGTGAAGTGGTTTTGGAACTTCTCACTACGTTGCAATCATCGGGATATGATGGCCGCCGGCATCGGCAGACATGAACTCCTGCAATCTTCCAAACATTTGTATCAACAGTTGATTGCAGATGAAAATATTGATTGTGAGTGGCAGGAAAAAGGACTTCTATTTGTTTTTGATGACGAAGAATCATTTCGTCATTTTGGCGAAATGGATGGGCTGATACGGCAAAATTTCGGGGTGGCTGCGACACCCTATGATGGCCAGCAGTTGACGACATTAGAACCGGCTATTAAGTCAGGGTTCGGAGGCGGGTGGCACTACGAAGGAGATTGCCATTTGAGACCGGATAAGTTGTTGTCCCAAATGCGCGAAAAAATGCTGGATTTAGGGGTTTCGATTCTTGAAGATTTTCCAGTTCAGCAATTTGAAAGAGAACAGAACGCCGCGAAGGCGGTTTTGTCCAACGGACGTGAATTGGAAGCGGAGCATTTTGTGGTGGCGACCGGCGCCATGACTCCATTTTTGAATCATCATTTAGGAATGTCGATACCGATCGAGCCGGGCAAAGGTTATTCGTTGACGATGCCAAAGCCCAAACTGATGCCAAAGATACCAATTATTTTTGAGGATAGTCATGTCGCGATCACTCCGATGCAGTCGAAATATCGGATTGGATCAACAATGGAATTTACGGGGTACGACACCTCGATTCCGCCGCGACGTATGGAGTTGTTGAAATCCGCCGCAGCAAAATATCTTCACGAACCCTTTTGCGACCCAATCGAAGAGGAGTGGTTTGGTTGGCGACCGATGACATGGGATGGGAAGCCAATTATTGATCGAAGTCCCGCAATGAATAATGTCTGGATCGCGGCAGGCCACAACATGCTTGGATTAAGTATGGCAACTGGAACAGGCCAACTACTCAAGGAATTGATGTTGGGCGAAACCCCTCACATCTCCCCGGTTCATTTTGCCGCGACTCGTTTTAAATAATTATGAAATCAAAAAAACTAACCATTGTTGGTGGCGGGATCACTGGACTTTCGGCCGCATTCTTTGCGCAACGGGCAATGCCTGAGGCTCAAATTACAGTCCTTGAATCTAATGGGCTTTGGGGCGGAGTGCTGCAGACGGAGTCCGCCGAAGGTTATTTGATCGAGCATAGTGCGGACATGTTTACGACAGATCCGAAGTCGGCAATTCAGATTTGCGAACATCTTGGTAAAACCGACGGGTTGTTGCAGACAATCCCAATAGAGGATCGAGCCTACGTCGCAACCGATGACACCATTCATCCAGTTCCTCGTGGGCTGTCCTTGATGCTGCCGAGTGACTTGGACTCGATATTGGCAACGCCATTACTATCAGCGGCTGCAAAAGATCGATTTCAGGCGGAAGAACAGATCGCTCCCAGTGACTGGACTCAGGATGAAAGCCTAATTTCATTTGCTACGCGTCGATTTGGTCGAGAAGTTTATGAGACTTTGATCCAGCCGCTGGTGGGTGGGATTTACACTGCCGATCCTGAAAAGCTTAGTATGCAAGCGACAATGGCAAGGTTTGTCGCGATGGAAAAACAACACGGCAGTTTGATTCAAGCGGGACGAGTTGCGAAGGAAAAAGCAATCCAAAGGGAGGCCAGCGGAGCGAGATATGGAATGTTTCGCGCACCCAAGCAAGGGATTAGCGAATTGGTTCGCTGGATCATGGAGTCATTGCCAAAAGTAGATTTTCAAAACCATTCGAACGTAGAGTCGGTAGCAAAAGTCACGTCAGGTTGGCAGGTCACAACGGTTGGTTCCGATTCCAAGCCTGGTCAGGAAATAGAGACAGAGCGATTAGTGCTGGCCACATCGGCGAAAATCAGCGGTCGTTTACTTCAGTCGGTCGATGACGAGCTTGCGAAAGAGTTGGGGAAAATAGAGGCTGCCAGTTCTGCGGTCGTTATTTTAGGCATCGATCGCGATCAGCTGGGTCAAGATTTTTCGGGATATGGAATAATTGTTCCGTCGGTACTTAATCGAGACGTAATCGCAACCAGTTTTGGCAGCAATAAATTTGAAGGCCGCGCCCCTGACGGAAAGGTCTTGGTTCGTTGTTTTGTTGGCGGTGCGCTGCGTCGCGAGCTGGTTGAATTGGATGATGAAAAACTGATTGAAATGGCAATCGAAGAATTGCAAAGGACGGTTGGATTTCAAGGTGAGCCGGGTTTGACACGTGTCATTCGTTGGCGGAATTGCATGCCGCAGTATCATTTAGGTCATCGAGATTTAGTCGATGGAATTGAAGGATTAACGGCAAATCATCAAGGCTTAGAATTGGCCGGAAATAGCTATCGTGGCGTTGGAATCCCTGCCTGTATCGAAAGCGGAGCCATAGCCGTTGAGCGCTTGATGGCTGAGTAGGCAGACGCTTGATCCCGGATAGCTCAGTAAACGCGGGACAAGTTTTTTGCCCAAGCATGAAGGGTGACGTGCGCAAATAAGCTGCGCTACTAGACCTCAATTGTCATATGATCTTCCGCGATGGTAATCGGTGTAAAGATCTCGCTGACGGATTCGAGATCGAGGGGTTGAGGTGACTCATCCAGCGGGTTGACGTGCACGAGAAAAAGACGATCTGCGTTAGCGGTCGCGGCCACTTCTGCGACCGGAGTCAGGCAACTGTGCCCTGTTAGTTTCGCCTTTGGCTCCCAGCCGTCGGGGAAGTAGCACTCGTGAATTAGTGTGTTTACGTTTCCAATGGCTCCGACGTAATCTGCATCCACCGACGCGGTGGTGTCGGTGATGTAGGCGCAAGATCGGTCTGGCCAGTTAATTCGAAAACCGTGGGCGCCGCCGGGGTGGTCCAATGGGATCGCGTTCAGTTGAGACCCGTCACTGAGTGTCACTGGACGATCGGAAAGCGGCTGGAAATCAAAATTTGGTTTGACGGGAAAGAGCGACTCACTGAAAAGGTGTTTCTCAATCGATTCAATTTTGTCTTCAGCGAGATGGACGGTTACTCGCTTCATTTCTTTTTGGTAAAGAACGTCATAGAGGAAAGTCAGTCCCACGCAGTGATCCAAATGGATATGAGTCAGGAAAATATCCAGCGTGTCAGTCTGGATGAGATCTCGGGCGCGAAATATCCCGGTGCCTGCATCAAAAATGATGCCCAGCTCAGGAAGCATCAGACACGCAGTTTGCCGCTGGTTGTTAGGGTGGTATCCCGTCGTGCCAAGGAAGTGTAATTTCACATTTGCCTCTGCGGGGAAAGAGTGAACGGAGTGATCGCCAACGTCGGGGAATTACCGATTTAGTTTAAATGATTGCCAGGAAGTACGGTTCCGTCAAAAAATAAAATGAGAGCGAGTAAAGGAAAAATGGTAGTCCGGATGTCTTGTTGGAAAGGATTACTTGCCAAACAAATTCCCGATCCCTTTTATCAATTCTCCTTGGATTTTCTCTTCGATCTGATTGGGGTCGAAGTTCGTTGGGGAATTTGTTCCATTGTTGACGCCGGGTTGATTGGCAGGTTGAATTCCTAATCCTTCTCCAAGTTTGCCAAATAGTTTGTCGCGTTCACGTTGGATTTTATCGTTCAGCAATCCACCGGTTGCTTTGTTAACCAAATTTTCTGAAAAGCGTTTGATTACATTTTTATCTAACAAGGGTTTGGAAACGGTTCCACGAACGGGAATCGAGATAGAGCGTCCACGGAGACCAACAAGAAGTGGTTTTCCTTCGATCCAGTCGTCTGCAATTTGGATTTCGGCGATCATGTCGAGTGTTTGATCGAATCCGACACTTCCCTTGGTTTGAAAAACAAGGTCTTTGTGTTGAATGGTCATCGTTTCATGATAGATACGTTCATCTTTAACGACGAACGGGACTGACTGAGAACTCATTCGAATCCAATCGGTTGCGTTTGAGTCGATTGAATTTGGCTTTAATAAATTTTGGAGTTGTTTAATGGTGCCGATAAGCTGCCTCGTCATGGGGCTTGCGCCAACTTGCAGATCAGAAAGATGGATCGTTCCGGAAAGCTCCATATCCAATGGGTTAAATGCGGGAATCGCCGCTGATCCGATGTCGACTGTGAAATTTCCTTCAGCCGAGGTGGTGTCGGCCATCAAAGGGGCGATATAGCTAAGCCATTGATGAGCTGTTTCGGAATCAAGGGCGACGTTGTCGATTACCCGGGTAGGTGTCATTCGAATGATTGGTTCTTCACCGCGTAGATCTACTTTTGGATTTAATTGAATGGAACCTCGGGCAAACGGGATTCCGGCGGTTCTCAGGTCAGCAATTTTTTGTTGAAGCGCGAAATCTAATTTGCTGGCACCGACTGGGATCCCCAAAAGCATGCCTGTGTCCCAGTTGAGATTTGCCGTTGCTTGAAGATTAGAAGACAACTGGCTTGATTGCCCTGATGTTGTATTTACTGGTTCGAAGATGGGCCCTTGGATGGCATACTGATCAAGATTGTTTCCAGACAATTGGAAGAGGCCGCCAAAATTGGATTGAAACGCTTGGTTTATTTTCTCCCAACCAGGTTTCCATGTGCCGGCAAGATCGGCCTGCATGGTATTTCCGAGATCACGGATGGCACCATCTAAGGTTGCATAGAGACTTGCGGATTCAAGTTTGGCATTTTGGAATCCGATCGCATCAAAATTTGTTGCGAGAGAAATGTCGCCCATTAAGTCAACCTTTGAGTCCTGCCAGACTTCTTGCCATTGCCGTTGAACTTGCCCTGCTGGCAGTATTTGTCCATTGGCTGCTGTTTGAGCTTGGTTGATTGTGACCTCTACCTGCCGGTACAGAGCCAGATCCGTGATGGTTGAATTGACTCGACATCCTATCCCATTTTCGTTGGAACCTAAAAGTGCGGTCCCCTCGAGTCCCCCATACCAAAAGATACTATCGTTGGTCGGTGAGAGTTCGAGCCAATGTGCAATGCGATTCACATCACCGCGAAACCCAACGCTTCCTTCGATCTGCCAATAGCCCGGGAATGAAATTCGAATGTCCTTGCTCTCTGCGGCTACGGTTTTGTTAGAAACCGTAGCTGTGTCGATCGCAATATCTCCAGTCGCAATTTGGTAAGTCAGTAATCCACTTCCAGCGGTTTGAGGTTCGTTTATTTTTAAACCGAAACCATTGAAAAATAGATCGTCTATGTGATAGTCGATGTTGTCGAGTTGAATTTTTTCACTGTCAATCGTTGCATTACAGGTCATCCCCAATTCTCCGGCAGCCTGCACGTTGCCCAAGTCAACAAAGCCGTTCAATTCTGTGAGCCAACTGGCAACGGGGCCGGTCATCTGGCAATTCGCTTTCCAGACTTTTTGTTGAAACAGGTCGTTGCAGGGTTCTGCCAGTTCGATGGCAAATGTTTCTTTTCCGGATCGCAACTCAAGGTTGGTGCGGTCCAGCCCAATTGCTTTGACGGAATGGGGCTGCAAGGCAGTGGAAGCGGTAATGTCCAAGGCACTGTGTTGCCAAACCGGCATGTCCGGCCCTGAAATTGAGGGCTGTGCGATATTGAATTCACCATTGATCAACACTGAATTTGTTTCGGCGTTGGCGGAGGTTTGACTAGAGGTTTCCTCAAATTGCCAACCAAATTTACCAGCAAGCGAGCCAGTAAATTTCCATCCTTTTAGATCAATGAATTGTTCCAGTCGCTGGGTTAAATTTTCAAGATTGCCATTGGCGGTGAAAGCTCCGGTCTTGGTGTCAGCACTCCCTTGAATCGTAAGAAAATCAGTGGTGCAAAGTATGTTATTGATGGCTAGACCATTTTTTGATTCTTCGATGGTTCCAACCAGTCGGAGTGGTTTTGCCCACGTAAAGGCTTGCTTGCCCCGTCTCGCACTTAAATTAGTGGCGTCCATGTTGACGACCATACGCTTGATATTATTCTCGAATTGACTCCCGGCCTGAAACGTAAGCTTTCCAGAATTGACGATCAAATCATCGTGAAGCTGAAGAGTAGCAGGTAGCATCTGGAGCGTTTTAGCCAAGTCGATTGTTCCGTCTAACTCAAACGGCTCACTTGGAAGTTGGCCAGTTTGCGTGAGTTGATTTAGTTGTTGAACGGAAAGGGTTCCATTGGCTCGAATGGTTCCAAGATCACTTTGGATTTTGAATTGCTGGCCTGCCACTGTTGAGGGCGAGAGCAATAACTCTCCTTGAGCTGTGATGCTGTTCGCCGAGAGTTGGTCGGTTCCGATTAAGTTTGGTGATGCAAATCCGAAGTCGCGAATGTCAATTTGTTGAACGGCTAGATTGAGAGATTGTTGCGACGCGAGGTAGGTCGCAGCAATTTTTCCACTCAGCGTACCCACCGTTGCTGTGGGACCAAAAATTCGTTCTAGAATTGGGCCGGTAATCGAAATTGGCAACGTTCGCGTATTAAGTGACAGGTCGATGGAGTCAAAAGTCAGTGCTTTTTGACCAGCGTCTACCTGCGAACTAAAAGCCAACGCTCCCGGTGCGAGCATTTGTGGGTTGCCTTGGTCGTCCAGCTCAAATGGTGTGACCTGGCATTTGGCATCGATGACCAAGGGGGCTGTCTCGCAGTTCAATTGGGTGATGACATTTAAATCATCGACCTGCCACTCCTCGTTTGAGTAGGTCGTTGAAATAATCACTTGCCCATCGATGATATTAAGAAAGAGCTTGGTGCTGATCGGAATTTGTGCGAGTTTGTTCGGGTCTTCTGGTTGCGGAGACTTTGGTTGTTTGGAAATGGGGAGGTACTGCGATAGTGCGTCCTCGAGGTTGCTGCCGTCGGGCCGTAGTGTTAGGTGAACGGTAGGCTCGCGAACTTCAAACATCCCCATGTCGTCTGAAAAGAGGAATGAGTACAGAGGTTTAGACGAGGTGATTTCAGTCGTCTTGAAGAGCAGATTTCCCTCGTCATCGACCGCGGTCACATTGTGTAGCTCGATCGGCTGTATCCAGCCAAAGGCTGCCTGTTCGACCGAGATCTTTCCCTGGAAGTCTTTTAAAGCAAAATCAATTGCTGTTTGCTGCAAACCAATCCAGCCGAGGAGATTCGGGAAAATTAAAACGATGGCAATGAAGGACAGGAAAAGCCATTTCCATCTCCGTCTGCGCGGAGGTTGGCTTTCCTGCGTGGT
Organism: Mariniblastus sp.; assembly: GCA_029251085.1. Lineage (GTDB taxonomy): Bacteria > Planctomycetota > Planctomycetia > Pirellulales > Pirellulaceae > Mariniblastus. Next base: position 64,420 of record JAQXDZ010000020.1, read on the forward strand.
TTCAAATACATCTTCAATTTGATCAGTTTGAGACATTGGGCTTCCTTGCCGTCATGTGCGCTCGCTCATTGCGTGGTCGTAAATGCAGGGAGAGACTTGGTTTACAAGTAAGCAAAATTCTAAGCTGCGCCCGCGATATCTCAAAGATGAATCTCGCAGCAGAGAGTCGGCAACTGTCTCAAGAGGCCAATCGACGGGTTTAAGGTGAGTGAGATTGGATGTTGCGAGAGCTAGGTTGGCAAATGCTAGCGTAACTACGGTTGAATTGAACTAACTTTCAATCAAATCGCGAATGACGTTTCCGTGGACGTCTGTCAAGCGAAAGTCCCGTCCTGCGTATCGGTAGGTAAGTTGTTTGTGGTTGAAGCCAAGAAGTTGGAGCATTGTGGCATGGAGGTCGTGGACATGAACCGGGTTTTCGGTTGCTTTAAATCCAAACTCGTCGGTGGCACCGTAAGTTTGTCCACCTTTGACACCTCCGCCTGCCATCCAGACCGTGAATCCATGGTGATTGTGATCGCGGCCGTTGATTTTGCCAGCATTGGATCCCGGCGTGGGCATTTCAACGACGGGTGTGCGGCCAAATTCTCCTCCCCAAATAACGAGTGTTTCATCGAGTAACCCCCGTTGTTTTAGATCACCTAGCAGGGCTCCAATTCCCTGATCACACTCTCCGGCGAGTCGCCGGTGATTGACCTCAAGATCATCGTGATTATCCCAAGGCTGTCCGTCTCCATGCCAGACTTGGACGTAGCGCACTCCGCGTTCAACCAATCTTCGCGCAATGAGAAGCTGTCGGGCATTGACCCCTTTTCCATAGGCATCGAGGACATGTTGTGGTTCTCGAGAAACATCAAAAACGTCTGTCGCTTCCATTTGCATTCGAAAGGCCAGTTCGTACGATTGAATCCTCGCTTCGAGTGCGGAGTCGGTTCCAGTCTGTTCGCGGTGAATCTGATTCAAGCGATTTAGAGTGTTAAGCTGTTGACGTTGTTGGTCTCGGGTTAATTTTGCGTTGGTAACATGTTCGATAAGCTTTTCGATCGACTTATGTTTTGTATCGACGTGAGTTCCCTGAAATACGCCCGGCAGAAATGCCGACTGCCAGTTTTGTGTATCTTTAATTGGGTAGCCACCGGGGCAAAGAGCAATGTAGCCCGGTAGGTTTTGATTTTCAGTTCCCAGTCCGTAGGTAATCCAGGAACCGACACTGGGGCGAACCAGTCGCGACTCGCCGCAATTCATCAATAAGAGAGACGGTTCGTGATTTGGGACATCGGCATGCATTGAGTTAATAACAGCAATATCGTCAATGTGTTGAGCGGTATGGCGAAACAGTTCGCTGACATGGATTCCCGATTCTCCATACTGTTTAAATTTGAATGGAGAGGCGAGTGCGACGCCAGTTTTTCGCTCGGTCTTTAGGGTGAATGGAAGTTCCTGACCATCTCGTTTTTGCAATTCAGGTTTGTAATCAAACGTATCAACATGGGATGGCCCCCCGTTCATGAAGAGATGAATGACGCGTTTGGCTTTTCCGGGGAAGTGTGGCGGTTTTGAGAGCAGTGGATTGAGGGCTTCGTCAGGATTCGCTGTTGAGGCATGCAGCATGCGGTCATCGCGCAGGAGTCCAGCAAGCCCAAAGGCGGCCAGGCCCGTGCCGCATCGCTTCAACAAGCTGCGCCGGTTGAGCGAGCCGTCGTTCGTGTTCTCACGTTGCATTAGAGTTTTTTCCTGTTTTGCCGGCTCATTATCTTACCTCAATCGATGAATTCAAACTCGTTGGTGCAAAGTAATACTTGTGCGTATCTCGCCAACGGCGCGAGGTTGTCGGGCTTGTGAGAGAGTTCCGCGGATTTGATGTATTGAGAGCCGATCTCAATTTCCAGCGGAGTCGGTTCGCGTTGAAACAGGGTGCGATAGAGTTGTTTGATTTGATCGAGTTGCCGTTCGTTGTTGCTGACCAGCTCTTTCATTATGTGATTTGCTTGTGCAGCAACGAAGGGCGAGTTGATCATAAATAATGACTGCTGTGGAACCGTAGTGCGGGTTCGTTTTGCAGCGCTTTGATCGGGATTCGGTAAATCAAAAACACGATAAATACCAGGTAAGTTTTGGCGATCAATTTCCCCGTAGATCGTCTTTCTTCGACTTTGATTGGCTTCAAATAATTTTTCGGGTTTCCCGTGCATTCGAGCATCAAGCTGTTGGGATACAGCGAGCATTGAGTCGCGAAGCGATTCAAACTCTAAACGTCGGCGATTCATTTTCCAGAGAAGTCTGTTTTCCGGATCAACTTCAACGGATGGCGCGCGGTTCTTGCTGGCCTGACAGTAAGTGTCTGAGGTCATGATGGTCTTGTGGAGTTGTTTAATGGACCAGTTGTTATTCATGAATTCTAAAGCGAGGAAATCGAGCAATTCGCTTTGAACGGGGGGCGGACAGCGAATTCCAAAATCACTGGGTGTGCTCACCAAGGGTTTGGAGAAGTGGTGCATCCACACGCGATTTACAAAGACGCGAGCTGTTAACGGATTGTTGGGACTTGCGATTCTGTTAGCCAATTCCAGTCGGCCACTTTTGTTTTTGAATGGTTGTCTTTTGATTTCTCCATTTTCAAGTGGGCTCAAAACAGCGACAAACCGGCGAGGGGCGACTTCACCTTGTCGGTGTGGATTGCCGCGAATCATCACACGTGTTGGTTTGATTTTGCTTTTGTCTTGAATCACCATGGCCCGAGCAAGTCCGTTGGGCGGATGGTTATTAAGTTTTACAAGTTCTTTATCAAGATTTTGGATCTCGGTTTTCGCGTTAGGGTCGAGATAATTGGCAAGCTCCGTAAGCGGGAAATTTGCGGGTGAATTTTTAGCAAAAACTAATTTGGCGAGTCCGTCATTAGGAAGCGGGAATTTCCCTTTTTGTGGTGGTGGCGATCCGGCCTCAATCCATGCTGAAATGGTCTCTGAAAAGAGTTGGCCAATTACATTGGCGAGTTCTATTTTTGTCTTCGGAGGTTGGGCAAGCAGGCGGTTGAGATATTTCTCTTCCGGTGACTGCTGACCGGGCGACTTGGCCCACTCTTTAATTTGGCGTTCGGCCTTCAGTGCGAATTGGTCATCGGGGATTGCCAACAAGGCAAGCGTTGGTTTAACCACGGTTGGTTCATTGCGGTTTTTTGAAAAAAAGCTTCGCCACTGTTTGACAATGTTCGGTTGAACTTCAGATTTGGTTAGCTTGGCGAACGGCTGAGATGCAATTAATTCAGCCTGTCCCGGGGCAATGACATGAGCAATGTAGTCGGAGAAACTGCTGCGAATGTGGTTCAAGCGTAACTGGTAATGTTTGTTTCGAAGGGCTTGGATTTGTTCCTTTCGATTTTTGAGAGAATTGAAGTAGTCCTGGAACTGTGTTCGCTGCTTGGGCGTTCCAAGCAATGGCAGCTCTTTTGGGACTTCGTTATTGTTGAAGATGCCGTAAATCGAGTAGTAATCCTCGGTCGGAATGGCGTCGTATTTGTGGTCGTGACAGCGAGCGCAGCTCACGGTTAACCCCATGAGCCCACGTGTTACAACATCGACCTGATCGTCGATCGTGTCCTGATGTGCAAGATATTTCCGGCCAACCGAAATAAATCCAAGTGCCGCCAACGATTTTTTGTCTTCGGGGATGTCCAAATAGTCTGCCGCTAACTGTTCACGAATGAATTCGTCGTAGGGCAGGTCATTATTGAAAGCGTCAATTACGTAGTCACGATAAGTGAATGCGAATGGATACCGGTTGTCTTTGTTGTTGAGTGTGTAGCCGCTGGTGTCAGCATAGCGTGCAATGTCTAACCAGTGCCGCGCCCAGCGTTCGCCATAAGCTGGTGATTCGAGCAGTCGGTTGATTAATTTTCCGTAGGCGTCGGGTGAGGTGTCCTTGGTGAATTGCTCAACCTGTTCAAAGGTAGGAGGTAAGCCTGTCAGATCAAAGGTCGCTCGCCGAATCAGCGTGCGTTGATCCGCTCGCGGCGACATGCTGAGGTTCTTGGTTTCGAGTTTGGCAAGAACCAAGCGATCGAGCACAGTGCTTGTTGGTTGTTTGGCTTCGGGAATGGAAGGAGAGGTCACCGGTTGAAAGGCCCAGTGATGGGTTTGGTGGTTGTGGATTTTTTCTGTGGGAGTCAGCTCTTTTAACTCCGGGCGCTTGGCTGGCCACGGAAGCTCCATTGAAATCCATTGGCTGAGGGCTGCAATCTCCTCGTCAGCCAATTTTTTGTTAGGTGGCATGTCGTAGTCGCCAGAGTGGCTGACCGATTGGATGATCATACTGCCTTTGGGGGTTCCGGCGATGGCGGCAGGGCCGCTGTCTCCACCTAAGAGAATGGCAGATCTCGAGTCGAGCCGGAGTCCATTTTCTGATTTAGCTGGCCCGTGGCATTCGAGGCAGTGCTGAACCAAGAGCGGACGAATTTTGTTTTCAAAAAAATCGAGTTGCCGGCTAGAGAATATTTTGTCATCAGCGCCCGCATCGGCAGCGCCACATACCAAAATGATGGTGGCAATCCAAAACAGCAATGATCGAGTGTAGCACCGAGGCATGATCGCGAAATCGTTCCGTCTATGAAAGATGAATAGCGACGGCTAATTTCATCAGCGGTCGCCCGCCTGATTATAGCATTTTGCCTCGGTGAACATGAGAGAAATTTCTAAACGGATCTTGTGTGAAGGCTCTCACAACACGTCGTTTTTATTGGGGTTCCAAGTCTAGAGCGGTGCCTCAGTGCATTAAGCTTTTGCCCAGCGTTTAACGATTTCAATGCCAACTTCTCCTGCGGCAATCATCTCATCAAGACACGCCCACTCAAGAGGCGAATGAATGTTATGTTGGCCTGAGGAGAGGTTCGGGGTCGGTAATCCCAGTTCCGTTAATCGAGAACCGTCGGTTCCTCCGCGAACGATAGTGCGTTCAAAACTTCGTCCTAACGCTTGGTGAGCTTCGACGGCGAAATCGACGGCTCGTGGCTCATTGACCAAACCGTCGGCCATGTTGCGATACTGCTGAACGATTTCCATGTTCACCTGAATGCCGGGGCATTTTGATTCCACGAGAGTCGCGGCCTGCTCGAGGACTGTCGCGTGCTCCTTTAGTTTCGAGGTATCAAAATCGCGAATCAATACCTTGAGGATCGATTCTGCGACTCCGCCGTCCAAGACGTAGGGGTGAAGGAACCCGTCTCTTCCATCAGTGCACTCCGGTGAAAGTTCGGATGGAAGCGCGGCCAGGAAGTGACCAACGGCGCGGTTCGCGTTGATCATTTTATCTTTCCCATAGGCGGGGTGAGTGTTCACGCCAGTAAATGTGATGACAGCCATGTCAGCCGAAAAGGTCTCTTCATCGATGTCCCCCTGCCCTCCCCCGTCAAAGTTGTAACAGACGGTGGCGTTGACTTTTTCCAGATCCACGTGGTCAACACCGTGTCCAATTTCTTCATCACAGGTGAAGAAAATTCGAACGTCTCCTCGTTCAATTTCCGGGTGTTCAATGAGATAGTTGGCAAGCTCCATAATGATTGCCACGCCAGCTTTGTCATCGCCGCCGAGCAAAGTGGTGCCGTCAGTTGTGATGATTGTTTTGCCTTTTGCCTCAGCTAATTCAGGACAGCTTGCCGTCGAGATTATTTTCGTTGGGTCGCCACTTAAACACACATCCTGTCCATCAAAGTTTTCGATGACGTTCGGCTTGACGTCTTTTCCTGTGGTTTCTGGAGAGGTGTCCACGTGGGAATTGAATGCCACGACCGGAGCGTCTGGAAGATTGCCCTTTACTGTGCCATAGACGATGCCCCACTGATCCTGGACGGCGTCGGCTATGCCCATCGTTTTCATTTGCTCGACTAGCAATTTTCCAATTTCGATTTGCCCGGGACTGCTCGGATAGTTTCCACTTTCTTCCACAGCGGTGGAATCGATTTGGACGTACTGCAGGAAACGCTCGAGAAGTCTTTGTTGGTTCATGTTTTTGGCAGTCAGATGTTTAAATTCGAATTCGATGGAAGAAAATATAACCTCATCAAGAAGCGGTACAAACCTACCACGTTATCCAAATTTAGACGAGTTCGCTTAAACAAAAACTTACCCGGTAAGCTTAATTGTTCGCCTGAGTTTCCAAGCGATCCTTCGTGGGATAGGATGAGATTTTCTAATCCTCCAAACGAGTACGTGTTCTATGCCACCGCAAGCCGTAAGCTATTTCGTTTTTGACATCGAAAGTGTGGCCGATGGAAATTTGATTTCGAAAGTACGATATCCCTCGGAAAACTATACACCCGAGAAAGCGATTGAAGTCTATTGCCGCGAACGGCTGGAGCAGACTGGGTCTGAGTTCATTCCTTATACGTATCACCTGCCTATTTCGGTTGCCGTGATCAAAGTCGGAATGGATTTGAAAATAATAGATATTGTCACGCTCGATCCCCCTGAATTTCGTCCGCACGTAATCACCAAGCACTTTTGGGAAGGTTGGCGGAAATATAAAATGCCGACCCTCGTTAGTTTTAACGGCCGTTCGTTTGATATTCCGTTGATGGAGTTATCGGCATTTAGATTTGGAATTGGGATTCCCGACTGGTTTAATCTCAACGCCAGAACCTATGAACAGAAACGAAATCGGTACAATCAGGCGGCTCACTTTGACCTTCAAGAAGTGGTCACGAATTATGGTGCATCCCGTTTGAACGGCGGGCTCAATTTGATGGCGAATTTGCTGGGCAAGCCCGGGAAGATGGGAATCGCCGGCCACATGGTTCAAGAACTTTATGACAAAGGCGAGCTTGGTAAGATTAACGACTATTGCCGTTGTGATGTCCTCGACACGTATTTTGTCTTGCTGAGAACCAAGGTTTTGTGCGGTGATATTTCTCTCGAAACCGAACAGGCTCTCGTCCGGGATGCAATGGAATGGCTCGAAGTCCACGCAGAAAAGCATCCAGTTTACGGTGAGTACTTAACGCAGTGCGAAACATGGGAAAACCCATGGCAGGAATCTTAATCAAGATTTTCTGCTGCGGTTCTTGACGGTACTACTTGTTTGCAAGTGCTGCACGATTTGCTCGTTTGCGATCTGATTCTTTAAGAAGCATTTTTCGCAGGCGAATGTTGCTTGGAGTAATTTCAACCCATTCGTCGTCCTCGACATATTCAAGTGCCGATTCAAGCGAAAACAGGCGAGCCGGTTTAAGCAAGATGTTTTCGTCACTTCCAGCCGCACGAATGTTCGTCAGTTGTTTCGCACGGGTCGGATTGACGGGGAGATCGTTTGACCGAGCGTTTTCTCCAACGATCATTCCTTCGTAAACATCGTCTCCCGGTGAAACGAACATGTCAGCGCGTTGTTGGAGTCCAAAGATCGCGAATCCAACTGCTTTACCAGGCACCATCGAAATCATCACGCCATTAGGGCGCGCGGCAATCTCGCCTTCGAGAACGCGAAATTCTAAGAACCGATGGTTAATAATTGCGGTGCCCTGAGTGGCGTTGAGCATTTTTGTACGCATTCCAATCAGGCCTCGCGAAGGAATGACAAAATTAGCAAGCGTGAACTCGCCACGGGCAGTCATTTCTTGCAGTTCGCCTCGACGATTTCCGACCATTTCCATCACGGGCCCGAATTTATCCGTCGGGACCTCCACGACGAGAGATTCGAATGGCTCGTGTTGTTGCCCGTCGATCTCCTTGATTACGACTTTTGGTTTTCCGACCGATAGCTCGAACCCCTCGCGTCTCATCGTTTCAATGAGCACCGCGAGATGCAAAATGCCCCGTCCTGCGACGGCGAACGAATCCCCACTTTCCATTGGTCGGACACGCAGTGCGACATTGCGGTCGAGTTCCTTGGTGAGGCGTTCTCGAAGCTGGCGACTGGTGACATATTTTCCTTCTTTGCCGACCAGAGGTGAACTGTTGATTGAAAAAACCATTTCCAGTGTTGGTTCATCCACGGAAATTCTTGGCAGCGGTTCGGTAACTTCGAGATCGCAAATTGTATCACCAATTTCGATATCTTCGATTCCCATGATCGCTACGACTTCGCCCGCCTCGGCTCGTTCGACTTCGATTCGTCCAAGTTTGTCAAATGAGTTCAGTGTTGAAATTTTGCATTGTTGGGGTTTTCCGTCGCCGCCGATCACGTTTACAGTTTGACCTTTTTTGATGCAGCCACTGACGATTTTTCCGACAGCAATCCGGCCAACAAATTCTGACCAGTCCATGGTCGTTACGCCCATTCGAAATTTTCCCGGCTCGATCGTAGGCGGAGCCACTTGCTCGAGCACAAGGTCGAGTAGAGGTTCCATGTTTCCGGAAAACGTATTGGGTTCGTGGGTTGCGAATCCTTCTTTGGCGGAGGCGTAGATAAAGTGGAAGTTGTCGAGATATTCTTCCCCGCCCATTTCAAGAATCAGCTCCATGGCTTCGTCAACCACTTCGGCGGTTCTAGCATCGGGTCGATCAACTTTATTGACAACAACAATCGGCTTGAGGCCAGCTTCGAGTGCTTTGCCAAGCACGAATCGTGTTTGCGGCATTGGTCCTTCGGCAGCGTCGACCAGAAGCAGTGCACCGTCGGCCATTTTCAGGACGCGTTCGACTTCACCGCCAAAATCAGCGTGGCCAGGCGTGTCAATGATATTAATTTTGACGCCCTTGTACGGCAGGGCGATATTCTTGGCGAGAATGGTAATTCCGCGTTCTTTTTCAATGTCTCCCGAATCCAGGATTCGCTCGCCCTGTAATTGCGATTCTCGAAATTGACCGCTTTGACGAAGCAGGCAATCGACCAGAGTCGTTTTCCCATGATCGACGTGGGCAATGATGACGATGTTTCGAATGTCTTTACGTTGAGTCATGGGATTGCTTTTGTATTCACGCTGCTGGTCGCGACCGCGGTTGATCCCAAGAAAGCCAATCAAAATGGCTAAATCCGCTGCGCGAATCGTCGGATTGACTTGGGGCTCTGCCGGCAATTGAAAAGGTTGCTGTGGTCAGAAGTAAATTGAGACAGAATCATACCGGTCAAACGGGAGATCCGATAGGCGAAACGGAGACTTGGTGAAGGTTGCCGTTCTCCGCGGTTGGTTCTAGACTTGGAGGTTATTCTGCGTCAGGCTGCCTGTTTTTCCAGTGCCTGCCGCGATCGGGGCAGTTCGGGCAGTTGATTTCAGTGGATCGTTTGAGTTTTCCAATAGAAGAGGCTTAAGGGTGGCAAGAGTTGTACTAGCGATGTCGGGAGGCGTGGATTCAAGCGTCGCTGCGCACCTATTGATCGAGCAGGGTCATGAAGTGATCGGCGTGTTCATGAGGCATGGGGAAAAAGCGGTTGAAGCTTGTTCGATTGACGGAAAAATGGAGTCCTCCCCCCTCCTGCCGGTTCTCAATAATCGCGCTGATCATAAGCAGGGGTGCTGTAGTGTTTCCGATGCCGAGGACGGTCGTCGAGTGGCTGAGCGATTGGGAATTCCCTTTTACGCATTGAATCTGGAAGAAGAATTCCGAGGAATTATCGATTACTTTGTCGACGAGTACACGGTCGGCCGTACGCCAAACCCGTGCGTGATGTGTAATAATCGAATCAAGTTTGGGAAATTATTTGATTACGCAGATAGCGTCGGAGCAGAGTTCTTGGCGACAGGTCATTACGCGCAGATGACTCGGGCGGAAGGAAAAATAAAATTGCTGCGGGGAGTCGATCCTGGAAAGGACCAGTCTTACGTTTTGTTCGGAATTAAGCCGAAATTTCTTGAGCGAATGTTACTTCCGGTTGGGCAGTATCAAAAGCCTGCCATTCGAGAGATTGCCGGAACGCTTGGGCTGAACGTCGCAGAAAAGAAAGACAGTCAAGAAATTTGTTTTGTGACCTCCGGAAAGCATGATGAATTTGTTCGGCAACGGCGGGGCGACGTGGTAGACGAGCATGGTGGTGCTTTGGCGGGCGAGATTGTTACGACCGATGGAACCGTTGTCGGGAACCATCCTGGAATCGAGCGGTTTACGATTGGGCAACGAAAGGGTTTGGGAGTTGCGATGGGCGAGCCTTATTTCGTCGTTCGAATCGATTCTCTGAAAAAGCAAGTTGTGATCGGCTCGTTAGCTGAGCTAGGTCGAAAAAGTCTCACCGCCAGCAAAACCAATTGGTTGGCTCCGATTCCGAGTGAACCGTTTCAATGCCTCGCGCAAATCCGTTACAACAGTCGAGCCCATGCAGCAACCGCTGAAATACTTCCCGATTCCCGATTGAAAATTGACTTCGATGAACCGCAAAATGGAGTTGCTCCAGGACAAGCGGTCGTTTGCTACGCTGGAGATCAAGTCCTCGGTGGAGGCTGGATTGATTAACATCGCCGCGAATGATCGGTTTTGTTATGGTTTTTGAGACATTAGAGGATGTTTTTGAATCGAGCTTTGCAGGTTAGTCGAGAAAAATCAGGGCCACTCTATCAAGGGTTAACTGTAAATTGAGTCTAAATACGTTATGATGAGATCAACGCGAGGCTGTTGAGCTGAGCAGACATCGAACAGATTTCGATCCATCAACTTCAAACCAATGCCGAGGAAGTCCGTGCAGTTGATCAATACCACTCAAATTCGTGATTTGTTACTAGGCCAAAGTGATAACGGAACGATTCTGCTTATCGCCGGAGCCGGCGTACTTGTCTTTATCGCACTCGGTTTATTACTTGCCTTCGCTCGTTACGGCAAGCTCTGGGTACAAGCGTATACTTCCGGGGCGGATGTTAGCCTCGTTAGTTTGATCACGATGGGATTCCGAAAAGTTCGCCCCGATATGATTGTCAAAGCGAAAGTGATGGCCAAGCAGGCTGGCTTAAACATCAGTCGCAAAGATGGAATTAGTACTGAACAACTGGAAGCGCACTACCTTGCCGGGGGTGACGTGATGAAGGTGACCAATTCCATCATCGCTGCACAGCGAGCCAATATCGATCTTGATTTTGATCGATCCGCTGCGATCGATTTGGCTGGTCGAGATGTCATGGATGCAGTTCGAACATCGGTTTACCCTAAGGTGATTGACTGCCCTGATCCCGAGCGAAGTGGTAAGAATTTTCTCAGTGCGATGTCTAAGGACGGCGTTGAGTTAAAAATTCGCGCGCGAGTTACAGTCAGAACGAATCTTGAGCAATTGATCGGCGGTGCTACCGAGGAGACCATTATTGCTCGGGTGGGTGAGTCAATTATTTCCTCAATTGGATCATCGGATCGCCATCAAGATGTTTTGGAAAACCCCGATCGTATTTCTCGTGCTGTTCTTGAGCGTGGCTTAGATGCTCATACGGCATTCGAGATCGTTTCAATTGACATTGCTGACATTGATGTCGGCGAGAATATTGGTGCAAGGCTTCAAGCTGATCAAGCCGAAGCGGATACTCGTGTGGCACAAGCGGCTGCTGAAAAAAGACGCGCCGACGCGATCGCAACTGAACAAGAAATGAAAGCGGATGTGGCGAGCCAAAAGGCTCAGTTAGTACTTGCCGAATCTGAAGTTCCTCAAGCGATGGCGGAAGCTTTCCGGCAAGGTAACCTGCGTGCAGCAAAACGTTAATTGCCTGCCAAGTTGGATGGATATGACGTTGGGTTCCGAGGCCTTCAGTCGCCTCAGGATGAATCGCCTGGGTTTAGTCACCAGCGCAATCTCTTAACGGCTGTCGCCCATTTCGAAGTTGGGTTGTTGCGAAGTTAGTTTAGTTTTCTAGAGGATGCGTAAATATCATGGCTGATACTACACGATACTGGCTGATGAAATCCGAACCGCTCGTTTACTCGATTGATGACCTTGCCGAAGAGAAAAACAAGACAACTTGTTGGGATGGTGTGCGAAATTACCAGGC
>JAQXDZ010000022.1 GCA_029251085.1 Mariniblastus sp.
ATTTTGAAATTTTCATCTGCAAATTTTTCACCGTAGATGCTTTCGCCACCGGTGCCATTGCCGTTGGTGAAGTCACCACCTTGGAGCATGAATTGCGGGATGACGCGGTGGAATACACTTCCCTTGTAATGGAGCGGCTTTCCAGATTTCCCTTCTCCCTTTTCGCCAGTGCAAAGAGCACGAAAGTTCTCTGCCGTCTTTGGCACCGTGTCGCCAAATAGTCCCATGACAATTCGTTTTGGTTTTTCGTCACCGATTTTTACATCGAAGAACACCTGATGAGTGACCTTGGCGTCGTCTGGACTCTGAGCAACGGTTGGTTGGTTGCAGCCAATGATTGAAGCTGCAAAGAGCACTCCCGGTAGCATCCACTTGATTTTGTTAAGCATTATATTTCCTCTCACTGTCGTATTAAAAAAAATATTTTTCCGTCTTTTACTTTTTCGCTCCGCTTATTCATTTTTTGAATTCCGCCTGAGTAGTCACAGTAGAAACAAGCGAAGCTCGATTGGCAACAGGCGACACAAATTCGAAAAATATTTACGAGTTTAAGTAATCGAGCCCTGGCAACCAGAGCCTGCCCCTGCGGTGCAACCGAAGCAATGTTGGGCTATTTGAATCGTTCGATTGATTAGTTGGTCGTGATTGAATTCGTGGATCGTGCTGGGGGCGGGTGATTTCAGATTCAGTTCCAGCATCTGATTAAAATCACAGTCATATAATTGCCCGTCCCAACCAATAGAAAGTGTATTTAGGCACATCAATCCCGACACAGCAGCGGGGTTGAAAGCTTTGATTAATTTTTCCATGTAAGTGGAGTAATCGCCGCTGCGAATTAGGAAATCGAGGTACCGACTGACTGGCATATTGGTGATTGTGAATAGTCGATTGAATTCAATTCCGAAACGCGTTTGTAATTCGCTCCGGTAGGCTGACTCAAGATCTTTTTGTGCTGGTGGAAGGTTGGGGCCAACCGGGTTGTACACCAGCGTGAGGGTGAGACCGGAGTCGGTTTTTCCATAGCCGAGGGAATTTAGTTTTAATAAGGCTTCGATTGACTTGGAGTAGGCTCCATCTCCACGCTGAGAATCGGTGTTCTCCTCGAGGTAGCAGGGGAGGGAGGCAACGATTTCAACTGAGTTGGCTGCCAGGAATTCTGGTAGATGTTCGTACCCTTTGGCCAGTAAAATCGTCAAGTTGCAGCGGTCGATAACATGGCAGCCCAGCTCTCTCGCTGAGGTCACGAGGTCACAGAAGTGGGGGTTCATTTCCGGAGCACCACCGGTCAAGTCCAGTGTTTTAATTTCCGGGTTGTTCTGCAGCGTTTGAATACAGGCATCAATTTCCGCCCGTTGCATGATCTCGCGGCGATCAGGGCCAGCATCCACATGACAATGGTCGCACGTCATATTGCAAAGCTTACCGAGATTAACCTGAAGGATCTCAACCCGATTAGCCGTTAGTTTTGAGATACCGGCCTTGATTAACGACGATTGGAATTGCTGCGCATCATTTTGGGGTGCGAGTACGACTAATTGTTCTGTTGCATCAGCGAATCGTTCGCCGCGGTGCTGGAGTGATGTTTTGGGCTTCATCCGAAATCAATTCCTCATTCGCTCCAACTGAAGAGTTAATTCATCAGTCGGCTATGCCTTACTTAGTTGTTTTAGTTGTTAACAGCACGTAGTTCCGCCACAGCAGTCATCGTCGGGTGCCTGATTAAGCTGGTATAGATCGCCCTTGGTTTCGCGAGCGGGTCGAATACGTTCCAGGCAATCTGAGAGCTTGGCTTCGTTTAAAGGGATTTCCTGATACGGTTCAATGAAAAAGAATGAGTCGGAAAGAGGTCCTGTTTGCAGCATCCTGAATGTCCGATCACAAACGGCCATCCGGTGACCACGGTAGTAGGTGTGTCCGTCGTCATCGAGAACTTGGTTAAATGGACCGCGATAGATGACTGCCTGGTTGCGCTCAAGGCACGGGCAATCATCGGGTTTGTAGGCAACGACAGTAACCGATCGGAATTCGATCCCTTCGACAGTTTGCCATGGCTCAGATTCCCGTTTGGCCAGATGCATTCCCTCGAATCCTGCACGTTCAAATTCGGCAAGGAATTCATCCTCGCGCCAGGCTCCGGAAATGCACCCCGACCAGAGGGTCGGGTCATTTTGCATGTGCTGGGGGATATCTTCGTCGGCCACAATATCGCTAATCGCCGCCCGTCCACCTACTTTCAGGACCCGGAAAACTTCTTTGAAAAGCTGTTTTCGATCTTCAGGTTGCACAAGATTAAGAACGCAATTGGAAACCACGCAGTCAACGCTGCCGTTTTCGATAAGGGTTGCCTCACGGGAAAGTCGTTGGGCTAAATTACGGTCTTCTACGACACCGGCGAGTCCTGATTCAGGGTCATGATCGCGCTGCGATGCAAATAGCTCGAGATCAAGTTTTAAATCCTGAATCATTCCAGCGCGAAAGGAGATGTTGCCGTAGCCAATCTTTTCCGCGACTTCCACTTGATATTTTCGGGCTAACTGGAGCATTGTGGGGTTGCAGTCCACTCCAATAACCGAGCCTTGTTCGCCGACCAATTGAGATGCGATGTAACAAAGCTTTCCGCCACCTGACCCGAGGTCGAGAACCGTATCACCGACCTTGACGTAGGGGGAAGGATCGCCGCATCCGTAATCACGGTCAATGATTTCCTGGGGAATTACATCGAGTAATTCTTGGCGATAGACAACGGGACAGCAGAGTGAGATTTCGCGTTCCTCGGCTGCCTTGGCGTACCGTTCACCTACAGCATTTTCATATTCGAGAGGGGTGGCCATCGTTCTGATTTCTCCGGGACATACTTTGCAACGTCGTAAATTTTACCGGCATGCAAGTGTTCTTACGACAGGGCGTATTGAATTGAGTGGGTTTCGATACCTATCCATTAAGAGGTTAAGAGTTAAAAAAAAGCACCCTCCCATGCAATGGGAGAGTGCTTTATTGGATCAACTTAAAATCTGCTTTTCAATTCACGATTGAAATTTAATTTAGCCTCAGCCAATCTGCTGCTTATTCTCATCCGCTGTCCGGTCCCAGAATGTCAGGGCGAAGAATACCATGACGACAGCAGCAAAGATGGCGGGGACGTACCAGAATTTACTAAAGTCAATGACTCCATCGGTTGTGCACAATCCGGTCCACGTGCCAAAGGCTTGGGCTCCGATTCCAAGTCCCAGCCCTTGGGTCAGCATTACGATTAACGACTGAGCTTGCCCCCGGACTTCCGGCGGCGCTTTTTTGTCGGTGTAAATCATGCCAGTGACAAAGAAGAAGTCATAGCAGATTCCATGCAGCAGGATGCCAATGAATACCGGAGCGGTCAGGAGGATTCCTTCCTGGCCGAATGCAAATCCCCATAGTCCGTATCGAACGACCCACGCGAGCATGCCGATGACAAGCATCTTTTTTACCCCAAGTCGGGCGAAACAAAGCGGCATGATCAGCATGAAGAAAATCTCGCTCATTTGCCCGGTGCTCATTGCTCCGGTTGTCGAGCCAAATAGGGTGATGCCCATCTCATCAACGAATCCGAAACCTTTGGCGTAATACCCAGCCAGTGGAATGCAGATTAAAAATGAGGCAAACGCGAAGACGAAAAATGATTTGTCTTTTAGCATTGCCCAAGCATCGACTCCAACTACTTTCCCTAGTGAAAGGGGTTCACCTTTGGCTGGTGGTTCGGTTTTAGGGAGGGTTAGGCAATAGACTCCAAGAATAAACGATGCGATTGCTGCGGCGGTAAACATATGTTCCGAATTGTCACTGAACGCTTCCGTATTTCCAGTGATAGTTCGGCAACCGAGCATCACCCAGTTTCCGGCAATCCAACCAATCGTTCCGAGTACTCGAACCAATGGAAATTCTTTTTCACCGTCTTTCAGGTGCTTGAAGGAAAGGCTTGCTGTCAAAGCCAGCGTCGGCATGAAACAAATCATGTAGGCGAGAAGGCAGAGAACCATAGGGTGCATGAATTGCGAAATGTAGCTGTCTGGCGCACCAGCGGCGGCAAGCGAAGGTGCGTACCAAAGCAGTCCCGCTCCGACAATGTTCAAGATCGCCAGCACTCTCTCTGTGTTTATAAAACGGTCGGCAACAAGGCCAAGTGAGAGTGGTGCGAGAATCGCAGCAATTGGGGCAACGGTGTATGCCGCAGCATCGAACGAACCGCCGGCGCCTAATTCGGTCATCCCGTTTTCTTTGAGGAATCCAAACAATGAAACATACCAAGCTCCCCAAACAAAAAATTGGAGGAACATCATGATTGCTAAACGGACGATTAGTACGGGGGAGGAACCAGGCATTTGTTTTTGATCCAGAAGTGTCCAGAGTTAGTGAAACCGACTGCAATATTAAACTTGGTTGAAGGGGCTTTGCCAAGTCAATGGGATAAAAGAACCCTCTAAATTCTTTGCTTTGCGTTCATTTCGGCTAGTAATTGACTCTGATAGGCAGTTCGTGCCTTCGAATCTTCTCTTGCATCTTCTCTGTAGTAGATTAGGCCGATTGCTTTTCTTGTCCGGTTGGGGCTGTGGTTTGCCGTGGCTCGGTGGATCGTCAGCGCGTGGTGAGCCAGTAAATCGCCTGGTTGGGCGGGGTAGGCAATTTCATTCGCAGTATCATCGGCGTTAGGGAAATCAGTAATTCCCTGACTAAATCCAAGAGTCCCCGTCGACCCATGGGGACGCATCGATTTGAGGTGAGACTTGGGGATGTATCTGACGCAACCATTTTCATGGTCGACTGGTTCCAGTGCCAGCCACATGGTTATCGCCTCGCAGGGTGAAATCTTGAAGTAATACCCGTCCTGATGTGGTGGGGTCGGTAACCCCGATTTCGGAGGTTTGTTGAAGTACTGCATGTTTTTACAAACGACTTTTGAATCAAGCAAAGTCTCAGCAAGGTTTCGGAATGGACTGTCAGTCATCAATTGACCAAAATAATCGTCATGCAGATGAAGGTTTTGTAGTTGTTTCAGCGAACTTCTATCTTGTTTGTCTTCATAGAAAACGTGCTCTGCCGGCATTGTGGGGACGACATTCTGAATTACCCGATCGAGATTGTTTTGAATATCACCGACCTCAAGCTGTGATCGAAAGGACGGAATAAACGTCAGGCCGTCTAAGTCGAATTGGTGCTTGAGAGACTGGGGGCTAAATTGGGACATAATTGAATCTATCCATTCCTAAAAATGGAACTGCAAAGTTTTAGTGTTTGCCAATCCTTCAACGCAGTTGGGAATTTGACAGAGGGCATCAGATGTAACAAGATCATACCCACCTAAGGAGTGGGGTTCTACCATCCAAATCTTGCCGGTAGTTCGAGGCTCAAGGGTGAAACGTTGAAGAAATCAAAATTTACCTTTGTGGTTCAAGTTGATTTAAACGTTTCCAAGAGGAAGTCACAGCATTGGGTGCACAAGTTTTCGGTTCACGTTTTCGGTTCAAATATCGGGCTGGGCTAAATTGGAGAAAAGTGAATGAGGTCTAGTCGGAAGTCCATTTTGTTTTTTGCGCTCGCCATTGGCGCAGTGTCAGTGTTTATCCACGGAGCGGTTGCGGAGAACCGTCCATCGCGAAATGTATTGCTAATCGCGATCGATGACTTGAGGCCGGATTTAAATTGTTATGGCAATTCAAAAATGGTCACACCGCGAATGGATCAGTTCGCAAGATCGGCCTTGATTTTTGAAAAAGCCTATTGCCAGCAGGCGGTCTGCAACCCATCCCGAACAAGTATGTTGACGGGATTGCGGCCAGAAACCATCGGAGTTGTTGGCAACCATGTTCACTTTCGTACTAACCATCCAGATGTTGTGACGTTACCGCAATATTTTAAGCAGCAAGGATATCGAACTCAGGCCATCGGGAAAATCTTTCATGGCGTCTTCCCGGAGGGGGCAAGTAAAACTAAGTGGGACACCATGGGGGATCCAAAAAGTTGGTCAGTGCCTGCGGTTAGGTTTGGTCCTCGTTATTACTTCACCGAAGAAGGGGTCGCATCAGCGAAAACTGCTTTTGAGAAATCGTATCCGGGGCTTGGTCAAAAGGGTGTTGACTGGACAGAGCGGCTGGTGTTCGGCCTAGCCACGGAGGCTCCCAATGTCCCGGATGAGCAATTTTACGATGGAAAGGTTGCCGCTACCGCGATCGCAACGTTACGCGAGTTAAAAGACTCTTCTGAACCGTTTTTCTTAGCGGTTGGTTTTATTAAACCCCATTCTCCGTTTATTGCCCCCAAAAAATATTTCGATCTTTATCAAGACGTCACCATTGCAGACAATCGCGATTTCCCAAGAAGCACTCCGGGATTTGCTGGTCACTCCTCGGGTGAGATTCGACGCTATTCAGATCAACCTAACCAAGGTGAATTTAGTCCGTCTTCTCAAGTGCGATTGCGACACGCATACGCTGCCTGTGTGAGTTTTATTGATGCCCAAGTCGGCATTGTCTTGGACGAGTTAGATCGATTGGGGCTTGCTGATAATACGATTGTCTGTGTATTCGGAGACCATGGATACCATCTCGGAGAACAAGGGCTATGGGGGAAAACTACGAATTTTGAGTTGGATACACGGGTGCCGTTGATCGTGCGGACGCCAGGTATGAAGTCCAGAGGTAAAAAGTCGCAGGCTCTCGTTGAGCTGGTCGATATTTATCCAACCTTAGTTGAGGCAGCAGGGCTTCCCGCGAATCCAAAGCTCGAAGGTGTTAGTTTTCAGGCTCTACTAAACGACGCCAATCTCAACACAAAAGGGTTTGCGTTAAGCCAATATCCACGTGGCAAGGTGATGGGATATTCATTGAGAACGAATACTCAAAGATTTACGCAATGGCGAAAGAAGGATGGAACCGTGGTCGCCACTGAACTCTATGATTATGACGAAAGTCCAATTGAACGACAGAATATTGCTGAATTAAAACAGAATAGCAAAACTGTTAATACGCTCAACGACCAACTGGTTTCAGCGTTTGGTTTAAACGTGTCACTGGCAGTCGATATGCCAAAAAGTTCCTTGTTCCAAACTGGTTTTGAGTCTCTCAAACCGGAACCATTTTCCAAGCTGAAAATTGGGGAGTCGACTTGGAGCGTGGTTGCTGGAACGGCAGAAATCGACGACCAGCATGCGAAAACGGGGGGGCAATGTCTCCATTTGCTGGGAGGGGCTGAGACGGTTGTCGAAATTACGTTTCCATCGAATATTGCGAGCAACAGTTTACTTTCGTTTTGGGCTGAACGGTGGACTCGGCGAGCTCCCTTCGAGTTTAAGATTGATAAATGGCAGGATGGAAAGTGGTCAGAGATATTGAATGGTGAAAAGACGGTCCAAGTAGGTAGAGCGTTTTTGTCAAACGTTCGGGTGAATGTAAAATCCGGAGGTTTTTCCAAATTACGGATCAGGGTTTCAAGTCCAGAACGAACGGGAATCTTAATTGACGATTTTCGAATCTCTGCACCGCAACCTCAACGAATTACAAATGTCAGTATTGTCCCTATAGCGATTCCTGCATTAATTGGCCGAAAGGCAAGCCCGTTGGTGAAGTTGAAGGTCGACGTCGAAGGTTCTGTCGATCCGATTTCATTGAAGCAATTGGGTGGGCTTGTTTTCTCAGAACCGGAAGCACTGAAGTCACTGCAAGTTTATTACACCGGCTCGAACAATACGTTTTCACCCTCTGATGAGTTTGGTCAAACTGCCCTAGTCGGTGCGATCGAGACTCCCAAGAATGCCGGTTCTGATTCGTTAGATGGAAATGCTGCTGACTCTTCCGGAATTATGAATGGATTGGTCGAGGCAGAAGTTGGGTTTCGCGGGGAACAAGCATTGGTTGAAGGGGAGAATTACTTTTGGTTAGCTGCAACTGTCGCTCCGAACGCCAGGTTGGGCTCTAAAATTGGGGCAAAGTTGGATCCGAAAAAGACCCGGTTCAGCGATGGTTCGCTTCAAAGGCAGGGCGGTTCTGTTCAAATTCAATCGGTTGGTGTTGCCGTCCGAAAGTCAGGTGATGACGGAGTTCATACCTATCGCATCCCAGGTTTGGCAACCACAAATGACGGAACATTGCTTGCTGTCTATGACGTGAGACGGTCGGGCGGAGGAGATCTTCCTGGGGATGTGGATGTTGGGTTGTCGCGATCCGTAGATCGAGGGCAAACCTGGCAGCCGATGAAAATCATTATGGACATGGGGGATGATCCGAAATGGAATCACGATGGGATTGGCGACCCATCCATTCTCGTTGATCGTCAGACGGGAACGATTTGGGTCTCCGCTACGTGGTCACATGGGAACCGGTCTTGGCGAGGATCTGGTCCGGGGCTCTCCCCGGCAGAGACGGGGCAATGGATCATGGTTAAGAGCGATGACGATGGAGTGTCTTGGTCAAAGCCAATTAACATTACTGAGCAAGTTAAAAAACCTGAGTGGTGTTTTTTACTCCAAGGACCCGGGAAAGGGATTTCGATGGCGGATGGGACATTAGTATTCCCCGCTCAATATCAAGATCCGCCAGATCTGGTTGATCGTGCCGCGCATCGTCTTCCGCATTCCAGCATCATCTACAGTCGAGATCATGGAAAGACATGGTCAATGGGAACCGGTGCAGCAGACGACACTACTGAGGCTCAGGTGGTCGAACTAGATAATGGCCGGTTGATGCTCAATTGCCGTTTTAACCGAGAGCCTGCTCGTGTAGTGATGACGACTGAAAATCTTGGCGGAATTTGGAAAGAGCATCCAACTTCGCGGCGAAATCTGATCGAGCCCGGTGCTTGCATGGCGAGTTTAATTAACGTGAATCGCGAGTTGGCTTGGCGTGGAATCGCGTTGGAAAACGATAAGCGGCTGTTACTTTACTCGAACCCAAATTCGCTTCGCGGTAGAAATCACATCACGATCAAGGCATCCCGGGATAACGGCGAGACCTGGCCGCATCAAACTCAATTGTTGTTGGACGAAGAGCCAGGGCGTGGCTACTCCTGTATGTCAATGATCGATGCGGAAACAGTCGGAATTCTGTACGAGGGTAGTCAGGCTGATATGACATTCCAGTCAATTAAGCTGAAAGACATTTTGTCGCCTCCAGCGCGGCAAAAAACGGCTAACCCAAAATTTTCACTTTCGCCTTTGCGAGGTGAATCGCTGGATTCGAATCAAGCCAGTCCATTAGCTGTAGCCCGTGTATTTCAGAGCGGCATGGTGCTGCAAGCTAATCAAGAGATTCGGGTTTGGGGGGTGGCTCCCGCGATGCAAGAGATCGAAGTGGAATTCGCAACTCACTCAGTGCGTGTGACCGCCAATGAGAATGGCAAGTGGAAGGCGATCCTTCCTCCTTGCGTTAGTAGTTTTCAGGAACGCCAATTACGGGTGCGTGCCGGGAATGAAACTGTTGAGCTTGACGGTATCTTGGTTGGAGAGGTTTGGTTGTGTGCCGGTCAATCGAATATGCAGTGGCCTGTCCAGCAATCGTCAAACGGTCGCAGCGCGATGGCTTCCTCGTCGGATGAAGGCTTGAGATTGTTAAATTTTCAGAGCAGCGTTGGTGGAAACGCAGGGGTTTATCGACAAAATGACTTCGATGCCCTGCGATCGGACGTTTTTGGTCAAGGATCGTGGGAGGTTGCTAACGCGGGATCCGTTAGGGGATTTTCCGCAGTTGGTTATTACTTTGGAAAAGAAATGAGATCGGTTCTTAAATGTCCGGTTGGGCTGATTAACGTCGCCTCGGGCGGGACGCCCATAGAGTCATGGGTGGACACGAAATTTCTTGCTGGTCGACCGAACCTTAAAAAAATGGTCACTGGTAACTGGCTTAATAATCCAATTTTGGATGTTTGGTGTAAAACTCGGGCTCGCGAGAACTTGAGAGACGGTTTGCTTGGGATATTCGAGATGGCTCAAGATGAATCAGGGCCTCATCATACTTTCAAACCCGGGTTTATGTTTGATGCGACTATCGCCCCTTTTCAGCCGATGTCGATCGCTGGAGTCTTGTGGTATCAGGGTGAGTCTAATGCTGAGTCACTTGATCGCGTAAAACAGTACGATCAAGTTTTCCCAATTCTAGTCGAGTCCTGGCGGAAAGGTTTTCAAAGTTCGGAGTTGCCGTTTGCATTCGTGCAGTTGCCGGCGTTGAACCGTCCGTTTTGGCCCGAGTTTCGCGAGCATCAGCGGCGAAGTCTCAGTCGTCTATCGAACGTTGGGATGGCGATCACGATGGACGTTGGGAATCGATCCAATGTTCATCCAACGAGTAAGCAACCGGTTGGAAAGCGATTGGCCGCTTGGGCGATAAGTCATGTTTACTTAAGGGATGGGGTTAAATCAGGCCCGTTGTTCGAGTCTTGTACTCCGGTAGGTGATTCGCTTGAAATCGCCTTTTCATCGGTTGGGCAGGGTCTCAAAAGTGCTGATGGAAAACGAGTCGTTCACTTTGAAATCGCCGGTGAAAATGGTTTGTTTTACCCTGCTGATGCAGAGGTGAAACATGACCTCGTTCGGTTGTCTCATGAGAAAGTTCCCCAGCCGATGGACGCAAGATATGCTTGGCACCCATTTCCAGAACCACCTGTGAATTTGGTGAATTCAGCCGGATTCCCAGCCAGTCCGTTTACTACGCAAAGCAAATTTTAGTTTGATCAAACCTCGCAATATTGCAATTCAACGATGCATGGATTCAATTAGTGATTCAAGTTGCGTCGTTGGTGGTCTTGCTCGCCAAAAGGTTTAGTAAAACTCAACTTCATTTAATGTCTTCACTCAATGTTCAACGTTGCGTGGTTTAAGACGATCAGACCAATTTTTAGTTAGGCGGTAGCGAAGAATGCGTCATGAACAAAGTGTTTTAGAGATGAAGGGCGTGATGTCAGCGATCTTCACTCCATTTGATTCTTCGAATGAAATCAATTTCGATGCATTGTCCTCAATCGCCGAATATCAGTTGAGTCACGGACTCAAAGGGTTTTATGCTACCGGAACAACGGGCGAAGGCTTGCTTTTGTCGTCAGAAGAGCGAACGTCGGTCGTGCGGCATTTAGTAGAAAAGTTTGGAGATCGAGCGACGGTGGTAGCTCACGTGGGGCATCCTAGCACTGACGTTTCTGTTGGTCTTGCGAAAGCTGCCGCGGAAGTTGGTGCCGACTGGATTTCTTCTGTCGCTCCAATTTACTACGGAACGACCTACGAAGGGTTAGTGCGTCATTACTCGGCAATTTCAAATGCGACAGATCTCCCCTTCATGGCGTACTCTCTGGGGGGCGTGATTGATCCCTTGCGGGACTCTGAATTGTTTGAGATGAAAAATGTTTGTGGTTTGAAATATACGGGTGCGAATTTCTTTTCTGTTCAGCAATTGAGACGTCGAATCGGGCGGCCGGTGGCGATAATGAGTGGATTTGATGAACAGTTTGTGGCTGGGCAATCGTTCGGTTTTGATGGTGGAATTGGATCGACTTATAATTTTGGGCCTCAGTTTTATTCGGGTATCTACGAGAATTATCACGCGGGAAAAATTGCCGAGGCCGCTCGTCTGCAGTCGCAAATCAACTTGGTTACCGACCTGATGGTTCAGTACGAAAACCGTTCTTATTGGAAATCAATTATGCGCTACATCGGTTTTGACTGTGGAGGTTTTCGATTGCCCTACGGTCCAATTAACGAGTCCGAGTACCAGGCATTCGCAGGCAAATTGGATGCGTTAGGAGTCTTGGAGCGCAACGATGCGAAGTAGTTTCAAAAGTTCATGCGGGGCACCGATGCGATGCATTGGGTTTGCCGTTTTGTGTTTGGTGGTCCAGTTGTCCAGTTTGGCTGCTGAAGATGGAACTACACGCCAACGTTTAAAGTTTAATCCGCTACCGGAGCTTCCTGATGCGATAGGTGTTGCCGGACCGGTTGTCGGTATTGATCAGGATCGGCTAATCGTGGCGGGAGGTGCAAATTTTGCGACCCCCGAAAATCCCAAATTGTGGGAGCTACCTAAAATTTACCACGATCGTGTTTGGGTAATGGAAGCGGATCGCGATTTGGCTTCACCGACTTACACGTGGATGCCTGGCGACGAATCCTTACGATTGAGCGAAGAAATTGGCTATGCATCGGTTGTAAGTACCAAACGAGGGATTTTGGTGTTGGGCGGCGAAAATGCCAACGGCCTGACGGCAAGAGCTTATTTGTTAAAGGTGCGGGAAAAACAAGCCGGAATTGGTTTAGAGGTCATTGAATTCGATCAGCAAATTCCTGATTTGCCGGCGGCTTGCAAAGGTGGTGGGGCGGCTGTCATTGGAGATTATGTCTATTTGGTTGCGGGGGAAATGTTAGATGAAGCTGGTGTGGCCAACGGCAGTCGCGCAATTTGGAGGCTCAATTTAAAGAAAGTTTCTCTCGATCCTGAGTCGAACGTAAACCAACAAAGTGAGCTTTGGGAACCCTTGCCCGGCTGGCCAGTCGAAGGACCACCGCGAATGTTTCCACTGGTGGCATCGCAGCACGATGGGTTTAAGGAGCGATTGCTGGTTTTCAGTGGGCGGTATTTCCCTCCAGGTAAAGATCATGCCGATGCCAACAATTTAGAATTTTTAACGGATGCGTGGTCGTTTGATCCTGCTGGATTCTCGGGGGAAGGTGAGACTGGCTTATGGAAGAAAATCGCTGATTGCCCAGTGCCAATGACGGCTGGAACTGCAGTGTCGTACGGTCCGGCGCATGTGGTCGTGCCGGGCTATGCAACAGGTGAAATCTTAAAAGCTCAGTTGAAATCGGGGACTGCGATGAAAGATTTCGATCATCCCGGTTTTCCTATACTTGCGTACGCCTACCACACAATTACAGATAGCTGGACGGAGTTTGGAGCAATACCTGCTAATCAGGTCACGACGCCTGCAGTTCGCTGGGGGAAGGATTTGTTTTTAGTCAGTGGCGAAGTTCGACCACGAGTGAGGACGCGCAAGGTATGGCGAATTGAGGTGCTGGAAAGCAAGCAGTCATTCGGTTGGCTTAACATGACAGTAGTTGTGCTCTATCTGTTTGCGATGGTCGGGGTGGGGGTTTATTTTTCTTTTCGGAATCGTTCGACGGATGATTATTTTCGAGGTGGAAAATCGATCCCATGGTGGGCGGCTGGTTGCAGTATTTTCGCGACGATGCTTAGCTCGATTACCTACATGGCCGTGCCGGCGAAGGCATTTGCGCAGGACTGGGTTTATGCATTGGGCAGTTCTCTGATTTTATGTGTCGTTCCCATCGCTGTTTATGTTGCACTGCCCTTTTTCCGAAGAATCGACGCGACCAGTGCCTATGAGTATCTCGAGTTGAGGTTCAATCGTGCCGCGCGTTTGGTTGGCTCGGGTAGCTTCAGCTTGTTCCATATATTTCGAATGGGAGTGGTCTTAGCATTAGCAGCACTTGCGTTGGCGAGTGTGACACCTCTCAACCCTACGCAATGTGTCTTGGTGATGGGCGTGTTATCAATGGTTTACTGTACGCTGGGCGGCATAGAAGCTGTCATCTGGACCGACACGATTCAGACGTTTGTTTTAATCGGTGGTGCGATTGCCTGTATCTTTTTCGCATTGAATGGAGCTGATTCTGGCAGTTTTGCCGAGGCGACGGAGGCGGGTAAATTTCATTTGGTAAATTTCGAGTTCGGTACGGATTCGTTTGCGATCATGGCGGTTTGGGTGGTCATCCTCGGTGGATTTGGCCAGAATCTTGCGAGCTACACGGCTGATCAGGCAGTTGTTCAGCGTTATATGACGACGCCCGATCAAAAGTTGGCGGCGCGTTCCATTTGGCTAAATGGATTAATGGCAATTCCCGCGGCGGCTATCTTCTTTGGAATGGGGACCGCATTTTGGATGTTCTACCGATCTCATCCTGAAAACTTAGATCCTACTATCGCCGCGGATCGAATCATGCCCCATTTTATCAGCCAGGAGCTACCCATAGGTATTGCGGGGTTAGTGGTGGCTGGGATTTTTGCAGCCGCGCAGTCAACGGTTTCTACGAGTATGAATTCTGGGGCAACGACCATCGTGACGGATTTTCTTAAACCCGCATTCCGATTGTCAAGTGAGCGTCAAGCTTTATGGCTCGCTCGGGTGATTACGTTAGCAATGGGGGTGTTAGGAACGGCCGCAGGATTAATTTTCATCAATCCCGAAATTAAGAGTTTGTTTGACGAGTTTATTGGAATACTCGGTATGTTTCTTGGAGTGCTGGCTGGATTGTTCGCGCTGGGGGCAACGACTCGCCGCGCCAACGGAGTTGGCAGTTTGATTGGAGCACTTACGGCAATTCTATTTATGATGTCGTTGTTCTTTGCTTCGAAAGATAACTCCCTGGGAATCTACTGCCGCAGTTGGTTTGATTTCTTTGGTTGGGAGATTTACCGAGTCAACGGCTATCTTTACGCGTTCATTGGAATTGCCGTTTGTTATTTGGTGGGATACACGACAAGTCTGATTCTGGGGAAACAGACCAAAGATATTTCTGGTCTGACTCTGTGGAAATAGCTAAGCAATTGTGTGCGTTTGAACTTTTGTCGCCCGCCGGAGCACGTGTCAGCTTGTGGGTTTCGTCTTCTTATCCAAAGTACTAAGGAGTAATCGCAGGCCAAAGGAAAAGGGAATGACCGAAGTGACAACGACCAGCACGATCGTGATCAGCCAATTTTGGTCAGTAGTGTCTCGGTTCGAGTAGGCGAGCACATTCAGCCAGAAATTGAAAACACTCCACATCAAAATACTGCAGCAAACAAGCACAGTCGCTAAATGTGCGATTACTGCCTGTAGGGTTTTGGCCGTCATCGGTTTGGATTTGAGTTCTGGTGTATTCATGGTGTCTAGGTTTTGATTTAAACGAGGAAGCAACCGCTCGATGGATCGAATAGCTGGGCAAATGGACGATTAGTCGTCCGCTGGTTCAAGGGACACTCGGCCGCAGTGCCAGCCGCAGGTCGCAGCAAAAAGTATCGTGATTAGCCCCTGTGCGAATACGCCTGGAACGGTGAGGGCAAGATTTAAAAATTGGGGCATGAATGCAAAACCGCGAATAAACAAAAGCAGTCCGCTAAATAATGCTGCCATCACAAGAATGGCGATGAATTGGTAGAACGATTTCCATAGTTGAATGGTTTTGCCGTCGGTTTGAAACGCATCGATGTTAACGACGTTGAATGGGCTGCGGCTGTACCAAACGCTCGTCAAGAACAACGGTGCTACTAGCAATTGCATGGGCAGCTTGAGGATAGGAAAGAACAGCATGATAATTCCAGCCGCCACGAAACTAAATCCAAAAACGAGAATGGTCGAGGTGAGTTCGTTGAACCCTTTGTTTTTCCACGAATTGACGGTTCTGTATCCCAACGCAGCATCGCGAAAAATGTAAGCAGATGTATAGAGTAACATTAGCCATCCAATCAGGCATGGCGTTGCTCCTAACAGGAGCCAAGTTACAAAGTTAAAAATTTGTTCAGTGGTTGTTTGATTTGGATCTGTGTCGGGTGAGACGTATGAAGGGGAAATAGACTCCATGACGACTGCGCCAGTGCACATTAGCAACATCGCAATTGCAAATCGCCAGACCGTATTTCTCGCCATGAGCATAGAGATCGCTGATTTGAACTGAGGTCCCAAGTCAGTGGATGGGAAGTCTCGAGAATCCATGCCTGTGGAATTCTCGCGATGACTAAAGACGGTGCCCT
This sequence comes from Mariniblastus sp., assembly GCA_029251085.1. Taxonomy (GTDB): domain Bacteria; phylum Planctomycetota; class Planctomycetia; order Pirellulales; family Pirellulaceae; genus Mariniblastus. Next base: position 15,753 of record JAQXDZ010000022.1, read on the forward strand.
GCTCTGCCGACCGTTGTTTTTGCTGCGCCTTTTCAAGTCGTTCACGGCGAGATTGTGGAGACAGCTCTCGTCCCGTCTTAATTGGGGGGAGTTCAGACTTATTTCGTTGTTCCGCGTTTGGCTTGGGCGGCGACACCGCTGGTTTTTTTGGCGCCGCGATGGGGGGGGGCGGTTGATCGGTTTCAGATTCTGGTTCAAGGGATAAATCACCGCTGGTCGATTCAGGCAACTCTGGTTTCTTCGGCGCCAATAAATCCTCAGACGGGCCGTCGAGTCCATAACTCGGATCGATGTCTATTTTTGGTTTTTCAATTGGGGCGCTTAGCCTCAATTCGTCATCATCGGTAGGTTCGACGACGGTGTTGTTGGCTTGAGGAGTTGTGGGTTGTTGCCAAATGGGTTTCTGTGTTTTTCGCTTGGCGGGTGGGTCGATAGGGATTTTCGTGAAGCACTCAGGGCACTCGATTGTGGTGCCAATTTTGTCGGATTCAATGTGGATCAGTGAGTCACAAATTCGGCAAGTGATGCTGTGCGCCGAATCTCCTCCGTAAAGTCCTTCAAGGCCATCGATCTTAAGCAGTGCATTTGGATCGGGTTGCTCTTCGGTCGGTAATTTCACCAACGACTCGTCATCTGCAGGTTGGAGACCTTCCAGTGAAAGTGCTTCATCATCGAGTTCCAGTCCGTTACTGTCTCCGGAAATCGGTGCCGGCGAGCTGATGTCGAGATCAGGTTGCGAGGCCTCGGTTGAATCGACGGGATCTTCAGAATCGATGGGGCTCAGTTTTAATTCCGAGGTTTCTTCATCGAAGATGTCTTCAAAGAGGTCGGTGGGAACCGAGGCGTCGGGGACGACCACAGTTCGAACGCATTCTGGACAGATCACTCGCTGACCGGATTTACTCGAGTCGACCGAAATCTTAGCGTTACACTCTTGGCATTCAAATTCGATATTATCTGCTTCAGCCAATTTTTAACCTCGAATATTTCAGCTACTGAGACAAGTTCCGCCGCATTGTGAAGCATATTGTACGTTCACTCAATGCGATAATGATATTTTCGATCATGTCCGTCTGATTTTATCATGAATTAATTGTCTATTCTTACGGTTCTCTAGGTACCGGAACTTTGGCTTTTTACTGTCGGTTGCTTCTAAACAGGTTAGCTATACTAGTTTTTTTCGGCGTTCGGTTTCGAGCGGGGGTTGGAATTAGGCAGTTTGATTCTGCTATCCGTGCGGAGGTTGGATTTGGCCGTTTCACAAAAGCTCGGTTAAGCGACCTAGATAGGCAAGGAGCAATTGCCAGTTCACGGTTTATCGACGAAAATGGAGTTAGGTCCTCGTAGATCTGCGATCCGTTGGCCTACCCCAACCGCTTTTTTTGAAATGCTTCGGAGTCTGCTCAAGAATGAGATTGTTAAAAATTGCTGCCGGTGTTTTGAATCAAACACCACTCGATTGGTTAGGGAATCGAGAAAACATACTCGCCGCAATTGCCTCGGCGAAGTCTGAACAAGTAGGTGTGCTTTGCCTGCCGGAATTATGTGTCACTGGTTACGGATGCGAAGACGCATTTCACTCATCGGGCGTTCACGCAACTGCACTTGAGATGTTGAGCTCGATCGTCCCAGAGACGAAGGGAATTGCTGTTTCGGTGGGACTCCCGGTAACCTATGCCGGTGGCGTTTTTAATGTTGCTGCGTTGTTAGTCGACGGTCGGATTGCCGGATTCGTAGGGAAGCAACACTTGGCAGGTGACGGTATTCATTACGAACCCCGTTGGTTTAAACCATGGCCAGCAGGGGTTCAGGGGGAAATTGAAATCGATGGATTCCAATATCCGATTGGCGACTTGCTGTTCGAAGTCGGCGGCATCCGTATTGGTTTCGAAATTTGTGAAGACGCCTGGGTTGGGAATCGACCCGGTGGCAATCTTGCCAGTAAAGGTACGGATGTAATTTTAAATCCAAGTGCCAGCCATTTTGCATTTGGGAAACACGCTGTTCGGCAACGTTTTGTCTTAGAGGGTAGCCGCGCTTTCAACGTTACTTATGTTTACGCCAACCTCGTCGGTAATGAATCGGGCCGAGCGATCTTTGATGGCGATGCGATGATTGCGTGCGGCGGGCAGATGCAGGCAGTTGGAAAGCGATTCTCGTATCGCCCGATGGTGCTGACGACGGCTGTTGTCAACATTGATGTGACCAGAATGGCGCGGGCGAGAAGCGGTTCTTTTGAGCCTGAAATCGATGGTGACGAATCGGATGTAATTCGCATGCCGCTCGATATTCCTGCGGTTGGTCCAGCGGTGGAAAAGCCCGAAGTAGAACCGTGGATGGCTGGAGAGACGGTAAAAGAAGAGGAGTTCACCCGGGCGGTGAGTCTTGGGTTATTCGATTACATGCGGAAAAGTCATTCGCGCGGATTCGTGGTGTCGTTGAGCGGTGGCTGCGACTCGGCCAGCGTCGTGGCTTTGATTGCCACCATGTTTAAGTTGGCCAAGGCCGAGTTAGGGTTCGACGAATTATTGGCCCGGATTGGTTTGTTTCACAATGATGGAAGCAAGCCGTCCGAGGTGAGTGATTTGGTGCATCGTTTACTGACGACCGTTTACCAATCGACCAAGAACAGTGGTCCGGTTACCCGTGCTGCCGCCATGGAAGTAGCCACGGCAGTCAACGCGACTCATTACGAGTTTGATGTTGATGGTATTGTCGATGCCTATCGGGAAATTGTCAGCTCGGCGATCGGTGAGCCTTTAACCTGGGATAAACACGATATCGCCTTACAGAATATTCAGGCGAGGGTTAGGTCTCCCGGAGTATGGATGCTGGCTAATTTAAACAACGCGTTATTGATATCGACAAGCAATCGAAGCGAAGCCGCCGTTGGTTATGCGACGATGGACGGAGATACGTCGGGTGGCCTGAGTCCCATTGCCGGAATTGATAAGGCTTTTCTTCGGAACTGGCTAATCTGGATGGAATTGGAAGGTCCCGCTGATATCGGAGCCATTCCTGCGTTAAATTCCGTGAACCAACAGCAGCCGACTGCCGAACTTCGCCCGCTTGAAGATAATCAAACCGACGAAGATGATTTAATGCCGTACGATGTTTTGGATCTAATCGAGAGATTGGCCATTCGTGACAAAATGATGCCGATCGAAGTTTTCGATCAGATTGTCACAGAGTTTCCGAACTACGAGAGGAGCCAGTTGGGGAATTGGGTGATCCGCTTTTTTCGTCTCTGGTGTCGCAACCAGTGGAAGCGTGAGCGATATGCCCCATCGTTTCATCTCGATGATGAGAATCTTGATCCTAAAACTTGGTGTCGTTTTCCAATTTTGTCCGGAGGTTATGATTTTGAAATCGAACAACTCAAAACTTACCTTCAAGGCAGTTGATGCGAATGTGGCTTGAACTGATTCCGCATAGGTCGCCAGTTCGTCTTAATTTCAGACATGATATTTTTGGTGAAAGAATAACGAAGAAAGAAGAGTTTCATGTCTAGTGTGATTGAAGAACTTCGCAGTCGGGCTGCTGGGCGACCGCGTCGCATCTTGTTGCCGGAAACTCAGGATCCCCGAATTCTCGAGGCGGCGAGTCTGCTTGATCAACAGAATCTTGCAATTCCGGTGGTTTTAGCTCGTCGAGACTGTCCGAACCGAGACGCTTTAGGTGGTCTGGAAGTCATCGAATGTGATGATTCACGATTAGTGGATGCTTGTGCCCAACAGTTGTTTGAGAATCGCCAACACAAAGGACTGTCTCTCGAGGCGGCAATCGAGGCAGTGCGTGATCCGTTATTGTATGCCGCCTTGCTGGTTAAAATTGGTGCCGTGGATGGGGCGGTTGCTGGAAGTGTTGCGAGCACTTCAAGCGTGATACGGGCTGCGCTTCATGGCGTTGGAATGGCAGAGGGTTGTAAAACGGTTTCCAGTTTCTTTTTGATGCAGTTTCCTGATCGAGCTGTAACTTTTTCGGATTGTGGTGTTGTCCCTAGTCCCGACGCCCGGCAGTTAGCAGAGATTGCAATCTCTGCAGCCGAGAGTCACCGCATTTTGACGGGGCAAATACCACGAGTTGCATTGTTGTCTTTTTCCACTTTGGGAAGCGCTGAGCACGACGAGGTCGACAAAGTTCGGCAGGCTCTCGACTTAGTAAAACAATGGCAACCAGAGTTGATGGTTGACGGAGAAATGCAATTCGACTCTGCGTGGGTTCCCGAAGTCGCCGCACGGAAGGCTCCAGGTTCACCGGTAGCTGGTCAAGCGAATGTCTTTATATTTCCAGATTTGAATTCGGGTAATATTGCTTACAAGATTGCTGAACGACTTGGGGGGGCACAGGCTCTTGGCCCGCTGATCCAAGGACTGCAGCGGCCATTCATGGATTTATCCCGGGGGTGCCAAGTTCAGGATATTGTTGACGTGGCTGTGATTGCTTCGAACCTAGCTGTGTGACCCTCTCAGCTTTTCTACGTTGATGCGCAAACTCATCGCTTGCTAACGAATCTACTTATACTCTTCACACGGTAAATTTTTGAACCTCGCTTACTGCCACATTGCTACTGCGATAGCACGCCGGCAATAATTTCATAGGGCTTGTTATGGCTCGAAAACGGCATTGGCTTGAAGTGAATTCCGTGAAGAAGATCAAACTTGTAAAACACCTGTTCGGAACGGTTCATCGTCGGCGTGTCGCGTTACGGTTTCCAGCGATCGAATCAGAGTGTCACGAGTTTCCGAGGGGTTAATTATTCCGTCGACCCAAAGTCTGCCGGCGGCATAACGGATATCAGTCGAAGTATCATAGGCCGACTGGACTTTATCTCTTAAAGCTTCCATTTCTTCTACATCAGGTTCTTGTCCAGCACGTTTGAGTGCGGCAATGTTAATGTCGAGGATGACTTTGGCAGCCTGCTTCCCACCCATGACGGCATATCGGGCGTTGGGCCATGCATAGATAAAGCGTGGATCAAAAGCCTTGCCGCACATTGCATAATTTCCTGCGCCATAACTACCACCAGTAATGATCGTAATTTTAGGAACACGACTGTTGGAGATGACGTTGACGACTTTCGCACCGGCACGAATGATACCTGCCTGCTCACTATCCCTTCCAACCATAAACCCCATCACGTCTTGGAGAAAGATGATGGGAGTCCAGGTTTGATTGCAGTCCATGATGAATCTTGCTTCTTTGTCGGCGCTATCGTGATAGATGACGCCACCGTACTGCATGCCATCCTTTTCGGATTTGACGACAGTTCGCTGATTAGCCACGATTCCTACGTGGTGTCCTCCAATTTTTGCATAGCCGCAAACAATTGTTTGTCCATATTCGGCTTTGTATTCTTGAAAGGTACTGCCATCTACCAGAAATTGAATTAGGTCTCGCACGTCATAGCGAGATTGCGGATCCATAGGTATTTTGTCGTAGATATTTTCAGAATCTTCGGCAGGCTCGACGGGTGTGTCACAGCGGAACTCCCGAGCGGAAGGGTCCTCTGGCAGCATCTCAATAAGGGAACGTAGCCGGGCAATCGCGGCGTCATCATCCGGTTCTTTGAAGTCGATGGTTCCGCTGATCGCAGCGTGCATCGAAGCACCGCCAAGTTCCTCAGAAGAAACTTCCTGTCCAATGGCCGATTTGACGAGAGCTGGTCCCGCAAGGTAGAGGCCACTGCCTTCTGTCATCACAAGTTTGTCGCAGAGGACAGGTAGATACCCTCCGCCGGCAACGCAATTTCCCATGATGGCTGCGAGTTGTGGAATTCCCATCGCCGAAATGACGGCGTTGTTTCGAAAGATCCGACCAAAATCATCTTCATCGGGGAAAATTTCATCTTGGAGTGGTAAGAAAACACCAGCAGAATCGACCAGGTAGACCAAAGGAACCCGGCACTTCATCGCAATACGTTGTGCTCTGAGTACTTTTTTGCAGGTCATTGGAAAGAACGCGCCAGCCTTAATGGTGGCGTCGTTGGCGATAATCATTACTGTTCGTCCGGAGACCGTACCGAGACCACAAATTACGCCGGCAGATTTCGCGCCGCCCCACTCCGAATACATTTCCCACCCGGCCCAAAGGCCAATTTCTTGCCAACTGGTTGGGTCGTCTAAAAGTTTGGTTATCCGTTCTCTGGCCGTGAGTCGCTCTTTTTTATGTTGACGCTCAATCGCTCGCAGGCCACCGCCTAATTCAATGTCCGCTTGTTCGGTATCGAAGCCATCAATTAATTCTTGCCAGTTCATTGCGTTATCGGGATTTCAGAGGAAGTGTTGCTGTAATTTGTAAATGAAATTTTGGGAGCAGGTCGTTTATTGCTCCATGGCGTCATCTTTAGGTTTAAGTACCCAGTTTGAATCGAAGTCTTTTTTGAGCCATTCCTGAGCGACCTGAGTTTTCCCTTCATCCGCATTCAGTTTCAATTCCTGAAGTCGCTGTTCGTTACGCTGGTGTGCGAGCGAAAGATAGAGCCGACCCGTATTAAATTCGCTGGTCTGTTCGGTTTCGGGAATGGTACCGTTGACTAAAATTGCAGTCAGTCGAGAGTACACACAACTTGCCATGAACAGTTCTGTGGCGATATCTGCCAGTCTGGCCTGTAGGTATTGCTGGTTGAGAATTTCTTCCTGATGTTTTGCTAACACAAGCTTCATTTGCCTGCCGAACTGAGCAATCTGTTTACTTAATTTGCGGCTGTAATATCTTAGGTGTTCGTGTTTCACGGGAACCTTTGGATTGACCAATGACTCACTCATGACGGAGGCTCGATTGAGCCAGACGCTCATCAATTGATTGGCGTTTCCTTTTGCTTCCTTTTCAGCTTTGATGCGATCTCCTTTGAGTTCGGTGCCGACGTGTCGAAATCCTACATTCGCGATAAAACATCTCAGCACATCGTTGGCTCCTTCACCAATCAAGTTTAACCTTGCATCTCGCATCATTCTTTCAAATGGCTGGTCAGTAAAGAATCCTTTGCCTCCCCAGATTTGCATGCAATCGTTCGTGATCCTCCAAAGTTGATCACTGGCAAAAACTTTGATCATTGCAGTTTCGACCATGTAATCATCTGCGCCGCTATCGATCAGTGCGGCGGTATAATAGGTCGCGCTTTCCATGGCATACATGTCGGCGGCTGCTTCGGCAATTTTACCTTGAACTAGTTCAAATTCCCCGAGTGTCTGACCAAATTGTTGACGTGAATTAGCGCGAGCGACCATGCGTTCAATGCAGAATTTGGCAGCGCCCGTGCAGCAAGCGCCGAAAGTAGTTCTGCCAAAATCGAGGACTGTGAGCGCTAGTTTGAGTCCGCGTCCAATTTCACCGAGTATGTTTTCTTTGGGAACCACCATCTCATTGAAGCGAATGCGGCCGGTTGCGGTTCCGCGGATACCGACTTTTTCCATGCGTTCTTCGAGGACTTCAAATCCTGGCATATCGGGAGTCACCAAAAATGCTGTGATTTTCCCTTCGGGGACAGCGGGGTCAGAGGTTCGGGCCATGACGGTTAAGACATCAGCAATGCCTCCGTTAGTAATCCAGCGTTTTTCTCCATTGAGTACATAGCCAGTGCCGTCTGCGGTGGGCTCTGCGGTTGTTCGCACGTTGGCCGCGTCGGAGCCTGCCAATGGTTCGGTGAGTGCAAAGGCAGCCAGTTTGTCGCCAGCGGCCAGCGGCGGCATCCATTTTGATTTTTGATCATCAGTGCCGAACAGTTCCAGTGCTCTCAAGCCGATCGAATGATGAGCGTTAACGAACACCGCAGTTGAACCACAATGACCGCCGATGATTTCCATGACGCGGCAATAGTTGAAATGCGACATTCCCGAGCCGCCGTAATTTTTGTCGATTGTCATGCCAAGGACGCCGATATTCCCAAGTCCTTTGATGACGCCGTCTCGGATTTGTGCGTCCCGATCAATCTGAGCAGGGTCGATGTACTGCTCGCAGAAACTTTTTGTTTTCGCAACCATGGAATCACCAGCGGCTTGTGCGTTGGCTGGGAGTTCCGGGTAGGGCATCATGGATTCTGTGCGAAAGCGGCCGAAGTATAAATCTTTTACGAAGCCTTCTTTCTCAGGGCCTTCAAAAAAAAGCGAGTTGGCCTGATCAATTTGTTTCTTTTGTATATCCGACAGAGACATAAATATGACTTTCATCCAAGGAAAACTGAGCCAACACGTCTGAATAAGACGGGCTCGAAGAGCGTCTTCGATTATCGGGATAAAAGCCCGAAAAGCAACGTGTTCGCTTGCGATTCTAATCGCGTCCTGCGTGGCTATTGTTAATTTTTACCGGTTAACCCCGCCACTTGGCTGCCAATTTGCAACATATGGTTCGTTTTAAATCGAGACGTTCAAGAGGACTTAATTTGAATTTAGAGTTTGCGATTTTGAGATTTGTCCCATTTGGCGTTGTCGAGTTGATTGAAAATCCACGTTCTGGACAGCTTGGATTAATGGCTGGCATCGGTTCTCCCAACACTGGCATTTGAGATAGCAACGTTCTGCCGGAATTTAAACCGATTAGCGCAATTCGCTCATTGCTGCTGGTTGAACCGTCAACCCATTGTGAGAAAGAATTTGGTTGGGCAATTGGTATAAACGTTGATTTTCCTTAACATGGTCGGCGTTGCTCGTTTCTTCAAGGATAAAATCTATGTCTGACGCTTACCTCATTTCTGGAGTTCGCACTCCAATCGGTTCCTTTCTTGGTGGGTTTGCAAGCCTCACTGCGACTGATCTTGGTGGTGTTGCTATTGAAAATGCGATCGCACAGTCTGGCCTCGCGAATGATCAAATCGACGAAGTGATTATGGGAAATGTGATCGGTGCGGGCGTTGGACAGGCACCGGCTCGTCAGGCAGCGCTCAAAGCAGGGCTTCCACCGACGATTGCTGCAGTCACCATTAACAAAGTTTGCGGCTCGGGTCTCAAGTCAGTGATGATTGCTAGTCAAGCGATTCGTTGTGGTGACGCCTCGGCGATTGTTGCGGGTGGAATGGAGAATATGTCGGCGGCACCGCACTTGGCCAAGGGGCTAAGAGGCGGTGTTAAACTTGGAGACACAACCTTGGTGGATGCGATGGTGTCGGATGGTTTAACTTGTTCTTTTGAATCATGCCACATGGGAATGCATGCCGAACATATCGCGGAGAAATTTGGAGCGAGCCGTTCAGATCAGGATCAATTTGCCTTGCTCAGTCAGCAGCGTGCTGGTCGCGCGATGGAAGAGGGAGTGTTTCAAGATGAGATTGTTCCGGTGACAGTCAAGAACCGGAGAGGAGATGTCACGGTAGACGTAGATGAAGGGCCTCGGCCGGATACAACTTTGGAAAAATTGGCGAGCCTGAGAACAGTTTTTGATCGAGAAGGAACCGTCACTGCTGGCAATGCATCAACCCTCTCTGATGGCGCCGCTGCCGTCGTGGTTGTGGATGAGGCGACCGCGGAAACAGCGGAATGGAAATTTAAAATTCTCGGTAGTTTTACATCGGGAACCGAACCCAAAGATCTGTTCATTGCTCCTGTCGAGGCGATCAGGGGGGCATTAGCTAAAGCGAATTTGACGTTGGAGGAAGTTGATTTATTTGAAATCAACGAAGCGTTTGCAAGTCAGATGGTTGCCTGCCTGAAAGAACTTGGGCTTGATAATGAGCGAGTCAATATTTATGGCGGTGGGATTTCACTGGGGCATCCAATTGGTGCCAGTGGAACGCGTGTCCTGGTGACTTTAATGCACGCCCTCAAAAGGACTGGCAAGAAACGAGGTGTTGCCAGTCTCTGTTTGGGAGGTGGAAACGCCGTAGCGATGGTGATTGAAGCCTGTTAATTGGATTGAGTCTGTTGCCCAATAAACTACGGTGTGTTTGTTTGACCGTCGTTTGCGATCGATTATTTTTGTTTATGAAAGACGACTATGGATTCGCTGTTTACCGACATTGCCAGTTATGTTCACGAAGGCGAAATCGCAAGTGAGCTTGCCTACGAGACAGCTCAGTTTTGCTTGATGGACAGCCTCGGTTGTGGCTTTTTGGCACTGGCTTATCCGGAGTGCAGGAAGATGCTCGGTCCGGTCGTGCCAGGTGCGAGTATGCCCGGCGGTTGTCGGGTTCCCGGGACTCCACTCGAGCTGGATCCAGTCAAAGCAGCCTTTGATATTGGAACCATCGTTCGTTGGTTAGACTTTAATGATACCTGGTTGGCCGCTGAGTGGGGGCATCCCTCAGATAATCTTGGTGCAATCCTTGCTGTCGCTGATTACCAAAGTCGAGTTAAAGGTGAGTCGGTGTCCGTAAAGGATGTGTTGACCGCGATGATTAAAGCACATGAGATTCAGGGGATTTTGGCACTTGATAATTCCTTTAATCGAGTCGGTCTTGATCACGTACTTTTGGTTCGTGTCGCGAGTACCGCAGTGGCCAGTAAAATGTTGGGTGCGAGTTACGATCAGACCGTAAATGCTATTTCGCACGCTTGGATTGACGGTGGTGCGTTGCGAACCTATCGCCATGCACCTAATACGGGTTCGCGGAAAAGCTGGGCGGCTGGAGATGCGACGAGTCGAGCGGTCAGGCTGGCCCTGATTTCGCTGTCAGGTGAAATGGGATATGCCACCGCGCTTTCGGCTCCGAAGTGGGGCTTTCAAGACGTTCTGTTTGGTGGGCAACCGATTACGTTGGCGAAGCCGCTGGAATCTTATGTGATGGATAATATTCTATTCAAGATTTCCTTCCCCGCGGAATTTCACGCTCAAACTGCCGTAGAGTGTGCCATCACGTTGCATCCTGAAGTGAGTGGGCGGCTCGGAGAGATCGATCGTGTTGAGATGGAGACCCAAGAACCGGGCGTGCGAATCATTGATAAATCAGGTCCCCTGAATAATTTTGCGGATCGGGATCATTGCTTGCAGTACATGGCAGCGATTGGTTTGATTTTTGGTGAACTGAATGCCAACCATTACTCAGACGAAGTTTCCAGTGACCCGCGGATTGATGCACTGCGAGATAAGATGGTGGTGCGGGAAAATGAGTCCTTCACAAAGGACTATTACGATTTGGATAAGCGAGCGATTGGCAACAGCATTCAAGTCTTTTTCAACGACGGAACATCGACTGAACGAATTGAAGTTCAATACCCGATTGGGCATCGCAATCGACGTGCGGAAGGGATACCGGTTTTGCAAACGAAATTTGCAAACAGTTTGAAAGGTGTCTTTGGAGAAGAGCAACAAGCGGCAATCCTTGGAAGTTTCCAAAACTCTGATTTGCTAGAGTCGATTCAAGTCAAGGATTTTTTGGATCTGTTCGTGAAGAACACGGATGGGCTTGAGACTGCCCTAGCTTAAAGTTGTTGTGAGTTTGTCTGCCGTCGAGAGGTCTTGTGCCGGACGGGCTTGGCTAATGACAGTCACGAATTTTTTGCCTATAATTTTGGCTCTATGTAGCCATTTACTATGCGATGAATTCATGACTCAATCTACGAAGTTTTCGACAACGCGTTCTGATATTTCCGGCCATGCTGTAACGCAGTTGGCCGAACAATTTGGGACACCTTGCTATTTTTACGATGCTCAGACGATTCGCGATCGGATTGAGCAATTACGGCAATTCGACGTTATTCGCTTTGCTCAAAAGGCGAATTCGAATTTGGCTGTTTTGGATCTAGTCCGAAGAAATGGCGTTGTTGTGGATGCCGTCAGTTCCGGAGAGGTGTTTCGCGCGAGGAAAGCGGGGTTCGACTATACGGGAACACCTAGTCCAATCGTTTACACGGCTGATATTTTCGACCGGGAAGCACTCGATTTAGTTGTCGAAAACAAACTTCATGTGAATGTTGGCTCGCCCGATATGATTCAGCAGTTCGGAGAGCGGGTTCCTGGTGGGGAGATTACCCTGCGCATCAATCCAGGATTCGGTCATGGGCATAGCGCAAAGACAAATACGGGGGGAGATTCGTCGAAGCATGGCATCTGGCATGAGGAGCTAGATGAATGCTTGCGGTTGGCTGCAAAACATCAGGTCACGGTGACCGGTTTGCACATGCACATTGGTTCGGGAACTGATTTTGAGCATCTTTCTCAGGTTTGCGAGGCGATGAGAACGACTGCGTTGCAGGTTGGATCAACAATCAAGGTGATTAGTGCCGGCGGGGGATTGCCGACGCCCTATCGCGATTCTGATGTCGGACTCGACGTGGATCGTTATTATCAGTTGTGGGACAAGACTCGGAAGGAACTGGAATCGGAATTTGGCCACGCGATTAGTTTGGAAATTGAGCCGGGGCGATTTTTGGTTGCTGAAAGTGGTTTTTTGTTAACAGAGATTAGGGCGGTCAAGAAAATGGGGAAGAACTTGTTCTACCTCGTCGACGCTGGATTTAACAATCTTGCGAGGCCAATTCTGTATGGCGCCTATCACCCAATGTCGATTGCGTTTGCCGGCGACGGCAGTGAAGCATCTCAACCGGTAATTGTTGGTGGACCGCTGTGTGAATCGGGTGATATATTCACGCAAGAAGAGGGCGGCTTTGTTTGCTCTCGAGATTTACCAGTTGCGTCGGTCGGCGATTATCTGGTCATTGAGTGTGCCGGTGCTTACGGTTACGTCATGAGTTCGAACTACAACAGTAAACCATTTGCTGCGGAGGTACTTTTGGACGGTGATTCCGCTCACCTAATTCGCCGCCGGCAAACGCCTGAGGATCTTGTGCTGGGCGAGTCAATTCCAGCCAGTTAAACAAAGCCAAACAGGATGGAATTCAGGATGAAATTAGGTTGGCAATTAAATTGAGTCGGACAGAGCGGATCAATCGCGATTTTATCTGTTCTGAAAACTGCAGGCCTACTCGGTTTCGGTTTTGACTTGCCTGATGGCAGTTAAGAATTTTTTGCAACTGTCCATCCGCTTGTTCACATCCGGTTCAAGGCACTTGTGAATGGCTTTGGCCAGTTTTTGATTCAGGTCAGGTCGATGTTCTAGAATAGGTGTGACCTCGGATGTGTCGTGTGCCAAAGCGGCTTGCCCAGTGGTGTCAGTCGAACGCCAGGGATGTTCAAAGGTCAAGAATCTGTAGACAGTAACACCAAACGAAAACACGTCAAGTTTCTGGTTGGTTTCTCGTCGGCGAACGATTTCGGGTGCCATGTACTGCGGTGTGCCTGTTCGGTTGCCAGGCATCTTGTAGGGGCGTTCGTTGGGGACGGTGAGTCCAAAGTCGATGAGCTTGAGCCACGTGAAATCTTTATAGCAAATAAAGTTTCTGGGACAGACGTCGCGGTGGATGAACCCCTGGTCATGAACGGCCTGGATCGAATCAGCCATCTCGCGGATTAGCTTCATCCGATCGGGGAAGAGGCTGGCGTCTCGTTTTCGGATCGAAATGTCGAGCCCGGGACCATTGATGTACTCCATCAGAATGTACTGCTCACCCTTGGTCGTGGTACCGTATTCGTACGTTTCAACGATATGAGGATGGTGAATTTGGAGCGCGATTTCACCTTCGTTAGGCTTGTTTAGCCCTTTAAAACGTGAGTTGAAGTAGGCGGTTTTTTCATCGTCCAGGAATTTGATACCAAATAACTTGTTCGTACCGATCTCTTGGGCAACGTGAAACTTGGACATGGTTCCGGTGAACGCATGTCGGTCGAGTCGGAATCGGGCAGAAACGTCCAGCCGTTCTTTGTTGGCTTTCCCTTTACCGCCCAGTAGTTTGTCAAAAATACCCATAAGCTGCGGTCAAGAAAGTTATCGGAGGTTGCTGGTGTTAATGCTGGAACACGAAAACGAGAGGCTGTCTCTATTTTCCACAATAGTCGATTGTTCTAGCGATTTCGGTTTTCAATTTTGCACGGTTGACAATTCGATCTACAAATCCGTGCTCGAGAAGAAATTCACTGGTTTGAAATCCTTCTGGCAATTCAATGCGAATGGTTGCTTTAATTGTGCGCGGTCCGGCAAAACCAATTAAGGCTTTCGGTTCTGCAAAAACAACGTCTCCAAGCGATGCGAACGAAGCAGCGACACCACCCATGGTTGGGTTGGTGAGAACGGAAATAAATAGACCGCCCTGTTGATCGTAACGAGCCAGCGCGGCGGAGACTTTCGCCATTTGCATCAGCGAGAGGATTCCTTCGTGCATTCTCGCTCCACCGCCAGATCCGCTGATAATGATCAAGGGCAGATTTTGTTCAGTCGCTCGCTCGACAAGTCGAGTGAGGCGTTCGCCGACGACAGATCCCATGCTACCCATGATGAACTGTGAGTCGGTAATTCCAATCGCAACACGTCGTGCCCGAATCATCCCGCATCCGGTGATCGCGGCATCGGAGAGTCCAGTTTTCTTTCGCTCCGCCGCGAGGCGATCTGTGTAGGCTCGCGAGTCTTTGAATTCCAAGGGATCGCCGGCAAGTAAATTACCATCCCATTCCTCAAAGGTTCCATCGTCGAGCACTTGAGCAATTCGCTGGTGAGCCGACACATACATGTGGTGGTCACAAGAGGGGCAGACACGCAGTCGTTTCTCTGCCTCTTTGTTAAATATAGGTGATTTGCATCCGGGGCACTGGATCCAAGTACCTTCGGGAATGTTTCGTTTTTTTCGTCCAGTCACAATGGTCTTCATTTGAGACATCGTCATATCCGTTATTGCAGCGGCTCTTCAATAGGCCGGTGTAAACTTGTTAGTTATCCTATTGTCGCATAAATGCTGGTTTATGTTCAACAGCTTATTTCATGATTCTTTAGGCCTGCTGAGAGGATTCCTTTGATTATTTAGTGGGAATTGCTGGTTTTAGCGCTGAAATCGATTCCTGAGGAGCAACTTTTCTTAAATTACCGCGCGGCTTTTCCAGTAATCGAATCCCCTTTAAAACTAGGGCCATTGAGAAATGGCCCGATCAGGTAAATGTTGCGAACCAACCGACTATGAAATTTCCAGAAGAAGTCTTTTCATCCCAACGCTTTCGAGAGCAAGGCGCCGCCGTTATTGAGCTCATTGCAAACTGCATGGAGGAATCGATATCGGGGAAGCCAAACAAGGTCATCGAGATGACTGACCCCAAGAGCGCGATGCGCGAGGTACAACAGTGGTTCGATCGATGTACGGTCGATGATTCCAAAGACGTGTCCAAGTTATTTGCAGATATTTATCAGCGAACAATACGTCTTCATCACCCGGGCTATCTTGGGCACCAAATCAGTCCACCCCTACCCGATGCTGCATTGGCTTCTTTGTTCAGTGATTTTTTAAATAACGGCATGGGCGTTTTTGAAATGGGGATTGCCGGGACGGCGATTGAGCGTTTTGTGGTGAAATCACTTGCAAAAAAAATGGGCTTCCCCGAATCAGCGGATGGATTCCTGACGTCGGGGGGAACCCTTGGTAATTTGACGGCGTTGCTGGCGGCGCGTCGCGCTAAAGCGGTTGGTGACGTTTGGGAATCTGGGGTGCACCGAAAGACCGCTCTACTGGTGTCGGCTCAAGCCCATTACTGTGTCGACCGATCCGCGCGTGTCATGGGATGGGGGGCGGAAGGCGTGGTTAAGGTTCCGGTGAAACAGGATTTCACAATGGATGTTGAGCAGTTGGAATTAACGCTGCAAACGGCGAGAGCTGAAGGGTTGGAAGTGATCGCGGTGGTTGGCAGTGCGTGTTCGACTGCAACTGGGACCTTTGACGACTTGGAGGGGATTGGAGCATTCTGTCGACAACATGGACTCTGGTTTCACGTTGATGGAGCACACGGTGCGGCGAGTGTATATTCAAAACAATATGCAGACAGGGTCAAAGGCCTACATTTGGCGGACAGTGTGGTGATGGATTTCCACAAACTGCTGATGACACCTGCATTAGCGACAGCAGTCGTCTTTAAAGAGGAGAAGTGGGCGGCGAAAAATTTTGCACAAAAGGCGGAATACCTGTGGGACGATGCAAATCATGTGGATGACTGGCACGACTTGGCCAAGCGAACATTTGAATGCACCAAGTCGATGATTGCTTTAAAAGTTTTCACCATTCTTGCGGTTCACGGCGAACGGGTCTTTGATGAGAATGTGACGACCCTTTATCGCTCCGCCAGTGAATTCGGGGGGATTCTAGAACGAGCTGAAGATTTTGAGTTGGCGACGCTCCCCCAGTCCAATATCGTCTGTTTTCGATTCACACCCAAAGGCGAGCATGATCTGGATTTGCTGAATCGCAAGGTCCGCGAAGAGTTATTATCGACGGGCGAATTCTATATTGTTCAAACCACCCTTCGGGGGCAGGTCTGGCTGCGCACGACCATTGCCAATCCATTCACAAAAATCTCCCATTTTGAAAATCTAATCGACGAAATACGTCGCGTTGGGCACAGGGCGTTTGCAGATTGATCAAGAAATGGTGATTGGCAGTCTAGTTCGGCGCAACTAAGTTTTCGCATGGACCCACAGTGACGGTCATGTTTTGGTCAAGCGGAAAGGCTGCGAGGGCTTCATGAATTTGATCGAGCGTGACCGATTCATAGATTGCCGCAATTTCAGCCACCGTTTTAAAGCTCTCTTCACTAAGCCATTGAGAACCAATCGAAAACATTCGGCTATTGGTTCGTTCACTCGCTAAAACAATATGCGAGGCAATTTTTCGTTTAGCGAGGTTTAGTTCCTTTTGGGTGATTCCCTCGTTTCGAATGCTTTGCTGGAGCTTGGCTAGGCGACCGAGGTTCTCTTGAGCTTGCTCGGGGCTACAGCAAATGAACGTCATGACAGCCCCGCTTCCCTGGTAGTCGTACCCGCCCATGCCGGCTGATTCGGCCAGTCCTGAGTCGAGAAATTCCCAATAAAGTCGGCTGCCGCTATCGTCTCCAATGATGCTGCATAAGACGGCGGTTGCAAACCGGATTTCCTGTGCCGATGACGGGCCAGCCGCCATTTGCAAAATGTATTGCTGGTGAGAATTTGGTTTGTGCATTGACACAAACCCTGTTTGGTAATCAGCGGTCTTGGTTGATCGTTCAGGAGAGAATGGCGTCCATTGTCCGCAATGTTTATCCAGATCTTCGACAAGTTTATCGAAATCAATTTTTCCGGCACCCGCGAAACAGATATTGGAAGGACTGTATCTCTCTTTGAAGTAACTCATCATGCTCTCGGGCGTGAGGCCGGAGACGGAGTCGACCGTACCGAGTACTGACTGCCCAAGTGGATGCTTACCAAAAAACTCCGACATCATACGTTCGTAACCGCCATAGGGAGGTTGGTCATCGTACATTTTGATTTCTTCGATAATGACCTGTTTTTCAGTCTCGAAGTCGTCGACGCGCAGTGATGGCCGCATAATGTCGCTTAATAGTTCTACAACCTGCCCCTGGAATTCCGGAAGAACCGCGGCGTGATAAATTGTACTTTCTTCACCGGTACGGGCATTGCTCGCTGAGCCCATTTCGTCCAGTTCTAGATTCACTTGAGCCGCTGACCGGTTAGGCGTACCTTTAAAAACCATGTGCTCTAAAAAATGGCTGACGCCGCTGATTTCCGAGGTCTCATCCCTCGCGCCGGTTCTTACAAAAAAACCAAACGCTGAGGTGTAGGCCTGAGGATTGCATTCGGCGAGTATGTTCAGACCGTTCTTAAGCCTGTGTTGCCGATATTCCATTTGCTTCAAACTCCAGAGGTTGTGGCCCCAAAGTGACGATGTCGAAACTTTGCGGGGGATTGGCGGCGAGATATTCGTTGATTGATTCAACCGTTAATTCATTGATTTTTTCATTGACTTCATCGAGCGTGCGAACGCGGCCGAGATGGAACCAGTCGCCGGCAATTGATCCAGCGCGACCTCGGCATGATTCCTGTTGCATGACCATTCCGCTTTTGACTTGAACTTTTAGCCGACGTAGTTCGTCTTCTTTGATTCCTAGAGCCATCTTTTGGAGTTCCTCGATAATGACATCGAGAGTTTCTTGGGCTCTTTCGTTGGTAGTTCCGCTGTAACAAAGGACTGCTCCTTTGTCTTTCAGCGTATGGCAAGAGGCGAATACCGTGTAGCACAAACCACGTTTCTCACGGACTTCGGTGAACAGTCGGGAGCTCATCCCCCCAGAAAGCACGCCAATCGCTCCGCGATTGAGATAGTAGTTCTCATGCGAATAGGCTACGCCGGGGTAGGCAATGGCGATATGCGTTTGTTCACTTTCGTGTTCAATGTGCTCAACGCCGTGGTTGGCTGGTTCTGTTGAGACGATTGGATCAGGTTTAGCTTGCCAGTCTTGGAAAAGTTCACCGACATGCGTTTGGAGTGAATCGAAATCAAGTTTACCAGCACAGGCAATGATCAAGCCATTGGGGCGATAGTGTTGCTCGTAAAAGCTCTCGATATCGTTAAGCGTGATGCTCTGAACAGTCTCAAGTGAGCCCTCGCAATTTCTTCCGTCAATTGCGCCGTAAAAATTCGTTCGAAGTTTCTGTAAAGCTCGCTGAGCAAGATCGTCGCCCAATGCCGCGATTTCTTGAAAGCAAACCAGTCGGCCGTCTTCAAGTTGGTCTTCGGGGAAGGAAGGGCGTTGGAGAACATCGGCGTAGATCCGCAACGCATCGTGAAGCTGAGCTGCTTGCATAGCCCCGCCGAAATTCGTGTTGTAAAGCGATGCTGAGGAAGAGTAGTCGACTCCCAGTGATTCAAGCGCTTCAATAAATTCGCGACTATTAAGGTCTCCACAACCTCGTTGGACCATTTCACACACAAAGTTGGCGATCCCCCGTTGGGATAACGCGTCGTATCGGCAACCTGCGGGAACAGCGATAGAAAATGCAGCCGACTCAAGCCAGGGCATTGGCTGTGCTACAAGAGTGATACCGTTTTCGTAGGTATGATGAAAAATCTGTTGTTCCATAAGTCTCAACGCCGTTTTTATTTTTCGGAAAACGGTATTCTAGACTGAATTTTATCTACGCGAAGAGGGCATAGGCGGAGTTGTTCACTTTGCTTATACGATTGGCGATTCAGGGCCTTTTAGCCGAGCATTGAGAATTTTAATTGGATGTTGGGCTAATCGACCTGTCCCGTCGAGAATTTGGTGGCGGCAACTAGTCCCGGGGGCGGCAATAACAGACTCCGACTCTTCTGCTCGGATTTTTGGAAACAATACGAGTTCGCCAATTTTCATCGAGAGATCGTAGCGCTCCGGGGTGTAGCCAAAGGAGCCTGCCATACCGCAGCATCCTGAGGGTATTAGGCGAACGCGATGACCTGCCGGAAGTTGTAGCATCCGAACGGTCGGTTTAAGTGAGGCGAGTGCTTTCTGGTGGCAGTGTCCGTGCAATCGAATGGTTTGTTGTTTGGGCTCGAATTGATTTGAATGAATTTTTCCTTCATCGATTTGTGTTTCAATGAATTCATCAAACATTAGTACGTGATTGGCTAATTCGTTTGCTGAATCCCGGAGCGATGCGTCCACGAGGGCGGGGTACTCGTCTCGAAACGTAAGGATGGCAGACGGTTCGATTCCAATTAGAGGGGTGTCCGGTCCGACAAGATCTCGGAATTGACGAACGTTTTCATTGGCGTGGTCTTTTGCTATTCGAAGCAGGCCTTGTGATATTGCAGAGCGGCCGCTCTCGCGATGGCGAGGCATGCGTACATCAAACCCGAGTCCTTCCAGAAGTTCCACTGCCGCAATGCCAATGTCGGGTTCGAGGTGATTAGTGAATTCATCGCAGAACAGAAAAACCGTTCCGTGGCGAGACAGCTCTGTGTCAGGGCGACGGTTTGAAAACCAGTGTCGAAAAGTGTGTCTCGGAAGGTGGGGGAGGGATCGCTTTGCTGCGATTCCGAGCCATTTTTTTAAGATGCTCCCCGTTAAGCGGTTTTTGATCAAATAGTTTAGTGGCCGGCTCAACCCATGCACGCGTTTGAAATTTCCTGAAAAGTTCGCGATGCGTTGGGCAAGTTTGGGAACACCGTGGGTGTCGTAATAGGCTTGCAGGAATTCAGATTTTAGCTTGCTTACATCGACGTTGGAGGGGCATTCTCGCTTACAGCCCTTGCAGGAAAGGCATAGTTCCATGACCTTTTTTAGATCATCGTTGGCCAGTGGTGCTGCTGGGTTTTCTGGGTTGGTAAGCGTCTCTCGAAGAATGTTGGCTCGAGCGCGTGTAGAGTCAAGTTCATTTCGGGTCGCCATATAACTGGGGCACATGGTCCCACCAGTCAATTCTGTTTTTCGACAATCACCAGAGCCGCTGCATAATTCTGCGGCGGCCAGAATTCCTTGTTCTGGCTCAAAATTGTAGACGGTGCTTACATCCGTAGTTTTTTGGTTGGGGCGGTATCTAAGGTGAGTATTCATTGAGGGGGAGCCGATGATTTTCCCCGGATTGAAAAGGTTGTTGGGGTCCCACAGATTTTTTATTTGTTTGACGACATCAAAGTTCTTGGTGCCAATCATGAATTCTAGAAATTCACCTCGCAGCCGACCGTCGCCATGTTCTCCGCTTAAAGAGCCACGATAGGATTTGACGAGTCGGGCAACATCCTGAGCAATGGCACGGAAAATTTGCTGATCAATTTCTGATTTTAGATTTAGGATTGGCCGTAAGTGGAGTTCGCCCGATCCGGCATGCGCATAATGCACGCAATCTAAATCGTATTTATCACGAAGTATGTGATCTAAATCTCGGATAAACTGGGGGAGATCAGGCAGGGCTACTGCGGTGTCCTCAATCACTGCGACAGGTTTTGCATCTCCGGGCGTATTAGATAGAACTCCCAAGCCCGATTTGCGCAACTCCCAGACTTGGTTCGTCTCTTCCCCTAACAATGTTGGGTAAGCTGTGCCCAAACTGGATTTCAATAATTCCGCTTCGAGGTGGTCTAATTTTAGTTGAACCTCCGGTGCTGTATCTGCTCGTAGCTCTGTGATTAAAATTGCTTTCGGTGACCCAACAATAAAGGACATGTTTTCTATTTGTTGGAGATTGCGTGAAGCACCGGCAAGAATGTGGTGGTCGATTAACTCGACAGCATATGGGTTATGTTTTACCGCAATTTGTGTCGCTTCCAGTGCGTCCTGCACCGAAGAGAAGTGCGCGCACTGAAGGCCGACCGAGGAGGGCGGGATGGGAATGCAGTTAAGTTTGAGCTCAGTTGCAAAAAAAAGCGTTCCCTCGGAACCGGCAAGAAGGTTGCAGAAATTAAAGGGTCGATTGCTCGTGGGATCCAGTGCATTGGCATCCAGGAGAAGGTCGATGGCGTAACCTGTGTTGCGGCGTTTGATTTCCGGTTTGGGGAATTGTTTTTGGATCTCTGCTTTGACCTCGGGTGTGCTGAGTAAATCACGGACGCCGCGATAAATTTTGGTTTCTAAAAGTTCCGGGTCTGATTCGCATTTTTGTTCGAATTGTTGAGTGGTTAACTTTTTGAATGAAGTGGAGGTGCCGTCGGAAAGAAAGCCAGTGACCTCGAGAGTATGATCGCGGGTGCTACCAAACCTTAGAGAGTTCGAGCCGCAAGAGTTGTTGCCCAGCATGCCGCCGACCATTGCTCGGTTCGACGTCGAGGTTTCCGGGCCGAACATTAAGCCGAACGGTTTTAGTGCTAAATTTAATTCATCCCGAATTACCCCGGGTTGTACGCGTACCCATTGTTGCGACGCATTGATTTCTAGAATTCGGGTGAAATGTTGGGAAATGTCTACGATTATTCCATTGCCAACCACTTGGCCGGCTAGTGATGTGCCAGCGGCGCGAGGTATCAGGCTCAGTTGGTGTTCGCTAGCGAACTTTATTAGCCTTTGGATATCTTCATCCGAGCGTGGGATCGCTACAGCGAGAGGTCGTTCACGGTAAACGGACGCATCGGTCGAATAGGCGTTTCTCACCAACCTGGAAACGTGCATTTCCCCGTCTAGGCGAGAGCCAAATCGTTCAAGTTGACGTTGCAGGTCGGGTGCGATCATAAACGCATTAAGTTCGTAGAAAAATGGATAAGATTGAAACTACATGAATTCGGAGGGATTTGAATTGTTTTTGCCGGTTCCTTCAAACAAACATATTGTTTTGACGTTTGTTTTTAATGATACCGTATGGGAATTGTGGTGAATCGATTTTGACGAAATTAAAGCTGGACTTTAAACTAATGGGGTCGCCGAGTGTCCCCCGAACTATTGAATTTGTAGCAACCCACTTATTTGATCGCCAATGTCAAACATAATTTACTGTCCACCGTTCTTCGCCGTACTTGCTGTCGTGGTAAGTTCTGCATCTTGTCTAACGGCACAGGAAACGGATAAGGATAAATCGGCGGCGTTTACATCAGCGCAAATTGAATTTTTTGAAAACAAAGTTCGGCCGCTTTTGATCGACAAGTGTTTTAGCTGTCATGGTCCCGAATCTAAGCCTCTCGAGGGTGGTCTTAATTTATCTTCACGTAAGGGTGTGTTGTTTGGCGGAGACTCAGGGCCAGCATTGGTCGCGGGTGCTCCAGAGGAGAGTTTGCTAATAGATGTCATTAACTATGGCGACGTTTATGAGATGCCCCCGGATACCAAAATGTCTGCGGAAGAAATTGGCGTTCTGACCAAATGGGTGAAAGATGGTGCGGCTTGGCCTGAGACAGGTGAAGCTCAGGAGTTGCAGCGGGAGTCCTTTGATCTTGAGGCTCGAAAAGCTTCTCATTGGGTTTGGAAGCCGATCAAAAAGCCCCGGGTGCCAGCGGTTGAAAATGCTGAGTGGCCGGCGGGTCCCGTCGACAATTTCGTATTAAAAAAGTTGGAGTTGGCTGGTTTGACCCCCGCGGTTGACGCCGAGCGAAGAGCTTTAATCCGCAGAGTCTATTTTGATCTGATTGGATTACCACCTACGCCCGAGAAGGTTGAGTCTTTTGTCAGTGATGAAACTCCCGACGCGTTTGAGAAAGTCGTTGACGAGTTGCTGGAGTCTGACCGGTTTGGAGAGCGATGGGCGCGGCACTGGATGGATTTGACTCGATATGCGGAATCGGGCGGGCATGAATTTGACTACGAAATCCGAAATGCTTTTCGTTACCGGGATTACCTGATTCGAGCGTTCAATGAAGACGTGTCTTACAAACAACTTTTGCAGGAGCATATCGCCGGTGACCTTCTGGCTCGCCCGAGACGGCATGCCACGGAAGATTACAACGAGTCAATATTAGGAACTGGATTTTGGTTCTTAGGAGAGGCCAAACACTCTCCGGTTGATGCGAAAGCAGAGGAAGCAAGAACCATTGATAACCAGATCGACGTTATGTCGAAAACGTTTCTAGGGATGACGGTAGCCTGCGCGCGTTGTCACGATCATAAATTCGATGCAATTTCGACGGAGGACTATTACGCGTTGTCTGGGTTTTTGCAAAGCTCGCGCCGTCAGTCGGCCATGCTAGATCCTGGACGTAAGATTGAGTCTCGGTTTAAGGATGCCTCAAATTTGGTTGACCAAGGCAATGCGTTGTCGTTACAGATTCTCGATGGGTTTTTGAATTCTGATAGTGCGACAATTAAAAAGTACCTTGTTGCATCTCTGGAAATTTTGAGATCAGATCCCGAATGGAACCAGCCCGCTCCCCAGATAATTGAGGGCGAGAGTTTAAAGCAAATCAGTGTTGCGGCTGGAGAGGTGAGTCACCAGGCCATCGCAAAGCAAAAGGATCTAACCTGGAGTGGTAATAAGCATCTTTTTTGGAAAGGTGGCGAGGTTGGAAGCGAATTGGTGCTGGAGTTCTCGCATGACGGCCCAGCCGCCAATGTGTTGTTGAGTGGTGATTTTACTCAGGCAATCGATTATGGAATTGCCAAGGTGGTGCTGAATGGCTCGGTTGTTTTAGAGCGGCTCGATCTCTTTGCATCCAAGCTTGGAAAAAAGCGAGTTAGTTTTGGAAAAGTCCCATTGCTTGCGGGGGCCAATCGACTGGCGTTCGTACTGTTAGATTCCAACCCAGCAGCCAAGCCCGGGCAAATGATAGGCCTCGATTTTATTGAGCTGCAGGGAGCTCCTGAGGTTGAAGCCAACTCGTTATTGACGGTGACGGAAACGGCTAAACAAGCTCAATTAGATTCCGAATTGCTGCAGAGACTGGTCGATGCGATTAAGGACCCTTCGGCGGCGTCAAATTCCAATCCATTTAATCTACTTCAGCTTGTTTCCAAAAAGAACGTACAGGTCAACGAGGGGTTTTCTGGGGAATTGAATCGTCAGGCTGAGGCGCGGTTGGGGGGAATTAAAAAGTGGGACGATGACACGACCGTTTTTGCAGATTTTTCGAAAGGGTTACCGGAGGATTGGTACCGGACCGGGTTTGCTTTTGATGTGGTTGGACAGGCGCCCGTCTTTTCCGCGGTGGGGTCGTTGTTGGATGGGCGTACCTCCGTCAACAGTGGACGCTATGGGGCAAAGTTCTGTGGGGTGATTCGCTCTCCAACGTTTGAACTAAAGCAGTCCCATATTCATTATCTCTGTCGGGGGCGGAATGCGACCATCAGGTTGGTGATCGATGGTTATACCATGGATGAATTTAATGCTTTACTGTTTCAGGGCTGTAAATTTAATATTCGCGATTCGGCAGAATTTCATTGGGAAACACAGTCTGGCGATATAAGGAATCAACTCGGTCGCCGGGCTCACATTGAAATTATTGATCATGGCCATGGGTTCGTTGAGTTGGAACAGATTCGTTTCTCGAATGGAGCTAGGCCTGTTGACCCGGTCTCAGAAGTGTTTGCCGACCAAACCTTTGACTCTCTTGCAGGGTTTGTTGAGGGATGGGTAAACGGTGTGGTCGCCAAAGGGGTGGATTCCTCAGTGACAAATACGTCAACTTTGATCGACTATTTAATAGAGCGGGATTTGGTTGGTCTGTTTCTGCCGTCATCAAAATCCAGTTCAGTCCATCGCGCTGGTAAATATGATAATTATGTTTCGGTGGAGTCACCGATCCGCAAGTCTTCAGAGCATGTGTTGGTCGATCAAGTAAGCCAGTTGAAGGCTATTCGTGAGAGGTTAAAAGAAATTGATCGGGACGTTCCAGAACCGGTGTTTGCAATGGCTTTGACCGATGGTACTGGTGAAGACGAAAAAGTATTCATCCGCGGCAACCATAAAAATCTTGGCGCAGTAGCGCCACGACATTTTTTGTCAGCAATTTCAGACCGGGCTTTGAACCCCCAAGACGGAAGCGGTCGTTTACAGTTGGCCCAGAAGATGACCGCGCCGAACAATCCTCTGACGACGCGTGTGGCAGTCAACCGAATTTGGCATCATCTATTTGGTCGGGGGATTGTGGGTTCTGTCGATAACTTTGGCGTGCTTGGCGAATTACCAACCCATCCAGAGTTGTTGGATTACTTAGCCAAGGAATTCGCGTCTGACGGTCAATCGATTAAGCGATTGATTAAACGTTTGGTGCTCACAAGGACCTATCGCATGGCAAGCAAATCGTCAAGTGAAGGAGAGTCGGCGGATCCGGGGAACCTGTTGTTGCATCACGCGAGAATTCGTCGGTTGCAGGGGGAGGCGATTCGGGATTCAATGTTGTCGGTAGCGGGGAATCTCGATCTAAAAATGTACGGGCCTCCGGTTCCAGTTCATCTAACATCGTTTATGTCGGGACGCGGTCGACCCAGAGCGAGTGGCCCTGTCGATGGTGCCGGGCGACGAAGCGTTTATATTTCAGTAAGGCGGAATTTTCTTTCGCCAATGATGCTCGCCTTTGACACGCCAATTCCTTTTAATGCGATTGGTGCACGCAATAAATCCAACGTGCCTGCTCAGGCATTAATTTTGTTGAATGATCCGTTTGTAATTGGGCAGGCAAAAATTTGGGCTGGAAGACTGATCAAACAGGGTAAAAGCCGGCAGCAGCGAATTAATGATGTGTATCTGACGGCGATTGGTCGCCCGCCGACTACCATAGAAAGTCAGAACGCAAGTGATTTCATTGATTTACAGGCGAAGTCACTCGGTGTTGCCGCAGATGGTATTGATAACAATCTGGAAGTGTGGCGGGACTTTTGTCACGTCGTTATTAACCTGAAAGAGTTTATTTACATTCGTTGAAATGCCCAAAGGTGTTGAGGGCTATTGTTTTCTACAGCAGTGTGGGGGATGGCAATGATTTAGTCTTTTTTTAACGAGATTTTAGATCGTCTAGCGATAAGAATTGAAATGGTGCACCTGTGAAGAAAAAAAAATCTCATTGTGGAGTTTACCGTCCAAAAGGGCTGACACGACGGGAGATGTTGCAGCAATCTGCTTGTGGTTTTGGAGCGGTAGCGCTGTCTGCCCTGCTCGCAGAGGGTAAGTTCTCCGGACTATTGGCGGATGAAACGAACGCGCAAGGCTTGCATCATCCGGCAAAGGTAAAGCGAGTCGTTTATCTTTACATGGATGGCGGGCCGTCGCAGGTCGATACATTCGATCCCAAGCCGAGGCTTGAGAAGGAAAATGGAAAGCCATTCTCGATGAAAATTGAGCCCACTCAATTTAATAATATTGGCAAAACGTTGATGAGCCCCTGGAAGTTTAAGAACTATGGGGAATCGGGAACTCCGGTAAGTGAACTTTTCCCGCATGTCGCAAAACATGTTGATGATCTGGCCGTGATTCGTTCGATGACGAGTGATTTTTCGGAGCATACCAATGCAAATTATTTCCTCCATACAGGAAGCGGTTTTCAAGGTCGGCCCAGTATGGGAGCGTGGTTGGGTTACGGACTGGGGAGTGAGTGCAAAGATTTGCCGGGGTTCATCGTTCTTAATGGTGGCTTAACCCCACCGGGTGGACTTGACTGCTTTAACAGTGGTTTCCTTCCAGCATCGTATCAAGGGTCAGTCTTTAACGCGGGTGAATCTCCAATCGCAAACATTCGCCCCTCTGAACGGATGCCTTCACTCCAGCGAAATAAGCTGGATTTATTAAATCGCCTGGATTCGGACACCCTGAAACGGATGGGTACAGACGACCAGCTTGAATCAGCGATTGCGAATTATGAACTGGCTTTCAAAATGCAGTCCGTCGTTCCCGATTTGGCCAGTTTGGCCGGTGAGACCGAGTCGACGAAAGAGGCCTATGGATTAAACTCTAAAAATCCGAAGACATCGATTTACGGTCGCCAGTGCCTGTTGGCGAGAAGACTGCTCGAACGGGGGGTGCGGTTTATTGAGCTGACTTGCCCGAATGTGGGGCATGATCGGTGGGATCAGCATAATAACCTGAAAAAAGGGCATGAGGACAATGCCATGGCGGTGGATCAACCGATAGGAGCACTATTGAACGATCTAAAGCAGCGAGGTTTATTTGAAGATACCTTGGTGGTCTGGTCGGGAGAATTCGGAAGGACCCCGTTTGCTCAGGGAGCCAATGGTCGTGATCACAATCCATTTGGTTTCAGTTTGTGGATGGCGGGTGGTGGCGTTCGAGGCGGGACCATCGTGGGGGCGACTGACGAATTCGGCTACAAAGCGATTCAGGATAAGCAGCAAATTCATGACCTGCATGCGACGATGTTGCATCTGTTGGGTGTGGATCACAAGAAATTGACTTATCGCTGGTCCGGTCGGGACATGAGATTAACCGACGTACATGGAAAATTAATTTCGGGTGCACTGGCTTAGGGAAAGTCACAATTACCGAATCGAAGACTGACTAAAGAAAACTGTTGACTACTTATGTCTCGAATTTATCTTGATAATGCTGCCACCAGTTGGCCCAAACCAGACGGCGTTTATGCAGCAATCGATCACGCTCAACGCGTTTTGGGAGCACCGGCGGGGCGAGGAGCATACTATGAGGCGAATGACGCGAGTAGGATCGTCGAGCACGCCAGAACTGCAGCTGCGAACCTAGTCAACGCTCCGAAGAGCCGGAATGTTGCGTTTACTTTTAACGGAACTGATTCTCTGTCGACGGCAATTTTGGGTTTGCTAAAGAAGGGCGACCATGTTGTTACAACGGTTGTCGAGCACAATTCGGTTTTACGGCCGCTGAACCATCTTGAAGCCGGTGGGTTGATTAAAGTGACGTGCGTTGGCTGTGATGACGAGGGTTTTGTAAATGCCGATGCTCTCATATCTGCGATTAAGCCTGAGACAAGGTTGTTGGCGGTCAATCATGTGAGTAACGTCACCGGCTCTATTCAGCCGGTTGAAACATTGAAAGAACGTTTGGCACAGTTAGAGAATCAGAGGCTCGTTTATCTGCTCGACGCAGCGCAATCGCTCGGGCACATACCGGTCGACATCCAAACGCTGGGTTGCGATATCCTCGCGTCCTCCGGACATAAAGGACTTCTTGGGCCGCTCGGAACAGGGCTGATTTATTTATCAGATCGTGTGGTAAATTCGGTCAATCCATTACGTTTTGGCGGAACGGGAACGGAAGGCAGTATCGAGTTTCAACCTGAGCAAATGCCAGATCGGTTCGAGTCGGGAAATTTAAATGTTCCTGGAATTGCGGGGGTGCATGCAGGTATTCGATTTTTGGAATCGACCGAAGGACTTGAACTTCGAGCCCGCCGCCATGTCAACGCAACGCGTCTTCTGCAGGGGTTGTTGAAAATTCCCGGAGTGGAGATACATGGTGCCAAGGAAATGGATCATCGTATCGGCGTCTTTAGTTTTAATATTAATGGTTGGGATTGCCATGAAGTCGCGTCGATCCTCGATGCTAACTGGGCGATCCAGGCCAGAGCAGGGCAGCATTGCGCACCACTGATTCATCGCGCTTTGGGAACTGAGCCAGAGCATGGTACGGTACGGTTAAGTGTTGGATTGTTTACCACACTTGCCCAGACAGAGATGGTGTTGGAATCAATCGCGAAACTTGCCGACCGAGGTGCGGGCTAAATTGATTCTGGTGTCGGGGACAAACATCCCGTCCCAGCCAAGGGTTTAGTTACGCCGCTCATGCCGATGGTTTTTCGGTCGCTACTGGCTTTTTGGGTTTAACATTTTTCTTGCCAAGCCGTAACACAAATTTGTCCTTGACCGCAACTAGGCATATTTCGCGTCGGTTAAAAGCGAGTTGTCGAGCTTTGACAACTTGAAAACCAAGCGCTTTGACAGCTTTCATCAAATCGGGGATGGAAGTTGTGTTTTTCCATTCAGAAAATTTCAATGTCAGGATAATTCCCTTAACATCAACCAGCGGGTGGTTGACGATTTCTGCAATTGTTTCGATTGAAAAATTTGGGTCGGCATTTAAGTCGGAAAGCAGCCATTTTGTATTTCGAAATTCTTTCCGTCTAACATCTGTTCCACGTTTTCGGATGTGAACAAAGTTTTCATGTTCGAGGATACCAGTTTCCATTTCAGCGGGATCGATGCCGATCACGCTGGCACCTTTTTCAAGTAACAGTTGGCAGGCGCCTCCGGGAGCGCTGCCAATTTCCGCACAAATATCGCCGGGCTGAATCGTAATCCCCGACCACATCAAAGCTTCGCTCAGTTTGAAATAAGCGCGACTGTAGGTTTCGATTGAGGTATCAATTGCTGGAGCGCCCCCGGGCCATCTCCCAGCGACAGTGGAAGCGAAGTGATATCCGTACCACCATTCGTTTGGCTCGACCATGACTACATCAAAAACTTGATCGTCTGGCTTAGATTCTTTATTGACGACAATTTTAGAGCCTGTTTTTTCGGCTGCCGCCTTAAATAGGGTGCCGACTTCGTTGGCCAGAGCAGAGATGCCTGGTTCGAATCCATTCTTTCCGGGAGTAAAGGGATCGCGTTGCCAGACATGCACGTGGTTTGAGTTGCTGAAGTGCGGGATGGTTGAGATCTCTGCGACCATCGAACTTGCATCTTGTGACGTACATTTACCCAGTGACCAACCATAAGTTCTCGCGAGAGCGGACTTAAGAGTAAATCGTTGGGGAAGTGGGTTGTCCGCACTGACCTTGAACGTAATAAATCCCGGTCGCGAAAAGGCGAGGTTTAAATTTGGATGATTGTTCGTGATTTCCAATTTGGTCGCACTTTCAGCGCCGTTTTGGCAGATCACAAAAATAAACTGTGACGGGGCGGGAGTGATTGGTGAGTCGGGTGCGGTATTGGCCATAGTTCATTTCAGTAAAAATTTTGGTTGCAATACAATGATTGCCGGTTGCTGATGCTATCACTTTTTTGAGTTTTGCGAACGTGGGGATCATGAAAATCCTCGAAATGCGTCGAGAATCGACTTCGGTGCCGGCCTCCGAGTGGGGTGGCAGAACGTTAATCAATGGGAGGTTGATTGATATAGGTAACCAATATCCGTTGGGATAAACTGACGGAAACCATAAATATCGTGGTTCCCTCAATTTTTAGTTTTGGTCAGATACCTCTGTTTTGACCGAGAGGGAACTGAGTTAGTTTTAAGTAACAGGTGCCAGGAAGGCCGCTGTCATGACAGAAAAGATTAAGTTTATCCATTCTTCAGATTTTCATCTGGATGAGCCAATTCGTGGCCTGCAGCAGCTGCCTCAGCAACTTATGGAAACACTCGCGGAGGCTCCTTACCTCGCGGCAGAGAGTGTCTTTGATAAAGCAATTACTGAAAAAGTTGACTTCGTTTTGCTTTCAGGAGGGCTTTGTAATCTCGAGCAGTTGAGCGCACGGGCCGTTGCGTTTTTGATTAAACAATTCAATCGATTAGAACAAAAAGATATTCTAGTTTACTGGTGTGGGGCAAAAGAGGACGCGGCTGACCAATGGCCAGGAGCAATCAAGCTGCCAGACAATGTTTATCAGTTTCACGCTCGGTCCGTCGAGCATTTAGATTTTCGAAAAGATGGGAAGTCCTTAGCGAGGATCATTGGTGCGGGGTGTGACTCCAAACCCGTGGCAGGCGACCTGTTAGGGTGCGTGGATGATGATGTCTTCAATGTCGTTTTAGCTCACGCGGATTCAGAAGTCACAGCATTCGACAGCGATGCGATCAACTATTGGGCACTCGGTGGCCGGTCAGTATCCTTGACTGAAGAGTACGACAACTCAGTTATTGTTTACCCGGGGCCACCTCAGACGCGCGAGTTTCATTCGGGAGCGCCCGGTGGATTCAAATTAGTTCAATTGCACCAGTCCCGAAAGACAAACGTCCGCACGATTAGGGCAGATCGAGTCCACTGGTGTTCTCAGGTTGCCGAAATCCAGGATCATTCAAGTTTGGATGATGCGAAGAATCAATTCGGTGAACTTGCTTTCCAGCTTGCCGCTGAACATTCTGAGCAAGCCATTTTATGCCGTTGGCAGTTTGTGGTGACCGGACCAGAGGCAGTCAATCCGGAGTATGGAATTGAGTGGCGGGCGTCACTGCTGGACTGGCTGCGGGCTGAGTTCAGTGGGGCTGGCAATGGTCTGTGGTCGGTCAGTCTTGAGGAAAAAACTAAGGGTGATCTTCCTAATCAGTTGTATGAGGAGGAAACATTACTTGGCGAATACCTCAGGGCTGTGGGGCGTTATCAAAGTGACGATGAGTTACGTTTGAATTTGCAAAATTATTTGAAAGATGATGTGCCACGTTGGGAAACTGATGGGCTGGCGATTGTCAATGAACAGCAGCGGGTAGAGATTTTGTCCAAGGCAGCTATGCTCGGAATGAGTTGTCTGGGAGGGCAGGCTGTTCCCCCAGTTTGAATATTACTGGCGGGTGGAGGTGTCAGGGTGGCGAAGACAAAATTAAAACTGCGTTAAAGGAGTTCCGCGGTGAAAGTAAAAGATTTTGAAGTGGATGGATTTGGCGTTTGGAAAGGGCTTGAAGTCGAGCAGGTTTCCAAAGAGTTAACGGTGTTCTGCGGTTATAACGAAGCTGGCAAAACAACGCTGATGCAATTTGTGCGCTCG
This sequence comes from Mariniblastus sp., assembly GCA_029251085.1. Taxonomy (GTDB): domain Bacteria; phylum Planctomycetota; class Planctomycetia; order Pirellulales; family Pirellulaceae; genus Mariniblastus. The sequence goes on from JAQXDZ010000022.1 coordinate 47,565, forward strand.
ATGATGTTCGGGTTTTCCTCGCCACGGCTTGAGAAATACTCGCCTCCTGTTTACGGAGGTTTGGCTGGAGGAACTGTGGGATTGTCTACATCCGTCGGTAGTTTTGAAGTACAGCGTCACGTTGATCCAAATCGCTACCACGACTCCGTGGGAGACCTCGTGGTGATCGACAGCCATGATGGCGCGGTACACGGCCCAACTAAACTACAGTCGCTTTTGGGGGATATTGACGAATCTATCTTCACGAATGTGTTTGCGATTGGTTTGCAAGAAATTCAAGAGTTGGGAGCACTGAATAGCACTGCAGCGGCTGATCAATTGTATAAATTGGCAAATGGATTGGATCGCGTATCTTTAGTTGACGTAATGCGAAACCTCTCCCAGCGAAGGGACGCCATTTGGTCAGGACAAAATGGGAATCGGGCAAGGCTTGCGATACTTGGGAAGGAGCGGGAGTCACTTTTAAAAGAGTTGGAATCCCTGAAGCAGAGGTCTAAGGATTATTCGCAGTTGGCAAACAAGGTTGTCGAAGTCGGCTATCGTTTAGAGGAGCTGGCCAAATCCTTGAAAGAAAATGATCGGCAGTCCAGGGTTTTGGAGGTGGCAATTCAAGTTTCGGAACGTTGGCATGATCGCGTTTCAGTCGCTCGGCAAATTCAAGAATTTGGGACATTGCCAAATCGGGACGAGGTCTCGATTGTGAAACTTGATCGAATCAACGAGGAGATCGCCCATCAGCGGGAGCGAATTGAAAATTTTCGGGAGCAACGACTGGAAATTAAAAAGGATGGTTCAGCATTGCCTATCAAGCCACTTCTCTGGGCGCAAAAGGCTCGCATTGAAGCTCTTGCCGAGCATACTCCGTGGATTGAATCGTTACAGCGTCAGTCTGTCCGCTTGGAAGCGGAAATAGATCAAATTGAAAACAGTCTCGTTGGAGAAGTGGATGGTCTTGGAGACCAGTTGAAGATAAAAGCGAGTGACATTCGCGGCCTTGGCAATCGGGGGCTAGCCTCGCTGGAGCTTACTGGTCGAAAGCTGCAGGATCAAGAAGATGGGATCATTCAATTAGAGCACGATTTTGAAAAGACCGAATTTGATCTTGGACAGCACGAGGAGCGACTGGGGACTAGCGTGGCTCGTCAAAGCACGTCGGAGTCACTCGATGAAACTGGCAAGCAGGTAAACCGGTTGCGTCGCCGAATTGAATTAGAGCAAAAAATTGACAAGCTTAACCGTGGCAGAATGGAGTTGGAACGCGACGTCGATTCAGTAGTAACTGAGCAGGTTCTTCCGCTTGAAAAGTTATCCATCGTTGGAGTTACCTTCATTGTAGGTGTCGTTCTGCTTGGATTTGGTTTGATAGATGCCGTTTCCGGGGGATCTTGGATTAGCCAGACTTCCACAAATATGGGCATCGTATTTGTCTTTCTGGGAACGATCGCAGGTGTGGTCGCAATGGGGTTGAAATACCATTGGGAAGGTCAAGCGAAGGAGGACTTGGAGGATTTTCGTCATCAAATTGAAATTGTTCGGCAGCAGCTGAAGCGAGCGAAAGTCGAGCGTACTGAGATCGATCGCCAGCTTCCTGAAAAGGTAAGCGGGCAATGGGAACTTGCGCTCTCAGATGCAGAAAACCGATTGGCAAGACTCGAGGAATTAGTGCCGCTTGAGGGGCGGGTTTTGACTGCGCGAGCGAATCAAGATGAGTTGAAGCGGCGGATTGCAACGCAGGAGCTCGAGGTTGAGAAAACGAGTAAGCAGTGGAAAGCAAGTTTAAGAGCTGCCGGCTTGCCGGACGTATTGCAGCCTTATCAGCTTCGAGAGATCGTTCAGCGAGCCGATCGAATCTCAGGCATCAGTGACCGTCTGGATCACTTAAAGGCTGAACAGGTGGAGCGGAAGCGTGAACTCGAAAGCTTGAATTTGAGAATAGATCAGACGCTTCAAGAGTCAGGAGTCAATTATGCGGGAACGGAGCTAATTGACCGAATCAATCATTTGGGGCTATGCATCAATGAACAGCGTGGATTGGTCCAGCGCAGACGCGAATTTACTCACCGCTATCGCGTCTTGAAAGCGAAGTTCGTCAAAGCAAAGCGAGAGTTAGATCGGCTGCTTGGCCAAAAACAAAGGCTACTGTCGGTTGTCGGAGCAGAATCCGAGTCGGAGTATCGCGAGTTTGATTCAGAATTAATGCGTCGAGATGCGTTGATTGAGAATCGAGATCATTTAAGCCAACAAATAGATGCAGCCTTGGGGCGGAATCATACCGAATCCCAAATCGAGGAATTGCATCAGGAATTTGGTGCTACTGGATTGGAAGCAGCCTGGGAATCCGTCCAGAAGCAAATAGACAGTGCCCGGGAGCGACAGACCCAATTTCAGCAAGAAAGTGCAAGTTTACACCAGGAAATCAAAGTCGTGGGCGAGGATAAAGGCATGGCGCTTGCAAGCTTGAAACTTGAGGTTGTCGAAAATGAAATTGTTGAACTGAAAAAGGAATGGCAGGTACTCGCGACTGGCTCAACCATGTTGGAAGTGATTCGAGAAAGTTATGAATCGAAGCGGCAACCGGAAACGCTCAAAGAAGCATCTAGTTTCCTGACCAAGTTGACTGAAGGAGCGTACACTCGAATCTGGACCAGGTTAATCGGAGAAGAGTTGTTGGTGGATTCGGCGGATGGCGGGTCGATTTCCGTTGATAAACTAAGCCGCGGCACACGAGAGGCCGTGTACCTAAGCTTGAGGTTGGCGTTGGTGGGAGCTTATGCGAGACGCGGGTCGGTGGTTCCAATGGTACTCGATGACGTCCTCGTGAATTTTGACGGGCGTCGAATCCAGGCGGCGGCAGAAGTGTTGTGCGAGTTCTCGAGGCAAGGTCACCAGGTCTTAATGTTTACCTGCCATGACCATATTCGTGATGTTTTCCACAGCCTTGCTGCGGACGTAAGGGTGCTTCCCGATCATCAGGATGTAGTGGATTCCAAGGCAATTCCGGTTCCTTATGAAGGAACTCCGAAAATGAAAGAGCAACTTGAACTGCCCACATTTAAACCCAAGTTAATGCCTGAAGATGACCTCGTAAGTCCGGCGGCAATGGAGCCAGATGGAATACCCGTCGAATACGTTGAATATGCCTCGACAAATGTCCGAATTGACCCTGAGCAGTACGATTCTGAGTTGGAGTTTGAACTCGCCGTGGTTGCATCCGATCAGAAGCGAGAGCAGAATTATTTGGGCGGCACCGTCTTGGAAGGCGACCATTCGATTTTACCGATGGAACTCTCAGCTGACGAAGAATTTTGGACCAAGCCGGCATCATCACTGGATTAGGAATTGTGGCGTTCGACCGTTTTTGCAAACTGTTGACAATTGTTTAGAAGGCTGGTGTTGCTAACCGGCGTCCAATTTTTGTTTAAGATCGGAGAGCTTTTTCTCTGCTTCTTTGCGTACCGGTTCGATCTCTGTCTCATTGATGAGTTCAGTGAGCGCTTCGATTGCCCTAGTTTTTTTGCTTTTTGTGTTTGCTTGATCAGCACTCACGATAATTTTCGCTTCGCGTGCCAACTGTTTGTTATCTTTAGCCGTATACTTTTTTTGAAACGCGGCGAGATCAGCTTTGACCATTTTGAGGGCGCCGAAATCCTGCCGGAGCTTCAAATATCCAAGCATGGCTTTTAGCTTAGCGTCCGCCTGATCCGATTCAATTTGGCTTGCAAGATCTTTAAGTTGGTTGCGGACTTCTTCAGTAGTCTCGATGACTAGCCGATTTACTCTCAGGGCTGGTTCGGAGTAGCTTGGAATCTGCCCCGGTTCGCCGATTTTACGAACTCGACTGATTGCCTTTATCGCAGATTCGAAATTCCCTTTTTCTTTTTCCTGAGTGAATTTGTCGGCTGCCTCAGATAAAGATTGTGCTTCTCGGGCAGACAGTATGCGTCCTGAATTTTGCAAGGCGGCAATCAACATGTTGGGAAGGTCAGGCCCACGTAAAGAGCCGGATCGGCCGTAAAGTGTTTCACCATCGGCACGTACGATAAATAGTTGTGGAATTCCATTGCCATCGGGAGTGTGGTCGCGTCTCCATTGAGCATACTCTGGAGAACTAACATCAAGCTTGATTGGCACGAACTGTGCCACGATGGGTGCAATTGACTGATCGGTGTTGAGCCGTTTCAGTAGTGCTGCACACGGCGGTCAGGTGCTTTGACCTGCGATGGCGAAAATAGGTCGGCCACTTGCTGCCGAAATCTGCTTGGCTGCAGTGAGGCTGTCTGCTGCTACGTTTGTTTTTGTCTGAGCAGTCAGTGGCAAAGTAATGCCGGTAAAGATGGCAAGCATTGTGCCCAAGATGAGATTGTAACTTTTGAACATGGCTTTTTTCCGGGTAGAAAACGCTGGTTTGTCTTTTCGCCAAATGGAAGGATTCAGGAATGGTCTCACGGTTGGCATGATGAATTTTGGAGGCGAACTTTAATCGTTTGCAGGATTTGAAACTACCAACCGGTACGGTACGCCGGACCAAGGAGTGCATTGGCTTCTTTGACCGTTTGAGAATTTCCTTTGAACTTGCAATTGGCTGCGTCCCAGTCAAATGTCTCTTTCGGCCAGCGGTTGATGACCGTCCCCATGAGAACGGCTTCGGTTAACGGACCAGCATATTCGAATGGTGCTCCAGTCGCTTCAATTTTTCCTTGAGCCGCATCGATCCACTGATGGAAGTGATTTCCACTTTCCACAGTTGGGGGCAGTTTACTCATGGGGGTTCCATCAACTTGGTAAACCTGCGGATTGCCGATGTGAGGCAGAATCAGACTGCCTTTGGTTCCAATAAAGACGGAACCTTGGCTAGGTAGTTTTACCTTGGCTGGAATTCCGTCAACTTTCGATGGTCGCAGGGAACCGTTATACCAAGTTAGATTGAGCTCGTCGGTGGTATAAGGCGTTCCACGAAACGTGTAAACAACATGGCTTAGCAGCGCGAAATTATTTTTGAAGGGGCCGGGTCCTAGTGAGGTGCACTGGGTTGGCTCTTTGATCTCCAAGGCTGTGAAAACAGGGTCAACAATGTGACATCCCATATCACCCTGGGTGCCGGTTCCAAATGCCAGCCATTTCCGCCAGTTATTGCGATGGTACCACCCTTCTACATAAGGCAGCTTTTCAGATACACCACAGTAAAGATCCCAGTCCAAATGGGCCGGTGGCGGCGTGGGGGCCTTGCCTTTCATTTCGCCGCCCCAGCCTTTGCCGGACCAGCTATGGACATCTTTTACAGTGCCGATTAACCCACTCTGAATCCAGGAAACTGCGGTGCGATAAGCCGGGTGTGCGTGGATCTGGATTCCCATTTGGGTTTTCAGATTTGGTTTCTTTGCTGCTTTTTCTGCAAGCATGCGGCACTCGGCAATGTCATGCGCTAACGGTTTTTGTAAATAGACATGCTTGTCGTGTTCCATCGCCATCAGGGCGATCGGAGCGTGCATGTGATCTGGTGTAGCAATGACAACCGCATCAAAGTCGTCAGCAGCGTTTTTAAATAGCAGACGATAGTCTTGGAATTTTTTTATGTCAGTCCCCATTGGGTCGACAATTTTGTGTAGTGATTTGTCTACATCACAGGCGGCAGTGAGTTCAAAATTAGGATGAGATTTCATTTCTTTCAAATCCGCTTTGCCCCTGCCACCAAATCCAATCGCGGCTATTCGGAAATTCTCAGCTGTTTTGCGTTGCGTCCCGAAGACCATGCTTGGCGCGAGTGTCGCAATGGATGCTGAGCCAGCGGCGGCTTTGATGATTTGACGGCGATTCAAGCTCATGTTGATCTCTTGTTAGGTTTTGAATGGGAACGAGAATACGACTAAGTTTAAGAGTATTTGACTTGAATTGCCACAATCAAGTTGGGACATCCGAAGCAATCGACAAGAAAGTGCCGAGATCGATCTTGCGATTGGAAATGACTCTGATTCTCGTTGGCTACCCGGCGAGAATTATCGCGGATTTACGATCTCTTTTGGTAGAAATCGAGGGCGAAGAGTGCGGTCGCGATGATTAGCATAATCATTGGGATAACGTCGCCAACGGTTCGGTAAAGGCTGGTTCGTGTGGTGGGACGCACAAGTGAGCGGATCATTCCCGGTTGTCTTCGGCCGCCGGTCTGTAGGAGTCTCCCACAAGAGTCAATTTCAGCCGATAGTCCTGTGTTGGCACAAACCAAATGAGGTTTTCGCATCTCTACCGCACGAAAAACATTACATGCCAAATGCAAATCGAGGCAGCTGGTGCCAAAGAACCAGCCATCGTTGGTCATGTTAATCAGGGCGTCTGGTTCATTGTTTTGTTCGGCAAGCTGGTTGACTTGTTTTCTGATGTAGTGGGGAACCGTCGATTCGAAGCAAATGTTAGGGCTGAGATTGACGTCGTTGATTCTGATTGAGACGGGCTCAGTTCCGGCATTGATTCCTCCACCGATCGGAGAGAATTTTTTAATGATTGGAAACCAACCGGATAGTGGAACATACTCGCCAAACATGACGAGATGATTTTTATAATATCTTGAATCGACAAGCCCATTATTGTTGATCAGAAAGGCAGATGCGAAGTGCGTGTTCTGTTTTGGGTCAAGAGTCGTACCGCCCGTGAGCAGTGGCACTGAGTTTTCATTTAAGGGGGAGAGTGACGTGGCATCCTCCCAAAATTTCGTTCGGGCTGTAGCGGCCCTTTGACTGGTAATTTCTGGACTTGCGTCTGACAGTAGGTCTTGATAACTGCTGAAAGCAGATTCCGGCCATACAATCAAATCTAGATCAGACCATTTTTTTCTAGCCGCCTGGGTTATCTCAATCTTGCGTTTCCTGCAATCAAAAAATTCCTCCTCCGTGATTGGTCGGAAGACAACATCATCATTCGTTTGAATTAAGGCGATCGCTAATTCAGAGTCATTTGCCGGTTTTAATTTTACGTCCTCACCGAGCTTCGCACTTCCGTACACAATCGTCGCAATGAAAGTTAAACATGCAATGGCGATTGACAAACGGTTATTGCCCTTCGAATAATCGGGTTGGTGTGAGGTTGAAGAGGGTTCCGTGAGTTTCTTTGCGAAACAGAGTTTGATGGTAGCGGTGATTCCAACGGAAACTAGGCAGATAACAAACGTGAGGGTGTAGGCACCAAAAATGTCCGCAACCTGGATGAGTAAAGGGGTGCGATACTGGGTGTGAGATAAACAGACCATTGCCATGCCTGTCGCGAAGTTAGATCGGAACCATTCTATTCCGGTCCAGACGACAGGAATTGCAATTACAGATGGAATTTGAAATCGGTGCACCAATGATCGGGCGAACCCAACTGAGAGTGGCGTGTATATAGCCATGTAAGCCGAAACGGTAAGCCAGCCAAGCCAGAGGGCTGGGTGCGGAATCGGAATAAAATAAAACACCGAAAGCCAAAAGAATAATCCGGCCAAAAAAAGTTGTCGATAAGGCCTTCGGCCAGCTAGGGTTTTTGATTCAATCAGCCAGATCATAGGGCAAAGTGCGAACCAGCCTAGCCAACTTAGCCCAACCGGTGGAAAGGCGAGCCACAGCAAGATCATCGAGAGTGCACCCACAAGAAAGGTCTTGTATCGTTCCTCCAGAGGTGGGCCAGACGCTTCGGCGTCTTGGCCCACAGCGGTTTTTGGAATCGTCGTATGCTTGCTCAAGTTGATCCTTGGTTAGAATTGCAGACCCTCCATTTTATCGGGTTCGAACCAATCCAACTACGTTGATTTTTCGTGACTGGAATAAATTACGCGAATGGAAAAAATTCCACTTTTTCGCCTGCTGGATGAGCGGTCGTGTTTTCCTGGAATCTAATCAGACCTTCCGCTTCGGCGAGCGCGAAAAGGTCGGAGGAACCCCGCCAAACAAGTGGTTCAAACTTACGAATCGTTTGCTCGTCGACGACTCGTTTGCCCGGCCAGAATGTAGGCCGGTTTCCACGAGTCTCATGGGCAGTGTGGAGCACGCCATGTTCTGAGGGGATTTGCCCAATTTGGGAGCCGAGCATCTTTTCAATTGCCCTTCTTACGAACAGATGGAAGCCAACAAGACTGCTAACGGGATTGCCGGGTAAACCAAAGACGTAACGTTTTCTTCCCTCGGAGTTGTTCACGCCAAACCAGATTGGCTTACCCGGTTTAATTGCGACTTTGTGGAAGATCTCAACCACGCCGAGGTCTTTCAGAATTCCGGGTACAAGGTCCATGGTTCCGGCCGAGACTCCACCGGAAAGCAGGAGAATATCATGCGTAAGCCCTGCCTTGATCAAATTTGCGAGTTGATCAGGGGCATCAACGCTTGAGCCAAGGTCTGTGACTCCGAGGCCAAATTGTTGAGCAAGCGCGACTAACATCGGCCCGTTGCTATTGCGGATTTGACCTCGCAGCGGTTTCATTTGGTGACTAACGAGTTCATTGCCAGTCGGTAAAACAGCGACGGTTGGTTTTTCTCTGGTGGAAATGCTCGCCGCCCCAACCTCGGCCATCAAACCGATATCAGTTGCACGAACAATATGTCCCTGAGGTAATACGGTTTGTCCCGTTTTGAAATTAACACCCTGACGAAGTATGTTTTTTTCCGGTGAGATCGAATCAATCAATAGCTGGACTCGCTGACCGGTGTCCGTTGCTTCTGTTTCTGTTTGCTCCACCATAACAACAGCATCTGCATTGTTGGGTAGAGGAGCGCCAGTCATGATTCGCGAAGCTTGGCCGGATTCGATTGGGTGCTGAGGCCAATCGCCGGCGATGATCGTCTCAATGATGCTTAAGTTTTTTCTACCGTTGTTCACGTCGTCACTGCGAACGGCAAAGCCATCCATCATCGACTTGTCGTGCGGTGGTGAATTGACGTCCGAAAGAATCTCACTGGCGAGAACACTGCCCACCGATGAAGCGAGTGGGACATTGGTCAGCGGCAACGGGGTGACGTTTTCGTCAAGCAATTGAAATGCCTGCTCTACTGGTATCATGGCAACTGAATTTCTGAAAAATTGCGAAGTAAGTCGATTCCGAGGTCTGTTAAAAAACTTTCCGGATGAAATTGGACCCCAAAAGTTGGGAACTGTTCGTGCTGAATCGCCATGATCTCGCGAGACCCATCGGGCGCTGTTGCCCACGCACTTATTTCGAATTCACTGGAAAGCGTATCGGGCTTAATGACCAAACTGTGGTAACGCGTGGCGATCATCGGACTTGGGATGCCGTGGAATATTGCCTGTCCGTTATGGTGAATTTGGTCGGTTTTGCCATGCATCAATTGCTCCGCCCGAACGATTGTTCCTCCGGTCGCCTGCCCGATTGATTGATGGCCTAGGCAGACCCCGAGGATCGGTAATTTGCCATGGAATCTTTCCACGCAAGCCACCGAGATGCCTGCCTCGTTTGGCGTACACGGTCCGGGAGAAATGATCAAATGACTGGGGGCGATGGCCTCAATTTCATCGACGGAAATTTTATCATTTCGATGCACTTGAATTTCATGCTCAGTCCCAAGTTCACCTAGGCGCTGAACCAGGTTGTAAGTGAAGGAATCGTAGTTGTCGACAATTAAAATCATGGCGTTGTCCGGTGTGTTCGTGGCAAGAATAAGAGTCCGGCCTGCTAGCATTTATTATCAACGAAAACCGTTTCTAGGTTAAGGGCAGGTATTCTATTGACCCAATTACAGCATGCATTTACGTTTTAGCAGTACGCATCAACAGCGTTTTTGAATTTTGCCCTCATTTTGCCCCAAGGAAGAGGCTTTATGACTACCCAAAATCTACGTGTCGAACACGGCACAGAGACTTCGGATGTTTCATCTGCTCCGCTTTTAGACGTTGGACGTGGTAATCGACCACTGAAAGACGAAATTATGGAAGCGGTCTCAGACATTATCGATTCAGGTTGGTTCATTGGTGGACCACATGTAAAGCTATTAGAGGAGACGGTTGCGGAGGTCAGTCAAACTGAATTTGCAATCGGATGTGCTTCTGGAAGCGATGCCTTGTTATTGGCTTTGATGGCCATTGGTATTGAACCGGGCGATGAAGTAATTTGCCCTAGCTTTACTTTTTTCGCGACCGCCAGTGCGATCCACCGGCTTGGTGGAACTCCCGTGTTTATTGATATCGAACCAGATACGTTTAACCTAGACGTTTCAAAAATTGAATCACTTATCACTTCGAGAACGAAGGCGATTATTCCTGTTCATTTATTTGGGCAGTGCGCTGACATGGATCCGATCAATTCGATTGCTGAGGCTCATGGGCTAAAGGTGGTTGAGGATTGTGCCCAGGCGATCGGAGCGACTTACGCTGGAAGATCTGCGGGAAGCCTCGGTTCAGTCGGATGCTTTAGTTTTTACCCAACCAAAAACCTGGGCGGTTTTGGTGACGGTGGCATGCTGACAACTAACGATCCAGAAATCGCTGATAAATTACGCCTGTTGGCGAATCACGGTATGCGGCCTCGGTATTATCACTCGGAGGTTGGGATTAACAGCCGGCTGGATGCAATTCAAGCTGCGGCTCTCAATGCCAAAATGAAGCATATTGGGGATTACTCATCGAAGCGGGCAGTAAATGCAGCCCGCTATGAGCAGTTGATGGTCGACGCAGGGCTCGCGGATCAATTGCTAATACCGCAAGCTAACACTGACTGTGGTCACGTGTGGAATCAGTTTACGATTCGAATTCCGGGTGGTAACCGAGACCAGGTCCGGCAACAGCTTGCAGAGATGAATGTAGGTAGCGAGGTTTACTATCCGGTTCCCTTGCATCAACAGGAGTGCTTTGCTTCGCTCAAGGAAAACAATGTCGATTTAGTGGAAACTGATCGCGCGGCAGAAGAGGTTTTGAGTCTGCCAATTTTCCCGGAGCTAACTGCCGCTGAACAGGCTTATGCCGTCAATTGTCTAGCCAAGATTTTAGACGTGGTTGAAATGCCGTTAAAACGAGCAGGCTAACACGTTGCAGTTGAACGTTGCGGTTGAATTGATTGCAAATTGATAAATTTAGTAGACGAAAAGCGGGAGTTTAGCTCCCGCTTTTTTCGTTACGTGATTTACCTTAAACCACAAGCATTTACTTTGCGCCCGGTGGCATCTGATTCAAAAAGAAGTTCGTGATTAGATTTTGCAGATGGACGGTGGTATTCTCACCTTCATTAATGGAATGGGATCGATTGGGATACGCCATCATTGAAAATTGGCGATCTTGTTTTACCAATTCATTGATTAGTAATTCGACCGTCTGGTAGTGACAGTTATCATCTCCGGTTCCGTGAATTACGAGTAAATTGCCGGTCAGGTTTTTTGCGAAATGGATTGGGGATCCTTCGTGGTATCCATCGGGGTTATCTACGGGAACGTCCATGTAACGTTCCTGATAAATCGAATCGTAGTAGAGCATGTTTGGAACTGGGGCAATTGAGACGCCCGTGTGATAGAGGTCTGGATGTTTGAACATTGCATTGAGAGTCATCGAGCCGCCGCCGCTCCATCCCCAAACTCCAATTCGCTGGGCGTCAATCCATGGATACTTTTTAGTAAGGGCTTTGACTGCTGTGGCTTGGTCTGCGGGTGGAAGGATTCCGACTCGCCGGTAAACAGTCTTTCGAAAGTCACGTCCCCTCGGAACATTGGTGCCACGATTGTCGATGCTGCAGACGATGTAGCCCTGTTCGGCTAACAGTCGATGCCACAGATATCGATTGCCTCCCCATTGATTGGTAACCGTTGTGCCCCAAGGCTCTCCGTAGACGTAGACAATCATTGGGTATTTCAACGCGGGATCAAAGTTTTGAGGCTTCATCATCCAAACATCCAGAGGTGTCCCATCGTCTGCGTTGACTCTTGTGAATTCTGATTTCACTGGAGGGAGTTTTGAAATTTCAGTTTTGGCTTTCTCATTACTGATGATTTCTCGAGTGATCTGGTGAGTTGGCAGATCAATCAAATGAGTTGTCGGCGGTTGGCCAAACCGAGAATGTGTATGGAACGCGATTTTTCCGTCAGGTGAAATGTCGTAGCTGTTCCAGCCAGAAAACTCGCTTGGTGTAATCCGCTGCGACTTACCGCCTTCAAGCGGAACCGAGTAAAGATAGCGATCGGTGGGCTGGTCGGGAGCAGCAATGAAGTAGACCAGTTCATCCGTAATTCGAACCAATTGAAACGCATCGAAGGGGTCACTCATGATCGGTGTCATTTTACCGTTGCTGCGATTGACTCCGTAGATGTGACGGAATCCGTCTTTTTCACTGACCCACAGGATCTGTTTTCCACCGTCGAACTCAACGTCGTGGTCACATGTTTCCACCCAGGCTTTATCGGAATCGCTAAACAAAACTTTCGTTTTACCTGTGGAGGCATCACCGATTAAGACTCGGTTTTGGTTTTGCTTTCGATTGAGGTGCTGCAGTCTTAGTTCATTGTTGTTAATCCAGCGGGCTCTCGCGATGTAGTTTTCGCGAGGGTCACCAGGGACGTCGAGCCATTGAGTTGATTTGGTTTTCAAATCAACGATGCCGACCCGTACAGCCGAATTAGTTTGGCCCGGTTTCGTATGTTTGAATTGCTTTAGGGTAGGGTACAGCGAATCAGTATTGTTGATCAGTGTGAATTTACCGACTTCGGAGGTGTCAAATTCCCAAAATGCAATGCGTTTACTGTCGGGTGACCAGCGGAAGCAATCCTTGAGATCGAACTCTTCTTCGTAGACCCAGTCTGAAGTTCCGTTGATGATTTCAGGAGTCCGTTTCGTCGTTATCTTTTGTGAGACGCCAGTGGCAAGTGACTCAACATAAACATCCCCCTCCGAAACGTACGCGACACTTTTGGCATCTGGCGATATTTTTGCGAACATTAATGACGTGGCAGGTCGGTCGACTCCGATTTGCCGCAGCGTGCCCGATTTGCGGTCCATTAACCAATAATCTCCTCGGGAATGATGCCTCCACACTTTTCGGGTGTTAGTGAAAATTAAAGCAATTTCGCGATCGCGAGCCCATTGATGACTGGCAATGGAGAGAGGCTTTTTGGCTCTAGCTGGGATTAGCTGATCCGCTGGAATCAGAACCGTCTCTTCATGAGTGACTGGGTCGACGGCGATCAGATCGACGGCATTGGCAATTGTCTGAGAATCTCGGTTGGTAACATACTTCGATCCAGACGTTTCCCAATTAGGGGAGAACGACTTGGTCGAAAAACGATTGCTCTTGTAAATGGATTCAACCGTGAGCGGTGGGGTTGGAGAGGGCGTTTGAGTTTCCTGAGCCAGAAGGGGGCACGTGACGAGGGATATTAAAATTGCAAAAAAGAGTTGTTTACTCATAACGCTTTAAACCTTGGATTAACTCGAAGTCAAAGGGATGCCTAAATGGAAAGAAACAGTATTACAAAACGGCGTATGGGGTTTGTAGGAAACCTGGCCTACGCGTTAAGCAGCGGGCGTTGTCGATCAATTATGCCCACCAACCTCCATTGATGTGGATTGTCTGACCGGTGACGTAGGATGATAAATCACTTGCAAGGAAAAGTACGACATCGCCAATTTCTCGTGGCTCAGCAAACCGGCCTAACGGTACCATTTTGATCATCGCCTGCCGATTGTCTTCAGGAATTGATTTGCCCATTTCGGTATCTACGACACCGGGGGCAACGGCGTTCACGCGAATATTCTGTCTCGCTAATTCTTTACTCAAAACCTTAGTAAAGGTGATGACGCCTGCCTTGGCGGACGCGTAATTTGCCTGCCCGAAAAATCCAGTGACGGCGGAGAGTGAAGCCACGTTGATAATGGAGGCTCCTTCGTTAAGACTGTCTACTACTGCTTTGCAGCAGTTAAAGACACCTGTCAAATTTGTATCGATGACATCCGACCACTCCGAGTGTGACATCTTTTTAAAGCTTCGGTCCCGTAAAATTCCAGCGTTGTTGACGAGAATATCGATGCCTCCGAAACGGGCGGTAATTTCCGAGCACATGCTGGCAAGTTGCTCGGGGTCACGAACGTCAGCGGGCAGTGCAAGGCACCGGTCGCCAAGAGCTTCGCAGGCCGTTTGAGCAATGGTTGCATTATTGCCTTCGGCATCGGGGAAGTAGTTGAGGATGACATTGGCGCCAGCTTCGAAAAGTGAAGTAGCGGTTGCAAGGCCGATCCCTTGGCCGCCGCCGGTTACGATCGCTGTTTTCCCTGTTAGGTCGATGTTCCGCATTTTGTTGTCCCGTTAAGTTTCCTTGGTGGAGGGGTTGAGTTGGGGTTGTTGAAGTTTGTTGGTGAATAAAAGGCCATCTCAACCTTTGGGGTTCCAAGTTGGCAGGCGTTTTTCAATAAAGGCGGCGAGACCTTCGCGTGCATCTTGCGTTTCCCGAGCAGAGGCCGATACCTGTATCGATTGCATGAGCTGTTGTTCGAGGTTGAATGGGAGGCAGTTTTGCAGGTGAGATTTGGTAATCGCCAGAGCTGAGCGTGACCCCGTCAAAATGGCGTTCACTAGTTTGTCGGTCCGAGCGCTCAAGTCATCCAGAGCAACTGCATCATAGACGAGCCCAACGTCGAAGGCTCGGGTGGCGTTCATGCGTTCTCCGCTGAGCAGTAAATGATTCGCTACGCCCGGTGCGACGCGAAAATTAAGGAAGGGAGTTACGATTGCAGCAGTGATGCCGCGGGCCGGTTCCGGCAACATAAAGAACGACTCTGTTGAAGCGAGGATGAAATCGCATGCGAGTACCATGCCGACTCCTCCGGCAAGAGTCGGACCTTGCATTACCGCAATTGTGGGTACTTCAATCTCAAAGATGGTCTGGAGACAACTGGCGTAGACTTCGGAGTCCTTTTTCCATTCAGCTTGGCCGTTTTCTGAATTCGCGCGATCTTGCATTTCTCCGAGATCCATTCCCGCGCAAAAAACAGATCCCTCCGCTCGAAGTACGACAAGCCGGAGGGAGTCATTTTGGGCGAGCGTATCGAAGTCGGCTTGGAGTTGCTGAATCATCTCCCGTGTCAGTGCATTTCGTTTATCCGGACGGTTTAAAACAACTTGTCCGATTCCATCTTCGATGGATGTCTTTACAAAGGTTTCCATATCGTGGCTCTTGAGTTGCCTGAGAAGATTTATTGTTAGCATTTGGTGAGATCTAACATAGTGACGTGACGGCGTCTCGTCGATACTCTGCAGTTCAGGTAGACTTGAGAAAAAGTTTTCTTAATTGATAAGGGACGTCCAGCGATGGCAGATCAAGAATTGCAAAAAGATAAAGTTTTGATTGCAAACGGGCAGGGTTTTTGGGGCGACAGTATCCTCGGACCGATCCGATTGGTTAACGAGGGGCCGCTCGATTACCTGACGCTTGATTATCTGGCTGAAGTCACCATGAGCATTATGCAGAAGCTCAAGAGCCGTGACCCGCAGAAAGGTTATGCGACGGATTTCGTTGAGATGTGCCGGCGAGTTTTGCCGTTGTGTCATGAAAAGGGAATCAAAATTATCGCCAATGCCGGCGGGGTGAATCCCGTGGCATGCCGGGAAGCGCTGGCGGCTGTGATTCGTGAGCAAGGTCTGACCGGTATGAAAATTGGGATCGTCGAAGGGGATGATATTCTCGATGATCTAAGCTCGTTGATCGAGGGCGGTGAAGAATTTCAAAATATGGATAACGGCCAGCCATTGAAGCCTTATCTTGATCAAGTGAAAACTGCGAACGTTTACATTGGAGCCGAGCCGATTGTCGAAGCCCTCAAGCAAGGGGCCGATATTGTAATTACCGGACGTGCGACTGATCCTTCTATTGTGCTCGCCCCAATGATGTACGAGTTTGGATGGACGATGGACGACATGGATCGCTTGGCGGCAGGAACAATAGCCGGACATATTGTAGAATGTGGTGCTCAATGCACTGGTGGGAATTTCGTGCATTGGAAAGAAATTCCCGATATGGCACGAATCGGTTACCCGGTAATCGAAGCCCGTTCCGATGGTAGTTTCGCGGTGACGAAACACGAGGGAACTGGAGGCCGCGTTTCGGTCGAAACGGTGACGTCTCAGTTGGTCTACGAAATGAGTGATCCAGCGAATTATATTACACCCGATTGTGTCGCTGATTTTACTTCAATCCAGTTGCGTCAGAACGGGGAAGACCGCGTGGAGATCAGCGGTATTACGGGTCGGCCCGCCACCGATACGTACAAAGTTTCTATCTCGTTTCACGAAGGCTACAAAATTATCAGCCAACTCACTGTGGCGGGGCCGGATGCTGTTGAGAAGGCAAAGCTTTGTGCTGATATCGTTTTTGAACGAGTCGCCATGGACGGGGTGACGTTCACAGATGAAGAGAAGTTTGTCGAGATTGTCGGGACGAACGTGTGCCATCAGGGGATCGTGGAAGCGCCCAAAGATCCGGCGGAAGTGATTCTTCGCATTGGAGCGCGAAGTGAAGATCGAGCAAAACTCGATCGACTGGGGATGGAGATTGTTCCTTTGGTGACCAGTGGTCCTCCGGGAGTTACCGGGTTTGCGGGTGGGCGACCGAAGGCGACTGAGATCATTAGTTACTGGCCGGCGCTGCTGAGCAAGGGAAAGATCGAGACACGGGTTTCGGTCGAAGAGGTGTAAGTGGTTGAGGTTCGTCGGCTGTTTAGGAGCGGTTGCTAGATCTGGTTAAATTTATTCTGGCTGAATTCAATTTAGCTATCGGGCTCCCTGTTAGCATCGCTTAGAACTTGCGTAGGCTTGTTTTAACGACACCCTGTTCTTCGTTATTAACTTGCATCTCGGTGATTTTCCAGGCGTCATCTTTAAGTTGAATTTTAAAGTTGGCGTCATATTTGTTTTCTCGTTCATGAATGTGCCCCCAGTGTTCAATGGTGCCAATAAGGTTCCATTTGCAGGCATAATCAAATTCAGGGAGCTCGTCGTCCGGGTTGATTGAACTGCTTGATTTTTGACCTTCGAGAAGGTTAACCTCGTTGACGCGGGCAATGGCCCCTCCTTGCTCTTTTACTTTGAGGCTTTGATTGATGTCGAGATAGAGTTGGCGTAGAAGCTCGCCATCGACACTTTTGGAGAGCGCGTCGTAGACATCGCTCTCGTCCTGGTAATCGAAAGCTCGGAACATGTTTTTATGCAGTTGTGCAAAAACCTGAGTTGCGTCTTCGTTTGAAAGCTCAAACTTGGGTTTTTCAGCCAAAGGATTTGGAAATTCCATTGGGACATAGCGGAATAATGCCAGTCCGATTATCACGAGCAAAGCTCCTGCAATCGAGGCGTTTCTCAAATTCAATTTGAATATGTAGCTTACGATCAGACACAGGAGAGCGAGGGCTATGCAAATGGTTGTGACGGCTGGAAGTTGAATCACGGAAGGTTTAAGTGACTCGAGATCGACGGTCGAGGAAACGTCGACAATCGCAGGCAGCGGTTTGCGTTCGGGCGCGATCCATTGGAACGTGTTATTTTCCAGGAACATGGAAAATTGAGTTTTTTCAATTTTGTCGTAAGCGAACACAACCGTATCAACTGACTTAATTGCGTTGTTAAATTTGTCCCAGGTCACTTCGACTTCGGTCGGAGCCCCTTTTGTGCTGTAGGACATGATGACGCCAACCCTGCCGTTGGCCATACTGATTTTTCGTTTCTCGGCCTGAACGGCAAAATCTCGAAGGTCTAATCCATAAAAATCAACACGATCAAAAACAGGTTGAACTTCGACTGAGTCAATAAGGACGGGATTGCCAATTGAGAAGAAGGCTTCGATTTTCTTTGCCGCTGCTGCTTGTTCGTCCACGTCGAGAAAACTCTCGTCCCGACGGTCGATCTCCATCAACGTAGCGAGAGTTGCCAACGGAATCAGAACTTCGTGCCGCACTTCATGGGCTGTAATGTATATGAAGGAATAAACGCTACTGTAGCTGGTAATGCCAAGATTCTTTTCGCGTTGTTCCTCAAACCAAACTTCCCATTCTTTTTCAGAGGCATCTGTGGAAAGAATCGGCTTGTCCCAGTCGAATCGGAAGGTTTCGGGTGCTCCGGGTTTCATCATGTGCATGTAGGGGGTGTCTGATCCAGCTTGTTTCAAAAGAATTTTTAGCTCGGACGGTAGCAGCGCACCTTCGGCGACCATGTTTTGTTGAACGGTAATAAACTCTGGTGGTTCGTCATATTTAAATTCAATTTCAAAACCCATTGGATAGTTCATCAGCATTCCAGCTTTAATTCCTTCCTCGGGAATTTCAATGTCGATGATTTCGGTAATTTTGGGTGTGAATAGATTTCCATTGGCATCGCGTATCGTGATTCGCTCGGCGAGGTACTCGGCGTGATCTTGGGTGGCATCAAGTAATTCATCGCTGTCATAAAACCCATCCTCCAATGCTTCCACCCCTTGCAGCAGTTCTAAGTCTTCCGCGAAGCACTTGAGTCTCATGGTTGTCTGGGCACGATTGACATAGATGTCGGCCTCTACGACCGAAACTGGATGAGAATTCCGCGCGGAGTTCGTCCGAAGCGGGATAGAAGAGGTTGGCGAATCTGCCCGGGAGTCTTTGACGCAACTGAGAGCGATAAAAGTGATTGCTATCGACAGCAACAAAATGGAGGAGTATTTCATCGATTTACTGAGATTGTTGATATAAGCGGGGAATAAGATCGTATCTAGCACGAGATCGATGCGACCGACTCCCCTAGCATACCTTCTCGAGATTGACTTCGGCAAACGGAGAAGGGCGTTGCTGGTCAGATGGTGTGTCTCTTTTCACATGAACTTGCCGAACATGGGCGATAGTCCGATTGCAGAGAATGCGGTTTTCTGTGAAATTTGAAGGTCTGCGGGGTTCGTTCCTAGCCTCCTCAATCCTCCATTGCCTGAAAATTCATGAATCCACTATCTGAAATACGCGCTCGATTTTCCACGACACTCTCTGGAATGGTAGACGAATCTGATAATTTGCTTGCAATGATTCGTCCAGCTGGCGATTCAAAATTTGGAGATTACCAAGCAAATTGTGCAATGCCGCTTGGAAAACAATTAGGCCGATCGCCGCGTGAGATTGCGAGTGAGATTTGCGAGAGCGTTCAACTAGATGATTTATGTCAAAAGGTTGAGATCGCCGGCCCTGGGTTTATCAACCTAACTATCGATGATGCCTGGCTGAAGCGTGGCTTGACGGCCGCTTTAGTGGACGACCGACTAGGGGTGACGCGAGTCAGCGAGCCAAAAACATTTGTGATTGACTATTCCTCGCCGAATGTAGCCAAACCGATGCATGTAGGGCATGTTCGATCGACGTTCATTGGCGATGCCATTTCCAAAGTTTTACGATTTGTCGGTCACACGGCCATTTCTGATAATCATCTTGGAGATTGGGGAACTCAATTTGGGATGATCATTTACGGGTATAAGAATTTTTTAGACGAAGCGGCCTATCAACAGGAACCCGTCGCTGAGTTGGGGCGTTTATATAAATACGTCCGCAAGTTGATGGATTATCACGCGGCTGCTAAACGGTTGCCAGAATTGCAGGCCGCTCAAGAGGAATTGAAAGGCAAGCAAACGGATCTCGAGTCAACTGATTCGCAGGGTGATAAGAAAGCAGAAAAGCAACTCAAGAAACAGCTGAGACAGTTAAGGTCAAAAATGGAAGACCAAGCTGAGGCAGTGGCGGGGTTGGAAGCAAAGATTTTAGAAGTTACCAGCGACCCTGAATTGGAAAAGGATGCAGTGGCTCATCCAAATATTAATCAAAACGCTCAACTGGAAACGGCTGCGCTTCATGAAGGAGATGCAACCAATCAGGGGCTCTGGGAAGAGTTCTTGCCGCTCTGTCGGCAGGATATGCAAAAGATTTATGACCGGCTGGATATTAAGTTTGACTATGAGCTGGGCGAAAGTTTTTATCACAATGAGCTGGCTAATGTTGTTAGCGATCTGACCGACAAAGGCTACACCAAAGAGAGTGACGGGGCGATTTGTGTTTTCCTAGATAATCACAATGCCCCAATGATCATTCAGAAACGGGATGGTGCTTATTTGTATTCCACGACGGATCTGGCAACGATCCAATACCGGATGGAAAAATGGAATGCGGACGCATGCCTCTATGTGGTTGACCACCGCCAGTCAGAGCATTTTGAAAAACTGTTTGATGTCGCAAGACTTTGGGGATTTGATGAGGTTGAACTGGCTCATGTCGCTTTTGGAACAGTCATGGGCCCCGATGGAAAACCTTACAAGACTCGGTCAGGAGACACGGTTGGGCTGTCTGGATTATTGGATGAGGCGGAAAACCGGGCTCTAGAAATCGCGACAAATCAGAATCCGGAGTTGACGGAGGATCGACACCGTGAAATTGCCAATGTGATTGGGATAGGTGGTTTAAAGTATGCCGATCTATCTCACAATCGCGGTTCTGATTACGAGTTTAGTTACGAGAAAATGCTGGCCTTGCGGGGTAATACGGCAACTTATCTGCAGTACAGTTACGCCAGAGTCCAGGGGATTCTTCGTCGCACAGAAGCGGACGTGGATGCCATCCGAACTAATCCCGGTGAATTTATTTTTGAGAACGACGTTGAGCGTCAGTTAGGGCTGAAGTTGATTCGATTTGGTGAAGCGCTGGATGAAGTTCTGGTGGAGTATAAGCCTAACGTTTTGTGCAATTACCTGTTCGAATTGTCGCAGTTGTTCGCACAATTTTTCGATAAATGCTCGGTCAAGGACGCAAATTCAGAGGACTTAAAGAAAAGTCGTTTGCAGCTTTGCGATTTAACGGCTCGCACCATTCGGGGCGGTTTGGAATTGCTGGGAATCGGGGTTCTGGACAAGATGTAGAGTCATGGTGGTCTTCGGGCCGTGCGTCTTGGTCGAAGAAGCCAAAGAACACCGGCGGATTTCTCTGGCACTCGCTTGGAAAGCTGGTCAAACAGTTTACGATAGTAAACCATGATTCTACCGCGTGCATGGTTTAAGCAATGAACTTGGGGCAAGAGGCTCCCGGCGTTGCAATTTAGAGAATGGAGTTCACCGTGAAGCCTTCTGTCGGAAACAATGTTGTCGACGAATTTCTTTGTGGAAACGCTGTCGACGTTGCGCGAGAGCTTCCTGATTCTATTGTCGATACAATTGTCACCAGTCCTCCGTACTACCGGCAGAGAGACTATGGATCGGTTGAACAAATTGGACAGGAAATCTCCCCTGCTGCCTATGTCGAGCGGATGGCTGAGTTGTTCTCGGAATTGAGGCGTGTGGTCAAGCCGACGGGATCCCTCTGGATGGTGATCGGTGATAAATATCTCAAAGGGGAATTGCTCGGGATGCCGTGGCGTGTTTGTCTTGCCCTAAAAGAGGTTGGCTGGGTTCTCAGAAGTGATTGTATTTGGCACAAGCCTAATGCGATGCCGTCGAGTGTTAAGACGAGACCGACTGTTGACCATGAGTATATTTTCTTTTTCAGTCACTCCAAAAAAGAATACTTCTACGATGCAGATGCGGTTCGCGAACCGCACGTTACCTTTTCTGAATCATCGAAGATGAAGGGAGGTCGTCGGCATTTTGGGAAACGTGGCGGTACGCCGGAAAAGGGGAAAAATTCCGGGGACTCCAACCTGCATGATGGCCGTTGGGATCAGGCATTTCATCCCAAGGGTCGAAACAAGCGGACGGTTTGGTCGATCTCCCTTTCGAAATTTCGAGAAGCCCATTTTGCTGTCTATCCGGAATCTCTGGTTGAGACATGCTTAAACGCCAGTTGTCCGGCCGACGGGGTCGTGTTGGATCCATTTTCGGGTGCGGGGACAACCGCAATGGTGGCCAAGCGAAGCGGTCGAAAATATATCGCGATTGATTGCGTGCCTGAGTATATCGAAATCGCGAAAAAGAGAATGGAAGCTGGGGAATAGTCGTTCTTGTTAAACCGATTCGGGGAGATTGGGATGGGTCGCCCGAGCTTGATCCGTGAGCAGAGATTGGCTTCAAGAATGTGGGACTGGCATGCAGGCATTTCTTGGTCGACAATGTGCATTCGCCGGGTTTTAAAAAAATGCGTTAGATTCTGGAGTGAGGGATGACATTAACGATTCTTGATTACAGCATTATTGTGTTGTACTTCATCGTGATGCTGGGGATCGGCTTTTGGTATCGCAGTCGTGCCGGCAAGAACATTGCTGAGTATTTTATTTCTGGACGTTCGTTACCGTGGTGGATCGCGGGCACTTCAATGGTGGCGACGACGTTCGCAGCGGACACGCCGTTGGCAGTTGTCGGTTTGACGATTCAAGATGGAATGGCGGGTAACTGGGTTTGGTGGGCACTGGCACTTGGGGGAATGGTGACAGTGTTTGTTTATGCTCGCTTGTGGCGACGCGCTGGCGTAATGACAGATGTCGAATTAGTTGAGATCCGATATGCTGGGAAACCGGCTGCGGCGTTGCGTGGAACACGAGCTCTCTACGTCGCGTTAATTGTGAATCCAATCATCATTGGGTGGGTGACCACTGCGATGGTAACAGTTTTGAATGAAACTATTTTGCATGGTGTAGGCGCGACTTCGATCGAGCAAAGTTTATTCGGCGATGAGGCTCTACTGTACCGTCCTTGGTTGATCATATTCTTCACGCTCGTGATGGTTGCCGTATACGGAATGATGTCAGGTATGTGGGGGGTCGCGATCGCCGATGCGATGCAGTTTTGTTTTGCGATGTTTGGGTGTACTGCTCTGGCTTATTTGGCGATCGTGGAATGTGGCGGTGCGCCGGCATTGGAAGCCAAGGTTGTCGAAAATTTTGGAGAGAACGGCTCAGCCGCGTTTGACTTTATCCCCAGTCTGACTGGAGAGAATGCCTGGATGCCGGTTTACGTCTTTTTAATCATGCTGCTGGTGCAGTGGTGGGCAACTTGGTATCCGGGGGCAGAACCGGGCGGTGGAGGTTACATCGTTCAGCGGATGGCTGCGTGCAAGGATGAGCGGCACTCGATGTTAGCGACGCTTTGGTATCAGATTGCCCATTATTGTATTCGTCCATGGCCTTGGCTGATTGTCGCCTTTGCGGCGCTGGCGTTGTATCCAGAATTGAGAACAAGTGAATTAGCGGACGCAAGTTTCGACTCTGGCGTTGGGTTTCCAATGGTAATGCGAGATCTTGGGAAACCCGGTCTCAATGGTTTGTTGTTGGTTACTTTCTTTGCTGCATTCATGTCGACGCTAAGTACTCAGATGAACTGGGGAGCGTCTTATTTGGTCCGTGATGTGTATCAGCGGTTTATGAAACCTGATGCCACCGAACGTCAGTTGACACGCGCTTCGCGCGGGGCCTCGTTGATCATTTTGATTGCGGGGGCAATTGCTGCTATCCAGATGGCCAATGTTTCGATTGACGCAGCGTGGAAGATCCTGTTGGCACTTGGCGCGGGCACCGGTGCTGTTTTCATGTTGCGTTGGTTTTGGTGGCGGATTAACGCGTGGAGCGAAATTGCCTCGATGGTGGGATCCTTGGTGTTTTTCCTTTCCTATGAATCGGTAATAACTTCGCTGGCAGGCGTTGATACTTTACGAGCCGGTGAACTGACCTGGGCTGGTTTTGATCCAGCTCTCTCAGAGGTTAAAATGCTAGCCGTCGCTTTGTTGACCATTGTTTTTTGGTTAATTGTGACGTTTTTGACGCGACCGGAAAATCCTGAGACGCTTGATCGGTTTTACCGCAAGGTTCGTCCAGGTGGGCCATTTTGGAAACCAGTCGCAAAACGCAACCCGGATGTGACGCCAGATGACGATGTCGCGCTTTCGATTGCAGCGGCGATTTGTGCGACTGGAATCGTGTATACCGTGCTTCCGTGCATTGGCAATATTATCTTTCAGCACTACAGGGAGGCGGCTTATTGTGGCGTTGCCGCGATTGGATTTACGCTGATCGTGGTATTTTTGGTCCGAAAAATTCTCTTGAAAATTAAAAAGAATGAGGCCTCTAACCGGCTTTCTGATTGAATCGGGTAAGATTAGCCAGCGTTTAATTTTGGGTGGGATGGCAGACGGATGGATTGATCAATATTGGCCAGTTTTTGTTGTTGCGGTAACATCTTGTTTTGGCTGCCAATGAAACTTGAGACTGGTATGGAAAACAAACAACCTACTCGAATTTTGATCACTCGATTAAGTCACATTGGGGACTGTATCTTGACGTTGCCTGTTCTGTCGGCAATTCGTGGGCAGTATCCTGAAGCGTTCATTGCGTGGGCGGTTGAATCTCCTACTCAGAAACTGTTGCGGCACCACCCTGATCTAGATGAAATTATTATGATCCCCAAAGGGTGGATGACCAAGCCAAAATGCTGGTCTCAAGTGACGAAGAATCTACGATCATTTAAATTTGATATTGCGATTGATCCGCAGGGAATCACCAAAAGTTCACTTCTTGGCTGGGTTAGCGGAGCGAGAACACGAGTCGGGGGGCGAGGTCGATGGGGTCGAGAGTTGTCACCGTTCCTGAATAATTGTCTTGTTGAGACTGAATCCGCTCACGTCGTCGACCGCTCCATGGAACTGCTAACGGCGATAGGAGTCGAAGGGGAACACCTGAAGTCGCGCAGGCGAGAATTACCGCTTTGCGAGCAGGCGGTAAACACGATGGACGCTTGGATTTCAAACGCTGAGGTTGACGGTCCCTTTGCGGTGATCAATCCCGGTGGCAGTTGGGCCTCGAAAAGATGGGAAATGGATCGATATGGGGCAGTCGCAAGTTATTTAAAGCGGCAATACCAGATCCAAAGCGTGGTTGTTTGGGCCAATGATGAGGAGCTTGAAATGGCGAAGGCAATCCACGAGGTTGACCCTGAGGCGTCGATTATTGCTCCTGCGACGAGTTTGACAGAATTGGCAGCACTGACGCATCGGTCGGTGTTCTTCGTCGGCGGTGATACCGGTCCATTGCATTTAGCCGTGGCTTCAGGCACTCCCTGTGTCGGGCTGTACGGCACAACTCGGCCAGAAGAATCTGGTGCCTATGGTTCTGAGCACTTGGCTATTCAGAAGTGGTACCAGGCAGGAAGCTGTCGAGAAAGAAGGTCAGCAGAAAATGACGCGATGCGTGACATTCACGCCAGTGATGTCATTGAGGCCTGCGACGAGATGATCTTGAAACTTGGTTTAAAGCTTCAGTCGGTGGCTTAGTCTGTTATCTAGTGCTCGTTTCGGTTGAGACCTCGACGATAATCGGGAGGTGGTCTGAACCCGTTGCATTGCCAACATACCGATCGTGGACGCAGATTTCCGGGGAAACGAATGCATGGTCGATAGGAATTCGAAAGATTTTCCATTGCGTCGGCCAGGTCGCTTGATTCCCAAATCCACGACGGCTGTCACGAAGTCCCGTCTGGGCTTGAAAATCCTTTAAATAGGGAGACCAGGGCGTGCAATTAAAATCACCCACAACAACAGTCGGCATATCTAAATCACCGAGCAATTCTGCGACTTTTGTGAATTGTTGATTTCTAAACGACATCCGTGCTCGGGAGGTCGGGGAATAGGTATGAACGGCTGCAAGCCGTATCGTCTGTTCGTCAAATGAGACGACTGCCGAGAGAAACGGATTGTCGATATTGATCGCCGGTAACTGGCGTTCTTGAACATCCGAAAGTGGATACTTGCTAAAGATGGCAACTCCAAAACCGTGTGGGCGTGGATTACTGATTGAATAGGGATAGGTTTCCTGAAGCCCTTTAAGTTCAGCGTCCCATTTTTTGGAGTATTCTATAATCGTTACTACATCCGGATCGTGTTCGGCGACTTCGTCGATAACTGCTTGGTAATTGCGATTAATTACCAACACATTGAACGACATTATTTTCAGTGTCTGGGATGCGGTCGTAGATGTTGAGATGGGATAGTACATCGACAGAGTGCCAGAGGTCGCAAGTAGGGTCAGAAAAGCCAGCACACAAGCAAGTCTGTATCGTTTCACCACCACTGACAGGATGCCGGTAGCAGCGAGTGTCAACATAATTTGGAATCGAAAATTGCAAGCAAGCTCTGCCAGAAAGAAAAATCTTCCGGTGAGCGTAAACAAATATATCCCGGCCGTAAGAAGACCAAAAACGAAAATGAATTTTGAAAAGATCGATTTGGAAAAAGAAATAATTCCCGATCGTTTTTCGTTAGCGACTGGTTCGTTCATTGAGACGATTCATTGAGACGATTCATTGAGACGCCGTAGCAGATTCGGACGCTTTTTTGATGGCTGCATGGGGTTTGCCGGGACTCATCGATGCAGCCTGATACAAGTAAGGATTCAATGTCGGATCATTGTACATCTTAAACTGCCGATAAGTTCGGTGGCGTTTTTTACCAGAGAGAATATCATCGATCAACTGTCCAAGTGAGCGGGACAAGTCGTCTTGCTGCAATCGGCAAACGGCAATCTTTTGCCTTACTGATTCGAAATGCTCCTCAGAAACATCGTCACGTTCTAACTGTTCCTGAAGGTGATACAGTCTTAGTGCCAAGATTGATAGACGATCAATCGTGCAGCCAGGAGTCTCGGTATTCATCGGAGCATTAGGGTCAATTTCTAATTCTGATGAATTGACAATCAAGGCAATCTGGTCATCAATTTTTTCAATCCAGTCATTTCGCTGTTGGTTGTATCCGTCGATCGACCGTTTGACGCGAGCAATTTCTGCGTCAGTGACATCTCTCGACCGCGCGATATCTTCTTCGTGCCACAACAGATAGTTAAAGCTATGTTGCTCGCAAACCAGCTTTAGGAAACCTTCGTATTCGTTATCGACTGGTACTTGGTGCCAGCGGTCAACTGTCAATGTTTGCAGGTCGGTGATTTCTTTAATGTCGATCATGGTTCCATCCATTGTTGTAGCCGAATCGTCTGTTCGGCCTCTTACGATTGCGGCCTCGTCCTAGGTGACTAACTCTGGAGTTGAATTCTACGATGAATTGTACAAATCAACCATGCTGATTTAGGCGATACAGGCTCGCCATGGTGTACCTAAAAAGGGATGCAATAACTCAATATTGAGAAAAATAATTGGGGTTCCATGGGCCCTAAGACGCGAATGTGCGTTGGATTGATGATGCGACTTGCGTATGATGAGGGCAGAAGCGAATGGAAATGCGGGGCTCGCAGATTCCGTTCGCTAGCAACAAAAGGGTGACTCGAATGCGTGTTGGCGAACCGAATGGCTGTATCAGAGTAGTCTCTTCTCCAATTTGTTTTTTTGTATTAATCCTGCTTTCCCTTTGTTGTATCGGCAGTGACGCGTTTGCCTTGGGGACTCAGGGGCAGAGTTCTAATCTTTTGCAGCAAACTCCGGTTGAAAATTCAGGTCAGTTTCCTCGACAGGAAGCGAACAAGTTGAAGCCTCCCATTCGACTGATATCCCAAGACCGGAAATCGGCTTTTGATGGAAACCGGTCTTTCGGCTACCTCGCGGACATCTGTAAAATTGGCCCCCGCCCCAGTGCTTCCAAGGGGATGGCAAAGCAAAAAAAATATATCCAGGCTCATTTCGAAGCGATTGGCGGTCAGTTCTTTCAGCAAGAATTCATTGCCAAGAGTCCTTATTCAGGAAAAAATGTAAAGCTGCACAATTTATTGATTCGGTGGCATCCAGAGCGGACTCGACGGATTTTAATATGTTGTCATCATGACACTCGCCCGTTTGCCGATGCGGATAAGCGTAATCCTCGCGCGAAATTTATTGGCGCGAATGATGGGGGAAGTGGAGTCGCCTTGCTCTGTGAATTGGGGCATCATATGGAATCACTCAATGGTGAGTTTGGTGTAGATTTTGTGTTTTTTGATGGTGAGGAGTTTGTTATTCAACGTCCTCGAGATCGAATGTTTTTGGGGTCGACGTTTTTTGCTGAGCAATATTCGAGAGGGGTTCCTAACTGGCGTTACGAGTGTGCAGTTTTAGTCGATATGGTTGCCGATAAAGATCTGCAGCTGCCTCTGGAGGGAAATAGCCTGCATTTTGCTCGCGGTTTAACGGAGGAGATCTGGGATGTTGCCCGTGAAATTGGAGTGAGGGAATTTGTGCCTGAAGAATTTAAGTTCATTCGCGATGACCACCTTCCCTTAAACGAAATCGCCAAAATACCAACTTGTGATATTATTGATTTTAATTTCCCTAACCCAACTGCGGGGAATATATACTGGCACACGCGAGAGGACAAATTAGAAAATTGTTCCGCTGAATCGCTGGGGAAAGTCGGTTCTGTTGTTTTAGCTTGGCTTCAGAAAAAACAACGAACTGCGAAATAGTTAAGTTTGGGTCAACTTGGTAGGGTTGTCGAATTCGGTTTCTTTGCGTTGGAAATAAGTTATTGTGATTGATTCTGGGTCTGTAATTCAATCGTTCGAATTGCTGGGAGCATTTGAGGGCATCAAAGGGTTTTCTTTGATGCTGGGCATTGTTGCCATTGCCTCGGGCTTGTTCCTTTTCTTAAATCACCGGCGGCATCTCAATGAGGTCCTCTCGGACGCTAAGAATAAACGTATTTTTGCGTTTGAGATTCGGAAATATCGGCGACGCTCAGCGATCAGCGCGATGATTACATCAACCGGTTTTATGTTGGCGGCACTGAATTGGGTGAATGAACCTCGAGTCTTCACCGTTTTTATAATGATGATCCTCGGGTTACTGCTCGCAATTCTGGTGATCGCGTTCTTTGATCTTTTTCTGGTTGGCTTGCAACAGATTGCCACGCCTGATCCACGGTCACAAAAAGCGATGATTGAAGCGTTTTTGAAGCAGCGAGAAGAGGCGGTCGCTCAGGCGAAGGCCGAGGGCAATTCGGAGGACGAATCTGACGTTCAGTCCTCTCCAGTAACGCCAAACTCGGCATCGCTAGAAGATGCCGAGCAGGCGGATGAGACCAGTTAGTCCTCTACGTCTTCGTAATCCTCGTCGTCTTCTTCGTACTCTTCATACTCCTCTTCTTCTTCGTCCTCTTCGTAGTCGATGTCGTCGTACTCTTCGTCGTCGTGGGCTTCGTCTTCGTGGTCGTCATCTTCCGAATCCATTTCGTCTACGACTTCAAATTCGACTTCCTCTTCTTCTTCCTCGGGGATTTCTTCGATCGGTTTCTTTTTTCGCTTCGGAGAGAACGAAACGTTTGCGGCTAGAATCGAAGTTTGCCCAGGCTCAATACGCTCCAATTTCTTCGGTTTCAGTTCGACCTTTTTGTCCTCAGCTTTAGGAGTTTCTTCGACCCAGTCCTCGTCATTGACGGGGTTCGGGTCGCCAGCCTGAATGTTCGCCCATTGATCTTCGGTCATCATGACCTCACGGGCTTTGGAGCCATTGTAAGGGCCTACATAACCGTCCTCTGCCATGAAGTCGATGAGTCGCGCGGCTCTTCCATAGCCGATCCCCATCGCTCGCTGGAGGAGCGAGCAGCTACCGCGTTGCTCTTGAACCACGATCGAGATCGCCTGCTCGTAAAGCTCGTCCCGGTTTTCCAATTTCTTCGGGGTATCGTCATCCCCTTCTTCGTCCTCTGATTTAATTTTAATATTAACCAGTTCGTTGACGAAGTTCTGCTCTCCGGTGCTGACGCAATCCGTAATGGAATTGATTTCTGGATCGCTAAGGTAGGTTCCCTGGCCACGAAGTAAGTTGCTAGTCCCTTTACCGAGGAAGAGCATGTCACCCATTCCCAGCAATTTATCGGCTCCATTGTCGTCAAGGACAACGCGGCTGTCAGTTTTTGACGCGACCTGGAAAGCAATCCTGGCAGGCAAGTTTGACTTAATGAGTCCAGTAATGACATCGACGGTCGGCTTCTGGGTTGCCAGAATCAAGTGAATTCCGACAGCACGACTCTTTTGAGCAATTCGAATAATGTGCTGCTCAACCTCTTTGCCCGCCGTCATCATCAAGTCTGCCATCTCGTCCGCCACGATCACGATAAACGGCATGTTGACAGGGATCGCGTCCTTTTCTTCAGCCGATTCGGGCTGCATCCGCTCCATCAGTTCTTCTTCGCCAAGTTCGTTGTAACTGGTGACGTGGCGGACACCTGCCTTGGCAAGAAGCGTATAACGTTCATCCATTTTCTCGCAGGCCCAGGCCAGAATTGCCTCGGCTTTCCGCATGTCGGTAACGACCGGATGCATTAGGTGTGGCAATCTCCCATAACCACTCAATTCGACCATTTTGGGGTCAATCAATAGCATTCGAACTTCGTCAGGGCGACGAGTCATCAGGATAGAGGAGATGATGGCGTTGAGGCATACGGACTTACCCGTACCGGTACGTCCAGCGATCAGTAAGTGTGGCAACGCCGCGAGATCCGCCACCAACGGAGCACCGACGGCATCGGCTCCGAGGAACAGCGGAATCTTCATCGATTCAATTTCTTTTTCGCTTTGTTCCATGACTTGGCGGAGGCGAACCACTTGTCGGTTTTCATTGGGGACTTCGACACCGACGGAGTTTTTGCCAGGGATGGGGGCCACGATCCTAACGCTCGGGACACGCATTGCGATCGCTAGGTCATCGGCCAGCGAGGTAATTTTGTTGAGCCTCAGACCGGGAGCGAGTTCGATTTCGTATTGTGAAATAACGGGACCCGTTTCAATTTCAACGACACGGACATCATAACCAAACTGTTTGCACGTTTTCTCGAGAATCTCAGCCTTCTTGAGGGCGTCTCGCTTTTGACGCTCGAACGGCACCGCGTTGCTCCGCTCAAGCATCTCAAGCTGAGGGAGTTCGTAATCGGACATTTCTTCCGCAGAAGTCGATTCGTTAATCTGGCTGATGACCAGTTCGCGCTCAGTCGGCTCCTTCTGCGGTTTTTGCCGAGGCATTTTAAAGTGCGGTTTGGGAACCAGCGGAGCGACTGCGACTGGTTCTTCCAGCTCTTCGACTTCTTCAGAATCCTCTAACGATTCGTCGGTATCAGAAATCGAGCTAATCTTAATTGTGGTTGGCTCTTCTTCCTGTTCAGCAGCAATTTCGTATTCGCTGTCATCGTCTTCGTATTCGACGTCGTCCTCTTCGGTGTAGCTGCCGTCAGCCGCCTCGTGTGCTTCTTCAGACTCTTCAGTTCCCTCGAATTCCCGAGTTCTAAATCGGATTGTGCGAGGGACATCGCCATCCTCGAACTGCTCAGCGTCTTGTTCTGAAATCTCGGCCTGATCAACCGATGCGGCGGTAGTTCCATTAAACCAAGTCAGCAGGTTGTGTACGAGCCCGAACGGAAGAACCCTAGACGCTGCCAAGATAGCAGGAGTGAAGACGAGACGCCCAGCCCGAAATACCATGTACTCGGTCCACATCATCATGCCAGTGACCAAGAACATCGAGGTAATGATCAGGCTGCCACCTAATCCCAAATAACTTCCAAGAATCCCCCGGCCCATTGCGCCGAGATATCCTCCGGGACCGATGAGCGGGCTCATCATTCGATCGGGAAGCGCAATGCTCGCCAGTGTTGTGAGCGCCATTAGGCTTAGCGTCCAACCGGTCGTTTTGATCCACGGTGATTCAATAGCCTGGCGTTTAAAAAGCGCGAGTTCCATCGCGATCAAGCCGATAACTAAAAAGTAGGCACCGATGCCAACGGTGTTGACCAGCATGTCCGCTGTCCACGCACCAATAGGACCGCAAGCATTGGCAAAAGACGTGTTGGCAGGGTAGTAGAGTTGGTCGGGCTGATATACCTGGTTGAGCAGGGGGGACGCGCTAAATGCCGGGTCGGCTGGATCAAAAGTCGCCAGCGCAGCAACGAGGAAAACGATGGCTGCGAGCAAGCCAACGGCGAGAATATCGTTGCGAATCTTTCGTTCTTCAGACATCTGTCAAACCAATCGGTTTCCGGCAATCAAAGCGGTGCCAGTTTCCGCGGCTATCCATGCCAACCTGCGTTCCTTCGTTGGATCTGTTTAAAATGTAAACAGAGTCATCCAATGTCATTATCGGATTGAAAGCTGTTATAATTTGCTTGAATCAGCGGAGACGTTGCGGTTGGAAAAACAGCGAGCGGTTCCCTGATTCGTAGTTTTGAAATAATTAATTTATCTGGCTTAATCCCAACGGTTCGCCTGATCGTTTTAAGACGGTGCTCGCATCGCTGGGGCCACCCGCAAGCGGTGTTTTTTACCCAGTAAATCGAATTTTGGAGTTTGGATTAAGTGATACCAAAAATTAATCGAAGAATCGCAATCAAGTGGACGCTGCAGTCAACGGCTCTGCTTGGCTTAGGAACGCTTGGGCAATCGGTTTCTGGAGACCATACTTCGCGGCTGCGCCAGATAGATGAGCCAGAGATCGATGGTTCGACGGCTTGGTTCGATGTTGAAAACTGGGAAGTGGAAGGTAGAGCCTACCGAGAGACTGCGAAGCCGTTCGACCGTTTTCCGGCAAAGGCAGAAGCCAGTTTGCGCAAGGCGGTGTGGGATTTAAGTCGCCACTCTGCCGGCATGGTCGCCCGATTTGCGACTGATTCACCGGTGGTAAAAGTACGGTATCAGTTGTCTTCGCCTAGACTGGCCATGAATCACATGCCTGCAACCGGCGTAAGCGGGGTTGATTTGTATGCCAGAACAGAGGGAGGCGATTTGCGGTGGGTAAATGTGTCGCGGCCGACAAAAACAAGTGTCGAGGCAACTCTCGCTAACGGCATTGATTCGTTGTCCAGTTCCAGTTCCGAACCAGAATCCCGAGAGTTCGCACTCTATTTCCCTCTCTACAACGGGGTCGAAAAACTTGAAATTGGAATCGAGAAAAGTGCGAAATTAAAGCCAATGTCGGCTCGTAAAAAACCAATTGTGTTTTACGGAACTTCGATAATGCATGGCGCTTGCGCGTCTCGGCCAGGAATGAGTATTTCGAGTATTTTGGGGCGCCGCTTGAACTGCCCTGTGGTCAATCTTGGGTTTTCCGGGAACGGTAAAATGGAATTGCCTGTTGCGGATTTAATCGGGGAGCTTGACCCGTCGGTGATCGCGGTCGATTGCCTGCCTAATATGAATGGTAAGCTTGTCAGTGAACGAGCCGTACCGTTCGTTAAGCGGTTGCGTAAATACCACCCGGAGATCCCTATTTTGCTAGTGGAAGATCGAGCCATGACAAACTCGGTTTTCTATCAGCGCTCAAAAGATTTTCATCAACAGAATCGAGCAAGTCTCGAGGCTGCCTATCAGTCTTTGTTGGGTGCCGGTGAAAACAACATTTTTTACCTAGACGGTCAAAAACTGTTGGGGAGTGACGGAGAGGGGGCAACGGATGGATCGCATCCTAGTGATTTGGGGATGGTTCGCTACGCCGACGCCTACGAGCCTGTTTTGCGAAGCATGCTCAAGAGCAAGAGAAATCAGGGAACGCGTTGATTTCGGGCGCCCAGCAGGTTTTACTTGCGCAGTAGATCCTGAAGAGCCTGAGCCACAGCGGCTTGGTCGTTGAGCATCCAAACTGCCGAGGTGATCGCTAACCCAGCGGAAATCAAGAGTAGCGGTATGCCGGCCATGTTGGGGCCGACTGGCATTTTTTTGAGGGCTTTGTAAAGTTCTTTTTCGAGCGCTTCCCAGCCTTCATAGCTTTGGTGGTTGCCACCGGCCGTTAATTGGACGTTCCGCAACCAGTCGTTGGTTTCAATGTGCAAATGAACCTGTTTCTCAGGAAGGAAAAGACTGTCGCCACTCCAGCGACTACCACGGTCGAGTTTCATGGCCACGCTGGTAAGCAAGGGGCGTAGCTGTTCCTGGGTCACGTTGTAAATCACAATCCTCGACCTCATTAGCAGAACGACGAGCGAAATACAGAGTGCGTAAAAGATGATCAGCATGATCCAAACCCAAGCACCAAAGCGACTCGCAGCGCCTTCTGGAAAGAATAATTCCATTGGTCCAATGATGACAAACCCGACCATTCCGATCGCTAGAGCAGCACCGTCCCGTGATCCAGTCGTCACGAAGGGGAACCCTTTTAAATTAAGCACACCCAATAAAAACAGATAGACTGCCAAGGGGGCGACGGCGATGCAAAAATGTAAAGGGTCCATGAATCAACTTTTCTTTCGGGCAGCTTCGGACTCAATCGAGTTCTGTTAAGCCGAATCTATCTCTAAGTCTAAATCTTGCGTTAGAAAAGGTCAACGAAGGAGTCAAAGGAACGGCGTTGGATGGTAATGTTTTCTGTCTTTTGAGACGTTCTAAAGGATCAGGCCATTAAACGGATTCTGCGTTAAGCCATTTTCTTGCCCGCAAGAATCCCCAGGAATACAAAAACCAATCCAAGCAACACGTTGACGGAGACATTTCCAAAAGCGATCAGTAAGTTGCCTTCAGTGACGTGTCCAATCGTCTCGGCGCCAAAAGTTGAAAACGTCGTCAATGCTCCCAGAAAGCCGATTCCGAATCCTAACCGAATCGATTCGCTTTTCTCAGAATGGCCGCTTCCGATAATCAATCCGATTAAAAAGCAGCCGATGAGGTTGGCGATGAGAGTCCCAAAGGGTAGTGATTCCGGGAAAAATCGTTTCGAAACCTCCGCAATACCAAATCGAGAAATCGCCCCGAGAGCGCCGCCGATTCCAATCAATAGGATCTGGATTTCCGTGCGCATGTGGAGCCTCTCCCTTAATTAACCAGCCACTTTTTGTTTCGCATTTTCGTTTTGGAATGGGCTAAAGTCCCAGTAACAAGACTAGCCTTCCGGCGGTCCATTCTATCCCTTGAGAATGCGGAATACCGTTCAATCTAAGCGATTGCATACTTTTCGAAGATAAAACTTCAGTCTTGCTGGTTAGCTGGGCCGGTCGCCGCTGCAGTTTTGTGAAGGTCAATCGGATTACTAACTTCTTTAAATCACTCGATTTTATCCTCGTCATTTACCGCAAGCGGAAGTGTTACTTGGTGGCTTTTTTCTTGGGCTTGTAAATCTCGGTTGCTGTCCCATAAAAGACTTCCGCCGCATTCATCATGGTCTCTCCGAGCGTTGGATGGGCATGAACCGTCTCGGCGATATCTCGTACAACGCACCCCATTTCGATCGCCAAAGCCGCCTCTGCGATTAGCTCGCCTGCATTGGGGCCGACAATTCCGCATCCAAGAATTCTTTCTGTTTCGGGATCGACAATCCATTTCGTCATTCCCTCGGTGCGTCCGAGCGCCTGTGCACGGCCACTGGCAGCCCACGGGTAAGCAACGACTTGGTGGGAGACTCCATCTCTTTTGGCTTCCTCTGCGGTGAGTCCGGCCCAGGCAATCTCAGGGTCGGTGAAAACGACGGCTGGAATTGCCCGTTTGTCGAAGGTTGTGGCGTGTCCAAGGATGACTTCGACCGCGTGTCGACCTTCGTGGTTCGCTTTGTGAGCCAACATGGGTTCGCCGGCAGCATCACCGATTACGTAAATATTCTTTTCGCCGGTTTGTAGATTGTCATTGTGAGCAATGAAGCCCCGTTGGTCCGTTTTTATCCCGGGTAAATTTTCGAGTCCGATGTTTCTTGTACTCGGGGATCTTCCAACTGAAATGAGAACGCGGTCATATTTTTCAGAGCCAAATTTTGCTGGCCCCTCAAACGTAACTTCGACCTTGTCATCCCCAGATTTTGAGACACTGCCGACTTTGGTGTTCAGGAAAATGCGGTCTTCGAATAGCGATTTTAGTCTCTTGGCGAGCGGTCGCACGAGATCGCGATCTGCCCCCATGAGTAATCCATCCTGGAGTTCCACGACACTTACTTTGGTGCCCATATTGGCGTACACAGTTCCCATCTCAAGTCCGATATACCCGCCGCCGATTACCAGCATTGTTTCCGGGATATCTTTGAGTTCCAGTGCACCGGTGGAGTCCATGACTCGGTCGGAACCGATGTTGAAAGCCCCCGGGAATGCCGGGGTGCTGCCAGTAGCGATGATTGCATTTTCAAAATGAATTTTTCCACCTTCGGGAATCGACGGATCGTCCCCTTCGAGGCAGAGCGTATTGGCAGTTTCAAACTTGGCAAACGCTTTGACAATCGTGACCTTACGTTTTTTAGCAAGTCCACCGAGTCCGCCCGAAAGAGTGTCGATTACCTTATTCTTTCGTTCACGTAATTTATCAATTTCAATCGTGGGAGTACCAAAAGATACACCCCAGTCATGTTCCATTTCCTGAGTTTCTGAAACGACTCTCGCGACATGAAGGAGGGCTTTTGAGGGAATACAACCGCGAAGTAGGCATGTTCCCCCGAGTCGACCTTCTGCTTCGACTAGAACAACATCCATGCCTTCGTCTGCTGCCAAGAATGCTGCGGCATAGCCGCCGGGTCCACCACCGATAACAACGAGTTGCGTCTGCATTGAAAAGCTCCACGAAATGGAAACGTATAATGGGGCCCCATCATTCACAAGTTGGATGGGGTATCGAAAGGCGGTGCCCGTAATTGAGTTTGAGCACCGCGCCTAAAAATGGCGCGGACTGAGCCGCGCCATTAGGTTTCAATTGTCTTAGATTATCTATCGAGACAAGAATTCGACCACGGTGTTCGCATCTACCGGAAGGCTAATGTCGCTTCCCGATGGCAAGCCCTGAACGTTAGCGGTCAGTGTGTCTGAATCAAATGAGACCCACTCGCAGCCTTCGCCTTCAACGCCTTGCTCGCGAATCGCTTGATACATCTTTAGGATGTTTTGGCGAGGGCGAACAGTGATGATGTCACCTGGGCGAAGCAAGTACGACGGACGATCAACTTTGATGCCGTTGACGCGAAAGTGGCCGTGAGCAACACCTTGCCGTGCTTGCGAACGCGTTTTGGCAAGGCCAACCCGTCGAATTACGTTGTCCAATCGCTGTTCGCAAAGAAGAAGTAGGTTTTCACCAGTGTTTCCTTTTTGGCGAGTCGCTTTTCCAAAGTACCTACGCAATTGCCTCTCACCGAGGCCGTAATAATGCTTGATCTTTTGCTTTTCCATCAACGCCATACCGTAGTTGGATGGGCGGCGGAAACGGGTGTGCATCCCGGGAGGCTGATTGCCCCTCTTCTCCAGGGCCTTCGCGGCGCCGGATGTTTCGTAAATAAGCGATTGTAGGCGTCGGTTGACGCGGCCTTTTGGGCCAGAATAACGTGCCATCTTCAATGAGCTCCATTGCTTCAATTGGTGAACTTTTCCTGTGCATGTTTTGGCAAACAAACACAAGAACGTAGCCATCACTCCCCGCAACGCACGAGGCGAGACTCCGATTAAGCGTTGAAATATCGCGAATCGTGGAGGGTTTGACAAGTGCTAATCTCGGTTTTTTCCGAGTCGATTAGCAATCCAAGATTGCGAAGTTACCCCTCTACCATCGTCATTGAACGAAGATTTCTGAGGAGAGATTGGCTAATTCTTTTGCAGTTGAGAACTTTTTGCAGTTTCCAGCGGCGGTTGAAGCTTGGAGTTTGCGAAAAAGGTCGGTTTCTAGCGGTCTTTCTGCGATCTCTCGAATGAAGACGCCCTTGACTCTGTCGCCGAAATGGCGGGCCATTTTCAGGTAGATCTTGGGGTCTTTCTCCCCCGAGTCACCAACCAGAATAAAATCTCGGTCGGGCATGTATTCCATTAGCCGTTTGATTTCCGAGGCTTTTCCCTTTCGCCGTAAAATGATTCGTTTTAATAGTTGGTCGCGAAGGCGAAAATTCCGGAGGTGCATCGTGCCGTTGGGAAAGTCGTGAATCGAGTGCATTTGTTGCAATGATTGGAACAACTGCCAGGGACTTGAGGAAACGTAATGAAACCCGGCACCGTTGGCTTCCCATTGTCGGTAAACGTCAGACATACCATCGACGCTGCGAAATTCTCGCAGAAAAGTGTTGACCAGAAGTTCCCGGCGGTCAATCACCATCGAATCTTTAATCGTGTCATCGATGTCAGAAACGACGCTGATGCCACGGGTCGGGTAAAGCTTGGCAACACACTCAACCGGTTGATTGGCTTGGTCTTCAGTTGAGATCAACAGTTTAATTTGTGGCGTACCGCCGACCGAAGTCGCAACGGAATCGACTTCGTCCCGGTCAATTACAAACGAGTCATCGAAATGACCATTTCGACGGGTCTTCTTTTTAAGGCAGTACTTCTTTCCATTGAATGTAACAAGGATTGGTTGGCGGTGGTCGCCTTCTGCCATGAACGGTTTTATCCGCTCTTGGAACATTTCACCCTGCATTTGATCAGGAGTAGCCTGCATGACTCCGCCGAGCATCCGAATCATCATTCGCTGCCGCATGCTGAAAACTGCAGGATTCTGCGAGATAACTCCCGAAACATGGATTCGCCAATAGGCACCGCTCGGATAACCAAACGCTGGGTAAGCCATTAGCGCTGTTGTCGAGTCTTTGGAGCCACGAATCTTGATCATTGCTGAGTGCAGTTGCCAGACTGAGTGAAAAACGGGAGTTCGAAGTCGTTGTTATGATTAGATAACGATTTTTATTCGTTGCAAGTCCATCTTATTTGGAAGGAACTTAAAAAAAATGCAAATGAAGTCTGCTTTCGCGGTGGTTTTTGCCGCAAATGGCCGCTTAATGGGTGGTTTTTTTACATCGCATTCTTGGCACGGTAGTTTGCGGCTATCTGTGCTGCAGATTCGATTTTCGTGCAAATAAAAAAGGCGACCCGGTGGGCCGCCTTAGTGTTTTCTAATTGGAAGTCGCTAACACTCTAGAGTTAGTCCCACCACCACTGACCTTTTGCCAATTTCGAAAGATCAATCTGGCTCTTAACCTTCTCAATTGAGCCATCCTCATCGGCTTGAATTCGGTCTGAGTTCAAGGCAATTCGGGGTTGGATGTTAATTCCACCGGCGATTGGAGACATGAAGTAATTTCCCTTCCAGACGGCGTTGGCAACTGGAGCAACCATTGTTGGTGAACTGAGGGTTTCTACGGGCAGTTTTGACTCATCGCCGAAGACACCTAGGTTCCAGTTTGCCTGGCTGTAAAGATCCATTTTCTGGATGAACGCTGCGACAACGGAAAGGTCGATCACGTTTCGAAGTTCGCCCCAAAGAGCATCCTTCTTTTCCATTTGCGTGTAATTGCGAGTGAATGAGTTACAGAAGGCCATGCTGGCTCGATTCACGCCTCCGGTTCGCTTCCGCACTCCGCCAGCGGCAACACTCTCGTCTTCGCCAACTAGCTTGACTCGGTTTCCGACTAACTCCATTGCTGTTCGGTCGGCGTTGACTGCGACACAGTCGTACTCAGGTTGGAAGAACCAACGCTGGAGTGAGCTCTTGGCGACTGAATTTGGAGTTGCCTTTTCGATGAAGCTGGTGATTTTAACGCCTGC
This sequence comes from Mariniblastus sp., assembly GCA_029251085.1. Taxonomy (GTDB): domain Bacteria; phylum Planctomycetota; class Planctomycetia; order Pirellulales; family Pirellulaceae; genus Mariniblastus. The sequence goes on from JAQXDZ010000022.1 coordinate 86,853, forward strand.
TGGTGGAGCTTTCAGGCCAATGCCCATCAGCTTCATTTGGTAATCTGCTTCGACCATGACCCGAGCAAAATTCGTTTTCGTTGAAACGCCGTTGACGGTGATTTGCTGCATGCCAAGCGATTGCTTGTAAGCGTTAACGACTTGGTTTTCCATGCCGCGACGGAAGTTTCCGCTTTTCGCGATTCGAGTGTAGGTGTCGCGGAAATTAGCAAGACCTTCCTGAGTCGGATCGATTGAGCATGAGATGATTGGCGTTTGATTTCCTTCTGCGTCAAAGCAGCGGAGTGCAACGATCAGATCTTGAAGTTGCAGAGTTGCCAGTCCTGACTTCATTCCAACGACGCGGTTATCGGCGTTGATGAAATAACCTTCTGCTGGACCGGCGATCACGATGTCTTTTGATTCTGGGTAGAAGAACACGTGGCTGATTTTGGTCATGCCCGCGAGATACTTCATGTCCGGAGGAACCGTTTGGCCAGCGTTGACAAGTTTCTCAACCTCTTTCTCGAGACGAGTCAGAGAGATCTTTCTCAGCTTAGAAGACTTTTGAAGATCTTTGTTAACGGAAGCTTTGGCTGCTTCGTAGCGAGCACGACTGAGCAGTGCTGCATCGCCCTTGGTCATCCGGTTCATGAGGACGCCGTTGGCATCGATCTCGATACCACCCGT
>JAQXDZ010000057.1 GCA_029251085.1 Mariniblastus sp.
ACCACAAACAAACTCTTATATTGCTCGTACTCATAAAACAATAAGCAAGCACTATTGGCCAATGTTATCAACACAGCCAACATCCAGAGACCGGGGTTTGAACGCCAAGAGCGAAACGCAAATCCGTAAACCCCAAAAATCATTAGCATAAAACTGGTAAACGGTGCGCTGACACTAATGCCCCATGGTTGAGGCAATAGAAGTGGGACAAGAAAAATCAGCAAACCACTAAAGAAAAATCGCTTACGATTCTGAATGATCCGATCGACTTTTGCCTCGGTCAGCAAAAACATCTTTTTGTTTTCCAGTTAAGCAGGCGGATTTGTGCGAACGCAATTATTTCTCAGCTTCGGCCAACTCCAATGACTCGCCTGCTGGCTTCCTTCGGATCAACGAACCGAGGAACCATCCCGCGAGACAAATTGCACTCAACCCAATCATGGAGATGACCCTAAACGCCACCGAAGCCAAATCCGCTGGGTTTGTTTCGCTGCTTAAACGCCTATCTTCCAGAAAAAATTTCAATACCGCATCCGGATGCGGGAAAGGCTGGGGGTACATCGGATCCAAATTATTCATCGAATCGACACTTCCAAGAATTAAAAGTCGTTCGAACGTGAGCAACATATAGCCCCAGACTAATATGGCGGGTAATGAGATCGCCAAGGCTAACAAAACATTCTTCCCGTTGAACATTCGCGACCAGTTCAGGAAAACCAAAAAACCAACCACTGAAATTGGAATAAACAAGCGTTCGAGTACGGCCAGTAAGAAACCACCAAACGCAAGCAAGAACGCGACGACGGTAACAACCACAATGAGTTGGGCAACCGAAAAACGCATTCTTTTCTCCTGGGAATTGAGATAACTCTTACAGCGTTAAGATGGCAAAATAGCTTATGCAGTGGTTCCCCGACAGCCTATCTGAATGTAATTAAAAAACCTAATAAATTTTCTGACATAAGCCATACTTTGGACAATCAAACGGTTGAAGACTGCGTGCTCTTTCGGCTAAAAAAGTCGGACTGACTGGACTCGACCATCGTCTGAACTTTTACGGATCTGAACAAACAGCTTAAGAAGATTACCTAACTTGCAGCCGTTGAACTTACATCATTCACTTTAGAGGTGGACTCGTCGCAACATCCAGAATAGGTGCCTAAGAGCTTTCCGAAAGTAACTCTCCCACTAGTTTTTCAATGGCCTGGTCTCCAGTGGCCCCCTGCCATCGGAGCTCTCCTTGCCACCACTGTCGCAGATACCCCTGTTTGTCGATCACATAGACCGTAGGCCACATCGTGTTGGACCAATTCTTCCAATTGGCGGACTCAAGATCGATCAAGATTGGAAAATTAAGGTCCTCCTTCCCGGCGGCGCGAGTCACAGCAAGTGGATCTCGCTCCAAGGCAGTTTCGGGGGTTTGAATCCCAATCACCACCACTTGATCTCCGTACTTCTCATGCCACCTTCGATAGACATCAAAATTTGCCTTGCAGTTGTGGCATTGAAACGCATAAAAATGCAACAACACAACTTTCCCCCGTAACTCCGCTAACGTGAGGGACTTTGAATTGAGCCAGTGCTTACTGGCGATCAACTCTGGAGCCCTGGGAAAGATTCGCTTCAACCCATTCGTATCGAATTCCTGGCCAACGAGTTCACAAAGTTTTGCAATTTGCTCTGGTTTTAGCACGCTCGTAAAAACTTGCTGCTCCGCCTGTTGGGCTTTCGAAAAAACATCACGCAAGTCGTCTGTAGGCAAATTCTGTCGAGTCGCCTTCTGCAATTCCAACCGTGCATTTTGTGTGGACTGAGCCAAATCTAAAATGGACTGTGACTGGCCCTTCGAAAGGCCCAATTTCTGTTTTACGTCCTTTCGCAGCAACATACGCGTCCCCTGAGACCATAGCACGAGCTGCTGAAAGCGTTGCTGCTGAACGGCTGTGCAGTTGGATCGAAACCAATCGTTGACCGTTTCCTCCAATTTCAAAATGACCACCGCATTTTCATCAGGTTTCAGATTTCTGGATCTCCACCATTGACCATCTATTTGATCAAAAAGATCTTCCAACTGATCGACTTGCCCTTGGGTCAATTTCAATTCACGATGAACCTCTGGCGTATGAATCAATCCCAGGAGACGGTGAGGGATGTATTGCTGCGGTTGGTCTTGGGCAGTCCCAGTACATGTCAGTGCCCAGCCCAAGGTCAACACCCATAAAGACAAAAGGTTTGTGTGTTGAATCTTCATCACGTTCCCAAGGTTTCCTCTTCGATTTTGACGCCCAAGTTTCAGAGTCATAGTGCGGATTGGAGCTAGAAATTAGGCACTGTTAATGATGATCATCGCAGACACGAACCTCGTTGGCAAATTCGATTCAACGCACGAAGAGTCGCAATGGATTTTTTGCTGGGCTTGTTTGCGTTTTCAATTCAAGCGGTACATTCCCCAACCGTGCAACACCTCAAAAAACTCTCACTCTCACTTAAGTCGAACCAGAAAACTCTACACTCCCATCTTCGCCCTTCCCAAATGTCTCAACACCCATTGTGCATATATGACAGTGATCACCGTCATGAACACATTGGTCCCCGAGATAATCCACCAGACCGCAGCAATCTCAAATTGCCAGGACCACACGAAAAAGAAGAAAAACGGAAGCGGTAACAGAACCTTTCTAAGCACTGATTCAAAGAATCCATAACGTGGCCTTTTCGTCGCCTGCAACATGGCCAAGTGCGTTGAGGTCATGACATAGGACCATTGAACCAGCATAATTATATGTAGACACTCAACTCCAATTTCGATGACTGCAGCATCATCAGTAAAGATCTGTACTAGTTGCGAGGCGAAAACATAAATCGTGACCGAGGTCAC
>JAQXDZ010000059.1 GCA_029251085.1 Mariniblastus sp.
TTAATAACGTCAGAATTATCTTTGGCGACGACAATTTTTCTTTCGGTCAACTCTTCTTTTAAAAGTGAGTCGTCCAACTGGCAGAGGAAGTCCCCTTCTTCGACCTTGGTTCCCTCGGGAACCAAATCGAGAATGGCAACCCCTTCTTTACCGCGAGACTTAACGCGGCAGCGAATTTCGATATTGCTTGAACTTCCGATATCACCGACCTCATTAACGGACGATATAAATGTGCCCTTAAATGCGGTGAACGTAATTGCATCGGCGCCGATCGTCGCTTTGTTGTCGCCAAAATTTCGCATTAGGAGCGATCCCACGACAACCGTGCTGCAAAGTAGCAGAGCGACCAAAATGATGAGTTTTACAGTTCCTGTTCGTTGGTTCATGGAGTCATTCATTAGCGGCAGAATCAAATTGCTTTGTTGGTAAATATCGAATTCGCGAGTTGATTATTTTAATTTTTTTCCGATTTAAAGATGTTTCAGGCGGGTCGTTTATTTACCCCCTACCTCAGTTAATCACCTTATTTACCACGGAAAGCCTGAGGGTGTCGTTTTCTACAAAACTCAGATTTAACTCATAAAATAAGCGAGCCCGATTCTACTCCAAAAGAACGCAGTTAATTCCCTACTTTGCTGAATTCGTCCCCGGATAGCTGGTTTTTTAATGCTCGACTTGCCTAATCCGGTTTTTCCGAATCTCTCCGCGCGTGCAGGGGTTAGGTATTGGTCGGGTTTATCTTGGAACGGGGGCGACTACTCGGACAAGGTTGCATTTTGTATGATGACAGAATGTCAGAAGAAAACGAAAAAAATCTCGCAATTCCGGTCCGTGTGTTATTGGTCGATAACGATAAAGATCATGCCAAAGCGATGCATGAGAGCCTTGAGCGAATCGGCTTGGAATGCAGCTATGCAACCTCCGGTCCCGAGGGGGCTCGGATGCTCAATGAAAACACGTATGAAGTCGTGGTCACTGATCTGATGATGAACGATGTGGATGGGATGGCGATCCTGAAAAAAGCCAAAGACATCCAACCAGACTGCGAAGTTATCTTGGTGACCGGCCATGCGACGGTTTCACGAGCGGTCGAAGCAATGCGAGAGCGAGCGTTCAATTTTCTCGAAAAACCCATTACTCCCAAACGTCTTCAGGCGGTCGCTTCGAAGGCCGCTGAGTCAGTTCGGATTAGATTGCAGAATACTCATTTGCAGTCTCGCCTGGACGAGCGGTACGGGTTTGAGAATCTCATATTCGCTAGTGAGAGCATGAAAAATGTGGTTGAGCGACTTAAGCGAATCGCTCCTACCGATGTTGGTGTTTTGATTACCGGTGAAACTGGAACTGGTAAAGACGTCGTGGCACAGGCGATTCATCAAAATAGTCCTCGTAAGAAAAAACCATTCGTTGCCATCAATACGGCAGCCGTCGCGGAGCATTTGGTTGAAAGTGAGTTGTTTGGTCATGTCAAAGGTGCCTTCACCGATGCGATTTCTGATCGTCAAGGTAAATTTGAATATGCCAACGGGGGAACGTTGTTTCTCGACGAAGTCGGCGACATGCCGATGCCAACTCAGATCAAGTTGCTCAGGGTTTTGGAGGAGCGAGAAATAACCCGTGTTGGTGACAATAAATCAATCCCTGTTAATGTTCGCGTTCTGGCAGCGACCAACAAGGATTTGGAAAAGGAAATAGAAGAAGGCCGCTTTCGCAGCGACCTTTATTTTCGTCTCAAGATTGTGTCGGTCCACCTGGATCCGCTGGATCAACGCCGAGAAGACATTCTGCCTTTGGCTGATTTTTTTCGCCGTCAGGCCAATAAAAAGAACGGCCGGAAAACGAAAGGCTTTTCTCCAGCTTTGCGTCGCTGGATGGTGGGATACAGTTGGAAGGGCAATGTCCGGCAACTAAAAAATGTCGTTGAAAGTCTCGTCGTAATGGATCTCGATGACATGCTTGATATGGATGACTTGTCCCCTGACTTAATCGGCGATGTCGATAAGGTTAGTTCTGTTGCGTCTGGAATTGAACCTGCTGTTAGTTTTCTAGATGAAGGGTCGTCCGAGTTGATTGGTAAGTCAATGAAAGAAATTGAGCGGTGGGCGACGGAGCAGACGCTGAAATTAGCCAACCAGAATAGAAAAGAGACAGCACGGATTTTGGGGATCAGCGAACGCAACCTCTACCGTTTGATCCAAAAGTACGGTCTCAAGCAGAGTGACGAAAAAAATACCGAATCAATCTCAGGTTCCTCGTCGCAAGATGGAGTTGAGGTAAGTCCGGAAGAGCCCTCGTAATCGTCAGCAGAATTTTTTGCCAAATTTTTACCCGCATCACATCTCAGAAGGTGCTGATGTCGGGCCCCTAGCCACTCACATCTCGCTTAAGTCGAGTAAATCATGAGCCAATTGCAACTGAATCCCATCCGTCAACTTTCAGCAAGCGTAATTAACAAGATCGCAGCGGGCGAAGTCATTGAACGGCCCGCAAGTGTCGTGAAGGAACTGTTAGAAAACTCAGTGGATGCTGGAGCAACCCGAATTGAATTGACGATCGAACAAGGTGGAACCGAATTGATTCGGGTGACGGACAACGGTTCCGGGATCCCGCAGGAGCAACTGCCACTGGCGGTCACGAGTCACGCGACAAGTAAAATCATCGATGCTGATGATCTATTCCAAGTGGCGACGATGGGCTTTCGCGGAGAGGCTCTGGCTTCGATTGCAGAAGTCAGCCAGACAACCATTCGCTCGCGAACTGCTTTGCAGGATTGTGGCTTTGAGATGCTAATCAATGGTGGGCATCGCGAGCCAGCACAGCCGTGTGGATGCCCTCAGGGCACCACAATTGAAGTTCGCCAGTTGTTTTACAACACTCCGGTTCGTCAGAAGTTCATGAAGACTGCGCAAACTGAGCGCGGGCATATTATGGAAGCATTCACACGAATTGCTTTGGCACACCCTGAAATCCAAATGACTTGTGTTAACGGTAGTAAAACAACCTACAACCTGCCGGCTACCGAAGTTTGGTCCGACCGAATTGAAGCATTTTTTGGCCCTGAAATTGCCAGCAATCTAATCGCGCTTGACAATGCCCACGGTGAGATTCGGATCCGCGGATTCGTAGTCGATCCAGCGGTGAGTCGAGCCAACAACCGTATGCAATATTTATTTTTGAATGGGCGATATATTCGGGATCGGTCTTTGCAGCATGCGTTAAGTGAGGCTTATCGAGGGTTGCTCATGACTGGGCGCTATCCAGCTTGTTTTTTAACTTTGGAGATTCCCTTTGAGTTGGTGGATGTCAACGTGCACCCAGCCAAGTTAGAAGTCCGTTTTCAAAATGGCGGACAAATTTACAGCCAACTATTAAGTACGGTGCGGCATCGTTTTCTTTCCACCGACCTAACCGCTCACGCGCAGTTATCAAAAAAACCTGTCGAGCCATTTCGTCCATTTCCTCAGGGCGTATCGGGGGGGACGTCCGTCAGTCCCGGGATGTCGAACCAGGGGAATCAGGAAACGATTTCGTTTAACAATGCTGCTCCCGCATTTGATTGGACACAGGCGTCTCGACAGCCTCAGTTAACAGGGCATGATTCTGCATCCACAGTGGGGCCTATGGGCTCATCCGAAGGCAATGGAGGATTTTCAAATGTGCCGCAGAGTGATCAGGAGGGGCCTAGTCCTTATCCGGCGACGATAGGCACCGGGGTTGCGCCGTCGCAGACGCCTACGGCGCTCCAGGTGCACAACACATATCTCGTTTCGGAAACCCCCGAGGGGATGATTGTGATCGACCAGCACGCGTTGCATGAACGCGTCATTTATGAACAGATTCGCGGTAAGGTGGTCGATGGGAAATTAGAGTCCCAGCGTTTGCTGGTTCCAGAACCCGTGTCACTTCCACCGACGGAAGCGGCGGCAGTTTTGGAACAAACCGAACTATTGGAACAGCTGGGAATATCGATAAGCCCATTTGGGGGAGGGACTGTTTTGGTGTCTGCCTACCCAGCCATGTTGAACAAACAAAATCCGGCTGAAATGCTTCGGAGTGTGGCAGATCAAATTGTCGAGGGCGGTAAAACCCTTGATCAGCGGGATTTGGTGGACGAATTGCTTCACATGATTTCCTGTAAAGCGGCGGTCAAAGCAGGCGATCGGCTTTCCCCTGAAGAAATCACGGCGCTCTTGGAGCACCGGGAATTGTGTCAGGATGCTCATCATTGTCCGCATGGTCGGCCTACTTCGCTAGTTTTTTCACGAGATGAGCTCGATCGCCGATTTAAACGTATCTAAACGTGGATTCTGTGCCAGAATTGTAAGATAACTTTAACAGGGACTCCGCGGCGGCAGGCCGCCGATTGGACTCCATTTATTAGGTCTGGAAGACGAAGGTGTTTGTTTTCAAATGATTTGTGTAAGCGTTGGACGAGGTCGACACCGAATGATGATGGCCGAGCATCGGCACCTTGCTGAGCAAGGCGTCGAATTGGTCGAATTGCGCCTTGATTACATTCGGAGAGCGGTCAACTTAAAGCGGCTCTTAAAAGATCGTCAGTGTCCTGTGGTCGCGACGTGTCGTCGCAAAACCGAAGGTGGGCGTTGGGAAGGAACCGAGGGCGATCGCCAAATGCTGCTTCGGGCGGCAATTGCTGACGGTGCCGACTATGTCGATCTAGAAATGGACATCGCTCACAAGATACCGCGTTACGGGAATACCCAGCGGATCATCAGTTACCACAACTTTGATGAAACGCCAAAAAACCTGGAAGAGATTCACCATCGAATTTCGAAACTTGATCCAGATATTATTAAAATCGCCACGATGGCGAACAATCCCATCGACAACATCAAGGCCTTGCGTCTTTGTCGCGATTCCGATATTCCAACCGCGGCATTTTGTATGGGAGAGATGGGGCTGCCGTCGAGAATTCTTTGCGGTCGCGCCGGTGCTCCCTTGACTTATGCAACGTTTAGCGAAGATCGTAAAATGGCACCGGGCCAGTTGACCTACAAGGAAATGCAGGAAGACTTTGGTTACAACAACATCACTGAGCAAACTCAAATATTGGGAGTGATCGCTGACCCTGTCGCCCACAGTTTGAGCCCTGTCGTTCATAACGCTTGTCTGCGTGAACAAAAAATGGATATGCTCTATCTACCATTTCGAGTTCCCAAGGAGTACCTCGCCGAGTTCATTGAAATTTGTCCAGAGATGGGCGTGAGTGGTTTGAGTGTTACGATTCCACACAAAGAAAAATGTTTGAAGTGCATCAATGTGCTGGATGACAACGTAGCGGGAATTCGCGCTGCTAACACCATCGTTTTTCGCGACGTCAACGCTTATGGGTACAACACGGACTGCACCGCGGCGATGACAAGTCTGCGAAAGACTATTGAAATTAAATTCCCGGAAGAAGAAGTTTTCAAGGATCGTAAATTCCTTATCCTCGGCGCAGGTGGAGTTGCCCGGGCAATTGCCTTTGGGTTGGTTCGCCGTGAAGCAGATGTTCACATCTGTGCGCGAGACTACCGGAAGTCAGATACCCTGGCTCGCAGTCTTGATTGCAAGTCGTTGGATTGGGCGGCCCGTGCTAATTTTGAAACTTCGGTGCTCGTGAATTGCACCCCCGTTGGCATGCATCCGAATATGGATGAGACTCCTTTTGAGCCCGACTGGTATGATCGTAAAATGATTGTTTTCGATACGGTCTATAACCCCGAGCAAACGTTGTTAATTAAGCAGGCTCGGGAAGCGGGTTGCACGGCGATCACCGGCGTGGACATGTTTGTGCGTCAAGCCGCTGAGCAATTCAAGCTATTTACTGGCAAGTCTCCAAAAATGGAGACAATTCGATATGAATTGAAGCGAGCCACGAGTGCTGCTCGATACTAACGTAATGCTGGGTTGCTAAACGGTTCGTGCGAACGTTTTCTCGTCAATTTTGGTGGGTTTAGCCTTGGGGTGAGTCAATGAATCTCTATCTAATCGGCTATCGGGGTTGCGGGAAATCCACCATTGCCCCGCTCGTTACCGAAGCTCTTTCTTCTTCCGGTCCGTCGTGGGAGACGGTTGACGCAGATGACGCTGTGGAAGAAATCGCTGGAATCTCCATCGCTGAAATTTTTTCGAAGTTCGGTGAAGCAAGATTCAGAGAACTCGAGTCAAAAGTCATCCAGTCCTTGTCTGAACAGGGTCAACTTGTCGTCTCGCTTGGTGGTGGAGCACCAATAATTGAAACCAACCGTCGCCGAATTGGTGAAACGGGGAAGTCGATTTGGTTGCGAGCGGAAGCGGATTTGCTTTGGCGGAGAATTTCAGCGGACCACCAAAGTGATCAACAGCGTCCTGATTTAACTTCTTCGGGAGGTCTCGAGGAAGTTATTCAGCTTTTGGAGCATCGTAATCCAATTTACGCTCAGTGCGCTGATTTTACTGTTGAGATTGATCAGCAAAGCCCGGTTGAAATTGCTAAGCAGATTGTGAAATGGGTGCTTGCCAATGCTGACGAATGCGGGTGGTGATTCATGAGTGGGCGTTGTAGAGTAGTATTGAACTTAATTGTGATTGTTGGATGATGAAATTGGGTGTGTATTGGACGTGCCATCCTTTGATATACGAAACTGCTTAATTATCTACCGGCCTAAAAAGGCGACTTAACTCATGCCTTCAGATCTCCCCAACTGGCTTCAATTACCGGTGCTAATGGTTGTCGGTTTGGCAATTGGGGTTTTTGTTAACTGGGCCATTTATTCTTGGGCGATGTTTCTTAAGCGTCCAATCAGTCCGTGGATGACTCCTGCAGCGGAGGCGAGTCCGCGTTTGTGGACCGATCGAATTCCAATCTTTGGATGGCTTGGCCGAAGACGTGACTCGGAGCTTTTCGGAGCTCATTTTTGGGTCAGGCCCATGTTAATCGAGTTGGCGTGCTTGTTGGGCGTTCCATTTTTCTACCTTTGGTTGGTCGACGGAGGGTTAACGAGTCAAGCGACTTGGGTTGGCAACTGGGATTCAATTTGCGGAATCTGGTTTTATGCCTATGGAGTTTTACTGGTACTGATGTGTATTGGTACCTTTATTGATTTCGATGAGAAAACCATTCCTGATGAAGTTACAGTTACCGGCACGATTGTCGCGTTGTTGTTTGCAGGTTTGGTGCCTGCGTTTAGGTTGCCTGTGTTAGGCGGTGCAGGTGTTTTGCCTGTTGCCGAACCGATTCATTACGCGTCTCCCAATTCACTTGGAAGTTTGCACTTAGGAACGCCAGCGATGTTAGTGGCGATGCTGATTTTTCTGATTTGGATTTGGGCGCTGATGCCAAAATTACCGGTGTGGTATGTCGGTTTGGGGAAATCGGTGAGGTTCATGTGGGCTCATGCCGTTCGTCCCAAACGGAAGACAAGCTGTCCGCTCCGGACCGTGAATCGAAAAACACCTGCGGTAACTCTACTGCTGGCTGGACTGCTCGTTGTGGGACTTGCAGCGATCGCGGCTGCGTGGCAGTTGCTTCCAGAAGTAAATCTGATCAGTCTGTACAGTGCTTTTCTTGGGATGGCATTCGGTGGCGGCCTTGTTTGGGCGATTAGAATCATCGGTACCATCGCGTTACAAAAAGAGGCGATGGGATTTGGTGATGTTACCTTGCATGCGATGATTGGTGCATTTCTCGGCTGGCAGGCAGCACTCTTGGTTTTTGTCATGGCGCCGTTTGCTGCTCTCCTCGTAGTGTTGATTCAATTCATTGTGACTCGGCAAAGCGAAATCGCGTTTGGTCCTTACCTGTCGGCGGGGGCTTTGATTTTACTGGTGACCTGGAAGCAAATGTGGCCGATTGTTTCTGAAGCAGTCTTTCGCTTGGGGCCAGTCCTCCTGATGATTCTCGCAGGTGCCTTGGTGTTGCTGGCTCTGATGCTGGTGACGCTCTCGTTTATCAAGGGTCGCCTGTATGAAGATGAATTGGCTGACCAGTAACTGGTCCGGTTCGTCGATTCACGCATTTCAGTACGAGCTTTGTCTTGGGGCGAATTTTTCTGCTGGTTTCAGTAAATGCTGCCGCTTTTTGCTAGCAAAATCAGAGAAGGGCTGCTTGGGGTAACCGTTTTGCTTAGGTTAACCAGTTAAAAGGCTGTTTTCCGATGGTTGCGTTGGTTGAAGGTGTGTTTTCAATCGCAGTCGGTCCCCGAACAGCTTGGTATATCGTTCGAGCTTATCTGGCCTGGAGCTTATTCGGTCTTTACCGAGTTTTTCCACCTCGCTAAAGTTGCCAATATTACTCGAAACCACTGTCGGTAGTCGTCTTGCTACCTTGTCATGAGTGCTCTTGATTGTCATGAAAAATGCACCTGTTTTAAATCGATTCGTCCAGCTCAGGAATCAGTATTCTTCGATGCTGGTTCTCAGTTGCCTTGGGCTTCTCGTAGCGACGTTAGGTTGTCAGCGATCTGTTGGTAACGGCGCGTCGGGTCAGGGAGGAATTTTTGATTTCCGCAGTCAAGCTCGCGCCGGTAGAATTAACGGTCCGGAACCTCAGATGGCGTTCAATGCAAATCAGGATGTCCAGCGATTGAATCAAAGGCTAGGTGCCTATGATGACGACAATCAGATGCTCAATACAGAAGTGGCTGGTTTAAAGCAAAGGCTGCAGGTGGCGAACCAGTTCAATCAAACATTGAGAGAGCAGTTGGCCGATACTTCCGGTCGGATTCAGCAAATTGAAATGGAGCGACAGGCAGCAGTTGAGCAGTTGGCTTCAGTGCGTAAGCAAGTTGAACAGGACAGCCTGCGACCAGCATCGACAGCAGGACAGTTCGCGAGTTTTGGAGGGGGTGAAACCCCTGCGAAGTTTTCAGGTGGCGCAACCATTCGAGCAAATAATAGTTTGATGAAGCAGTTGGCGAAAGTCGATTTGCCAGGCAGTCGGGTTAGGATGGATGGGGATTTAGTACGCATTGAATTTTCTTCAGATCGAATTTTTGTTCCGGGAACATATCAGATCCAGCCATCTCAGTTACCTGTAATGCAAAATTTGGTTTCTGCAATTCGGTTGAATTTTCCGAAGCAAGTGGTGGGGATCGAAGCACATTGGGACGGTACACCCCTTAATCCACAGTCGACAACGCATCAACAGTTGACGGCCACACAGGCTTTGTCTGTATTTAATGACTTGGTTCGCTTGGGAATTCCCAAGGAGCAGATGTTCACGATGGCAATGGCAAGTAATCGCCCACGTTATTCTGCGAGTACAGCTCAGGGGGTTAATCCGAATCGTAGGATCGAACTTGTCATTTACCCTGAGCGTTTTGACGTAAAATATTAAAAATAGTGTTTCTGGCCGTTTCTTTGGCCGGCTGTTGTTTTTATCTTCGAAAGCCCTTCGTCATTTTTTAATGACCTTCGCTGCGCCGAGTCGCCTTTCTTTCTGAGATTGCTCCGGTGCGTGATTGCGACGACTTTTTTAGGTCTTGCCAACAACTTTTCAACGGTGGGGTGAATGAGCCCTAGCTGAAAAGTCCACGTTTTCTTGAGTGAAATCCATTTCTTTTAGTTGCTTGCAAAACCTCTCCAGTCTGTGTAGATGTAAATATGTTCACTAGTGAACATTTATTTACTGGTTTTGCCGATTAGTGACCAAAGGTGTCTGTGGAAACTGACATCTTGGAAAAATACGGGAGCAAGAGCTGGATGCATTGCATTGCGAATCGAGGGAAAATGAACAGTTGGAAATCGGAAGCCAAACGTCGCCGTGGGGCTGTTGAGGCCAAGGTAGAGGTGGAAAAACAGGGGGCTCAATTGGAGGTTTTGAGTCGACTTCGGGAAGACATACGAAAGGTGGAAACAGCTGGAAGGATGGGTGACGTCAGTCGGATTTCCAGTGGTTTTCCAGCGATTGATCGGTTGCTGCCCGAAGGCGGTTATTTGCGTGGAGTTCTAGTCCAGTGGCTAACAGGAGGAGGATTGGGAGCGGACTATCTTTCCTTGGTGTTGGCGAGGCAGGCTTGTGAAAATGGCGGTGCATTGGTTGTGGCGGATCCATTTAATCAATTTTATCCACCCGCCGCCGCAGCGATTGGAATCAACCTTGATCACTTGGTGGTGCTACGAGGCAAGCATTTAGATAGAGCGGATTCGCAAGGACAGACTGATTTTTTTTGGTCGATTGATCAAGCGTTGCGTTGCTCTGGCGTTGCTGCTGTTTGGGGGCCATTGGGGAAAGTGGATGAGCGTTGGTTCCGGCGTTTTCAATTATCGGCCGAGACCAGTGGCTGTTTGGGGATTTTTGTTCAGCCTTTAGAGGTGTTGCGCCAGCCAAGTTGGGCGGAAGTCCAGTGGGTGGTCAGTGATGGTGTTCGGCGAGCCAAGGGTGAGAGAGATCGCCGGGGCAGTCTTCAGCAACTCCATGGTCCGGGCCATGGGAGTGCAGATTTTCAACCTCCGTCGAGTGGAGGGGGGCGTGCTCGGCAAAAATTAAGGTTGCAGTTAACGCGTTGTCGTGGCACGCAGACTGGAAAATCGATTGACTTATTAATTGATGCGATCACGGGCAGCGTAGACGTGAATCGAGTTCAGCCTGTTGGAAAGAGTCGCGGCGGTGAGGCTTCTGTGTTCTTCAAACAGAGAGAGCGTGGTGAACTGCCAGTCTCCAGCAGCGCTTCGTTGCGGGCCAATGAAAACTTGGGGAGTGGAACTGGTGCCTGAATCTCAATGCTCCCACAGTAAGCGAATTCTCTGCCTTTGGTTTCCAAATTGGCCAATCCAGCGATTGGTCGTGGAGCAAGTGGAGCTGAGGAAGCAACGAATTATTTTGTTTCGTCGGGATTCCAGGCGTGGGCGAGTGGTTTCTGCCGCCAGCCCGTTGGCAATCAAGGGTGGGGTATGTGAGGGGATGCCAGTTTCTGAGGCAAAATCTCTCCTTCGCGGTAGCGGTCGATTTGCAATTTTTGAGCACGATCTGGAACAGGACGTAACGGGCTTGGAGACGCTATCTGATTCGTTAGAAGAATTTAGTCCGGTTGTTGGATTAGAGACGATCGATTCGAAAGAATTAAAACGAGGCAGGCGACCGAATTCATTGTTTTTGGAGGTGACTGGATTGGCTCATTTATTCGGCGATGAGACTCAACTGGCTCGTCAATTACTCCTGCATTGTGATAGCTTAGGGTACCTTCCAAGGATTGCCATTGCGGACACTGTCGGAGAAGCGTGGGGGTTGGCGCGGTATGCGGCAGGGCATCATTTTTCTGAAACGCGTCAGCCTTTGGTGATGCCCGTTGCGAAGGAGCGTGATGAGGTAGCGGACGGACTGATGCGCGAGTTACCGGTTGAATCGTTGCGTTTAGATCCGGTCGTCATTGATACTTTGTTCCAGTTAGGAATAGAGAAGCTCGGGCAGCTCCTCAGGCTTTCACGAGACGAGTTAGCGATGAGGTTGGGGGATGTCATTCACCGCCGGTTGGATCAGTTTTCAGGGAAAATTGAAGAGCCTATTGTTGCGAGGCGGAAGCCGACCGAGTTTGTCGCCGAACAGACATTGGACTACCCCACGAGTCATCGAGAAACCATTGAGGTGGTTGTCGCAAGGCTGGTGTGCCGTTTATGCGAGCAGCTGAGGGCTGGTCAGCAGGGAGCTTTGGAATGGTGGGTGCGGTTGAAATGTCAGAGAGGGGCGGCGATTGAATTCCGAGTGAATTTGTTTCAGCCCACTGCTGAGACTGCTCAGGTCATGCCCTTGATCTCAATGCAGTTAGAGCAAGCATTGGCGCCGGTGACGCGCCGTTCCTCGAAAAAGAAGAGGCCAGTAAAGAATTCCAGGTTTCAGGCAGATGCAGGATTAGGAAAACAGTCAAAAGAAAAGGCATCACAGCCGATTGGTGAATCTCGAGTCGAATCAGATTGGCGTACACGGGAAGGCGAAGTTTTTCATCGGTATACGACGACCTCGGTTCAAGAGGTTACGGTCTGCGTGAATTCGCACGTTTTATTGGTGCAGGAGCAGCGGCAGTTGTTTGATGAAAATCCCAGACTGGATCGTCAGGCATTATCTCATTTGATCAATCGTCTTGCTAATCGGGTAGGTCCTGAAAATGTTGTCTACCCTGCCCTGCTCTCAGGAGCGCAGCCCGAATACGCGTACCGCTTAAGACCCTTGGTCGATCCTGGCCGCCAGCGTCGTCGCAGGAAATCGAAGCCTGTTCGTCAGTCGCACATTCAGGCACGTCCTCTTCGACTTTTTCGTCCTCCACTGCCTTTGCGAACGATGCGTGTTGTGGAGTCTGAGAGGAACGGGAGAATTCCCAGTCAGTTAAAAGTTGGCGATGAATCGAAAGTCGGTGATGAATCGAAGTTGCGTAGTGAAGTGCCACCCGTTTTGTTACGAGTGAATGATAACGTCGTTTTGCGAGTTGCAGATTCCTGGGGCCCCGAGCGAATTGAAACGGGCTGGTGGCGGGGGTTGACCATTTGTCGAGATTACTGGCGGATTGAAATCGAAACGAAACAGCATTTTTGGGTCTACCGAGATTTAAGATCAAACGCGTGGTTTTTACATGGCGAGTTTTAGCGGGGAAATGTTTTAGTTGTTTATTGACCACGGGTAGCGAGACGGAACTAGCGGATGTATTCAGAGCTTCATTGCAAAACAAATTATTCTTTTTTGACAGGTGGTTCCCATGCAGACGAATTGGTTAACCGCGCTGTCAAATTAGGCTACCGTGCTCTGGCGGTGACTGACGAAAATACACTTGCTGGAATTGTACGTGCTTTTGGAGCGGTGCGAGAAGCAACGGGGGATCGCTCGCCGGGGTATTCTGATCGCCGAGGATACTCTCAACCGCATTCTGAGAAAAGTGAATGTGGAGAAGCTCCAAAATTACAACTGATCATCGGTGCCGAGATTATCCCCAACGACGCCCCACCGCTGGTTTTGTGGGCAACCAATCGTCAAGGGTACGCCAATCTTTCTCGAATGATTACCGCCGGGCGTCGACGAGCCAGCAAGGGAGAGTGTTGGTTGACCTTGGCGGATATAGGGGAGTACGCCGAAGGGCTTTTGGGAGGAGTGATTCCCACGTTTAAGGGGGAACGCTTGAGAACTGAGCCAATGGATTCATTGCATCCAAGTTACGCTTGGTATCATCGCGAAGGTAGTTCTGAATGGGCTAAGTCAGAGAGTTTGTTTCTAAAAAAGCTTAACATCTACAAAGAGATTTTTGGTGACCGGGCGTATTTGCTGGCGTCGTTGTATCGGGGCGTTGATGACCACTGGCGGAGTGAACAGCTTAAACAACTTTCAGTAAATTCAAGTTTACCATTGGTGGCAGCAGGAGACGTGCTGTACCACTCGCCCGCGCGGTTGCCCTTGCACGATACGCTTACGGCGATCAAGCATTGCACGACAGTGGCGTCGGCAGGAGACCTAATTCTTCCCAATGCTCAACGTTATTTGCAGACGGAGCGTGATCGGTGTCAAGCATTTAACAATATTCCGGGAGCCTTGGAGCGTATAGATGAGGTAGTTGATCGCTGTGATTTTTGTCTCAGTGCTCTGCGTTATGAGTATCCCGAGGAACTGTCGCCTGACGGTCGACCACCAATTGAATATTTGACGCAATTGACGAGGGCGGGAGCTCGTGAGCGCTATCCTGAAGGGGTGCCCAGTCGGATTGAGAAACAAATTGATCATGAATTGCAGTTGATTGATGAGCTTAAATATGAAGCCTATTTTTTAACCGTCTGGGATTTGGTGCGGTTTGCTCGAGGCCGCGGGATTTTATGCCAGGGGCGAGGTTCGGCTGCAAATTCAGCGGTCTGTTTCTGTTTGGGGGTAACAGCAGTCGATCCAGAAACGACAGAACTGCTCTTCGAGCGATTTATCAGTAAAGAGAGAGATGAAGCGCCCGACATTGATATTGATTTTGAGCATGAACGTCGAGAGGAGGTGTTGCAGTATCTATATCAAAAATATGGTCGGGAGCGTGCCGGGTTGGCGGCAACGGTCGTTACGTACCGGATTCGAAGTGCAATCCGCGACGTAGGTAAGGCGTTAGGGCTATCTCTTGATCGCGTCGATGCCTTGGCTAAGTACGTGGAGGGAAGCAGTTCAAAAGTTGATTTGGCTCAGAAAATGCAAGATGTCGGGATGGATCCAGAATCGGAACTTGGCATTCGCCTGATCTATCTTGTAAACGAGTTGCTTGGTTTTCCACGTCACCTTTCGCAGCACGTTGGTGGAATGGTGATGACGCAGGGGCGTTTGGACGAACTGGTTCCGATTGAAAATGCTTCGATGGACGGGCGGACGGTAATTCAGTGGGATAAGGGCGATCTCGAAGAGTTGGGGATTTTGAAAGTTGACTGCCTTTGCCTGGGGATGTTGTCAGCCATTCGAAAGTGTTTTCATTTGGTCGAGCAGCACTGGGGGCGGCATTGCACGCTGGCGAATGTCCCGCAAGAGGATCCTCGGGTCTACGATATGATCTGCGCAGCAGACACCGTTGGTGTTTTTCAGATAGAGAGTCGTGGGCAAATGAGTATGTTGCCGAGGCTCAAGCCTCGTTGCTGGTACGATTTGGTGATCGAAGTCGCGATTGTCCGACCCGGGCCAATTCAAGGGAACATGGTTCATCCATACCTGCGCCGACGTGGTGGAAATGAACCGGTGGTGTATCCTACGCCGGAGATTAAAGCTGTTTTGGAACGAACGTTAGGGGTACCCATTTTTCAGGAACAGGCGATGAAGCTTGCGGTGGTTGCCGCCGGTTTTACTCCTGGCGAGGCGGATCAGTTGCGCAGAGCGATGGGTAAGTGGCGTAAGACTGGGATTATCCAGCAGTTTCACGACAAGCTGATGCAGGGAATGGCGGATCGCGGATTGCCCGAGGAGTTTGCTGAGCAGGTGTTCCGTCAGATCAGTGGGTTTGGTGAGTATGGGTTTCCTGAATCTCATGCGGCGAGTTTTGCGAAACTAGTTTATGTATCGGCGTGGCTGAAGTACTACTACCCGGCAGCATTTTGTGCGGCAATCATCAATAGTTTTCCGATGGGGTTTTATGCGCCGGCACAATTGGTGGCCGATGCCCGAAAGCACGGTGTGGAGGTACTGCCAGTTGACGTCAATCATAGTGATTGGGATTGCACACTCGAAACGGATCAGCGGTGCCTTCGTTTGGGGATGAGAATGATCAGTGGACTTCGCTCGACGGTGGCTGAGAAAATTATGGAAATGCGTCAGGCGGGGGCTTACGAAAGTGTTTCAGGATTTACTCGGCGGACTGGTTTTGGCCAGGCGATCATCGCCCACTTAAGTCGAGCAGATGCTTTTGGTTCGCTTAATCAGGATCGCCGCTCAGCATTGTGGCAGGCGTTAGGGCAAGAGAAGAAGCCCAAGGAGCAACCGCTGTTTGCTCAGCTTGGGATGCAAGATGATGCAACATGTGCTCTTCCGCAATTGGAGCTCGACGATCAAGTGGCGGCAGATTACCAGACGATTGGGCTTTCTTTAAAAGCACACCCGATGTCGTTTCAGCGCGAGATGCTAAATGAGCTTCGCGTGACTGCGTGTCGAGAGCTTGAGGAGACGCAGGATAACCGGCATTTGAGAGTGGCGGGGTTAGTGATCGTTCGCCAAAGGCCAGCGACGGCGAATGGAATTACCTTTGTGACTTTGGAAGATGAAACCGGGAATGCTAATTTAATTGTTAAGCGTCCGATTTGGCAGCGATATTTTAAAGTTGCTTCCCAAAGCTCAGCGTGGATTGCCCATGGAAAGCTTGAGAGGAAGAAAGGTGTCACGCACGTTATCGTTAACCGGCTGGAGGATCTGTCGAGCCGGTTGTCGGAGCTTAAGATCCCGTCGAGAGATTTTCGATAGTAGGCAGCAAGCGACTTAGGGCAAGCAAAATGGGCGTCGATTTATCCTGAGGCTAACCTGGCTGATTGTTACAGTCTTGCGTGGAAAAACTTTATCCAATTCAACTGGCACAGTTGCCCTCGCTTTTCGATTGAGATTTTTTCAATCCAATTATCGACTGACGATTGCCGCCAGATATTCTTTGAAAATTCGACCTGTTGTCGCTAGGTTGTCTCCGCTGGGAATGACCCAGTGCGGACTCGGATTAACAGGGCCAGAAATGAAATTTGAGGGAATGGGTTCGAATTCGAGCCCTTGAGACTTGGCAAGTCGTAACGCGCGTTTGAGATGCCAGGCAGAGGTGATCAGCCCGACCCTTGGTTGAGGTGAATTTATATGTTCGGGAATCCAGCTTTTAAGGCTGTTCATTTCCTGAGATGTATTTTCTCCTTCAAGCAGGATAACGGCGCTCGCCGGGATGCCAAACTCTGTGAGGATAAGTTTGGCTTCTTCGCGCGGGTGAAGATCTTCAGGGCTTGCTCGAAATGATTGAGAACCAGTACAGATGATTTTTTTTACTTGGCCAGAATGGTAAAGGCGTGCAGCGGTTGCAACACGGTCTCCGGCCATGCCGAGCTGTGTTCGATTGTTGTAGGTAGAACTGGTACCTCCTCCAAGAACAATAACGGCATCGAGGGTAGGTATTTCAGCGATGTCGATTTGAGAGAAGGGAGCTTCAAGCGAGTAGGCCAAGTAATTAGAGGCAAACTGATTCCCCCCGAGGGTGATTGCCAGCAGGCAGCCAAGAGAGAGGAATCCAAGTATCTTTTGCCGAGAAATAAGCAGCAGATAAGTCAGGGTGATTAGCCCCACCCACACCAAGCCAATCGGCATGACCAGGCTTGTAAGCGTTTTCTCGAGCATCGTGATGCCACCGAGGTAACCCAAAATCGCAAAGATCGTAACGGCCAGTAAAAGTAAAATCGCGATTGATTTCCAGAAAGATTTGAGTGGGCGATCTGGCGGTGGAGTGGATGGAGGTTTCGCTGGCGGTAAATTCATGGCGGTCTTTTTTCAAGTTGAAAGTTACCGATAGAGTGGCTTACAGCGGAGTCGGTGGGGCCGCTGGAAATTCAATGGTTGGAGAATTATGCCTTGGGTGTTATTTTATTTGGTTGATTTTATTTTACCAGTTTATCTCTTAAATATCATGTTAAGCCTCCACTCATCGTCTTCTGACCGCTGGCTAAAGCAAGTTGAATCAAACCTCGACGAAATTTTAATCGATCACGCGCATTGTGAGAAAAAAGCAGCGGGCACGGCGATGAATTTTATTTTTGCCTACGTTGATAATCTTGAGCTCTGTCGCGAAATGACTGAAATTGTCAATGAGGAATTGGAACATTTTCATATGGTCATTGATATTTTGCATCGCCGCAAAATTGAATTTCGACGGATCAGACCGAGTAGTTACGGGCGAAAATTAAATGATCTGGTTAGGCGTGGCGAACCCGAGCGGGCAATCGACCGAATGCTCGTTGCCTGTTTAATTGAGGCACGTTCCTGTGAGAGGTTTGATTTTCTAAGAAAATATATGGATGGAAAGGATCAGGAACTATCTGATTTTTATGGTAGTCTGTTTGAATCAGAGGCCCGCCATCATACGACTTATGTGCGGATGGCCAAGTTTTTCGGGTCCGACGACGAAGTGAAGCAGAGGCTCAATGAGTTGTCGGAGATAGAGGCTGAGATTATTGAAATTGGTGATGACTTACCTCGGATGCACAGCTAATTAACGCTGCTGTGACTGAGTAGGTTATTGAATTGTCGCTCCCTTAATATTTTAGATTTGATACGAAATATGTCAGAATTAATGCCTGAATCGAGTCCACTCGCCGGTCACGAGGTACTGCTTGATCAGCTAATAGAATGCGGACAGCTCTTTCATTCCCGCGGTTGGTCAGTGGGCACAAGTAGTAATTACAGTGCGGTGTTGAACAACGATCCAGTTGAGCTGATAGTGACCGCCAGCGGTAAAGATAAAGGGCGACTCGGCAGGCACGATTTTGTTCATATCGGAGCTGATGGCAATCCGATTGAGTCGGATCAACCTAAGTCTTCCGCTGAAACGATGTTGCATGTAGTCCTTGCAGAACAAAATGATATTGGAAGTATCCTGCACACACATAGTGTTTGGGGGACTTTGTTGTCAGATCATTTTTTCGAAGACGGTGGATTTGAAATTGAGGGATTTGAGATGCTGAAGGGGCTTGAGGGAATCAAGACCCACGAGCATAACCATTGGTTACCGATTTTTGAAAATACGCAAGATATTCCGGCCTTGGCTGAGCTTGTAAGGGAGCGGCTTTCCGACCCGATGGAACCGATGACGCACGGATTTTTAATTCGAAAACACGGCCTTTATACGTGGGGAGAAGACGTTTTCGCCGCGAGACGCCATATTGAAATTTACGAATTTCTTTTCGAATGCATCGCACGAAAAAACGGGTTCCCCGTCGTTTGAGAGATGACGAACCGAGCCGTTTCGGCTAGAATAACGCGCGTTAGTCAACGAGCCGAACTGCTATGTACTGGTGGGCTCTGTTGGTGAAATTGATCGAGACTTCTTTTTGTGAGGTAAGCCGATGGCCCGAGTACAAATTCCAGAAGAAAATTGTGAAATTCGTGAACCTGCTGAAATCAAAGCGTTCCTGAAGCAATACGGAATTGAATTTGAACAGTGGGATGTCGAGGGTCGAATTGGCGCGGACGCCACCAACGAAGAGATTCTCGAAGCTTATAGCCCAGAGATCGAGCGGCTCAAAGAGGCTCACGGCTTTGTGACTGCGGACGTGATCAATGTAAAGCCGGAGACGCCAGGGCTCGATGAGATGCTTGCGAAGTTCGATAAAGAACACCTGCATACCGAGGATGAAGTTCGTTTTACGGTAAAGGGTTCCGGAGTCTTTCACATTCATCCTGAATCGGCACCCGTGTTTGCCGTGACCGTTGAGTCTGGTGACTTGATTAGCGTTCCCAAGGGAACCCACCATTGGTTTAATCTTTGTTCCGATAAAACGATTCGATGCATCCGCCTGTTTGAGGACATGAGTGGTTGGGCACCGCATTACATGGAAGAACCTGTCCACAATAAGTATTCCCCAATGTGTATGGGGCCAAGCTACCTTGAGGGTGAAGGTGGTGATCTCGACTCCGAGAAGATTGTGCAGTTCTGATCCCACGGTTGGACAGAGAGCCAGAAATTCAAAAACTAATTCTGCGGAACTGAAGGGTTCCGTTTTTTTTATGGTGAACTTATGTTTCAGACCAACGCCCGTGGAATTTTACTCGATATTGAAGGCACAACTTCCTCGATTAGTTTTGTTTACGATACGATGTTTCCATTTGTAAGGGAGCATGCGGCGTCGTTTATCTTGAACCACTGGAACGATGAAACCGTCCAGTCAGCCGTTGGTCTGTTGGCCGTAGATCTTGGATTCGATTCTGCGGATGCTTGGTTCAAGGAATGCGAATCTGATTCTGCAAAGCAGAAATGCGTTGTCTCTGGAATCATTGGGTTAATGGATGCCGACGTAAAAGCGACTGGGCTAAAGCAGATCCAGGGCGTGATTTGGAAAGAAGGATTTCATAACGGCGAATTAGTTGCCCATCTCTACGAAGATGTTGCCGATAGTATCCGTCAGTGGAATGAGCTCGATAAAGATGTGCGGATTTATTCGTCGGGCAGCGTTCAGGCGCAGAAGCTGTTTTTTGGCCACACGGTTGCCGGAGACCTACTTGGGATGTTTAGGGGACACTACGACACGACCACAGGGGCAAAGCAGGAATCTGATAGTTATCAGAAAATCGCAATTTCTTATGGTTTGGAGCCGAGTGAAATTTTGTTCGTTAGTGATGTCGTTGGGGAGTTGGTGGCGGCAAAGGCAGCGGGTTTTCAGACGGTGCTGAGCATCCGGCCCGGTAATAAGCCCCAAGAATCCGGTCACGGGTTCGC
Source organism: Mariniblastus sp. (assembly GCA_029251085.1). Classification (GTDB taxonomy): domain Bacteria; phylum Planctomycetota; class Planctomycetia; order Pirellulales; family Pirellulaceae; genus Mariniblastus. Next base: position 19,863 of record JAQXDZ010000059.1, read on the forward strand.
TGAAATAACAAGCTTTCGTGAGATCACCTGCGTAACATAGAGCCCCGCGGTAGTTCTTCAATTGTTTGTGGTAGCACTTTCTTGAGCGTTCGCGATTTTATGAATAATGTTCGAACCAAGTCGTGTTAGAGACCGTAGATCGGGTTGAATAAGAAAAATCACGGTCCTTCGGGGACGTGTTCGCATCTTTTCGCAGCCGCCGCTGTTGGCAAATCGTTGCTGCAGATTCGCTCCAAGACGGAGTTTGATTTTTGTTGGTTGCTCTCTGAGGAGAGAGAGTAACGACGGACACCGTCAATTCGGGAGTGCATTATGAGGGGTGTTTTTACCGCCAAACAAGTTTTCGCAATGAGTTTGTTACTGGCATTTCAGGTGAGTTTTGCTGCAGCGAACGACTCGGTTGTTCGCTTTGACGCACCAGCGATGATTGCCGTACGTCCTGTGGCCTCCGAACGCTCACACGAAGCGGGCTCACCATCTGAAAAAATAATCGAGTTGCTGGTTCCTGTTACCTCTGAGATTGGAATGAGAGACCGGGGAAACATCTCTAGTTTTCGATTCGATATCGTCTGGAATCAACAATCGTATCCTCTCGTAAGTTACTCGCCGAAAACTCAAACGGTGAGCGACATAGAAGGGCTCATCGACGTTGAAAAAAACGAAGATCAGGCAAAGGGGATAGGTGGCACTCTCAACGGGCGTTTTCCAGAGATGGTCAGCGGCTCAATCAAGGCTGACCTATCGAGTCGCACGGGAAGTACGATTAAATATCACGAGCGACCCCAGCAAGATGTCTTGGTTGCCAGCGGAACCATTAATCGTGGTTGCGGCGTCTTTTTTCGATTTCACCCATCAAAACAAACGACACTGGAGGGAGGTCGTGATCTGGTCATCGCCTTTCGGGTTCCCAAGACGTGGAGTGGCGGAGTTATAAAACTTAAGTGCAGTGTCACTGGCAAGAGGCGAATTATTGGCTCTTGGAGCGATTCATTTGAGGAGAGCTGTATGTTTGTAATGCCAATTTATCTCGAAGGCGATGACCAGGCCCGAGCCGCTGCCCGCGATTTTGTTGATTCAGAAACCAAGTTGCGGATCAACTGGGATCAGTTGCAAAATCGAGTGACTGACGGCTCAAGTTATTTACATCGCTTCAGCCGAAGCGAAGATTTGCAGAGTTTGCCTCCGCAGTGGGCTCACCGTTTAATTCAATCAGGTAAGGATGAGTATCTTGAGAAGTACCGATCGGATCTGCCGCCAGATTTGGCAGATGTTGCTGATCAATTTGTACTAGCCAGAAAAGGAATGTTACAATTAGGCCGTTAGCGAATAACTACTTCGAAGATTATGCTCGCTTGAATCTCTCACGTGTTCTGTGTGAAGACCGAGCGTAGAATTTCAATCTCAGTTCTGGCTGAATCCAAGTTTAACCGCATTGTCAATTGCAAGCGGGTTTTGGATGTATTCCCGATGGCAATCCGAACAGAGGTCGAACTTTCGAGTTCGATAGGCTGACTGGCTGATTTCCTGTCTTTCAGATTCATCTAGCCGCTCAAGTATTTCATTGAGTTCGATCAGATGGTCTCGATCTTCTTCGGATTCGAATTCAATCGTATCGAGAGCAACTTCAATCTTGATGTTGACGGAATACCGAAGCTCCTCGTCAGGTTCAATTGTTCGTCTGCAGCGGTCGCACGAATAGTGAATCATAATTCTCTTCCTTTGAGACTTTAACTTCAGCAATCCAATTTGTTTTTAAGACATGCCGAAACACAACATCCATCCGCGTGTTCCATGTTAATGTCAAAACAAAATTTGATGCAAGTAAATTCCAAATTAAAATTACGAAACAAACCAAAGCGGCGGCGACCGTGTTTGAGCCCCAGCGAAAAGTAGACAGGCAATCTAGGTGTCTAGTCTGTAGAAGGCAATTTTAGAGGCAGCACAGGAGGCGGTGTTGCATCAACCAGGCACGAAGCTGGGGTTTTTTTGATGCCATAAATTCTGTGGTAACACAGGATTTAGACCTTTGAAAAGCATCGATTTGACTTTTTGAGCCATTCAGGGAGGAGTGGCTGTTGGATAATAAGGCCGTAGCTGAGGATTTCAGCTAGTTATCCTTCCCTCGTCTTTGCTTTTGTGGCCGATCGGTATCGCCGATATCAGCTGATTGTTGAAAACCAAAAAAGGATACCTTCGATGAATTGCTTAGTTAGAGGTCTTCATCTTCCGGATCTTGATCTCGAGTTTTCCTTCTACTGGTGCTCCCGGCACCCTCGAGGCTGAATCTAAGATCGCGGTACCGTCGATCATCTCCATTTGCGAAGGCCTAAAAACACCGTTGACAAGGAACATCCCAGAAACCCCCACTTTGTTGTTTTCGGATGGCTTGAATTGATCGTTGGCGATACTGACCGCAATGGTAAGTACTTTTCCGCTGGCTTCGTCTTTCCCTGAGATTACAATCGTTGGCGGTTTGATCCTACTTCGTGACGGTGCTTTGCTCGGTTCGGCATAAACGGTAACGTTACTTAATGAAACTCGCTTTCCATCCCTCGAGAATTCTAATTTGGCATTTCCAACAGGGATCTCATACCCTGGAGTTTCATTAAACCATTCGGTTGAAAATTCGATTTTCGCATTTCCTGTCTCGGCAAAATAGATCGGTTTCTTTTCTCGAGAACTAAGTTTCGGTGGAGCATCTTTGAACTCCCGCACCAGACTGCTGCGGCGATTTTTAATGAATCTCCGAAAGCTGTTCATTGATGTCGAAAACTTGCTGTTGGAAGGCATGACGTGTTCTTTAAGCATGGCTTCCAAGCGGTCCATTTCAGCGAGAAGACGCGATTCATTCCAGTGTTCGTCCAGGAATTTTTCAAGCGTATCAAAGTACTGGGTTTGTATTTCCGGAATTCGATAAAGTTTGTTGGGAAGGATCGCTTTGGCGTGGGCAGATTTAGGCTGTATTCGATACGGCGGGATCGGAAAGGAAATGGTGAATGCGGAGTCGGTTCCCCACGGAATAAAATAAAACTTGGAATCCGCAGGGTCTTGGTAGATAAAGAAATTATTTTGATTGCTGCAGTAGCCATCCCAGAATCCAATAAGACTCTCCATCGCCCAAAATTGAATGAAGGCATCAAGGTTAAGCAGTTCTTTAAGTTCGTCTTGATCCGGTTCTGGACGGGCAAGTGCGGACGCGATTTTTTTAAGATCCTTGTAGCTCGCTTTTTTATTTTTAGGTTCAAACTTTTTTACCCAATCAGGAAAAAAGTCTGTGATGGTTCCTTCAAAACAATCACCAGTGCCATCGCCAAACTCTCGCTCTAAAAATAGTGGTCTCACCGAATCTACATTTGAATAGATGCCAAGATACTTTCCGTTGACAGAGACTTTGGCAAACCCGCATCGTGGACTTCGAGTGCCTGACTCGCGAAACAGTTTGTAACTTAGGTACTGACAGACACGTGAAGGGTCCTGGTTGTTATTGTTGAGGGTCAATCGATCGAGGCCATCGACTGGGTTTTGCTCCCGATATTTGTCAAATCTTATTTTTAAGGAAGGACGCTCCACGTTCAGAGAACCAAGAAATCCTTTTTTGCGAATTCCGACATCCTCAATCTTTTTTCCATCGATAGTCACGTCCCCTTTTACATATTCGAAAGGAGATTCCACGGTTTCTTTGCCAAGTGATTCAGAAAAAGACCGAGATTGATTGCGAATGAAATCCCAGTCCTTTTGGGGTAGTTCAATTTCAATGGAAGTAATCCGATCGGAAGCGAACAGGGATTCCGAGTTGATTTTTTTTTCTTGGCTTTGAGCCTGGCTCAGAGTAGTAAGTGTGATAAGCAGTGCAATTACACGGGTTACGACTGTCGACGCGCTGTTGAAAAACAGACTGTGTGGCATGGTTTGGTCCAAAGATATAAACAGAAACGGAGGTCGCCGGATGAAACTGATTTGTTCATGCAACTGATTTGTTCAATCGCACCAAGATGTACCCAAGAAAAGTAACGAGGGTTTCAAGGATGGATGTCAAATAGCAATCCGATTTAAGCGTAGTAGGATTGTGGCGAGAGCTCAAGTAACGCGAATTTGGCGTTGCGGTAAATCTTGCTTTCAAATTGCCCGCTGCTTGGAATGAATCCGCTGAATTTAGCTGCGTTTTCGTTTGGCTCGTTTTTTAGGTTTTGCAGTTTTTGGTTTTACTGTTTTTGATCGAGACTTATTTTTCGCCTTGGTTTTATTTTTTGACTTTATTTTGCTCTTGAGTTTTGTCTTATTTTTTTTGCCGCCGGTCGCTTTTTTCTTTTTTCGAGAGGGCGACTTACCTCGCTTTTGTTCGGCTTCTACGTCACGGGCTTGTCGTTTCTTGTTATGCCCTTTCTGTGGTCCGTTGGCGCGAGTTTTCTCCCACTCGTCATTGGCTGTGTCACGGGCCTGCGAGTTGGTTCGACGTGAACGATTGCCACGAGGAGGACGGTCGTTTTTTTGCGGGCGTTCGGTCCGAGGATTGCTTGAACTCTCGGGCTTTGAGACTTCAAATTCAAGGTTCCTTGCATCGGGGTCAACCTTCGTCACTCGAACTTCAATTTTATCTCCAAGGCGATATTCATTTCCTTCCCGGAAACCTGCGAGTGTTCTGATATTCCGGTCGTACTGATAGGTGTCTGGCGGTAGTTTATCAACGGGGATCATCCCTTCTGCAGGAATCTCGACACCCTGAGCGAAGATGCCAAACGATTCAACTCCCGTAATTACCGCAGACATCGTGTGGCCAATCTTTCCAGCCATGAAATTTAGTAATTTAAGTTTGATTAAATCACGTTCTGCTTCGGTCGCTCGCTTTTCAAGATCGCTACAGTGATTGCCGAGCATTGCCAGACGCTCAAAATTGGCATCCGGTTGTTTGCCGTCAATAATGTCACCGACCATTCGGTGGATGATGAGATCGGGGTAGCGGCGAATTGGAGAGGTGAAGTGGCAGTAATTGTCACTGTTTAATGCGTAGTGTCCAATTTCTTCGGGGCTGTAAACTGCTTTTTGCATACTGCGGAGAACGGCATAATGAATGGCGTGCTGTTGAGGCAGATTCTCAGATTCTTCAATGACACGTTTGACTTCAAATCGACTTTTAAGCGACTCGCACTGAATGCCAAGTTGTTGGACAAATTCGGTGAGTTGGTTGAGTTTTTGTTCACTGGGGTGTGGGTGAACTCTGCGCATGTAGAATAATTTCTTATCAGCCATTCTTTGCGCGACCGCTTCGTTGCCTGCGAGCATGAATTCTTCAATGACTTGATGGCTTTCAGTGTTGTCGACGGTATGAGCACCGACAACCTTTCCATCTTCGTCGAGGTCAATTTTGACCTCTGGAAGGATTAGATTAATGGCCCCAGCTTTCATGCGTCTCCGCCGCAGAGTCATGGCTAAGGTGTGCATGTTTCGAACGAGTTCGAATACTTCATTGGGTAACTTTTGTTTCCAAGGTTCATCGTCTTCGAGATAATCGTCAATTTCTTCGTAAGTGAATCGGTGGGCAGATTGAATAGCGCCACGATGAAGTTCGGTTTGGACGGGGATTCCGTCGGCAGTGAACTCGATCAACGCAGTCATGCAATAGCGGACACGGTTTGGTTGAAGGCTGGCCAAATTGTTAGAAATGACTTCCGGCAGCATCGGAATCACACGGTCGGGAAGGTAGATGCTGGTTCCCCGTTGGAAAGCTTCCGTGTCCAGTTCGCTTTGGGGTGGTACGAAGTGGGAGACATCGGCGATGTGGACCCCCAGTTGCCAGTGGCCGTTATCTAATTTCTGCAATGAAATAGCATCGTCGAAATCTCTGGCCGTCTTGGGGTCAATTGTGATGACGGTCGTCTTGGTGAAATCCGTACGGTCTCCGATTGACTCGTCGAACTTTTCGGCTTGGCTTCGTGCCTCATCGAGGACGGATTCAGGGAAATCGTCGGGAAGATTGTATTGTCGAATGATGCTAAGCGTATCAACTCCTGGTGATCCGCGATCTCCGAGCACCTCACTGATCACGCCTTCCCCGGGTTGATTGATCGAGGGGAAGTTCGCTATTTCGATCACGACTTTGTCATCGACTTTGCAATTTTTTGCTCCCGCATCCCCGACAAGAATTCCCGATTCGAAAACGCCTCCGTCAACATCTACAAACCCAAAGCCACCGGTGATTCGGTAGGTGCCGACGAAACGATGGGTGTGCCGTTGCACAACTTCGATGATTTGTCCGCTTGCACGTCCCCGCGATTTCGAGATCCGAATTTTTACGATATCGCGATCTGAGGCATCAGCGGTTTTTGATTTAGGGATAAAGATGTCGTCGGAACGATCCGTGGCCACGGAGTTTTCAGGCGTGACGAAGCCAAAGCCGCCAGAATTTTTGCGAAAACGGCCGGTGATATTTTTTTCGCGTGCATCGGTTTTGGTCGAACGATTATTAGCGGCTTGAGGCTTTTGCTTGCAGGGAATGACCAGGTGTTTTGGGCCGTAGGCCAGCCGTCCTTTTTTTATCAACCTCTTGATCGTCCGTTTTACTTCACGTTCTTCGTCCAGAAGTTTAAGCTTTTTTGCGATCGCTTTGGGTTTTAACGGTTGGTAGTTGTCGCTTTGGACCAATTCGAGAATTAGTTTTTCTACTTGTTTTGCTGCATTCATGCTTAGAGTTTATTTTGCATACCGCCAAATAGCTACAGGAAACGGCGATTTACCGTAATTACGCGTATCTCGGTTTTATAAAAGCGGTGTTGCGGATTAAATCGTCGCCGAGAAGCCAAATGAGACTGCGAGCCAACTCGTTTGGCGCATTGGAGAAGCCGGTAGAATGATTCATTCCGAAAGGAAGAGAGGTGGTGGTTGGAGTTGCGGCGACGGTGCGTTTGTTAGATCGACAGGGCCGTTGTTTTTTGCGTGAAGAAACGTACCTGTGTGGCGAGACGGACAGCAGGGTCGATTTAGGGTGTGTTGCCTTTGTATATCTTGCGGCCAATTGAAGGGTGGTAAACGGTCCATGGACTTGATTTATTAACATCTTCTTCAATCAACTTCGAGACGCTGTGAATTTTGGCATCTAAATTGTCAAGGTGATGAAGCGTGATGGCTTCGAGTGTCATTGGTAATTTGGGGCTGCCGTATTCGTATTGCCCATGGTGCGAAACGATCATATGGCGAAGTTGGTTGGCGAGGTCGACTGGGAAGGGTTCATTCGCCTGTTTTTCAGTTTCTGCGATCATCTCATCGAGCATGGAGACGCCCTGGACAAGATGTCCAAGTAATTGTCCTGCGTCGCTATAGCCAAGATCGGGAGAATACGTGAGTTCTCGAATTTTTCCGCTGTCGTGCAGGAAGGCTCCCATGAGTAGGAGGTCGACATTAAGCTGGGGGTACCTTGGGGCAACTAGCTGACAGACTTCCATGAGTGAGAGAATGTGCTCGAGTAATCCGCCGTGATAGGCGTGGTGATTTTTCACGCCTGCTGGAGCCGAACGAAGTCCGCTCATAAATGAGTCATCAACGAGGTAGCATTCTGCTAGATTACGTAGGTGAACATTGCTCATGCTTCTCAGTAATTCCGCAACTCGACCGAGCATGGATTCCAATTTTTGATTAGAAAGTGTGACGAAGTCTGATTCGTCAATTTCAGAACTGTCGACTTTGTCAAATTGCTTGGCGAGAATTTGCATGCCGCCGTTATAAAGTTGTGCTGTGCCTTTAACGCGGACAAAATCACCGTTGTCAAAGGCATCGTGATGTTTCTGGCTCGCGTTCCAGAGCATCGACGTAACCGAGCCTGTTCGGTCATTAAGCCGAACTTGTAAATAAAGATTACCGTTCCGGTTGGTCCTGAGTTGTTTTTCAGAGGCTAAGAAGACTTGTTCGATTGCTTCACCATCAGAAAGTTCGTTTACGAAACGGCGATTGGGCATTTTGGGCTTACTCAATTGAAGTTGAGAGGATGATTTGGCGGCCTGACAGGTTGGGGCAACCGGATTGAGGATTTTAAGTGCCGTCGCAATTTGCATCAAGAACGGGTTCAGATAAAAGACGTAGGTATCCGACATTCGGTCCGATTGGAGAGTCCCTTTTGGCAATCGCTGGCAAAGCGTAGAATGGGCGGTCTGTGAAACAAATACATCCGCCCTAAACCTGAAATGATTGTTGACTGGAAATGGCTAAAACTGGAATCTCCCCTACTCGTTCTGAGGACTATCCTGGTTGGTATCAGCAAATTGTTCGTGCCGCTGATCTCGCTGAGAATTCGCCGGTTCGCGGTTGCATGGTTATCAAGCCATGGGGCTACGCACTTTGGGAGAACATGCAGGGAGTGCTCGATGGAATGTTTAAAGAGACTGGGCACGAAAACGCTTATTTCCCACTTTTCATCCCCAAGAGTTTTTTAGAGAAAGAAGCTGAGCACGTAGAGGGGTTCGCGAAAGAATGTGCCGTTGTCACGCATCACCGACTAGAACCGGGTCCCGACGGCGGATTGGTTCCAGCGGGAAAACTGGAAGAACCATTAATTGTGCGGCCAACAAGCGAAACAATCATTGGTCATATGTTTGCTAAGTGGATTGAGTCCTACCGTGATTTACCCTTGAAAATAAATCAGTGGTGTAATGTCGTTCGGTGGGAAATGCGCGTTCGCCTGTTTTTGCGTACTGCCGAATTTCTATGGCAAGAGGGCCACACGGCACATGCGACCAAGGAAGAAGCCCTTGATGAGACACGTCTGATGCTGGACGTCTATGCGAAATTTGCGGAAGAGTACATGGCGATGCCAGTGATCAAAGGTGAAAAGACTGAAGGAGAGCGATTCCCGGGCGCCGACATGACGCTTTCGATTGAAGCAATGATGCAAGATCGAAAAGCACTGCAGGCTGGCACGTCTCATTTCCTTGGGCAGAACTTTTCGAAAGCCCAGGACATCAAGTTTCAAAACGCGGACGGTGGTGAGTCTTTTGCCTGGACAACTTCCTGGGGAGTTTCGACCCGTTTGGTTGGCGCATTGATTATGACTCATAGCGACGACGATGGCTTGGTGCTGCCGCCCCGCATAGCTCCCAAACACGTGGTGATCTGTCCTGTTATTCGCAAGGAAGAAGAGCGTGCCGAAGTCATGGAGTATTGCACATCACTCGCCAAGGAACTTGGAGATGTCCAGTACGATGGCAAGCGAGTCGCGGTATTCGTCGACGACAGCGATAAACGTGGTGGAGAGAAAAAATGGTTCCACATTAAAAGAGGCGTGCCTATTCGATTGGAAGTTGGGCCGCGCGATATAAAAAATGACAGCTTGTTCGTGGGACGTCGTGATCAACCGAAATCATTCGGTATGCCTCGAGCGGAATTTGTTGAACGGGTCAGCGAGATCCTTGCCGAAATGCAACAAGGGCTGTTTGACAAAGCACTCAAGCTTCGCGTGGACAATACGCAACAGATAAATTCCTTTGATGAGTTCAAGGCCTTTTTCACTCCCAAGAATGAAGGAAAGCCAGAAGTCCATGGTGGTTTTGCTGAATGCTATTTTGTCGACTGCCCCGAAACCGATGCAATGTTAGTTCCGCTCAAGGTCACTCCGCGATGTGCCCCTGTGGACCAAGACTCCGAACCGGGAGTTTGTATTTTTACAGGTAAGCCGACTCAGACACGCGGCATATTTGCAAAGTCATACTAATCGCGTCGGTTAAGAATGAGCTGTTCATCGTGGTTAAACGAACAGGGTATTGGTTTCTTATATTTTTGGGCGGTTGGATAACTGTGGGTGAAATTGTAAAGCATAAACCAGTTCTGTTGATTGCCGCGGTGACTAGTCGCTATTTGGCAGCTCTGGATTGGACGATTGAAAAGACAAGCGAAGCCTGGGGAGAAGTCGTACTTCGGAGTCCAGTTTTCGACTTTACCGAAACCAGTTTTTATACTGAATCGATGGGGACTGACTTAAAAAAGCAGTTCATTGCATTCGACCGATTGCTCGATCCATGCGATCTGCCTGCTACGAAACATCAATCCAATCAGTGGGAAGAGAGTTATTCAAAGCACGCGCAGACGGATGAGGTTCGTCCGCTCAATATTGACCCCGGTTATATTAGCGAAGCTAAATTAGTGCTGGCGACAACCAAGGATCGCGATCATCGCATCTACTTGTCGGATGGGATTTTTGCGGAGGTCACCCTGCACTTTCGGGCAAAACAATGGACGAGTAGTCGTTGGACCTACCCTGATTATCAGCGGGAAGATTTTCAAGAGTTTTTCACCAAGTGTCGAAATTTACTTCGTGAACGAATAAAGAAATTGCCTCGCTGAAATTGGCGGTGTGCACGTTTTTTTTCCGGTTGCTGGCGTGAATAACTTGCTGTTGTTGGTTCCGTGATGTCGAGCACGTTTCTGAGGGCTAAACTGAATCGTTGCCATTTACCCAGTCGGGACGTCCCTGTATCCTTGCAATGATGGTATCGGGTGCGCCTGACGGGTCACGCGTTTTAATTTCATCCATGATTTCCTTTGGCGCAGTTTGCCCTGCGAGCGTAGATTCCATGAAATTTGCTTGGATTGCGGGACGTTTTTTACTAGCCGGACTCGGCTTGCTGTTTGCTTTTGTTTCAATTGGAAGCAAGCAACCTGATGCCGGTTTGTTTGCCAGCAAATCTGCCAATCGCTTAGATGCTAGCGAAAATTCTTCCACTGACGATAAGACGGCAGAGGATTTGGTGAAGGACTGGGATAAGCCCAAGTTCGTGCTTTTCATTTCTGGTCGTCAGCACGGTTACATTGAACCTTGTGGATGCATCACGCTCGCCCGGCAAAAAGGCGGACTGATGCGGCGGCATGCAGTTCAGAAAATGTTGCAGGCACGTGGTTGGGATGTTGTTTCAATCGACGCAGGGAACCAAGTCAGAAGGTTCGGGCAACAACCGTTAATCAAGATCCGAAAAACCTATGAAGCGCTCTGCGATCAAATGGGTTATGAATTCATTGGCCTAGGTCCGGATGATTTAAAGTTACCAGCGATTGACCTAGCGCAGACCATTGCCAACGTCGATAACGGGGCAAGTCCTTTTACTTGTGCCAATGTTAACCTGCTGGGGATGACGAATGATCATTTAGTTGTCGAAAAGGGTGGCAAACGAATTGGGATTACGATGGTGCTTGGCGACGAGCATCTCGATTCGATCAAGCAGGAGCATGTTGAGACACAACTTGCCGAGGCTGGTTTGAAAAAAGTGATTCCCAAAATTGCTGACTGCGATTTCAAAGTACTCGTCGCTTTTGCGGACTTGGAGTCAAGTCGGAAGTTGGCTAATCAATTTCCTGAGTTTGATGTTCTGGTCACCGCTGGTGGTGCTGGTGATCCGACCTTGCGTCCAGAGATCGTTACCGCTGCCAATGGGCACAAGACGGCGATCGTTCAGGTTGGCGTTAAGGGAATGCATGTTGGATTGATTGGCTACTTTGAAAAAGATGGGAAGTCCGTCATAGAGTATGAGCGGGTGGAGTTGACAGATCGATTCAAGGACTCCGATGAGATTAAGACCGTGTTCAAGTCTTATCAGGATGAACTGAAAACGCTTTGGGAGACTGGCAATTTCAAGGACATTGTCGAGCGTGACCATCCCAGTGGAAATCAATTTGTGGGGTCGAGTGCCTGCGCTGACTGTCATGAGGAGGAATACGCCATTTGGGAAGATGGTGCCGAGGGAGATGGTGGTCCTCACGAAGAAGCAACGCGGGACTTAGCGCAGAACCCGAACGATGATCGAGTTTGGGTGCAGCGGCACTTTGATCCTGAGTGTGTGAGTTGTCATGTGACCGGATGGAATCCACAGAATTTTTATCCTTATAAGACTGGCTATTCGAAACTTGCGGACGAAGACCTTCACGGTAACGGCTGTGAAAATTGCCACGGTCCTGGGTCTGCCCACGTGGCGATGGAGGATTTGGTTGCCAAGGGGCAAGCGGTAGATCCGAATGAGCGGGTGCGTAAGATTCGAGAGATGTATCTCTCAGTCAGTGAAGCGAAGTTGAATTCTTGCAAAGAATGCCACGACCTTGATAACAGTCCTGATTTCCTGAAAGAGGGAGCGTTCGCCGACTATTGGTCACAAGTTCAGCATGGACGCACGGCGATGGATAAGATTAATGGTTTGTTGAAGTCGGTATCGAAGGGGAAACGCCCGGTTGAAGAACTTGGTTTAATCGAGGATTGGACCGCTGATCTTGCAGATCAAGCTCCAGACAAGGTTGCTGAGGTTGAAGCGATGCTGAACGCTCTTAGTAAAAACCCGGACAACGCATCGGAGATTGTGAATCAAACGCTCAAACGGCTTGGTGAGTAGGAAGTGCGTCCGATCTTGGTGGACTGGAGCGAGTGTTGGGGTGAGATAACCGACGGATTAAGATCAAAACTTGACGACTTGTCGGGGGCGGCCTAACCTGAGTGTTGATGATTCCTAAACACTGAGGTCGCAATGAACCGAGAACAAGTTAATTATAACCCGTCTAAGAAAATGTCCCGCCGGGATTTTGTGCAACATTCATCTGCTGCACTGATGGCCTCCTCCGCTCTTGCTGGCGGTGCATTGAACTGTGCGGGAGTCGCCAATGCTTCAACGGATCTGCCAGAGGCATCGCTGGAGGGTCGCATCTATAAGACTTTGAAGATTGGGATGGTCAAAGTTCCAGGATCGTTAACCGAAAAATTTACCGCCGCCAAAGAAGCTGGTTTTGCCGGAATTGAGATGAATTCGCCGGGCATGGATGTGGCCGCGACTCGACTCGCAAGCAAAGAGTCAGGCTTGCCTGTAGACGGGACAGTTTGCTCAACTCATTGGAATAAGACCCACACAAGTGCTGATAAGAAAGTACGGGCGGAGGCTCTCAAGGATTTGCAAACAGCAATTCGCGATACGCATGCGGTAGGGGGTAACACTGCGTTACTGGTCGTTGGTCACGGGAAAGACGGCCCCGAAAGCGAAATTTGGCCGAGAGCGGTTGAGAATATCTCGAAGGCGTTGCCGTTGTGTGCAGAGCTGGGAGTTTATATTGCGATCGAGAATGTATGGAACCGATTTTTATATGATCACGGTGGTGATCATCTTCAGACGGCTGATAAATTTGTAAAGTTCGTCGATGATTTGAATTCTCCCTGGGTAGGAATGCAGTTCGATATTGGAAACCACTGGAAATATGGCAGCATGGGAGACTGGATTCGCACTTTGGGAAAGCGTGTTGTCAAATTAGACCTAAAAGGCTATTCGCGAGCCAAAAATAATTGGGTCAAAGAGATAGGAACCGGCGATATTGATTGGGCGGATGTACGTAAAGCTTTAATAGAGATTGACTATTATGGTTGGGCCGCCGCAGAGGTTGGTGGTGGTGATTTAGGGCGTTTGAAGCAAATATCAGCCAATATGGACCGTGTTTTTGGGCTTTCTGCTAAATAACGTCGGATATCGTGGGTTTCCCGTGTGTTTTCGAAACTTGATAGAAAGCAGGCGGGTACCTAATCTCTCTAAGAATATTTGAATTGCCATTCAGCGTTTTAGAGTTGAGCAACTAAACTGGAGCACTGAAAATAAATCGCGTACCGCTGGAGCGTTCTAAGATAGACTCGCTCCAACGGCATTTTTTCTTTGGTTGCCGGCACGACTAAAGAGTGTGGAAGAAGTAGATGTTCCAGCTCATTGCCCTTTGTTATTTCTAATGCCAGACTCGAAACTCCCAACAACTTCACAACCAGTCGAACTGACGGGGCGACAACTGGGTGACTACCAGTTGCTGCGGCGGTTGGGGCGTGGTGGAATGGCGGACGTTTATTTGGCTAAACAGGGTTCGCTTCGGCGAAACATAGCCCTCAAAATATTGAAGCCGGACCTTGCAAAAGACGTTTCCTACGTCAAGCGATTTCAGAGAGAAGCCCAGGCTGCTGCCAATCTCGTGCAGGCCAATATCGTACAAATCTACGAAGTTGGTGAGTTGCAGGGGTATCACTTCATTGCTCAAGAGTACGTGCAGGGAAGAAACCTCAAGCAATATCTCAATCGATACGGCGCGGTAGAGCCGGTGATGGCAGTCAATGTCATTCGGCAATGTGCACTTGCCTTGCAGAAAGCGGGCGAGCTCAGTGTCATTCATCGAGATATCAAGCCTGAAAACATCATGCTTTCGACGAAAGGCGAGGTGAAGATTACGGATTTTGGATTGGCACGAATCAACAACAGTGCATCCAAGCAGGCGTTGACCTCGGTTGGGATTACGATGGGGACGCCGCTTTACATGAGTCCCGAACAGGTCGAAGGAACGGCGATTGATCAGCGATCGGATATCTATTCACTGGGAGTAACGGCCTATCATATGCTTGCCGGGCATCCTCCATTTCAGGGTGACACCGCTTTGGTGATCGCGGTGCAGCATGTCAAAGATACTGCGGTTCCACTGAATGAGTTGCGTCGGGATATACCGATCGAGCTCTGTCAGTTGATCGAAAAAATGATGGCGAAAAATCCATCGGACCGAGTCGATAGTGCGACTCAATTAATTAAGGATCTGAGGCGCATCAAAATCGATCTCGATGAAGATTGGGAAATGATTGTTGAGAAGCTTGCAACTTCCGAGCAATACGCCATGGAGAGTTCGATTGGTTGGAGCCAAGCGAAGCTGGAGGCGACCCGCCAGTTACAAACGGTGATGAAGGGGAATTTAAGGCCGTGGTGGCGAAGTAGTGCAACTTTTTCGGGACTCTTCTTGTTGTGCATTTTGGGGATGGCCGGCGGCTGGTTGTTGGCAACTCAAACAGCCCCTCCAGCTCTCCTGAATGTGGAACAGATTGCGCAAAGTGATGTTCCTAGAATGGAAACAGCGGAGCAGCAATACACAAAAGCGCAGATGGCAAGTGATCGTTTTGAAAAACCACTTCAAGAAAAATATTGGCTTGCAGTGGAGCAGAATTTCCCCATTTCGGAAGCGCCCGCCAATGCAAAGAATAAGCGAATCTTAATTGTTCGTCGCTCGAAGGAGCGGCTGGCTGAATTTTATATGAAGGCTGGCCAGTGGGACAAAGCGTTGGCTGTTTTTAACGAATTTGTCCAGTACGATGAGTTGCTTGGAAAAGAATCTCGTGACATTGGCTATGCGGGGCAAGCGATTGTCTTTGACGAGATGTCAGTGGAGGGCTTTGAAGGTGGTGAAGAAGAGAGGGTGTCGAAAATTAGGACCGCAATTGGAAATGTTAAGACGACCTCATCTCTGAATAGCCTGATGAAATCTCTTTTTGAAAAGGTTAAAAAGAAAGTCGATCGGAGCCTCGAAAGTTTTGAAGGTTTAGATATCCCCAGTGAAAATCAAAACGAATCTTCCCGATTTTTACAATTTTTTAGAGTAAGCCAATTGTCGTAGGTGCTTCAGAGGCGAGCTGGTGGGTAGGGTCGGTTTCTTCTCCAGTTGGCCTGCTGTAGTTGCCGTGCTCGCTATGATTCGCTGACACAGTCAGCGTTGAGGCTTGAGAGCTTATCTAAGCACTTACCTAAGGGATTAGGCTCTAAAGTTTTGGTTGAACCACCACCAAATTCGGTAGCCGATCGAGCGATATCCGGTGGAAACACGAGCCTGCCCTCCAATGCCGATTTTGGGGGCAATGGTTGGTGATTCGATTGGAACACGTGCAAAATACTGGAAATCTTGATGCTGATAGCCGGCCACCATTTCAATAACCGGATCGGAGGCGTTACTGTTGTTGCCGCCCATCGAGGGTTGCAGCGGATCGTAATCTTCTCGATTGATCGCGATGTCGGTCTCGCCGATCCATTCGATTTTGGAATGGTAGGTGTGCCCGGGATCTGAATACAGTTTTATTTTCGTTGCCTGATCTAGTTTTACAAATTTAACTTGATGCTCGGTCAAGATAACGACGGCGTACCATTTTGAAAGATCGGCAATTTCACAAAAACGTTGTCCCCGCTGAGCCGAGACGTTGTTATGCTGCCCGTAAAGTAATGGACGCATATCAAAGTCTTCGGTTTCTTCTGATTGCTGTCCTGAATGCTGATAAGGCGTAGCCAGAACCGTGCCGTTGATTTTGCTTTTAAGAGTCAGTCCAGTGGCACGTTCGGCGAGTTGGGCATGCACTTTTTTGAGCTTTGCGATATCGGCTAAAATAGACTTGGTGGGATCGTTCGGCGTCGGTTCGGTGAGATTGCGTTTGGCAATTTCTAATTTGAGAGCCGCCTCCTTTTCTTGGATCTTCCCCAACGCGGTGACTAATTGCATCTCGAGCTCTAAATTTCTGAGCTGTGCCAGGGTTTGCCCAGCCGTGACCGACTCTCCTGGACTGACCTCGAATGATTCCAAGAGGCCAGATTCTTTAACCCAGACGGTTTCTATTTCGCTGGGCATCACAATCAAATTGCAACGCAACGTGTGAGGAAGTGGAATAAACAGGATTAACGCGAGCACGAAGCTTGCGATTCCTAGGACAACAAAAAATCTAACTTTTTTCACTTGATGCATTCGTCCAGGAACCGCCATGTATTTGTACAGTTTGTAGCCAGGCATTCCGAGCATGCCGACCATAGAAAATAGAGCTATCCCAATGCCAATGGATTCGAGATGGTAAGGTTCCAGCATCTTCGTCAGAAAAATAATGATCGAAAGCATGATGAACCAGCGATAACAAAATGCTGCCACGGTAAACATGGCAAAGGCCCAAGGTCGATTCGAGGGCATGAGTTGATCGTCGGGAATTTCTAATCCCAACCAATTGCGACCGAGAAGGGTTGTCAAAGCTTTCGTTGACTTCTGATTAAGATTCGGGATTTCGAGAAGGTCGCTCAGAATGTAGTACCCGTCAAAGCGAAGTAATGGGTTACCATTAAAGAGGATGGTGCTGATAGAACTGACGAGCATGACACGGAGGCAAACGTCTTGAACGAGTCCTGGTTGTACAAACCACCAGACAAAAGTCGCGATCGTGGCAAGAATGATTTCCACATACATGCCGGCAGCTCCGATCGCGGCGCGGTGCCACTTATTGGGCAGTCGCCAGCTGTCGGAAACATTGCAATAAAGGCATGGGGTGAGAACCAGCAGCATGAACCCAATTTCATGGCACTCTCCCCCTAAACGTTTGCAAGCGAGACCGTGTCCAAATTCGTGAAACATTTTTGTGACTGCGAGAACGATTCCGAATAAGTACCACTGTTTGGGGTCGAAAAAGGCTTCGAAACCGGGAAGTTTTGCCTGGAACATACTCCAGTTCATCACGACGGAGAGCAACGCAATTGCCGCACAGAACAGGGTGACCCACATTGCGATTTTGGTAAAAATCCACCACGTGTACGGAAGCAGCCAATTGAGCAGCCGCTCGGGATCGAATCCCTTGTATCGAATCGCAAGCACATTGGAATAGGTGCCCACCCGTTCCATCATTTTATTCTTATTACCTCGCTTGAGGAGTTCAGCTCCCTGCCCAGGGACGCTCGAAGTCACAAGGCTATCCTGGTGGAATCGAGTTAATAATTGTTGGAGATCCTGACGCGTAATCCGCTTGGGCGCAAATTTTTCGTGATATCCGTCTTGGAGTTCGTCGATAGATTTTTTGCCATCGAGTTCTCGAAGTAAATGAAAGACGTGTGGAGGAAACTGGAAGTACTTCTGCCCAAGGGGTTCTTTGATGACCCAATACTCAACGCCCTGATAGGTCATGCGGTCATAGGTTAGATCCGACCGCATTCTCATTTGAATGGGAGGGCTGCTCGGGGGCGGGGTATGCCTGGCCGGGGGATCGGAGGGAGGCGGGATGATCGACATCGCAACCTCTTAAAAGAATACTTTGGTTCGGAGGAAATCGTAAATCTGATAGAAGCATACAAATCCAAGAGATCGCGTTCCACAGCGAATTTTTGCTGTTGCTCCAGCTCCACTGCGAAGCTCGTTTTGAAGGTCGGCGAGCTGGGAAGGTTCGATTTCCACGAATGCGCGAAATTCAGGAGCTCCTTCTGCCGTCGGGACTCCCCGATCATCAATTGCAAATTTCGCAAGTGTTCCGTTGAGATTAAGATTTGGATTGGTGCCAATTTTAAATTCGACATCGAGCAATTTGCTTGGATCTTTGGCGAATGCCTGATCTACGTAGGTCATTTTGTTTTGTGGAATTTTCAGCTCAAGTTGCCATTGGCCTTCGAGGTCAACGACTTCGAGCAACGCTAGATTGGAAACCGCGGGGAAATCGGTGTACCTGCGCTTAAGACGAGGTGTGGTGACCGTACCGTCGATGGGGCTTACGATCTCATGTTGGCTTCGTTTGTACTCCATCAATTCGAGTTTAGATGAAAGAGTTTTGCGTTGCTTTTTAAAGAGGTCGATTGCCATGCCAATTTCTGCGCTCTCAGTAGAGTCTTTGAGGCCGCTGGCTAATTGTGAGTTGGCATTGTCAAGCTGATGATCGATCGCTTCGATTTCATATTCAGCCGAGCTGATTTGCATATCCAGATCTTGGTTCTCAAGCCGTAATAACGGTTGCCCCTTTTTGACCTTCGCTCGCTCATCAATCAGGATTTCACGAATAATTCCGTCGGTTTGCGCGTAAATTGTGTTCCGAGTCGACGGATGCATCACCCCGTCAATTTTCATTTTGAGTTCTTTGGGAAAGAACAACATCACGAGAATCAAAATCCCCAAGGCGGCCAGGCCTGTGTTGGTTTTAGCGCGATGATCGCGGAACAATACCTGCTGCAGCCAGCCTAAGCGTTGCCAG
Organism: Mariniblastus sp.; assembly: GCA_029251085.1. Classification (GTDB taxonomy): domain Bacteria; phylum Planctomycetota; class Planctomycetia; order Pirellulales; family Pirellulaceae; genus Mariniblastus. The sequence continues at coordinate 38,629 of JAQXDZ010000059.1, forward strand.
ACTGGAAGCAGAAAGATCTCGCTGTGTTTTCTGGCGTTTTCCAAAGCAATTTCCGACTGACCGACGATTAGTTGAGTGTCGAACTCAATTTCATTTTCGGGAACGTCAGCGTCAAAGTACTCGAGAATGAGAACGCCAAGTTTCTGCGAAACCTGTTGTTGGTGGCTCTTCATTTCGAGGTCTGGCAAGGCTGGAGGACGTGCCATGAGGGGGATGACGATCAGAGTCCGGCTGTGGGATTCATCGAGGTAGTCATTGATTTTCTGAGCAACTTCAGGTGCGATTCCCTCCGTGCTGCCGGTGATCCAGAACGTCGCCTCAGCACTCACGCTGGCGGTAGCGACCGCCGACAGCAAACGCACGACGTTCGAACGATTGTCGAAGCGATCCTGGCTGCTGATTGCAGAGATCTTACATTTCGTTCCATTCCACTGCCCTACACTAACGCGATCGCAATTGAGAAGACGTCTAGCTTCGTTGGCAATCGCGTAGGCGGTATCGACTGAGTTGATCGAACGATGAGTTTCATTGATGAACTCTAGTCTATTTGACCAAGAGTCGCCTGAAATGGTTTTGACAGCCTGAGTTTGTTCTTGTTCTTGTTCTTCGTGCCAGCGCTGAAACAATTGGGATATCTGAGAAAGGAATCTTAGGTAACCTTCTTGTGCCTGAGGTGAAATATCACCCCGCTGCAGGAGCTCGAGCGTGCCACAGCATTTTTTCGTTCGGTTGTATACCGGAGAAAACAACATGAGAAATGAGTCATCATTTTGGCTGGTGTTTTCGTCTTGAGGATGGGGTGGTTCTGTAAATGAATCAGACGTTAGGCCCATCGGCAGTTCTTTGGCGACCACTTCCATGACCGCGTTGCTATGCTGCGAATTCTCTTGTGAGAGAACGTCTTTGGCGCTTGCATTTGGATGCCGGCCGGTTTGGTGCGTCAATTGCGGGGTTTGGTTGCCGTTGACCTGCCAGAGTAACGCACCGTGAGCTCCAGTGATTTTGACAACGCGACTAAGTACCGTATCGCAAAATTGGTCGAAGTCTTTTTCCGTGCTGGCCATTTCATTCAACTGCTGAACCGTGCGGCGAACTTCGTCGCGAATGGCAGAAGGAGAAGGACTATTTTGTTGTTCGCCAGTGGACATGATTGATTTGATTTACCGTCGACGGAAAAATTGGAAGGCGTTAACTGATTGTAGGTCGCGTTGATGGGGAGGGAATAGTGACGTGGCGGCAATGAACGATTCGGCAGGCTGGCGTCCAGTGTCGCGAGGAGTCAATGACGATGAACGGTTTGTTTTAAGGACGCAATTTGGCAATGATTCACGATCCGCAGGCCAGTCAAAGTTGTTTTAATCAAAGTTGTCCAGTATTGGATCGAGCCCCATTTCCCTCTGTGACTTGGCCAACATCTTCTCATTATACATGAGTATGCGCCGAGAACGGTAATGTTGGTTCTCAACCTTTTGCTGCGCACGGTTAAAAAGCGAGATCCAATATGAACTTGTGCGGGTTCTGCCGGTCCTCCGGTACCTCTCGGCTGTTTGTTTACCAAATGCAGATTCCAGAATCTTATCTTCGGCTGCGATGTAGAGCTGGACTGAGCCTGGATCTCCTTGACGACCACAGCGTCCGAATAGCTGTTGATCAATCCGACTGGATTCGTGCATTTCGGTTCCAATCACATGCATGCCACCAAGTTTTAGGATTTGTTCGCGGTTGTTTGTATTTTCAGATTCTCCGCCAATTTTAATATCGGTACCTCGACCGGCCATGTTGGTGGCAACGGTGATTTTCCCCATCTCTCCTGCCGTTGCAATGATCTCCGCTTCGCGTTCAATTTCCCTGGCGTTGAGTACTTCATGCTCTATTTGGTTTTGTCTAAGCAGGTGGGACACTTGTTCTGATTTTGCGATTGACCGTGTTCCAATCAAAATTGGCCGGCCCTCTCTGTGAATTTTAATCACGTCGCGAACGACTGCTTCGAATTTTTCCTGTTCGGAAAAATAATATTTGACAGGCAGGTCATTCCGCTGGATGGGTTTGTTCGTGGGGATGATTGACACGCCCATGTGGTAGATTTTTTTAAATTCTCGTTTGGATGAATTCGCTGTACCTGTCATCCCGGCAATATTTGGATAGCGACTCACAAAAGACTGAACCGTAATTTTTGCTTGAGTATTGGTGTCCATTGTGACTTCGACCGATTCATTGGCTTCAATGGCCTGGTGGATTCCTTTACTCCATCGGCGTCCCTCTGAAATTCGCCCGGTGGCTTCGTCAACGATCACAATTTCGCCATCGCGAACGACGTAATCTCGATCTCGTTTGTAATCTCGATCAACCTGAATCGAGCGTTCTAAAAAATCGTACATTTCCAGTAATCCAATTCCCGCCAATTCTTCGGGTTTGGAAATGGTGCGGACTTTTGCTGTGCCTTCCGGAGTCAGGTCAACTCTTCGTTTTTCTTTGTCGTACCAATAGTCAATGTCTTCCTCGAATTGCCGGGCCGCATTTGCTGACCACTGGTATAAAGCGGTTTGTTGTTGTTTGGTTGATTCATCTTGCGCGGCGGAGATGATCAATGGTGTACGAGCATCGTCAATCAAAATACTATCTGCTTCGTCGATCAGTAAGAAATGAGGTTTACGATGGACTGGTTTGGAAGCTGCGGATTCGGCGACTCCGGCTTGACTACCTCCGTACCAGAGTTCTCTTTGTTTTTGTTCTCTTTCCTGGGAATGGTCGCGCAGAAAGTCAAAACCAAATTCTTTCATCGTTCCGTAGGTAATACTGCATTGATAGGCCGCCCTTCTCTGCTCGCGAGACATCTCTGATTGAATCACACCGATCGTCATACCGAGAGATTGGTAAACCGGTTGCATCCACTCAGCGTCTCGTTTGGCGAGGTAATCGTTGCTGGTCGCCAGTAAAGCTCCGCGGCCGGCGAGGGCGTGCACAAACATCGGAAGGGTAGCGGTGAGCGTTTTGCCTTCTCCGGTACGCATTTCAGCAACATGGCCGCTGCACATGGCATGTCCCCCTAAAAGTTGGACATCGTAATGTTGCATCGTTAATTGCCGCTGGGAGGCAACTTGAACCAAAGCAAAGGCTCGTTCAATGAGGCCGTTGACCGAGTCGGTTTGACGTGATTCAAAACCTAGATTTAACGCGATATCCGCAAGTTCCTTATCAGACTGACCTGCGAATTGAGTCGCAAGTGATTTGATATGTGTGAGGGCGGAGCCAATTTTCACAGGATTGAGTGGGGTAAATTTAGGATTGGCTGATTTCGTTACAACCGAGGATCAGTGGAGATGCCGCCGCGAACCCCAGTTTACCAACAAATGAAATCGTAATTTCTTTAATTATTGGCAAGCCCAAGAGTTTGTGACCGGTTTCAGGCTTCGGATTCGTTAATGTCGGTTCGATCCTAATATCCGATGAATGAAGAGCGTTTGGGGGGTGCTAGCGAACCCTCAATCGTCAATCAAGGTATACGGGAGCAAACAGATCACGCCTTGAGAGCATTTGGGAAAAACTCTAGTATTCCGCACCCAATTTTAGGTTCCTGCACGGTAGGCAATGGTATCGCCTCGAGCGAGTAATTTGTCGTGAACGGTGACTTTTATGCTTCATTTTGAATTCAAAAAGAGTAGCCGGAAATGCTATGAGAGTGAGCGAGAATTCAAACCGGGAGACGGTTTTTATTCAGCCTTGCTGGAGTGTGAAGATGGGCAATCAGAACGCAGAGATTATTCCACTGACCAATGGGAGGGGCCACCGGAAGATTGCATTGGGTGGTGGAAGTCGAGCGTGCCGGAACTTGGAAAAGGTAAAGTTTATTGGGCGCCGAAAAAAGTACTCATTGCCTATTTTGAGCATCTGCAAACGAGTGAGGAAACGGCAGACCTCGCGTTTGTTACCGGCTTGCTGCTAATGCAGAAAAAAATATTGACACAACTGGACAGCGAGCTCGGAGAATCAATCTTGGAGTTGCATTGTCGATCCTCAAATACCACCTATCAACTGACAGTTGTTGAGATCAGTCCGGAGCGACTTGCGGCCATTCAGCAAGAGCTTGCCGAAAAATTATTTGTAGACCAACCGGTTTCAGATGATGTGGAAGGTGAAGAAGTCAGTGAAGAAGTAATTTCAGATTGAGAGTGACCTAGGTCTCCGAGAAAATAAATTGGGATTTAAAAATACAGATTGTTTGAGGACTGCGGCATGCGTTCTCCCGTTCGTGGGAAATCGGAGGCTGAAGTTGTCGTTTGCGCTTTTGGGCACTCTGTTTTTTATGAGCATTGCTACGGGCACCTCCTACGCTCAATTGTTCGATAATTTTGAGTTTGATCTGTTTAAGCCGAAGCGTGGAGTTTTTTCGGCGAAGGCAAGATTACCGACGCAGACAGAGCTGTTGGATATGCAGAAGTCCCGAGCACAGTTGGTAAAACAACTGCAAGCAAGCGTTTCTGTGAAAATGACGGGCGCTCCCAAAATTAAAGGAACAATTCAGGTTGAATTTCCAGAACGCCTTCGTTTGAAAGCCGGGTTCTTGGGACTTTCTGAGCTAGGCGTTGATGTTGGATCAAACGATGAGCTTTTCTGGATATGGGTAAAAGCATCATCGAGTGAGCAGCCAGAGGTCATGTATTATGCGGAACACGGCGATTACGATCGAAGCACCCTGCGTCTATCCATCCCATTGGATCCAAAGTGGTTACTAGACGGTCTAGGTTTGAGCCAATTTAGTGCACAAGATCGACACGTTGGTCCTTTTGCCAGACCAGATGGGAAGATTGAACTCATGACCGAAAAGCAAAGTCCTGCCGGGCTTCAGCGGGTGGTAACGTTATTCGATGCAAAATCCCTCGTGATTGTGCAGCAGGCATTATACAACTCCGAGGATAAGCTGGTTGCTTACATGAATTCCTCTGACCATCAGGCGGTCAATACGAATGGACGGTCGATTGATGTACCGAAAAAAATAAAAATAGTTGTGGTCGAGGGAAATGGCGAAACGGCTGGAATGACGATCCAGCTTGGGCGAATTTCTTTGGATCCGCTGTACGGTGATCCTCAAAAAATGTGGAGTTTGCCCAGAGCTGACGGTGTGCCGAAGGTTAATCTAGCTTCGGAATTGTCGGTTCCCCCCACCGAGCTAAATATTAAGGCTGGTAATTCTGGATGGAAGTTTCAGGACTAACCATTGGCTACTTCAGTGTCACGGAGTGCATCGATGGTGTCTCCGGTAAAGATTAACTAGGTTTCGTGTCTTGACACTGTTTTTGAAGAGAATTACGATTTTTCGTAATTGTTGGTGTTCCAACGTTTATTTTACCGATACCAAATGGCGGCTTGTGTTTATTTTTTATTGATCGCCTAAACACCCATCCATTTTGAAAATTAGTCGGGTCACGACACGATCCGAAGACAGGAGTACTAAAATGACACATGTTGTGGGAAAAGCTTGCGACGGTTGCCGTTACACCGATTGCGTTGTTGTCTGCCCGGTAGAGTGTTTCTACGAAGGTGAGACGATGCTGTACATTCATCCCGATGAGTGCATTGATTGCGAGGCCTGTGTGCCCGAGTGCCCTGTGGAAGCGATTTTCCACGAGGATGATGTTCCTGAAGATCAAAAAGAGTATGTCCAGATTAACGCCGACCAATCCGAGACGTGCGAAGTCATCACGGAGCGTAAAGAGCCGTTGAAAAAAGAGGACTAACTTTCTGGTTCGCACCCCGAAACACGAAAAGCCGGCACTGATTGTGACCGGCTTTTTTTGTGTGGTTTTGTTGGTTATCTAAAGTTGCTCCAAGGCCGAACCGGAAGCCTCCGGTTTCGTGTATAGGTTAACGCCTTTTTGCAGGTTCCTTCTGGCCCAGAATCTCACTCGGAGTTTTTCCATAGGTCGCTTTAAACGCGCTATCAAACGAATTGTTTTTACTGATGGCCTTCATCAACCGAGCGAATGAGCCAGAGTCCGATTTGAGTTTCTTCACAAACAAGTACCCCACCAGGGCTGCGCGATCTGAGGGCATTCGATTTTGGATGAAATCATCCCGTTTTACCATCTCGGCCATCGCTGCTTCCGCTCTCATATCGAGCGACTTCATATCGTCTTCTTTGGAGTATAGTTTCTTGGCGGTCCATAGTCCCAGGCCGTCTGCAAACCAGCGGGGCATGTCCAGAGCAAGATTCGCGACGTGCAGCGAAGCAATTTGATGGGCCAGTGCAACCTGAACGTCTTCGGCTGTTTGATTTCGCGTCATTAAGACAGTGGCATAGGCATCAGTGATGTTGTATCCCCAGTGTCCAGCGACGTCCTTTGGGAAATCCCGTTTCTCAATCATCTTGCCGAATTCGCTGAAGTCGTATCGTTTATCGAAAACAAATACCGACGCGTTTCCTTTGACCAAGGGGTCTTTGGAGTTCGCGCGAAGAGCGCTGGCAATTTTGGGTGCCATTTTTTCACAGAGTTGCGAAACGTCAGTCAAGCGGCTTTCATTGGTTGAACCAGTGACAAGAAAGTTGTCACTCGGTAGAACTTTGCTTTGAACGCTATCCATGACGAGTTTCCAAGTGCGAGTCGCGAGATCGCCGCGGTCGGCAAGTAGTTCTTCGTGGGTTTGTGATGCCGCCTTTGAGCGAGCGGCGACTAAGGATGTGACCATTCGGCTGTCTCCACCGTCAAAAGCCGCCCCTTCATCGATCCACTTGGCAATGGTGTCGATCAGTTTGTCATCAAGTTTCCCGGAAGGTGGCATGATCTCCACCCCGTCACCTCGCAGGCGTTTGATGATCTGGCTTTCACCTGACTTCTTAGCTTCAATCGGTGTACCACCGTCACCGCCGCGAAGAACGTCCCGGAAGCTTGCCATGCTGAAGTTCCCTCGAGGACGGTCGGTGATGTGACACCGTGCACAATTCTCAAGTAGGATCGGGGCGACATGCAGTCCAAAGGAAACGGTTTCCTTGCCAGTGGGAAGGTTGACCGTTGCATTTCGTCTTGGTTGGGCAGGTGGCGGTGTATTCGAAAATTCGTTGAGGCTTTTTTTCGTGTCATCGCCGTCGAACTTCGCACCCTGTTTCATCCAGTCTCGCAATAACTTCAATTCTTCGGGCGTCACTTTCGCTCCACCTTTAGGCATTTCCCCGCTCTCAATGACCTGAATTAAACGAGCGTCGTTGGGCAGTCCATAGGCGAGCATGGTACTGGCATCGAGTGCGGCGAATGTCGCCGCACTAAAATCACCGCGGTTCTGGTTAACGTGGCAGTTTCCGCATTTTGCAACGATGATCGGTGCGATCGATTTTACAAAACTCACCGCGGCAGCATCGCCATTGCTCGGTTGTGGTAAGGGTTGCATGGCAGATAACTTTTGCCCAGCATCACTCAGTAGCTTGTGTGCTTTTTCTAGTCGCTTAAATTCAGGTTTCAGTAATTCGAGAACTTCCGGAGAAGCATTCGCCGAAACGGCCGCCAATTGTGCGATCGCTTGATTGATGTACTGTCCACTGGCGTCAAACTTGTTCGCTTTAAATTGCTTGCCAGCTCGATCAATGTTGGTTTTGATTTGCTTGACTGCCTGCTTCTGCTTAGGAGTCGGTGCTTGCCCAAATGAGTTGGTTGTAAAAACTAGCGCCAACACAGCAAGGGTGAGTCGGGCAATCAAAGTTGCTTTTGTTGAACTATGGCTAAGTATCATCATTTGCTTGTCTCGGATGTTGTGTTGGTCTGTTGTTGGTTTTACGAAAATTTTGGCGGAAGTTTTTGGCAGTGTTTTTTGGCAGAATTTAAAGGTGGCACGCAGGAGGAGATTCACGTATCGCTAATTGTAGTTTTCAAGGCAGTGTTAGGTCTCATCAAAGCGTCAGTTTGGCGCTGTCTTTAAGTTGTCTTTAAGCGAGGAATGTTACTAATGTTAGCACCGCAATAAGAATAAGGAACATTGCTGCGATGGCTGCGGGTACCAACCACTTCGGGGGCGGTCTTCTTCTTTTGCGGGGTACCGGTGGTGTGATTCTTTGTTTTTTTTGCGAGTCGCTTGCGTCGTTGACGGATTTAAAAGCACTGGTTGGTTCTTCGAAAGCATGTTCGATGGTGCTTTCCTCGATTGGCTCGACCTCTTTGAGGGGGGCGAGCGTCGTGGCGTCGTTCATCGTTGAAGTTGTTGTCGAGGGGGTTTTTTCGATTAACGAGTCCTCAGGGGCAAAAGTTGCGATATTCTCAAGCTCACCTGACTCTACGAGGGCCAATAACTCGGTTTTCACCTCGTTGCACGTTTGATAACGGTCGACGGGATCTTTTGCCATCATTTTTTCGCAAATTTTAACGAGCGATTCTGGACACTCGGGGCGGCTTTCGTAAATACTCTTGGGAGCGAGCGATTGATGCATCGCAATCCGTTGAGCTAAACTGCCTTTTGGAAAGGGGGGGTGGCCGGTCAAGAAAAAATAGAGTGTGCATCCCAAACTATAAATGTCGGCTCTCGAATCGACGTCATGACTATTGACTGCTTGCTCAGGGGATAAGTAGTCAGCGGTTCCCATTACTTTTTCATTATGAAGAACGGTCAGTGATTGGGAGTCGTTCTGGTTGACTAACGCGAGGCCAAGATCAAGGATTTTGACCAACCCCTGATCTGTCTTGAAAAGATTCGCCGGCTTTATGTCGCGATGAACGAGGTCTTGCTGGTGAGCATGGATCAGTCCCTCCGCAGCTTGGGCAGTGAATTTTGCTGCTGAGTTAAAATCAAATGGTCCGTTCTTTTTCCCCAATTCATAGAGGTCGGTTCCATCGACATACTCCATCACCATGTAGTGCGTATCGCCTTCGTTGCAGATGTCGTAGATTCGAATGACGTTGGGATGATTTAAACTGGCAGCGACGCGAGCCTCAAGATAGAACCGGTCGAGATAGCTTTTGTCTGCGACTTTTTTTCGCGGCAAAACTTTGATAGCTCGTAATTGATCGGAAATTTTATGCTGAGCTAAGTAGACACTACTCATTCCTCCGGAACCGAGGTGCCCTAGCAGTTTGTATTTGCCTAGGAAAAAACCCTTGTATTTGCCAGCCAAAAGTTTGTCGATGTGCCACTGAGTGATCAAACCAGACTCTAAGAGGTGTCCGGCCAAATCTTTTAAATTGATTGTTTTGCCGTCTGCCTTAGTGGATAATTTGGCTAAGGAGGATTTGAGTCGCTCTTCAGCGACAATGCCGCTGCGCTCTAGCAGTTTTAAGAAGCTTTTGGCGCTGGGTTCCGACATAAATGAAGTGCCTTGGAATATTCCTTTTATGGCAACCGGGAACAATCCTGTCCGGTTGGTTGATTCTGGGGTAATTGATACCCTTATTCTACTACTTAATTAGAAGAAGAAGGATTTTCATAAACAGGAGTCCCGAATCATGTTGTCTGTAAAATGGGTCAAGAACCGTCTGGTTCAATTATAACAAAAATCCGGCTTTCTCACTGTGAGCCTCAATGTCGAAAAAAGCACAAAATCAGTTGGGGCTCTTTGCCAAATTTTGGCAGCCTGGAAGGGTTAAAACAAGGCTTGCCGCAAGTATTGGGGACGAAAAAGCCTGTGACCTGTATTTTGCATTCCTGAATCATCTGGTCAAGAAATTACAGGCGGTTGGCACCGATCGTCGTCTTGTTTATTCCCCACGAGAGCGAGTGACTGATTTTCAAGAAATTAGCCCTGATTCGTGGGGGCTTTACCCCCAATCAACAGGTTGTCTTGGAACCCGAATGCACTCGTTTTTTTTTGATCAATTGGAATCAATGCGACCAGTAGACACCGCAGTTCGTAAAGTTGTAATCATTGGAGCAGACTGCCCGCAAATCAAATCCGCGACGGTGGAGCGGGCTTTTGCCGAGTTGGACCAAACGCCCGTGGTTATTGGTCCGAGTGTGGATGGTGGGTATTACCTGTTGGGAATGCGTGAATCGTGTTTTGATATTTTCCAAGATATAGAATGGAGCACGTCGGCCGTACTGGCTTCCACGGTTGAACACCTGAACCGACAGGGAATTGAGTTTGCGATGCTGGAACCTCTGGAAGACGTCGATGAGCTCGATAGCTTGTTGGCACTCGAAAAAAAATTGACGAGAGAGATGCAAGAGAGAGTATCATTGCCGGATGAGCAGGAAATGAATTTACTTCAAGAGATTCGTTTCGCACTTGGCAGAAGTGGATAAAGAAAATGGAAAACCAAAAAACCAAGCGAACGGTTATTGTCGGTGGAGGCATCATTGGTCTTTCACTGGCCTACGAGTTGGCAAAACGTAAGTATGATGTCGTATTACTCGAGCAAGAAGGTTTTGGTGAAAAAGCATCTTGGGCTGGTGCTGGAATTTTACCACCGACCTGTCGGACAACGGCGATTCACCCAATGGAAGTTCTCGAAGCCATCAGTAGCGAGCTCCATGAAATTTGGGCGGACGAGCTACAGCATTTGACAGGAATCGATAACGGTTTTCGGAAATGCGGGGGGCTCTATATTGCGAGGAGTGCTGGTGAAGTGGCGGCGCTGATGGGAATGCAATTTGAGTGGGAGAGTCGCGATATTCCCTTTCAGGAGCTCAACGCTGAAGACGCCAAGCAACGATTGGCTTTTCTAAATTCTGATGGAAATGGGATAAACGACGGGATTGTGTCAGTTCCCTCTAAGGCTCTTTGGGTTCCCGGCGAATCTCAATTCTCCAACCCAACCCATATCGCTGCGTTGGTAAGTGCTTGTCAAAGTTTGGGTGTGACATTGCATGAGCATGCCGGGCAGTGTCAGGTGCAAGTTTGCGATGAAAGCGTGGCAGGGATCAGCGTTGGAAAAGAGAAGATTGTTGGCGATCAGTATTTTTTTACGGCGGGCCCATGGACAGAGCAACTAATTAAACCGCTTGGAGTCGTGCTGCCAATGCAACCGGTTCGGGGGCAGATCGCGTTATATAAAATTGATGAACTATCGTCTGGAATTGGGGCGCCTGTAATCAATGACGGCACCCGCTATCTCGTCCCGCGGACTGATGGACATGTCCTGGCTGGGGCTACCATCGAAGAAGTGGGGTTCGACTGTTCAACGACTGCTTCGGAAGTGGAAGAGTTAAGAGGCTGGGCCGAGAGTCTTGGTGCAAATCTAAACGATGCCACTTTTGTTCGATCATGGGCTGGTCTTCGCCCGGCAACCTACGATGGTTTTCCCTATCTAGGTGAGCTTGGTCACTCGGGAAATGCATTTGTAGCGACGGGGCATTTTAAAGGCGGGCTGCATTTATCGACTGGCACCGCAGTAGTTTTAGCTGATTTGGCTGACGGTAAGGAACTGCCTGTCGACCTGCGACCTTTCTCTCCTGCCCGCGTCACATGTCACCAGGCCAGTGAGATTAAGTAAACGGGACTCTCAGGCGTTTCGTAGAATTGGGTGCGAATGGGAGTTGGCGAGATCGCTGAGTTTTCAGCCATTTCGTTTTTTAGTTTCATTTCCAGTTCAAAACCAATTCGCTCTGCAAGAACTTTTGTTCCGCGAACGATGACCCAGCAACCCCTGCTTTCGAGTGTTTTTTGAATTTGGTTAGACTGGAAATGGGGTTCTGTGAGCGTCGGGCCGGCTGAGACTGTTGGGTACGTTCGGTTGAGCGAGTACGGCCAAGAAAGCGGGAACAACAAGTAGCTTTGAAACCGGAGGTCGTCAATCTTCGTAGCATCTACATCTTCGATAATGTTGGCGAACAAAAACACGGGGTGTTCGGGGCCACTTGTCGCAGAGTTGATCTTTTCGATAGGAGTCTGCCAGTCCTCCATGCGAAAATGTGGCAATGTCCTGTCCACGGTAAACGGATTCATCGCACTTGGACGAAGCGAATTGCCTGTGAAGATTGCGCCGCAAAACAAAAGAATTACAAAACTGATTCTTTGCAGCATTGAGGGGAAACATGCCGCGCAACACCCAACAAAGATTGGGAATGCGGCAGCGCCAATCAATGTGTAGCGATGGAGCGCTAATGGCGCGATTCCCATTAACGTCACCCCGATAACGCAGCAAAATGGGAAAAGTGCCCAGAGTAAAATTAGGCCGAGTTGTTGCCGCTGTCGCGTTATTAATTGTGGTTGCTGTCTTTTGAAAATTAAATAACAAATCAGTAAAAGTACCGGGGCAAGTATGACAATTAAGAGCTCTGGTAGGTTGTTCAATAAAAGATTACGGATCGACGAGACCGATTCCCAGTTGTCGCGTCGGGAGTAGATGTTTCGAGTAATCATTGCAAAAGGAAGGAAGCCGCAGCCAATCATTGCGGTTGCCGGGAGCCAGAGTTGCACGCGACGGATAAGGGTTGGGGCTCGGAAACAGCAAATTACCAAAGCCAAAGCCTCCGTTGCCAACAGCCAAACCGAGGTTAAGTGGGTGTAAAGCATGACTAAGGAAACGAGTGCGAATAAAATTTGTAGCTTTAGATTCGACTGGAGATTCTCGCTTTCATCGATAGACGATAGAGAAACCGATGGCCACAAAAGCCGGAAGAAAATACCGAATTGCAGCATGCCCAAAAGCTGAATCAAAGCGTAGGGACGAGCTTCGGTGCTATAGTAGATGAAATTTAAATCCGAGGCGATTAACGCAGCGGTTAGTAGAGCACCGAGGCGACTGCCAGACCACCGCCATACCCAGACCGGTGCGATCACGTTCAGGGCAATGCCAGCGAAGAGAGATGCGAAACGAAGCCCTAGTTCCGGCTGGATAGGCAATTGGATCAACAGGTAGGTGATCCAGAAAAAAAATGGAGTTTGGTTTCCGTCGGAAGCACGCGATGTGACGTCACTGAACGCGGGTGCATCGACGACCCATCCGGTGTGCAGTTCGTCTAACCACAGTAAATCGTGGGTGGCAACTTGGAAACGCAACCAACCGCCAATGGCAACAATGAAGGCGAAGGCGGAAAGGGTGATCCACGGTTGGCGGGTTAATTTCACTTAACTCTCAAGTCAGCACGCGGCCTGCATTGCAGTTAGTCTAGGCGGCGTTTTGCGTTGGTAAGGTTGCCCGGTTTTGAGCAATGATCAGGTTGTTTAGCCCAAACATTTTCATTCGTTTCTGGGCGTTTTTTAACGCTCCCGATTGTACTCCATCGTGGACCAGCACGGTAGCGTCGGCGATACAACTGGGGCGGCTTAGCTCTGCCATCATTTGTTCAACTGGCCCGACATCCGTAATGATTAGATCAAAATCATTTTGTGCCTGATTGATTATCTTCCCGAGTTCGTCGTAGATGAACCTTGGCCACTGGCTTCTTGATTCTACTGAATTTAGCGGCAATAGGCACAAGTTCGATTTTTGAGAGCGCACCGTTAGTTCGGCATTGGGGAGTGTGTGGCGAATTGAATTCATCCACGAAATGTTTTCGGCCATCCCAGCTTGCCGGCTTAGTTCTGCTTTGGAAAGATCACCGTCCACCAAAAGAACTTTTTTCCCCGAGGCAGCAGTCCATCGGGCCAGGCTTATTGCAATCGATGTGGTTCCTTCGCCGCGTCCAACACCACCGACAATGATTCGTGATTGTTCTGGGTGAATTAGATCGAGGAGACTTTGGTGAAGGTAGTCTAAAGATGGGCCACCTGAAACGATGATTTGGTTAGTAGTCTCCGACCAGCGAAAATCCTCGACGTCCCACGCGGCAACATTACTCGGGATTTCATGGTCGCTGCCATGAAGAAACTCCTGCGTCACCTTTTTGGCTTCTGCCTGAATTGTCTCTCGAGAATGACTGCTCGTTTGTGCGAACTGGTTGATGTCAGCACGATCCGAGCGAAAATTGTTCGGATTTTCAATCGTTGGGCTGTTAGAAATCCGCGACAAAGCTTCTGCATCGATCCGGGCTTTGACGGTAGCTTTGAAACGTTGGTCGATTTCGATCGCTGATTCTTCGCGTCTGCTTTCAGCAAGAAGTTGCTCTACCCGATCGGCCCCGGTTGCTGAACGGTAAGGTTGTCCGCCTGGGGATAACGCAACTCGAGGTGTCGCACCGACGCCTTTGGTTAGCTCTTCAAAGTTTGGGATGACGCTTGATTGGGGAGCTTGCGTTGGGGGGGCTTCTGGCATTGCGAGTGGCAGCGGTCCATTGGAACTGAGGGTGGCCAGGAGGTCCAAGGGTTGGTTGTCAGGCAATGCAGCCGTGTTCACGCTGGTGAGGTAATTTGATTCACGGGCTGTTTCGAATCGCTCGGGAGGGGTATTCGGCTGATGCTCAAAAACTGGACGAATTTCAACTGGGATCGACCGTGGTGACAGTGGGGCGTGGCTGTCGTATTTGGGTTGCCCGGGTAGCGAAGTTGTTTCACCGGTTTGACTATGTTTTTTAATGTCCGGAGCTTGGGGATTGGGGTGCCCTGAGGGGTGGGGGATGGTGTGAACGCTCGGATGCACGTTTTGGGGCGCGATGGGGCGGATAACAGCCGCTTTTGAGGTGGCGGCAGTCGGTTGAGCAGGCCGTTGGTTTGCGGGTAAAACAAGATCGGAGAAATCGTAGTTTTGCTGGACAATTATCGTTGGATTCATCTCAAGACCTGATGGCGAATTGGCAGATTGGTGCACTTCTTACTCATCGGCCTGCCCTGAGATTGTCTTGAGCCTTCGGTTTCGGAGAAATCGTTTCTGAACTAAAATAAGTGCTGGCATCTATTGCCGTTTTGCCTACCTGACCTGAATTAACACCGCAATTCATTTTGCGGCGAAGGGAACAACCAAAAGTGTCTGTGGTTAACCAAAAAAGTAAAACTGATTTGTTTCTCAATCGGCTTGAAAAAGAGATTTTAGTGCTTGATGGAGCAATGGGTTCGATGATTTTCGGCCTCGGATTGTCGGAGTCTGAAGTCCGAGGTGAGCGATTTCAGGATTGGCCGCACGATCTCAAGAATTGCACGGATGTTTTCGGGCTTACTCACCCAGAAAAAATCACTGATTTGCACCGTCAATATCTAGAGGCTGGGGCAGATATTATTGAAACCAACACGTTTCAAGCGAGTTTGGTTGGATTGAGTGATTTTGATTTTCCAGAAGACATTGTGCGGGAGATAAATTTTGCGGGAGTCGCCAACGCCAGACGGGCAGCGGATGAATACACTGCGAAGACTCCTGATCAACCGCGTTTTGTTGCCGGTTCGATTGGCCCAACTTCCAAGCAGACGGCGATCAGTACCAAAGTCGAAGACCCTGCTTTTCGAAATACCTCTTTCGAAGAAATGGAGGCGTCTTATTTCATTCAGGTGAAGGCACTGGTGGAGGCCGGCGTAGACATCCTATTTCCCGAAACGGTAATTGACACTTTAAATCTGAAGGCCTGTTTGTTTGCAATTGCCAGATACTTTGAAGAGTCTGGGAATGTTGTTCCCGTGATGGTTTCGGGAACCTTTGCTGAATCAGGGGCAACGTTCGTTTCAGGCCAGTTGGTTGAAGCTTTCTGGAATTCCATTTCTCATTTCCCCATGGCTAGTGTCGGCATGAACTGCGCACTTGGCCCGGATATTATGAGATCGCATATTGAAGAGCTATCAAAAGTTTCGACCGGTTACATCAGTTGCCATCCCAATGCAGGAACCCCCAATGAAATGGGAGAGTTTGATCTTGGCCCGGATGAAATGGCAGCCACGATTAAAGATTGGGCTGAAAGTGGTTGGTTAAACATTGTCGGAGGTTGTTGTGGAACGACTCCGGCCCACATTGCCGCAATCAGTAACGTTGTCCGCGGTTGCCAGCCTCACCGCCCAAATCAAATTGAGCCATTGACGCGACTGTCGGGATCCAGGCCGTTGAACCTGCGAGAGGACGCAAACTTCTTGATGGTCGGAGAGCGAACGAATGTTACTGGTTCGCGAAAATTCGCAAGATTGATTCGAGACGAAAAGTTCGAGGAGGCCATTGAGGTTGCGCGCGACCAAGTCGAAGGCGGTGCCGCGGTGATCGATATCAATATGGACGACGCGTTGCTTGATGGTGAACAGGCAATGACGACGTACCTCAGGCTCATTGCGGGCGAGTCGGACATTAGCGCCGTACCAGTCATGATCGACAGTTCTAGGTGGTCGGTCATCGAGGCTGGACTGCGTGCAGTTCAGGGGAAAGCGATCGTTAACTCAATTAGCTTAAAAGAGGGAGAGGCTGAATTTCTTGAGCGAGCGAAGTTGGTTCGGCGTTACGGGGCAGCGGCGGTCGTGATGGCATTCGACGAGAAGGGGCAAGCGGTCGAGGCGGACGACAAGGTTCGTATCTGTAAACGAGCTTATGATTTGTTGACGCAAGAACTGAATTTTCCGCCAGAAGACATTATTTTTGATCCGAACATCCTGACAATCGCGACTGGGATGGAGGAACACGATAACTATGCCGTTAATTTTTTCGAGGCAACTCGGAGGATCAAGGTGGAGTGCCCGCGGGCAAAGGTTTCTGGTGGCGTTTCCAATGTTAGTTTCAGTTTCCGGGGAAACGGTGTCGTGCGGGAAGCGATTAATTCCGCGTTCCTGTTTCATGCAATTGAAGCAGGTTTGGACATGGGAATCGTAAATGCCGGGCAATTAGAAATCTATGAAGAAATCCCGAAAGACTTGCTCGAACGTGTTGAGGACGTGTTATTAAACCGTCGCCCGGATGCAACCGATCGACTACTCGAATTTTCTGAAACGGTAAAAGATCAAAAAGGAAAGAGGGTAAAGACTGAAAACTTGGAATGGCGGAGCCTGTCGGTGGAGGAGCGTTTATCGCACGCCTTGGTCAAAGGGATTGACAAGTTCGTTGTCGAAGACACCGAAGAAGCAAGGCTGGCCTATGATCGTTGCCTAAGCATAATCGAAGGGCCGATGATGGACGGGATGTCGACTGTCGGAGATCTGTTTGGCAGTGGAAAGATGTTCCTTCCGCAGGTGGTCAAGTCAGCGCGTGTCATGAAAAAAGCGGTCGCTCATTTGCTGCCGTTTATGGAAGAGGAGAAGCTTGCGTCAGGCCTTGAGAGCCAGAGTTATCGCGGGAAAATTTTGCTGGCTACTGTGAAGGGCGACGTGCACGATATTGGGAAGAATATCGTGGGTGTTGTACTCGGATGCAATAATTATGAAGTCGTTGATCTCGGTGTGATGGTGTCCTGTGAAAAGATTCTTGAAGCGGCCGTCAAGCATGACGTTGATTTGATAGGGCTTTCCGGGTTGATCACCCCAAGTCTCGATGAAATGGTGTATGTTGCCAAAGAAATGACTCGCTTGAATATGACGATGCCGTTGTTGATTGGAGGGGCAACGACCAGTGACAAGCACACGGCGGTCCGGATTGCCCCAGAGTACGAACCTGGAGTTATTCACGTACTTGATGCCTCTCGCAGCGTTGGGGTGGTGGATCGCCTAATCAATCAGGACTTGAAGCCTCAGTTCATTCAAGAGAATTCGACATTGCAGTCGAAGTTAGTTGCGGGATACGAAGAACGGCAAATGACTTTAGTGCCCTACGAGGAAGCGTATGAAAAGCGTTTTCAAACGGAGTGGGATTCAGTTGATCTGGCAAAGCCAGTGTTCACGGGAACCAGATCTTTGGGGACTGCTGCCAATGGACAGGCATTTGTCGATGCTGCTAATGGGCACGAGGAAATCCAGCTCGGAGATATTGCAAAGTTCATTGATTGGACACCGTTTTTCATGTCTTGGGAGTTGCACGGAAAGTATCCGAAAATCCTCGACGATGAGATTGTTGGTGAAGAAGCGACCCGGTTGTTCGGAGACGCGCAGGCTATGCTGAAGAAGATCATCGACGAGAGGCTACTTTCGGCTCGTGGGCTTTATGGGTTTTGGCCTGCTAACAGCGACGGGGATACCGTCATTCTTTACGAGGATGAGTCGCGTGAGAAAGAAATTGCCCAATTCCCAATGCTCCGGCAGCAATGGCAGCGAAAGGGAATTGATTGTTTCCGCTCACTTGCCGACTATGTCGCACCGATAGAGAGTGGCCGCGTGGACTACATTGGCGGTTTTGCGGTAACCACTGGGCACGGTTGTGACGAACTGGCGCAGCAATACCGCGACGATCTTGATGATTACAACGCCATCATGGTGGCTGCGTTGGCCGATCGATTGGCGGAGGCATTCGCCGAGATGTTGCACTATCGGGCGAGAGTTGCTTGGGGTTTTGGTGCGGACGAGAATTTGTCCGAGGAGCAGTTAATTAAAGAGAAGTATCGCGGGATTCGACCTGCTGCTGGCTACCCTGCTTGCCCTGATCATACGGAAAAACAAACGCTTTGGGATCTGATGGAGGTGGAGCCAATCACAGGGATCAATTTGACCGAGTCGTTTGCAATGTGGCCCGGTGCCGCAGTAAGTGGTTTGTATTTTGCTCACCCAAAATCGCGTTACTTCTCAATCAATAAAATTACCAAAGATCAAGCGGAGCATTATGCTAAGTTAAAGGGGCAACCGATTGAAGAAATTGAACGTTGGTTGTCGCCAGTGCTTGGCTATTAGGGCTTGATTGCCTAATCAATTTTTAACGATGACACTTTGAGATAACGGGATTCAGTCATGGCGGATTACAAACTGCCTCCGGGGCAAGATGCAGATGAGATCGGTGAACTGGCCGAAATGATCTCTGAGAATTTGGATGAGGGGATGGATCCCGGCGAAATTATCGGACAGTTAGTTGATAGCGGTTGGGAAGAAGGGGATGCGGTTTCCTTCGTTACTTCGATTGGCATGAAATCCGAACACGACGTGGAGCTAGTTTCCCAATCAGGAGAGAAAAGCGGATACGGTTGGTTGATTTGGATTGGCTTTCTATTGTTCAGTTTACTGCGTTACTTTTTTGAGAAGTGAGCACCGGTCCAATGGCCGTCCTCGCAGGTTTCCCGTTTGCACCACAGCCTCAACTTGTCCTCCCCCAAGTTCTCAAATGTATGGATCAGTTCTGATTCAAGTCTTTGATGTCGGCCGCGGCGCCGGACTCTAAATAGGTAGCGAGTAGGATTTGGGCTGCCAGTTTATCAAGCTGAGCTTTTCGTTTTTTTCCTGAGAGAGGCGAATGACTTAGCATTTCTCTGGCCATCGAAGTGGTGTAACGCTCATCAACCCAGATCACAGGCCGCTCGGTCGATTGTTGGAGCCATTTTCCAAACTTGACTGCCTCTCTCGATTTTTCACTTTCGTCCCCGGACATGTGAACAGGGAGTCCCACGACCAAGCCGACAATTTCTTCGAGCTTAACCAGGTCGATAAAATAACTGGCATCGAGTTTGATATTTCGACGAGTGTAGGTTTCGAGTGGACTGGCAATGGTTTGTGAGGGATCACTGATTGCGACCCCAACTCTGACCGTTCCATAGTCAATGCCAAGTAATCGGCCTTCCGAGGGGAGTGCTCGTGGCGAATTTGATTCGTCAGATTCATCGAGGTCGTGAATCGAGTTGGGCGGAATCATTGTTGACCATTACCTTGTAAGTTACTTGAGACTTGTCAAAGGACGGCGTGCTGACTCTGACTCGAAATATCCGTTTTCAAAAAATCGATGGGTGTCCTGAAAGACTGATTTGTCTTTCATCATCGTGGTGTGGATTAGCGGTCTAATTTGGAAATCTCTGGCACCGCTTAATTTTGTTTCTTCGACGCTGACTGTAAAGTCGTCTTTTCCAGTTAACAAGAGATTGTTGAGCTTGCCTTGGCCGGCCTGCCCGCCGGCAATGATCGCAAATTCGAATTCTGGAGTGGCTAGAGTTGGCTCTAGCTGTTGCCAAGAGTTTGAAAGTTCAGCACCGCTTGGTCCGGCGATTACTTTAAAGGTGAAGCTGGAGCGGAGTAATCGGGCCATGCGAGAGCCTTGGTTAGGAGGGCCGAGCATGACCATTCGTTTGATCCGAGGATCGACTGGCTGATGGGCGGCAGCTCGGTCGCCAAGATAACGACGGACAACAATGTTCCCGAGCGAGTGGCCAACGAAATTGATCTCAGTCACATCGCTACCAAGACTGTCAATCACTTGCCCTAAGGCCTTAGCGTGGTCTTCCACGCGTTTTCGTGTACTTGCATATTGGAAATTTACAATTTCAAAATCCCCTGTTTCCTTCAGATACTCTCCGAGAGGCGCCATTGATGCATTTGTTCTCATGAGCCCATGGAGCAGAATCACGATTCGTCCTTTCAATGGGCGAATCTTTTCATCCGTAGCAATTTTCGACAATGTTGCATCGCATTGTTGGCAGTCCCCAAAGGCAAACCGGATCGCAGACGGGTCGATGAGTCGAAAATGGCCAGTCTCAGAGTTTTGTTGGATTCGCCACCCGCTAAAATGTCTAACGTCGGTCCAGAACTGCATCCCACCGAGCGTCCGAAGTTGCCAATTATACGGACTTGGGGAATCCTTGGTGGCGGATTCGTTACTGGTTTTTGCTGGGTCTGTCTGGGCAAACGTTAGTGTTGATAAAAAACACAAGCCCATCAAAGCGAGCGGGACGGCTGGGGAGATTATTTTCATTGTATATTCTAGCAGTGCGTTATAGCTCTAGAGGTATTGGTCGAGGCCGCGACTTTCCAATTCTGCAACAACTTGTTTGATGGACTGTTCCTGGTTTTTATCTGCAACTAAAGTTGCGTTGGGAGTGTGAACGACAATGCAGTCTTTCATTCCGATCGTGACAATCAAGTGCCCATTTTCGGTGCGAACGAGTGAATTCTCAGTGTCGATGCCAATGTGTTCACCGTCGATCGTGTTTCCTGCTTCGTCGACTCCTTTGAGTCTTGGAATGGCGGACCAGTTTCCAAGGTCATCCCATTGAAAAGGGGCTTCGACAACCATTACGTTTTCGTGTTTTTCCATGACAGCATAATCAATCGAAGTACCCTCGATAGCGGTGAACTCTCTTTGCAAGGTTTCGTCAAAACTGGGTGTTCCGATCGTACTGGCGATTGTGTTGATGTGAGCCAACATTGCTGGTTGGAATTCTTGTAACGCAGCGAGGATAGTTTTCACTTTCCAAACGAAGATGCCTGAATTCCAATAAAACGATCCTGCCGCCAGAAATGCTTTTGCTGTTTCGAGATCTGGTTTTTCCCGAAAACGATTGACGGAATAACTAGGCAGCCGTTTTTGGACCAGGGCTTCGCCATCTCGCTCGATGTAGCCAAAAGCTTCGGCTGGATAACTTGGTTTGATACCAAAGGTGACGATGCGTGAAGGATCCTCTTCCACTAATTCTGCGGCATGGTTAAGGGCGTCCTGAAACACATC
The DNA here is from genome assembly GCA_029251085.1 of Mariniblastus sp. GTDB lineage: Bacteria > Planctomycetota > Planctomycetia > Pirellulales > Pirellulaceae > Mariniblastus. Next base: position 59,886 of record JAQXDZ010000059.1, read on the forward strand.
ATCAGGTCCAATGACATGGTCAGCGGGCATCACGACCATCGTTGCTTCCGGATCGCGCGAAGCAATCAAGGCGGCGGCAAGTCCGACGCAAGGGGCAGTATCTCGTTTGGCGGGTTCGCCGATAATTGACCCGCGAGGCACCTCCGGAAGTTGTTGTGAAATTGACTCGACTAGAGATTGATTGGTGACGATCAGTAGGTTTTCCAGCGGACAAAGACCACTCAATCGATCGGCTGTCGATTGAATCATGGATCGTTGACCAGTCAGGTTGAGAAGTTGTTTGGGATTTAATTTTCGACTGGCTGGCCAAAAGCGTGTCCCCGATCCACCGGCCATTATCATTGCGTGCAACATTGCATTCCTGCTGGAGTTTTAATTTTGATTCTGAAAATTTATGTTGGTTGAAGCGGTAATGTTTCCCGCCAACTCAATTACTTGAAATAGGTTGTTTCTGTGATTTTAGCTCCTGCTGGGATCTTGTCTTTTAATGACTCGACATCTGCAGCGAAAGTGGGGCTAATTTCGACCGTTATCCCGGGAGCCAAGTCGGCGCCAGCTGCCTGAAGCCAACGATGATGGAGGTCTGAGATGGCATCTTTGACATGCTGTGGTGTCTCGGAATCAGCCGGGGCAGCATTTTTTACTGCACAGAACCCATCTTCCGATTTGACTTCGCAGACGATGGCATTTTCAGCCAGGGGAAGGAGGTCAAAGATAAATCGCTCAAACTTAATCGCATTGGGTTCATTGGGTTCAACTTGCTCCCCGGATGCATCGAGAAAGGGGACTTTTTTATTAGCAAGATGAAACGGTAAAGAATCCGCTTGAGATAAAGAGCGGTCGAGGAATTCCAGTTTGAAAAGGTGGACAGCAATGCTTCCGGCCCAAAGTTTGAGCGCTCCGTCGGAGTTCGTTTGCTTGGCGTATTTTTCTGGGAGGTCACTGTATTCGATGATTTGAACTTTACCGTCGATCGACACCACATTTCCAACTTTTTGAGACCAATCTGTTTTTCTTACGACTTGGGAAGTCATTTCTGATTTGGAATTTAGATGATAGCCAACGAGCGCTGGATCGCATGTCTGAATAAGGGGGTTATCAACTTGTCCATAAAAAAGATGTTCAATGCCTCTAGTTTTTGCATCTTGGAGGCATCCGCTGCGGGCAAGTGCCTCGAGAGTGCCGCCATGCCCGTCGGGGCTGACAAAAACGCTCGACTTTGTTTCAAGGAGTAATTTCCCGTCTTTGTCGACCGCCGGCATTACTCCCTGGCAGAATATTTTTACGTCAGCAGGGTCCATTCCAAAGAATTGATTGTCTGTCAAAAATTGCGTGGTCTCATCATGAGTCGGTGGGCTAGTCATGACATAGAGAGGAATTCGAACTCCGAATTGATGAGATCGCCCGAGAACCTGTTCGAAGTGCATTTGGTAAAGAGTTCGGTTACTGACCGGCCCAATTGGAAACATTCCTTTGGGGTGGTCAAATCCGAGCCGCGTCCCCTGCCCTCCGGCAACGAGAATCATGCCAACTTTACCCGCTGCCAGCGCTTCGGTTCCAGTTGCTCTGGCTTGTTGATAGAGCGAATCTTCTGGTGCTTGTTGAGCGAGTGTAATCGCTGGTGGAACCTCCGCCTCGCGGGCAATTTTTTCCCAGGGCGATTGAGCTGAAGCGAGCTCGGTTAGGCTTTTGATAAGTTGAAAATCAAAAGTTTCCAGTTGGTTAGTTAGCTGGTCTCTTTGGGCGGGAGTCAGTTCACTCCAAAACTGTAGCACGTGTGACTGATTAAATTCTTGCAGCCGATGAATGAGGTCTTGGTTTTCAATGTTTTCAAATGGCATGATTCGTTTCGAGCTTAATGACGAATGTCGGAGCGGTTGGAATCAACAACAGATGGGACGCTAGGCGGCTCGTTGTGAGATCCCTCACGATAGGCTCAGTATAACTGAGAGATTTTTCATTGCGATCAAATCGACAGTAAGCTTGTGCAAATGACTACTGTGAATCAGTTATTTCTGATGCAATCGTTTCAATAATCATATGCTGACTCGAATCGGTGATTTGAGGGAGGATCACTTCCATTCTCAAGCCAAATTTTTGTCGGTCAGTAATGCGAATGCGAGCTTCTTGCTCTCCAAGCGTATTGGTGTCGACTTGAGGAATCGTCTTGAAAGGTGGTGAAAATGGGACATGTAAAATGTGCCGCTGACTGTTGGGTTCGAAATCAATCCGAAAGTATCCAACGACAGTTTCTAGGCCTTCTTGATCGCTGCGGGTGACATGCTGGAATAGACCGGGTGTCTCAAGAATCTGCTGGAGAGCGATCTCGCTATCGATGGAATCATTGTCCCCATCCATCTCGAATAAGTTGTTAATTACTTCGTCGGCCATGGTTTTCGGTAGTTTAGGTTTGCGGGAATCCAATCCAGCCTTTGCCCTTTCACCCTCGTCTTTCTAGAAGACATAAAAAAAGGGCAACTTGCGTTGCCCTAAGAGTAGATTAATTGGTCTGATCGACAAATGGCAATGTCGAATCAGGAAACAGTAAAGTGCAAGGAATCGGCTTAAGATGCCGACAATGCCGCGAGTTTTTCTGTGATTTTCTCTGCGGCAGCTGTACTTTCCCAGGTAAAGTCTGGGTCGTTTCGACCGAAGTGACCGCCTTCAGCAGTTTTTCGGAAAATTGGTCGCTGAAGTTGTAGGGATTCAATGATTCCCTGAGTCGAAAGTTCGAATACATCTCGCACGATTTCACAAATTGTTTCGTTCGAAATTGTCCCCGTTCCTTGAGTATCTACGTTGACGCTGACGGGATCTGCGACACCAATCGCGTAGGCGAGTTGAACTTCGCAACGCTTCGCAAGTCCAGCGGCAACAATATTTTTGGCGACATGCCGTGCCATATAGGCGGCGCTACGATCGACTTTGGTTGAGTCTTTACCGCTGAATGCACCGCCGCCATGGCGTCCCACGCCACCATAGGTGTCGACAATGATTTTCCGGCCGGTCAGGCCGCAGTCACCGTGGGGGCCACCGATGACGAACTTACCTGTTGGGTTGATATGGTAGGTCACATCTCCCTTATTAAGTTCAGCTGGTAGCAATGGGTTGACGATTTCTTCTTTGATAAACTTTTGAATCTCTTCATTGGTCACGTCGGGGCTGTGTTGAGTTGAAACAACAACCGTGTCGATCCGAATCGGAGTAAAGCCATCGTACTCGACAGTAACTTGGCTCTTGCTGTCTGGTCGCAACCAACTGACTTCGCCATCGAATCGAGCTTTATTTAGCCGGGCTAGGATTTTGTGAGAGAGTGCGATTGGAAGTGGCATTAGCTCTTCAGTCTCATCGCAGGCAAATCCGAACATCAGTCCCTGATCGCCGGCACCGTCCCTGTCGACGCCCTGGGCAATGTCAGGGCTTTGCTGGTCAAGCTTAACCATCACTTCGCAGCTGTCTGCACCAATTCCGATTTCATCGGAAGTGTAGCCAACTTCGCGAATTACATCGCGTACAATTTTTTCGACATCAACTTCGGCCTTGGAGGTAATCTCACCGGCAACTACGGCAAGACCAGTGGTGACCATCGTCTCACAGGCCACACGGCTAGTCGGATCCTGAGCCAGCATGGCATCGAGAATACTGTCAGAAATTTGATCAGCCAGTTTATCGGGGTGTCCCATACTGACAGATTCACTTGTAAACAGGTACTTTTCAGAGGCCACTTCGCTCTCCTAGCTTTCAAACAACAATGGGTGATGGCCGGTTGGCCGCGTTTCGAAAAATCAGTTTAAATCTAACTAATCTTGAACGCAAAATTATAGTCGACGCGGGCAAATTGCTCAACTGAGCTACAGTTGAGTTAGGAATATTAGGTGTTTTGCTGCCCCAAAATAACGTAAAAATCGTGAGAGAATCGTACCTTGAGGGTTAGTGATTTCACGTGTGCGGCGGGTTTCCGAAGGCCAAAGCTTCAAGCAGCTTGATTGGGTTTCTGCGGAGAGGAATTCGCTGAAGGGGAAACATGTTGTTTTAGCACCGCGCAAAGCAGTGTTGAAGTACGCTGAGAGGCACCTTGGTGTTGTATTACCGTGTTTTTAGCTCGTTGGCCGAGATTGTTCGCCCAATCTGGCTGCTTCAAAGCCTGCTCAACAAACTGTGTGAGCTCAAGTTTGTCGGTGATCACCCGAGCGGCATCATTAGCCAGCAACTCTCGCACGATATCCTTAAAGTTTACCGTGTTTGGCCCAAATGAGACTGGAATTCCAAAGGCAGCAGGTTCCATCATATTTTGACCGCCCCGTTTTCCCAAGCTACCACCGACGTAGGCTGCCGATGCACATCCCCACCAGGCGCCAAGCTCGCCAATCACGTCAACGATTACAATTGGATGTAGCTGATGGTGGGCACCGCTTTGCTGGATTGGACGGGGGCGAAACAAGGATTGGCGAGCATGTGTGTCGGCTAGATTATTTGCCGCCGAAAGTTCGCTTCTTAAAATGCACGGGAGGCCAAGGTGGTCTATTTGTTTTGCCAGAGCGGCACAGCGCTCGGGATGTCGTGGCACTAATATTAAGCGCAAGTCAGGGAACTCTGTGGCTAACTCCTGAAATGCCGTGACAGCGAGAAGATCTTCTTCAAGTTGTGTGCTGCCGGCAACGAGAACTGGAGTGTCTGGCTGTAGGTCGACCAAATCTGATAGCTTTTTTGTTGCAGAGTTGTCTCGAACCATTTCGAGGCCATCAAATTTTACATTGCCAGTGACCGTGACCTGTGCAGAATTGCAGCCGAGGCGAATAAATCGTTCTCGGTAAGTTTCGTTTTGCGTGCTGATCATGGCGATGCGTTTAAAAGTCCGTTGAATCAACCAGCGGACTTTTTGATAGCCACGAAAACTTTTCTCACTCAATCGACCATTAATCACGACCACCGGAATTTCTTGTTGATGGCAGGTGCTGATCAAGTTGGGCCAAACTTCCAGTTCAGCAAGAACGAGCATGCTTGGGCGAAGCCGAGAGATAGTGTTTTTTATCGCCCAGGTCAAATCGAAGGGGCAAAAGAATGTATAGGTATCGGGGAATCGTTTTTGCGCGAGATCAAAGCCTGTCTCGGTCGTGGTTGAAATGACAAATTCGATTTCGGAATTTTGTCGCTTGAGTTCTCTCAACACCGGCACCAGTAAATTGACTTCACCAACACTAACTGCGTGCAGCCAAATACAGTTTGATTGAGACTGTCGCGGTTGGACAAGTCCCCAGAGTTTGTGATGCCAGCCCCTTTTGTTTTTCCCATTGGCGAAAAAACGCCAAATTAACCAAGGTGACGCCACCAACAGAAACAGTGTGTAATTTATGTTGAGCAGCAAGCCGGCCAATGGAGTCCTTTCAATGGCGGGTGGTCTCAGGTTGTAAAAACAAAAGTTCTATTTATGTCTTTGAAAAGCGTGTTTTAAGCGCGTTTTCTCAGGCAGCAGGATTTGTATTTTTTGCCGCTTCCACATGGACATGGATCGTTGCGACCCACTTTGTCGTCACGGTTCCGGATCGTTTCAATGGCTTGCTGCCCTCCTCCACTTCGATCAATGGCCTCCGATTGTTCTTGTGACATTTCGGATTGCTGTTGATTTGCTCCCGCTGCGGAAGCATCGTCGTGGCGTGCACTGGTTTCAACCAGTGTGTTGCTAACGAAGTCCTCGTTCATTTGCTCCATGCGGAACACAAGGTCGGTTACGCGTTCGCCGATCGAGACCCAAAGCCCTTCGAACATACGCATACCTTCGCGTTTGTATTCAACTTTTGGGTCAAGTTGAGCCATTCCACGCTGCCCGACGGCACTCCGCAGATAATCCATCGCGAGAAGGTGGTCTTTCCATGCTGAGTCAACAATTTCAAGTAAGACCATTCGCTCCATGCGGCGGAATTCAGGATGGAAGTGATCTTCGACAATCGCTTCGAGAGCCTGTTGAAGTTCATCTCTTTCGAGAGATTCGACTCGCTCAAGAGAGAGGTCGTGGTTAATCGTTTCGGTGAACCAATCGCTTAGTTTCGCTGCTTCACCGTTGGCATTATTAAGCGGTACGCCGCCCTGGTTGGAAAGGGATTCGATTTGTCCATGCAACGCTTCGATTTTGACTTGTGCAAGTTTCTGAGATTCACGGCTCTTCCCAAGCAGGAACGTGTGGATTTCATCGCGTTGCTTGTTTTTCAGATCTTCCAAGGTGAGGGGTGTGTCGAATCGACGACTGGCCCACTGAACAAGACCTTCCCGATCGATCCTGCCCTGAGCACCGCCTGAAGCTGGTATGACAAACTGATAAAGGCCAGCCATGACTGGATAGACGGCTTCTTTTTCGTCGTATTTTTTGATTGCCTGCTCAACGATTATGTCGATGGTTTCGTCGATGGTGAGGTCTTCAGCTTGATCTAAATTGGGTTCGACACCGAACTTCGCGAGGCACCAGCTGGCTGCGGTTTTAATACCGTAGCTCTCGTCGAGCATCTGCTCGGCACCTTCAATTTTGATTTTTCGAATCGCGGCTCTCGCTTTGTTGATGAGTAGCTCGTCAACGCGATCCCGGCCGGTACTCTTCATGTCTCTTTCGCGGACCCCCAGGTTCCAGCGCGAATTGCAGAAGTGAACTAATGCTCCCCAGTTCCATTCGGATTCGTCTTCGCCTTCTGCAAGGCAAACATCAATTTGTGCAAGGATATCTGTCTCGGCGTTGCGTTCGGCTTCGTCCAGACAGATTTGAATTGCTTCCTCGGGAGACGTCTTCCGAAACAGTCTTGGATCGAGAGAGATCGTCAGTTGCTTTCCAGCAAAACCGGCGAATGACTCTCTGCCAAAATCTTCAGCGAGGCAAGTGTTAAGATTCGTATCGACTTGGTCTCGAACCATGTCCTGAACAATTTCACGACAGCTAACGCCGTCGAGGACTTGTTGTCGGAAACGATAAATACGCTTGCGTTGTTCGTCCATGACTTCGTCATATTCCAACAGGCTTTTACGAATTTCGAAGTTGTATTCTTCACGTTTCTTTTGAGCGGCATCGATTCTGCGAGAAACCATGCGACTGGTGATTGGGTGATCATCTTTAAAGCCGCCCATTTCAAGCATCCGCTTCACGAACGGGCCGGCGAAAATTCTCATCAAGTCGTCGTCGAGACTGAGATAGAAACGGCTGCTACCGGGGTCTCCCTGACGACCGCAGCGTCCACGAAGCTGAAGGTCAATCCGCCTCGCATCGTGCCGCTCTGTCCCAATCACATGGAGACCGCCAATCTTTTTAACTTCTTTTCCCATCTCTGCCATGTGATGTTCTTGGTCGATGGATTCGACCAGTTCGTCCCATTCTTCACGTGGCACATCGAGGCGAGTTGTGTATTTCTCTTGAAGCCGCGCCCATGCCATGTTTTCCGGGTTTCCTCCGAGAATAATGTCGGTACCCCGTCCAGCCATATTGGTCGCGATTGTGACCGCTCCCAGGCGGCCTGCCTGCGCGACAATTTCAGCTTCACGTTTGTGATTCTTGGCGTTCAGAACTTCGTGTTTGATTCCCCGGCGATCTAACAGGCCGGACAGCACTTCGCTTTTCTCGATGGAAACGGTACCTACCAGAATAGGGCGTCCCTTATAATTCACGCTTTGGATCTTGTTACGCGGAATCCGAATCTCTTTTCCATCATCTTGGTCGGCTATGATGACTTCTTCATCGGATTCGTTTTTGATACGACCGACATAAGGTAGATCTTCATTTTTTAGTCGGACAAAATCCCATTTGTGATATTGTTCGATTTCCTCTGCAATTGCTGACCATTTGAATTTTTCGCCACTGAAGATCACATCTGGGTGGGGGATTCGCTGAAGTTCGCGATTCGTCGGGATTGCAACGACGTTTAATTCGTAGATCTTGTAAAACTCTTCTGCTTCAGTCATCGCGGTGCCGGTCATTCCGCAGACTTTTTCGTACAGTTTGAAATAGTTTTGCAGAGTGATGGTCGCGAGTGTTTGAGTTTCCTCTTTGATCTTTACGCCTTCTTTGGCCTCGACGGCTTGATGCAAACCATCGCTCCACTGTCGGCCTTCCATAAGGCGACCGGTAAACTCATCGACAATGATGATTTCACCTTCCTTGACAACGTAATTGACATCTTTCTTGTAGAGTCCATGCGCCTTCAATGCATTGTCGATCATGTGCGGCCAATCCATGTTGCCCGCGGTATAGAAACTCTCAACGCCAGCCAGTTTTTCGGCGTGCCTTACGCCTTCGTCAGTCAGTGTGGCGGTGTGATCTTTTTCGTTGACCTTGTAGTGGATTTCTCGAGAGAGTTGCGTTGCAATTCGATTTGCCTCGGCATATCTCGCAGGGTTTTGATGGGCGGGACCTGAGATGATCAGCGGAGTTCTCGCTTCATCGATGAGAATGTTGTCGACTTCATCAACGATTGCAAAAGCGAGCGGACCTTGGGACTGTTGGTAGCGTTTTGAAAATCTTTCGTCGCCGCGAGCCGCGGGTCGCATGTTGTCGCGGAGGTAGTCAAATCCAAATTCGTTGTTCGTTCCGTAGGTGATATCTCGCTCGTACGCCTCTTGTCGTTCCTTGACTGGCATGTTGCTCTGGATCGCACCCACGGTTAGCCCGAGACCCATGTAAAGGGGCGCCATCCACTCCATGTCTCGTCGCGCGAGGTAGTCATTGACGGTTACGACATGAACCCCTCTGCATTCGAGTGCATTCAGGTAGGAGGGAAGCGTTGCGACGAGGGTCTTTCCCTCACCGGTCACCATCTCCGCGACAGCACCAGAGTGCAGAACCATACCACCGATCATTTGAACGTCGTAGTGTCGCATGCCAAGGAAACGTTTTCCCCCTTCGCGGCAAACGGCGAACGCTTCGATCATGATGTCGTCGGTGGTTTCTCCGTTCCTTAAGCGTTGTTTGAACTGCTCCGTTACTTCGCGTAGTTCATCGTCCGATAGCGAGGAGTAGTTCGATTCGAGCGCATTGATCGCGTCGACTTTTGATTCCAGTTTTTTTACGTATCGCGCATTGGAAGAACCAAAAACACCGGTAACTGCTTTTTCAAATCCGGAAACAAGTCCACCAAAAAAGTGAGTGGTCGCGTCCCAATATCGTTCCAGTTGTTCCATGGTTTATTTCCACATTTTCCGAAAAAAAACAGTTCGGAATCAAAATTTTTAATGGTTTTGTAGGTGTTTGCTGATTTCAAAAACCACCAACCGGAAATTATGTCAGGCCGGCGATTCGATTCTCACTGGAGGCGCACATCGCCCGCATCAGCAGTCATTTGCATCAGGTTTTACGTAAATTCGCTAATAGTAACAGATTATCGGGACAATCGATGCTGGTCAACGGAGATTGAGAGGGGTAAATTGCCTCTAAAGTCCCGTAAATTGCAGCATTTTTGGCAGGTGTTCAAGACTCCCAACCGACAACTACTCAAAAAGACGCAATTCATGTGCCAAGATTGGCTAGTCATCGCCGTTTAAGGGTACTCATTTAGTGCAAAATTTGGGTCGGACGTGGCCAGCTTGGTACTGACGGCAGCCATTCACGCGTGTGGATTAATACCAGTTATTGAGCGGATTGAACGTTTAGGGAATCTCTGGCTAAGGTTTGCGAGCACGATTCTAATTGCGACGATCCATCGACTTAATTCGTTGAAATGAGGTAAATTGACCTTCGGAGTTAGGAAGACGTGTGCTGTTTTTGAAATGCAATTTGAAGCGACATCGGTTTTTAGGTAGGTAAGTGAAAAAGCAAGTAACAACAACGGACATTTCAGGAAAGATGGTTTTACTGGGCACGGGCACTTCGGTGGGTGTTCCAGCGATTGGATGTAGCTGTGCTGTTTGTCAGGGGGGGCATCCGCGTAATCAAAGAACCAGGGCAAGTGCGATTGTCGGATTGCCTGAAGGAAATCTTTTAATCGATACTTCTCCTGATTTGCGAACTCAACTGCTGCGAGAACAAATTGGCATAGTTCATTCTGTCATTTACACCCATGAGCATACGGATCATGTCATGGGGTTTGATGATTTGCGTTTGTTCCAGTTTTACTTGGGCTATGCTGTTCCTGTTTACTGCAACGCGAGGGTGGAAAGAAGATTAAGGATGGCGTTTGATTATGCTTTCAGTGATGAAGCTCAGACGCATCCTGGAGCGGCGCCGTCAGTGGATTTAATTTCAATTCAATCGGCCCCGATTCAGATTCTTGGTGCGGAGGTCATTCCGATCCCTTTGAAGCACGGTCCAAAGTTTGATGTTCTCGGTTTCCGAATTGGGAATGTCGCATATTGTACTGATGTCAGCGAGATACCAGAATCTAGTTGGGAGTTGCTTCAAGGGCTTGATACGCTGGTTCTCGATGCTTTGCGTGAGGATCCCCATCCAACGCATTTTAGTATTGATCAAGCCGTTGAGGTGGCGCAGAAATTAGGCGTGAGACAGACCTACTTCACGCACTGTGCGTGTCGCTTGGATTACGAATCGGTGAACTCAGTTTTGCCGCCCGGAGTTGCGGTTGGCTATGACGGGTTGCAGATTGAATTGACTTAGGTGGTGGTTAGTAGAGGATACAAAAAAAACGCCCACACAATCGAAGATCGCATGGGCGTTGAGTCGGTACGCAAATCCAGACACTACCTTAGGCTGAGTTGCTTTTGGTTAAGCATCTCTACGTAATCGGCAGTGATTCTGAGAACTTCATCGAGATAAAAATTGCGTTCGATGTCGTTGCTGGGGAGCATCTGTTTTTCAATAGTTTTTTCGTCTTCCTTTTCCGCATTAAGTTCTTTGCGGCGGGCAATGAACTTTGCTTCGTTGAGCGAAACTGTTTTCTCATTTTTCAGTTCGATGTACTTATTGATCTTAATGATTTCCTTTTGGAATTCGTCAGACGAATCGATTCTTTCTTTCGACTTAGTTCGAAGGGCGGAGGTGATATCCTGACGATTCATTTTTAATTTTGCAAATGAAGCCTCGGGTACGCGATCAAATTTAACTGGGTAATCTAAGTCCGCTTCCCCAATGTTGTCCATGTTGTCCGAAATCGAAGGAAGGACCAGATCAGAGAGAACTCCGCGTTTTTGCGTACTATCTCCATTTGGACGGTAAAATTGTTGCGTGGTAATTTTCAACGCACCAAATTCATTCGGAGGATTTTTGATCCGGCTGAATAAAATTTGGTTGAGGTTAACGAGGCTCTGGACGGTCCCCTTTCCATGAGTTGTTGTGTCGCCAATCACCAAGCCACGTCCGTAGTCCTGGATTGCACCGGCAAGAATCTCACTTGCACTGGCGCTGAATTTGCTGGTCAAAACAACCATGGGCTTGTCCCAGGCGGTTCCACCGTTTTCGTCGTTTAGCTTTTGGATTGTCCCGTACGGGTCTTTGACTTGAACAACTGGGCCAATGTCGATGAACAAACCAGTGCAATCGATTGCTTCGCGAAGACTTCCCCCGCCATTCATCCGCAGGTCAAGGACAAGAGCATCGACGTCTTTGGAGTTGAAATCATCGAGGATTTTTTTAACGTCGGTGGTCGTACTGCGTCCACCGCCGCCGCCCATGTTTGCGTAGAAACTTGGAAGTTCGATCACGCCAATCTTCTGCGAGCCTTCCTCAAAGACTTCGCCGTGAGCGGCGCTGTCTTCCAGCTTGATTTTCTCTCGGACGATTTCAACGGTGTGCAATTCGCTTTCGTTCTCAGACATTACCTGAAGCCGGACAACGGTTCCTGCCTTGCCGCGGATCATTCCCACGACGTCGTCTAATTTCATGCCTGTGCATTCAACAAATCCGCCGCCGTGTTCTCTGAATAACTTGTCGTACGCTCGCGAGCCGTCTTCTTCACCTTGGCCAACGGCGACAATTTTGTCTTCGACCTTTAAGCCGCCCTGGGTGAAAGCTGCTCCGCCAGGAACAATTGCTTTGATGACGGTGTAACCTTCGTCCATCAAAGAAAGGGTTGCCCCAATCCCTTCCAGTTCCAAACCCATTTGGATCAAGAAGTTCTCAAATGTACCTTTGCTTAGGTAGGTGGTATGCGGATCGAAACTGGTTGTGATTGCCGTAATGTAACGCTCGACAATGTCCTCTGCGTCGATCTGATGCATTCGACGAGCGAATGATGAATATCGCTTGCGGAGGCGATCTTTTGGATCATCGTTCTTTTTCACAGTTTTATCTTTGTCGCCGTCTGCTTTTTCGTCGTTGGCATCTCCACGTAAGACAAGCAGGCTGTACTTAATACGCTTTCTCCAATTGTCACGTGCCTCCGCATCGTTCTTGGCAAAACTAAGAAGTTTTGGGTCGGTGATCATTTCCTCATCGATTGTGAAGTCGTGATCTTCATCAATCAATTCGGCAGCGAGATCAGTTCGCTCATCGACTCTTTGTAGAAATCGATCGAAAACCTCGAAAGCTGCAAGGAACTCGCCCTTGAGCATTTGGTCATCGAGTTCAGTTTTCCATTTAGAAAATTCGTCAATATCTGATTGCAGAAAATACGACTTGGTCGGATCCAGGTTCTTAATAAACATATCGAACGCACGACTCGACATGGTGTCATCAAGTTTTCGTTTCGATAGGTGATCGTCCTGCATCAGTTTAGCCACAATGCGAGAGACCGTCTTCGAGATCAGTTTGTCGCTGGATGACTGAGTGGTTGTCGCTGAATCCTGTGCATGTGAAATGGTCACTGCAACACAGACCAACGCAACAGCAAGGACAGAGAAGCGAGTTTTAAGGGGTGTGAATTTGAAAGAAAGCATCATGTATTCCTGTTGGTTGTTTATAAGACAACTTAGCCTTCGTATTTTAACATACTAATCGGTACGCGAATCGTAGGGTTTGGTTCGTTTGCAAGCAAGAGTGATCTAGCAATCCGAGGTTCATCAGAAACAATTTTTAAAATTAAATCGACTGACATCTCACTCACAGGATGTACCGAGCAACCTTGGTGTTACCTCACAAAAAAAATGTTTAAATTGTTGTGAACTAAACTTATGGTTTAATCTCACACGCGATGTTCGCTGAAATATACCCTGAAATGTTTATTTTTGGAAATTTCAAACTAGCGATCCTTCAAAGCTGTTTTATAAAAACCTTGGTTTTTGCACTGGCGATCAAGGTGAAACTTTAGCCTGGGGAGTTCGATTTGGTGAGTTTAAACAACGTCTCCGTAAATCACTCCATTCTAGGGTTGGAATTGGTCGACTTGTCGATAACTTGCCTTTACAATGATCGAGCGTGATTCTTAACGGGTCACGACCCTCCATCCACTTCCAACGACTGTTAAGAAAAATACGCTCGTGCCAGCCTTTCTTGTTATGAATGCCGGGGCCAATGCAGGCGCCCGCTTTGAATTATCTGTGCTTGAGGAAAATTTACTCGGGCGGGATTGGGAGTGTCGGATTGTCTTGAATGATCCGCAATGCTCTCGTGTGCACGCCGCTGTCTACCAAGACGAGGACGGCTGGTGGCTTCGCGATAATAAGAGTAGCAACGGAACCTATGTTAATGGCCAGTCGGTTGATCAAGCGAGATTAATGGAGGGCACCGAGGTTCGAATTGGTTCGAGTAGTTTCATATTTTCGGAAGCCATTCAACAAAGTGCTGCCAAGACACTTTCCGAGGAACCAGAATCAGAACGTTGTTCGACGGGAAATCTCACGATTGTGCTTGATCGTTCGATGAACCCCAGGGAAACGGGGCAATACACTCTCGATTTTCTGAAAGGTCATAATTGGGGGCAAGACTTTTTCTTTTTGTTCCAATTGAGCGTGAAATTGCTTTCCGTGGATGATCCCGAATCCGTCGCGAAGGTTTGCATGGATCGACTGATGGAGAGAACCGATGCATCGGTGGTTGGGATTTTATGGTTGTCAGACGACGGAATGTTGGCACCGAAATCAGTAATTCCAGAGGAATCCGCTGACAAGCTTCAGTTAGATACAGATCTAACTCGAAAAGTTGTCAAAGAAAAACGAGCGATTCGGATTGAGCATGACCGTTCTGATTCTCAAAAGCGGGCTGATTCGATCTGCGTGCCATTGATTGTTGAAGACGAGGTTAAAGGTGCCATTCATTTGTATCGGAACCTTGATCCATTTCGGGATTCACATTTTCAATTAGCCTGTGCGATGTCGAATATCATGGTTCGTTCGTTAGCTCGGGCCAATCGTCATTCAACTCTCGCAGCTTCACATTCCCGGTTGGTTGAAAAGCATGCTGCGTTTGATGAGATGCTGGGTGAGAGTGAGGCGATGCAAACGCTTAAAACTAAAATTGGGCGAGTCTCGAAAGCGTCGGGATGTGTTTTGGTTCGAGGCGAGAGTGGTTCGGGTAAAGAACTCGTGGCGCGGGCAATTCATCGATCGAGTCCGCGAGCCGATCGCCCTATGCTTAGCGTGAACTGCGCGGCAATTCCGAAGGATCTTATTGAAAGTCAACTCTTTGGGCACAAGAAGGGCGCTTTCACAAGTGCCGACCGAGATCATATTGGTTGGTTTGAGCAAGCCGATCGAGGAACACTTTTTCTGGATGAGATTGGTGAATTGTCGCTCGAAGGACAGGCGAAACTTCTTCGGACGTTGGAGGGCCATCCTTTTCTCCCCGTGGGAGGAACGAAAGAAGTCAAAGTGGATGTGCGTGTTATTTGTGCAACCAATCGTGACTTAAAAGAATTCGTTGCAGAGAAACAGTTTCGTGAAGATCTATTTTACCGACTCAGCGTTTACGAATTAATGATCCCGCCGCTTCGGGATCGGGACAATGATATTCAACGGCTGATTGATTTTTTCCTCGAGCATTTTCGAGGTCAACACGGCCATCCAAAAATGAAGTTGTCAAAAAAGGCGAACTCCCGCTTGCTGGCTTACCATTGGCCTGGAAATGTGCGACAGCTCAGGAACGTTATTGATAGTTCAATTGTGATGGCGGATGGAAATGAAATCCAATTGAGTGACCTCGGGATTCGTGAACCTAACAGTGACGAATTGGGGACGCTCAATATTGCTGATTGGGAAAAGCGATTGATTCGGGATGCACTAAAACGGACCGGAGGAAATATTCCTCAAGCAGCAGAACTGCTTGGTATCAGTCGTGCTACCCTATATCGAAAACTCGACGACCATGAAGAATACAAGGACAATTAGATCGACGCTCAATTAGTGTGTTTGAGCAAGTCGCGGGATTGACCTTACTGAGCCAGCTTGTCCAGAAATGGAACCGGGAAATCTGGTTCGGTGGTTCGACTTTCTAAAAATTTGGTCTCGAGATTTGCAACAATTTCTGGATGTTTACTAGCGACATCGTTCGACTCGGAAGGATCTGTGTCAAGGTTGTAGAGTTCCCAAGCGAGCGGTTGCTTTCCTTTTTTAAGATTTCTTCTCAGTGCTTTCCAATTCCCATCTCGGATAGCAATGATTCCACCGTAGCCATTGAATTCCCAGATCATGGGGTGCTCACGTTTAGGGGCGGTCTCTGCTTTCATTGCACCGGTAAGATCAATGCCGTCGAGCGTTTGTTTTGTCTCGACAGGGGCCTCAGCAATTTTGGCAAGAGTTGGAAACCAATCGGGGAAATAGGATGGGGTAGTGATCGTTGACCCCGGCTTAACATGATCCGGCCAGCGAACAACGCAAGGAACGCGAATGCCACCTTCATAACAACTCCCTTTAAATCCTTTTAATCCTCCCGTTGAATTAAAAAAAGTGGATGCGGCACCGCCGACGTGGAATCGAGGGTCACGGCTGCCGTGGGTTGGTCCATTGTCGGATGTGAAAATAACGATGGTGTTTTTATCCAAGTTGAATTTTTTCAAGTTTTCTAAAATAGTACCCACGTGCTCATCTAGATCAGAAATCATCGCGGCGTATCCGGCCCGCGGTCGCGGGTGGGGGAGGTAGCCATTTTGCCCTCGGTAGACGCCATTTTCGTCGTCCCATTCTGTGGGATACTGATCGATCCATTCTTGTGGCGGCTGCATGGCGACATGAGGTTCGACGAAGGGCAGATAAAGGAAGAAGGGTTTGTTTTTATTTTTTTCAATAAACTTGACTGCTTCGTCAAGAATGAGATCAGGTGCATAATTTTCCGCACGGTAATCATCGGCTCGCACTTCGCCCGACGGTAATTTCAAATGCCCTGGGATTGGAAAGTTATTTATCCGCACTTCTTTTTCGTTGCTGTCGAGAAAGGGTGGATAGTAGCTGTGAGCATTTCGTTGACAGTTGTATCCGTAATAGCGGTCAAAGCCCTGCTTCATTGGAGAACCTGTTGTATTGGAAGGCCCC
Organism: Mariniblastus sp.; assembly: GCA_029251085.1. Taxonomy (GTDB): domain Bacteria; phylum Planctomycetota; class Planctomycetia; order Pirellulales; family Pirellulaceae; genus Mariniblastus. The sequence continues at coordinate 76,206 of JAQXDZ010000059.1, forward strand.
AATCCCCATTTTCCAAAAGCTCCATTGGTATATCCGACTGATTTGAGAACTTCTGCAATCGTCACGATTTCGTCGGTGATCGGGAATTGGCCCGGGAATATTCTTCCGTTGCCGGAGTCTCGATTTCCTCGGATTTCCGCATGGGCCAAGTTTTGGCCGGTCAGCAGGGTGCAGCGTGCAGGGGCGCAAACCGGAGCGCCCGTATAGTGCTGTGTGAACCGGGCGCCTTCGGATGCCAGGTGGTCGATATTAGGTGTTTTGATTTTATCCTGGCCATAGCAACCAAGTTCACCATAGCCGAGGTCATCGGCAAGAATGAAAACAATGTTAGGCGGGGTGTTTTGCTGAGCTGCTGCGACCTTAACCATCGGAAACGCACAGAAAATCAAAGCAAAAACGAGACGGGGTTGAATAAGGAATTGCATTAAGGCGTTCCGTAGAAATCAAAAATTAATTGTCGAATGAACTGCCAATTCTAACTAATATTTTAAGTCCATGTGATGGGATAAAATCGAATCGTGATTTTTCAGATTAAAAAGCAACTTTGAGTTGCCACTCCGTGTGCCTTTGACGACACTTGGGACTAGTCGACCTTGGAAATTGTTGCCAGCAATCATTTGCCAGGATGAATCGATAATTTTTCAAAAGGTAGATTCTTGATGATTGAGAGTGGGAAGCAGCGTAGATCGGTCGGGTTCACAACTAAGATTGTGATTTCATTGTTGCTTGGTTTGGTTTGCGGATTGTTTTTTGGCGAATCGATTCAGTGGATCAAGTGGGTGGGGGATGCGTTCGTTGGATTGTTGCAGATGGCAGTTTTGCCTTTCGTTGCCGCATCACTGATTGTCAACGTTGGACGGTTGTCAGCCGAAACGGGCTGGAAATTGTTGCGAATCTCTTCGTTGGTGCTGTGTGCATTGTGGATGGTAAGTCTCATTGCATTGGCCATTTCGATTCAAGCGTTTCCAGTGTGGGATACCGGATCGTTTTATAGTAGTAATTTTAACGAAGTGCCGCCTTCCCAAGATTGGCTTGAGTTATTTATCCCTGCGAATCCATTCAGTTCGCTGGCCAACAACGCGATTCCCGCGGTGGTTGTTTTTTCGCTGGGGCTGGGGGTGGCGATCATGGCATTGCCTAACAAATCTCGATTGTTGGAACCACTGGATGTTGCCGTCGACGCTTTGGCAAGACTGAACAAGTTGGTGGTGAAAATGACGCCCGTCGGAATGTTTGCGATTGTCGCATATACCGCAGGCACTATCGATTTGAATCAACTTAGTTTGATTCAAGGTTATATTCTTACCTACGCGGGATCTTCGATTGTTCTTTGTTTCGTAGTACTTCCTCTTTTAATCGCGGCAATTACCCCTTATCGATTCGGCGAATTGGTGACTACGTTGCGAGATCCGCTGATTGCAGCATTCGTTATTGGAAACTCGTTTGTCGTATTGCCGATGATTGTCGAAGCGGTAAAAAAACTGGAAGATGACCATGAACGCGAGGGAGTTGTGGACGCGTTGTCGAGTCCGCAGCCCGAGTATCTTGTGCCTTTGGCTTATCCGTTTCCAGATTTAGGCCGTATTTTAGGTTTAGTTTTTATCCCATTCGCCGCTTGGTTTTACGGGACTTCGATTGATTTGGATCGCTATCCAGTGCTTGCGGGGGTTGGGTTGCTTGGTTCATTTGGCAAGCCAGTCGTTACGATTCCACTGTTGCTAGATGTGGCTGAGCTTCCGAGTGACATTTTTAATTTGTTTCTGGCATCAGGGGTCATTGCTGCACGGTTTGGCGATTTGATGAAGACAACGCACCTGGTGGCTTTCACCGTGATCGTTAGCTGTTGCATCAATGGAGTGGTACGGTGGGATTTTCGTAAGTTAGCGTTAGCGGCGACAGTCTCCTGCCTGTTGCTGGCGTTCAATGCAGGTCTTATTCGAAGTTATCTCGACGTAAGTTTTGAGGAGCAGTATTCCCGGTCGGATTTGGTTTCCGAGCGTCAGTTGGTCTTTTTCAATGACAGAGTGAAATCAAGTATCAGCTCTCGAGTTACCTCGGTTCAAGACGGTTTGGCTAGTGGCAATTCAGGCAGCGAGGCTCGATTAGACATGATTCAAGCGCGAGGAGCGTTACGTGTTGGCTTTGAGTCGGGAAAGATGCCCTTCTCCTATGCCAATGCCGACGGTTCGCTCGTCGGTTTCGATATCGACATGGCCTATTATCTGGCCGCTGACCTCCAAGTCAGTCTTGAATTTGTTCCGATAAAAATGAGTGAATTGCAAACGCATCTGGAGGCTGGGGAAATCGACATCGCGATGTCCGCCATTGAGGGCACGATTGAGCAAGCGATCCAACTACCGGCCGGTTTGCCGTATATGGATGTAACTCTGGCGGTAGTGGTGCCTGATCACAGAAAAAGAGATTTTCGTTCGAAGGAGGATATCTTAAAGATTCCGGATTTGAAGTTAGCCGTAATTAAAAATAGTTTTTTTGCTGACCGAGTGAAGCGACTGGTTCCGACGGAGTTTGAGGTCGTCGAATTGAACTCTGCCAGCGAATATTTTGACGGGCGTGATGTAGAGGCCGATGGTATCGTGATGAGTGCCGAGTCAGGATCAGCGTGGACGATGTTGAGGCCCCAGTTTGCAGTCGCCAATCCGCTTCAGGGTGAAATCCAGGTTCCGATTTACTATCTAACCGCGAGCGATTTTGCGTTTGAGAAGTTTTTGAAAAACTGGCTAGCTTTGAAAAAAGCGGATGGAACTTACGGGCGATTGTACGATTACTGGATTCTTGGAATCGACGCTTCTTCGCCTGTGCCTCGTTGGTGCATCCTGCGCGATGTCTTGGGTTGGCAGGAATAGGGTATTTCAAGGCCTAGGGATGTCGATGGAGTCAAATCGCCATTTCAGTAGATGGACACTAGTGATTGGCTGAAGACCTAGTTTTCCGCGTCAGCAAAAGGCCTTTTAGCCAGAGCAAAACTAGGGGCAAATTTGTGATTGAAGCGGAGGCAAACTTTTTGACCCTTCTGAAGCGAATCGTCAATTCGGCAAATTTCAGCCTGATCAATTCGATGCACGTTCTTTTCACAAAACCCCAAGAAATGGTTTTTGTCAGTCGTATCCATGTCGTTCCAATCGGCTGATCGCATTGGCGAGTGGCCAGAGGGAGTAACCTCAATACCTGAGGGAAGTGATTGCCGCGTTCGCAGAAACATCTAACTTTCCAGTCAATTTTGGGTGGGAATGAAACTAATCCATTCACTTCAAGAGAGACGTTTGACTGGTACGATTTGTTAGCTGAAAAATGAAGATCGCGGCATTTTGTTAGAATTAAATAAAAAAAGCCAGCAACACACTAGGTTTTGCTGGCTTTTTAGTACCGGTGAGAGGACTTGAACCTCCACGGGGTTGCCCCCAATGGATTTTGAATCCATCGCGTCTGCCAATTCCGCCACACCGGCGTATTCAATTAGCAGGCTCGAAATTGTAAACAACTCTAAGCCCCATCGACAAGTCCTAACTTTGCTCTCGGGTGATTTTGAAAACAATCGGAAAGAAAAAAGCGGCCTTACGTTCGTAAAGATTCGAGGAGTGGTGTTTTTGAGATAATCCGTGATGCATAAAAACCGACAAGCAACCCGACGGCAATGATCACGCTAAACATCAGGCTCAATTCGAGCCATGGGGCGGTCGCGGTGCCAACGAGCCAGTGGGGGATTGTTGTGAAAAGGGCTGAAAAAATGCCAATGCCCAATCCAATAAGCAGCAGCCAGGCGTTTTCCAATACAACCATTTTTGCCAAAGTGTTGCGTTGGAAGCCAACCGCCCGCATCAAGCCAAGCTCTTTTTTACGTTCTAAGACGCTGCGAATTTGGACGGCGGCAAGACCGAAAGTTCCCAGTAATAAACCAAGTGCCCCAAGTGTTTGAAAGGTACTGATATAAGTGTTTTGAACCGACATGAAGTTGCTCAGTAGTACCTCAGCTGAGCGAGCATCGAATCCCTGATCCCCAAGCCTTTCTTCCAGCAAAGCAATGTCCGATTCGTCTGACTGTCCTCCGGTAGAAGATTCGCGGATTAAGAAATACTGGTAACCGCCAATGGTTGGAAACGCTTTTTCAAAGTCCTGTTCCGAGATAATAAGGCTACCTTGGAGAAGTGTGTTTTCTAAAAATCCTACCACCCGAACGTAAATCGACTCTCCCGAGTCATATTCAATTTGCTTAACAGTATTAAGTATGTAGATCTTCAAGCTGTAGTTAGCTGTGTTCTTGTCGATTACGACCGGGATTGGATCTTCTTCGGTACCTAAATGGGGCTGCGGAGATTCAAGCAAACGCCACGGGTTTTGTTTTTCTAACTCTGTAGAGGCAAGCGAAGCGCTCCATGCGAAGCGACCTGCTTCACCTTTATCAAATTCCTGAATGAACTGAGGATTCACGCCGAGGATTCGAGGCTGGGAGGATTGGTATAAGTTGTTGCAGCTTGCATCCTCGCCCGGTTTGAGTCGTAAGGCAGAAATCTCGGTTCCTTCACGCAACTTGTTTTCTGCTCCGAGTGCAAGCTCCTGGCCTTCAGGGTTATTTAAATCGTAATAGATGGGTTGGCTACTTTGGGCAACCCATTCGAAACCGCCCGTGCCACGCTCAGAGGGGGTTAAGCGAAATGAGCTGACGGCGGCAATTAAAAAACAGGCCACCGCGACTAACCCAATCGTCAGAGTGCTGCGAAGGGGATTTCTTTGGAAGCTCATGATTGCCAGGCGGGAAAGGTTTAAGCGCCCGGATGAATGGGCTTTGATGGATCTCTTAAAGGTTCGATAAACCGACATTAGAAGTGAAGCGAGGATCATAAATCCTGCGCCTAAGAACGCACCCGCCTGCGCTTCCCCCGCTAGTTGTGTTGCGGCAGCGGTGAGGCCAACGGCGGTTAATGCGAGGATGCCAATGATCATCAGGCCTGTGCTGCGTCTCTTTGATGATTGATTTCCAAGTGACTCTAGTTGGCCGCTGATGAGTAAATGAACTGGCTGATTGCGAGTTCTTCTCAAAGCCCAGGCAATCGTCAGAATGCAGATGATTAACCCACTGAAAAAACCGATACTGAGGCTTAGTGGTGAAATGTGAATGCTCAAAAACGGCCTGGAAATTGCGCCCACCCACCATGTTTTGAGGCCAAAGATCATGAGCCATGCGTACCCCATTCCTAGTGAGACACCGATCACGGCTCCAAGGCAAGAGACGGATGCCATCTCGTAAAGACAGATTCGACGAATCTGGTTTTGTGGAAACCCGAGAGCCTTTAGCAATCCCAGTTCACTTGCCCGCTGCTGCAATCCGAGTCGGAACAGCAAGGAAACCAATATTAAAGCCGCGCCAATCACAAACATGCTCAAGGCAAGGAACAAGAAATCAAACGGCGTCGAGCCCGAGGAGGCGTCAATTCCCTGCTGTTTTATTTGAACTAAGTGAAGCCCAAGTTTTGCATCGTCGTCGATAAATTGAGCCAAAAGCGTCTCTGACACCTCTTCGCTGGAACCTGCGGAAATCGGGATGCGAAAACTCGTGATGTTTCCAAAACGACTGTCCCACAGTTCTTGACCCATCGCGAGCGAGACGAATGCTTTAGGTGTCGTTCTGTGGTTTCCCCAGTAATCGTCATCTTGGGGTCTGATTTTGCCTGCCGTGTCGAACGGTAGATCCCAGTTTTCGATTGATTGCGCATCAGTCACTCCGGGGACTTCGGGAGTTAAATTTGGATCGTTTGCCAGGGTCGGACGCTGTTTGAATTCTGCGGGACTGACCTGACCGCGACGAGAGACTCGAAACGCTTTATCTGGTTCGGTAAGTTTTGCAATGTCGACGACAGTGAGTTCCACTGAATTTTCTTTTTGAGCCCCGTGAGTTGTCTCCGGTTCAAAGAATGTTACGACGACAGAGTCTCCTTTCGTCGCATTGAGGTCGTCGGCTGCCCATTGGTTTAGGACGATCTCATTGGCTTTGATCGGCTGAACGGGATCGCCCGTGAGCGCGGAGAGCGGTGCAAATGTATTGTCAAAATCAACTGCAGCAACCATGGAGAACGGGATTCCGGAATCCGTTTCCGATTTGCGAATATCGTTTGCGAGGTAGGTGAAGATTGGCATGGCGGTTGGAAAGGCCGTAGCCGTAGATTTTGCTACTTCGTCACTCAGGACGAGGCGATCAGAAGAAAGGCTCCAGTAATCGAAAACCGTCTCATCTCCACTCTCTCCTGAAAATGTCTGTGTGGCGCGTTTGAGAGATAGTCCATAGTCTTCGAGCGAGGGCCGAAGAGATTGTCGCAGTTGCTCCGAATCCATTTCAGTGGGGAGAGCTTTCCCTTTTCCGCTAATCAAGATTAGGTTGGCTTGAGCGGGATCGGATTTATGCTGGAGTACCGAGCGGGCGAGCGAATCTTGCAGCAACTGGATCGACACATAAACGTTGTAGGGGTCGGCTTGAGATGGATAGAGTCCGAACCTGCCAAGTCCTGACATTGGTAAAATTTGAATGACTTTCAAATCGACGATACTCTCGATTAAATCACTCTTTTTACCGAGAGCGCTGTCTGCGGGCAGCTGGTTTCGTTTCGGAATCCGAACCGTAATTCTGGCGTCTCCGGATTCGACCTCGGAATTACTGATTTGGAGGTCGTCAGCTACGGCCTGATTGATGATGATGCTATCTTCATCGAGCTCTTTCCGAATCAGTGCGCCATTTTGTTCAAATTCCCAGAATTGTGGCGTGATCCCGAGGACGGTAACTTGCCCCGCTCGAAGTTTGGAATTGGTTGCGTTTTGGACGGTGCCACCCGGGAATAAAATCGCCGGGCTTGCCTGAGTATAGTTTTCTTTAAACTCAGTTGTTTCGCTAAGCGTTTCAGCGAGCGATTGACCGAAGAAGCCATCGGAAAGCAATATTTCGTCGATCATGCCAAGGCGTTCGAGCGTAAGTTCGCGGAGGCTGTTCCGCATACTGTCGCCGACAATTAGGGCGCCGGTCAGTACAGCGGTTGCGGCCGCTACACCCAGCGCAATCGCTAGGTTGGTGCGACGAAAGTAGAACAGACTCTTGATTGCGATTTGCCAACGATTCATACGGTTGCAAACCTCCCGTCGACCAATCGCATTTGATTTTGAAAAACCGAGGCTAATTTTGAAGAGTGGGTGACACAAATTAAAATCATGTTGTGTTGGCTTTGAAGATCGAGCAAGAGTTGGCCAGTCTTCTCGGCATTCGCTTGATCGAGGCTACCCGTTGGCTCGTCTGCCAATAGCAAAATTGGCTCTTGGATTAAGGCTCGAGCTACGGCAACCCGTTGTCGCTCGCCGCCGGACAAGGCTGCTGGCCGGTGATCAAGTCGATCGGAGAGACCAACTGAATCAAGCAGGTCTTTGCCGCGTTGAATCGAATTGGAATCGGTCTCGCCGGTGGCAACCATAGGTAGAAGCACATTTTCGAGAGCAGTCAGTTGTGGAAGTAAATGGTGTTCTTGGAAAATAAATCCAATGTTCTCGTTCCGAAATTGGGCGAGTTGATTTTCATTAAGTTCAGTGAAATCGCTGCCCATTAAACTAACACTACCAGAGGTGGGCGAATCTAGTGTTCCTGCGATATGGAGAAACGTACTTTTACCGCTACCGCTGTCACCGATGACTGCCATGTTTTGGCCTCGATCAAGTTCGATAGAGATCCCGTCAAGGATTCGCAGTGGGCCTGTTGGGGTGTCGAATTCTTTGGTTACTGCGTTGGCAACAAAATCGGGCATGGATGCCCTCCATTGGATGGGTTTACCGGTTTTTGATAATTGGTCTCAACGTTCGACCGAGTCCGTGGGGTCAGCGATGGATTGCTGGTTGTGTGCTGGGTTCAGTTGAGATCGACACTGTGAGATGTTGATAAACTGAGTGGGCAGCTTCCTGAATTCTAATGGTTCTCAAGAAGAGCCATACACCCCAGTCCGTAAAATGAATATTCGACATCGTGAGCCGTGTCCCAGGCTGCCGCCTGAAAACCGCCTTCGGACCGTTGCATTGATTCCACGAACCGGCGGTACGACGCAATGTCTATTTCCTCGAACGCATCGAGGTCAATTAAAGTTAGAGCTCCGGTGAAAGAACTTAAGAGATCCGCGATTGGAATCCGGGTGTTGGCCCGAAGCCCACCTTCATCAGTTTGCATCTCAACCAGGAAATCGAGGGTGGTAGCAACCAATTCTGGGTCTTTTGATTCGTCAATCGCATCGAGAATGAGAAGGCTGGCAACGGCTGCTGCCGTTGGATTGGTTCCCGGTCGTTTGCTGACCCTGATCTCGTGCCAACCGCCATCGGCATCGCGTCTCGAATCTAGAAATTCGATCGCCATTTCCGGGTTGGGAATTGGGCATTCGATTAGTTGTAACACCAGTAGGACTAGAAACGTGTGATAGGTGCTTCCTGCATTGCCCTCGGGAGCTTTGGCATAGCCGCCATCCTCTCGCCGGAGGGTTTCGAGAAACGTGGCCACCTGAGTACGCCAGCTTGGGTCGGCGTCGCTGAAAATGTCTTTTCCGGATGAAACTTTTAAGAGATTGGCGGCGTAAAAAAGCGAGAAAAAATCGACGATCGTTTGGCGAGATGAAAGCTGTGGTTTGAGGTATGACTCGATGCGATCGGCAACGTCTCCATAGAGTTCGCCGAGAATGGAGAGTCCTCGCATCGCGAAAGTTGTGTAATAAAGATCGCTCCCCCCTTCCCTGCCGGAAAACCCACCATCGGGTTGTTGTGCGGAGAGGAAGTAATTTTTGTGGAGTTCACGGGTCTCTGGTGAGAGTTTGCCAACGCCCTGAGCCAGTCGAACCGTTAGGTTTTGCAAATAGACTGACATGGAAATTAAGTCTCTTTTAACAAAAAGCTAGGACTGTTGTGGAGCTGCAAGAAATGGTTTGATCGCGTTGACGAATTCAACGGGAGTCTCGACCGACTGGGGACGTTCTCCGTGTTTCATTAAACAACAAACGACGGTGATGGAACCGTCTGCGACCGGGGTTTCATCACGAAGAAAACGAAAGCCGTAGGTGATACTTTTGGTTCCGATTTTTTCGACGACTACTTCAATGTCGATCACTTCCTCGAAGCGGATAGAGACGCGATAGTCGCAGGTCGCACTTACTCGGGGAAAGCTAATGTCACGTCCGTCGATGTTGCACATCACCCCGAGATTGAGACTGCGAAGCAATGCGTGTTCTGCCTGTTCCATGTAGGCAAAGAAGTTAGAAAAGTGCACAATGCCCGCCATATCGGTCTCGCGAAACTCAACTCTTCGTTTCGTTTTAAACACTTCCGACATACTGGCCTCGCGTGTAAGGGCGGTAGGGGCACTCAACTTAAAATTCAAAAAAAAACCTGCCATGAATGATCGGCAGGTTTGGCTGTTTAATTGTTCAGTGGTGTGCGATACCCGGAGTGGGAATCGGGCACTCCGGCATGGACTAGTCGCCCTTGAAGGGAAGTAAAGCCATGAAGCGGGCGCGCTTGATTGATTCAGTCACCGCGTGCTGACTGATTGCTGTGCAGCCGGTTTTGCGGCGTCCAACAATCCGTCCGTGGCGGTTGATCAATTTCTTGAGTAGTTCGACGTCTTTGTAATCGACGTACATCGGACGCGGGCGTTCACCGTCTACGTACAGCGGATCTCTCCTTGCTGTTCGGGTTTTCGCTTTAACCTTACGACGTGTGGTTTTTCTTCGCATTTTCGCCAATTGACCGATAGCCTCGTCTAAATCTATTTCCAACAAAAATTGGACGGGTTCGAATTACGAAACCGTCCGTAGCTCGGATATTATGCAAATTTGTCGGTTTATCGCAAGGCATTAATTTAAAGTCTTTGCGAGAGACCGGAGGTTTTGTTCAATTTTACTCGTTATACTGTGTCTTTTCGGGGTCTGCCGTAGTAATTCAGAATAACGAGTAAGTGTTTTTATGATCAAATCCATGCTGTTAGGTGTCATTTTCGCCAGTTTTGTCGTGTCCGCCAATGCTCAGGATTGTGCCGTTCAAGAGCCGCACGAGATGTTTGCCGGGTCAAAAGTCTCAATCGAAACCCTAAAACGTTCGAAAAAAGACGATTCTGAGACCGCGGAATGGATTCAGCTATTCAACGGAAAAGATCTGACCGGTTGGACGCCAAAAATTCGCGGCCACGAATTGGGGGTCAATTACGGCGATACTTTTCGGGTCAACGACGGATTGCTGACGGTTTCTTACGATCAGTACAAGCCAGAAGACTTTCTGAGCATGGATGGTAAGAATCGTAAAGACTGGGAAAAATTTGGCCATCTATTTTACAAAGATACATTTTCCCATTACCTCTTGAGAGTGGAATATCGATTCACTGGCGATCAAGTCGAGAACGGTCCGGGGTGGGCGTTTCGTAACAACGGTCTGATGCTGCACGGTCAAGATCCCGCGAAGATGAAACTTAACCAGAAGTTTCCAGTTTCAATTGAAGTCCAATTGCTGGGAGCGGGTGATACGGGCGAACGAACGACTCTTAATTTATGCACGCCCGGCACAAATGTGGTGATGGATGGGAAATTATTCAAACGCCATTGCACAAGCAGCAATTCGCCTTCGTTCCGTGGTGACCAGTGGGTCACGGTCGAGGTTGAGGTCCGTGGCAATGATGTAATCCGCCACTGGGTTGATGGTAAAGTGGTATTGGAATACACCAAACCACAATTAGATGAACGTGATGGGGAGGCTCGTCCGTTTATTGTCGATGGAAATCTAATGCTCGAGAGTGGAACCATTTCTCTGCAGTCTGAGAGCCATCCCACTCAGTTTCGTAAAATCGAGTTGAAGAAACTTAGCGATAAGAAAACGCAACAATAATTTTACGCTCTTGGTTCTCCCCGTTAGGGAGATGCGGCAAAGGGATGTAACAAAGGTGCGAAGTGTTTTTAATTTGGAACCCTCGCTGAGAATTGCCCTATAGAGGGGCGATGGGGGGGGTGTTATCATAGATCGGGATGGGGTCGCCAACGGCCCATAGATAGAACTTTAAAAGGGATGACGAAGATGTCTCAACGACGTGAATGTTTTTTAAGTTTGTCCAATGGTGCGATTTGCATTCTGGCGATCTTTTCGCTGATGCTGACGGGGTGTGAGAAAAAGGAAGGCGTCGCCGGTGGAGGCTCTGGCGATACTGGTCGGCAGTTTATCACGGTTGGAACTGCGCCTGCCGGTGGTGCATTTGCTCCCGTTGGTAACGCAATTTCGAGCGTTGTCGAGGCTAATAAAGGTGAGCTTAACTGGGTCGTTACAAGTCAGGGCACCAAAGGAACTCAGGAAAATATTCGGAAACTGGAATCGGGAGATATTGAATTCGGCATGGCTAATGCTGCGATTGCTTACTTTGCAAATCTTGGAGAGGGGTCTTGGAAAACGCCTCATGCGGTTCGAACCGTTGCGACGTTAGCACCCAATGTCGGGATTTTTGTAACTACCGAAGGATCTGGGATTAAGAAGATCTCGGACCTGAAGGGTAAGCGTGTAGTACTTGGGCCTGCTGGTGCTGGCTTTGACTACTTCCTCAAGCCCTTGCTCGCAGCGCACGGGGTTACTTATGAAGATTTGGGCGATGTGATTCCAGGGAATTACCTTTCCGCTGCAGAGATGTTGTCTGATGGAAAGGCTGATGCAGCATTCATGGGAGGTGCGATTCCGATTCCTGCCGTCACTCAATTGTGTGCGTCTCAGGACGTCGTATTTATTGAACTCGACAAGAACGCCCCGGAAAAACTGAAGGAGTACCCGTTCTACTTTCCTGTGCCCGTAAAAGCCGAAGCCTATAGTGATCTTAACGAAGACATGGTGGGCTTAAATGTCGGTAATATGCAATTAATTACACACGAAAAAGTAGATGAAGAGGTCGTCTATCAATTGACCAAATTAATGTACGAAAACCGCGCCCAGATCGCTGAAAAGCACCCTGCCGGGAAGGCCCTCAACCCTAAGAATGCGACGAAAGATACAGGTGTTCCCTTTCACCCAGGCGCGATTAAGTTCTACAAAGAAATTGGTATCTGGCCGAACGCCGAATGACGAACGTTGCACTTTTGCTTGGCAAACACACTTTCGATTGCTTGCTGATGGCTTACTGAAAACACAATCAACCAATCGCCTCCATCCATGACTGATCGTTTCGCATCCAGCAAGAATTTTGTCTATTGCGTGTTGGCGGTTGTGTTGTCGTTATTTGTGTTGGCCGCAGCTAACTTCAACCTCTTTGATCCACAACCCAACCTCGCCATGTTTGGGATGTTGGGATTGCTACTCGTGTTTCTCAGTCGACCTCTGGTCAAGGAGAAACCAGACTGGCGATTTGGTCGCGCAATTGACATTGGCTTGATGCTGTTAACCGTTGCCGTTTTTGGTTACATCTTTGTGCAGAGTGAGCAAAGACTGGAAAGGTTTTGGGTCGATGGTATCCTTTTAGGGGATCGTGCGGGAAATGAAAAACCTTTTGATTTTTTCATCGCTGGAACCGGGCTGGTTCTAATTCTTGAAGCTACGCGAAGAGCGATCGGCTGGACGTTGCCGATTCTTTGCAGCCTGTTTATTGCCTACGCGATTTTTGGAGCCAGTATGCCGGACTGGCTGTTCCCGCATCGTGGTTCTTCCTGGGGGCAAATTGCTCAAAAGTCTTTTTTGCAATCAGGCGGTGTGTTCGGCGTAGCGCTGAAAGTAATGTTTAATTACGTCTTCTTGTTCGTTTTGTTTGGAACGTTACTTGAGCAGACTGGTGCGACGGCTTACGTCATAAAACTTGCTCGAAACTTATTTAAGAACAGCTCTGGCGGGCCTGCAAAAGTAGCTGTTGTGAGTAGCGGATTGATGGGCTCACTTTCTGGAAGCGCTGTTGCCAATACGGCTACAACCGGTACGTTTACGATCCCATTGATGAAAAGCTCCGGGTTTGATTCAGAGTCCGCTGCGGGAGTCGAGGCGGCTGCGAGCTCCGGAGGGGCTTTGATGCCTCCGATCATGGGTGCCGGTGCCTATATGATGCTTGAGTTGGTTGAGCCAGCGGTGACCTATGTTGAAATTATTAAGGCCGCACTGATCCCCGCAATTTTGTATTACACGGCTTTGCTGTTGACCGTGCACTTCCATTCCAAGCGAATAGGTGCCGACGCGGAGAGCGAGCTTGAGCCTGAGTCAGAGAGCCCGATGTCAGCATATCAGGGTTTTGTTTTCTTCGGAGCTTTCGTGATTTTAATAGCGATGCTCCTTACTGGTTTTACGCCCTACCGATCCGTTAGCGTGAGTCTTATTGGGATTTTAGTTTTGAGTCAATTCAGTGAGTTGACTCGCTTGAGTTTTCCCAAAGTCATCCAGGCGTTGGTGGGTGCGGCGAAAGGGGGGATGGCACTAATCGTTGCGGCATCCTGCGTCGGAATCATTTTAGGTGTGGTTGATTTGACTGGTTTAGGGGCGTCCTTGCCTGCCAAGATTCAAGCCTTTGCGAACGACAGTGCAATTTTAGCGCTGCTGTTATTGATGGTGTCTACGATTGTTCTGGGGATGGGCTTGCCTTCCGCTGTCTGTTATCTCCTGATGGCAATCTTGGTAGGGTCGGTATTGACGACGTTAAAAACGCCCCCGCTCGCTGCACATTTGTTTATTTTTTACTTTGGAATGATGTCGATGGTCACTCCGCCCGTCGCCTTGGCTGCTTACGCGGCGGCGGCGATTGCGAAGGCAGACGTGATGAAGGCTGCGTTTTCCGCTTTTCGATTTGCCTTGGTGGGGTTCGCACTTCCTTTTGCTTTTGTCCTGAAACCCGAATTGCTGATGCTGACGATCAATAATGAAGCGGCGCCGCCGGGAATGATCGTGATGATGGTGGGCATTACTCTGGTTGGCATCCTTGGCCTTGCAGCCTCGATTGCTGGATTTGCCTTTAAGTCGTTGTCATTTCCGTTGAGAAGTGTTTTGCTGGTCCTCAGTCTGTTGGTTTTCTTCACCCGGTGGCAGGATTGGCAGATCGCGGTTCAGTTGGCTGCGGCAGGGTTAATCTTAGTCCTCATGGCAGTCAATTTTTCAGGTGCGAGAACGGCACGCACGTGAGCAACAGTTTGCTTTCTGAACTCTAGATTTTTCTTAGTCCTCGTTCTCGGTCCACACCGTCAAATAACCGGAAATGGATTCGACGTATTCGAAGAACTCTCGGTAAAACTCATCAATTCCGAGCGTGGAACTGTCGCCAATCACGATCAGTTTTCGACGTGCCCGGGTTAGAGCGACGTTCATCCGCCGGCGATCTGCCAGAAAGCCAATCTCGTTTTGCGAATTACTTCTCACCAGTGAGATAACGACTGCCTCTTTTTCCCGGCCCTGAAACCCATCGACGGTGTCGACTTCTGGCCCCTCGCCTGCGAAGAGATCCCGAAGCAATCGAACTTGTGCGGCATAAGGAGCGATTACAGCAATGTCTTTTTTAGGCAGGCCAGCATCGAGCAGCGTCTGGACTTTCTTGACAACTAGGTTGGCTTCGTTGGGGTTTCTTTTACTCAGCCCATTGGGTTCTAATTCTTCATCCCAGCCAGCTCCTGCGGTATCGATGAAGCTCATGATTTGGCCGGAGAACTCGGAGGGGTCAATTCCATCGATTTCATGGAGTGTGTGGTCCACAACCGAAGGATGGGCTTTTAATTCATTTTGGTAGAACTGCGATGATGAAAAATTCATGATTTGATGGTGCATTCGGTACTGAACTGTCAGCATCTTTGCAACGTCATCGCCATATAGTTCTATTTGCCGCTCCATCATGCTTTTGGCAAAACCTTGTTGCGCAGCTTCGCTGGAGAGAACCGTAGGGGGTAATTGTTGGTGATCACCAGCAAGCACGACTCTGTCTGATCGCAAAAGTGGAACCCAGCAACCCGGTTCGGTGCTCTGGCACGCCTCGTCGATCACAGCGAGGTCGAACCATCGATCCGCAAGGGTGTCAGGATTGAAAGTTGTCGTAGCACAAATCACATCTGCCTGATCGAGAATTGAACTGATCGCCTGGCGTTCTAACCGTTTGGCATCAGCCATCAATCGTTTTGCTTCTCGTTTCATGCTTTCGCGAGCACCACGTTGGGGTTTCGCACGTGTCCATTTTTCTGATTGGCGAAACAGCGCTTCCGCTTCT
The DNA here is from genome assembly GCA_029251085.1 of Mariniblastus sp. Taxonomy (GTDB): domain Bacteria; phylum Planctomycetota; class Planctomycetia; order Pirellulales; family Pirellulaceae; genus Mariniblastus. The sequence continues at coordinate 91,411 of JAQXDZ010000059.1, forward strand.
CGAATCATATCTTTAATGACGGCGGTGTTCTCGTGTTGTTCGACGATTCCATCAAGTGAGTAGTTACGAAGGCGTTCTGTAATTCGAGCGGGGTGGCCGATCCTGACTACCCGCGTGCCGGCCCGTACGAGTCGGTCTAGTAAATTGTCGACTGCAGTATTGCTCGGTGCGCAGGCAAGCACTTTCTCTGACCGGTGAACCGCTTGGACAATAAGTTCGGCAACGGTGGTGGTTTTACCCGTCCCGGGCGGCCCGTGGATGATTGCCAGATCTTCAGCAGACAATGCAAATTTGACGGCTGCTTTTTGTGATTCATTCAACTCGCTTTTGAAATCGATTTCGAACGGCTTGGTTGTGAATCGCGGCTGTTTTTCCCCCATTAAAATCGCGCGGAGATGTCCCAGTCGGCCACGGGAGTCTTTCGCTGTCATGATGGCAGCAAGCTGCCTCTGACGTGTTACTTCATCCGCTGTAAGATCGATTCGGAATACATCGCCACGAGGAATACGATTAAGGGCAATTTGGATTGAGTCGTTTCGCTTGCGACTGACAACGCCGGTCTCCGATTTTCCATCTCGTTGGAATGGCGAAACCACCACCGGTGCTCCAACGCGAAGTCGGTGCCAGGGCATCCGCAGGGTCTCATTTCGACGTTTAAAGGTTACAAGTTGGTGCCCGCCAAGCCCTCTTACATCATCGGTGACGACAACGTCGAGAATCGTTTCCCCGGATTTTTCGGCATCGCCGGTATTTTGGATTCGGCGCCGCTCCTCCATTCTTTTGATTTCTGCGGCAGATTCCATGGCGAGCCATTCCGCCATGTCGACAAAGTGTTTTTCAGGTTCAGCCGATGTAGATTTGAGTCGTCTTCGAGATGACATTGGTGACGGAAGGCTTTCAGTTTGTGTCAGGCTGTCGTTGCTTAAGTTTAAGAACGAAAGAACTTATCGAGTGTTTTTTGAGAGGGTGGCGGCGTGATGAACGATGTAACGAGCATGGCCACGGTCGAGCAGAGAATGATGGCAACCACTGGCATGAGGGGATACTCACTGCCAAAAGGGGAAAGCGCAAACTCGGTGTTTGCACCGTAGCCGGATTGTTGGAATAAATAGAGCCAACTCCCCACCATCGCCAGGGTTCCCGAAAGAGCGCCGGCGGCGGTCAATCGTTTCCAGTAAAGCGCGGCAAATACGATTGGAAATAGACCTGCAAAACCACTAAAGCACCAGACCGCCATCGTAAAGACACTGCGATAGCCTTGAAGGCTAAGGACATAAGTGATTCCTACGATAAGGATGACGAAGATTCGTGCAATCCAAACTTGACGTTTTTCAGATATCTTTGACTCGTCGAGATAGTGAAGGACGATATCGTTCGTGAAAATTGAGCCGATGCATAGAAATTGGCTGTCGAGCGAAGACATGATCGCGGCTAAAATTCCGGCGGAGAGTAGCCCCCCCATGAATGCCCCAATTTCATTGTTTACCAAGTAAGGTAGGACATCATTCGGTCGAATATCGGGAAGGTCAACCGTCGTTCCCCAAACTCCAATCAAGACGCAGGGAACCCAAACAATCATGATAAAAATTGGATGGCAGATGACGGGTACTTTGAAGCTTGCAGAACTCTTTGCCGTTAACCAGTGCTGGAACAGATGCGGGAACATGGCGACCGAAAGAGGAATGCACATGTAGCTCAAAAACAGTGTTTGACTCATGCCCGCCCGGGTTAACTTCGAAGACGGCACTTTGGCAGTGACATTTTTCAAGCTTTCGAGCAATGTTTGCCCTTCTCCTAAGCGGTTAGCGAGCATCACAAAAGTGACAACGCCAAGCCCCATGAAAACGGTGGTCTGAAACGCGTTCGCCCAAGCGGTGCCACGCATTCCACCAAAGAATACGTAAATTAAAACCACGCCACAGATCAAAAGCGAACCGTATTGAGGCGGGATGGATCCGTTTTCTGAAAGGCCAAGATTTGGGAAAGCTCCTTCGGTTAGGACGGCAATCACGCCTCCGCCAGCCATGACTCCAATCAACAGATAGGGGATGATCAGACCTACGAGGATTGGAAACAGGATCAGACCGATCAGATCACTTTCGAGACGATCACGGAAGAACTGAATTTGAGTTGAGTAACCATGTTTCCTCCCGAAGCGGTAGATTTTTACTCCGATAAGGAAAAAGCAAAGGGAATGGATGATTCCACTACTCGATGCGAGCATGCCGTATACGCCAATCCCTTTTTTGAATGCTTCGCCTGATGAACCAACCAATGCGAAGGCGGTCATCGTGGTTCCGAACATGCTCATCAATAACAAGAACGGCCCGATGGAGTGACTGGCAAGCAGGTAGTCGTCTTTGGTGCCGCGAAATAGTCGACTCGCGAAAAATCCCAATCCAAGCAGAAGCCCAAGATAGACTAAAATAATCGAAAAGCGGATTTGACCATCGTTCATCGCGAGTAGATAGCTCATGCTTGCTCTCCCGATTCGGAGGCTTGCTCATCAGCCGTGTCGATCTCAGGCGGCCAGGCAAAAGTGCATGCGAACCACCAAACAAATGCCGCACCTAATGAAATACCGATGTGATAGGTAAGGCCGATTGGTAGGAAGCCAAAGGAAAGTTCTTCCCGGTTCCAATTCCAAAAATCCTGATGAAGAACCAAGAGGCTTAACACCATCAAAATAATTACTAATCTCATTGTCGTGTCCGTTGAAAGGGGGATCAGCACGTCGGATTAGTTTAAACCACGGCACTTTGGGTAAATAGCACCCGACTGACCGAAAATTAAGAATCGAAAGTCAGGGTTAGTTTGCCGTGTATTTTCAAACATCGAAATCGAAAAGAACGTTCTCTTCAGTAGCCCAGGAACACAATTTTGAGCTGGATCAGTCGTGAAAGGTGACGGCGATGTTGCCTGAAAAACAAACCTCGGCATCATGATTGGGTTTTCGCGGACGGTCATTGTAAACACCGCAGTAGAGTAGCCGCCCGTCTGCGAGTTTGGTGTACTTGGCAGGTAAAGGAGCCGGGTCTAACTGTGTCTCGACGAGCTTCACTGATTCGTGATCATTCGGATTGACATCGGGGAAGTTGATATTCACCCAACGGCGTGGCGGAAAGGGCTGTTCCATCAATTGAGGCAGAATGTTTTTCGCCATTCGAACTGTCTTTGACCAATCGAATGGCTGCTTGAATTTTCGAAGGTGTTGCGACAACGCGATCGCGGGGCAACCAAAGAGGCTGGCTTCTCTCGCTGCGGCAACCGTTCCTGAGACACAGGTGTCCGCGCCTAGGTTTGCTCCTTTGTTCACACCTGAGAGCACCCAGTCAAATTCAACGTCGAGTTGTGTCATCGCAACACGAACGCAGTCTGCAGGCGTGCCATCGAGGGCGTAAGAGCGTTCTTGTTTTTGCTGGAACCGCATGGGCCGTTCAAACGTCAATTGGTGAGAGATTCCTGACATCGGTTTCTCAGGAGCCACAATCCACGTTTCACCAAATTGCTGAGCCACCTCTTCTAAAGCAAGGAGGCCCTCAAATCCCCACCCATCGTCATTGGTCAGAAGAATTTTCATAGATCAGTTTGAGTGGGCGATTGGCGTGTTGGAAGATTAAGGGGCGGGAGTCGGGGGGCATTCACTGACAACTTCGAGCAGTTCAATTGCTGGAGAACCGTTGCAGTAAATAAGGGCTGTTCTGCCATAGCATAAAGAACCGGTCTCCAGTCCAAGCATGTTTGCCAGTTCCTCACCGCACTCAATTTTCAGCAAGCTCAGTAATTTGACTGTCCGCAGCACATCGTGGTTAATTAAGATTCGGCCGAGAGGCGTTTCCAGTTTTTCGATTTCATCCTGCACCATCTTGGTGAGATACGCTTTGTTAATTCTCACGATGCCAAACTGAACCACGCAGTCATCGGACTGACGCTTAAGCAATATTTTTCGCGAGTAATAATTTTCGTCCGTGCGGGTTTCCATGACGACGACATCAACCGAGCACTGATGTCGCTTTTCGACCGTTACCGTCATGTGTTGGTCGTGGGCCAGAAGCGACCGTCCAACCGTGGAAAGTTGATCGGCTTCGACTTGTTGGAAAACGCCTAGATCGTTTGCATCTTGATAGAACAAGCCAACCAGTTGTTCCAGTTCGACATCCGCAGATTGTGGTGTTTTATCCATAGATCATAAATCGTGAGTTGCCGGGATGAGTTGGTGCCGTCTGGAAAAGAATCAAGTAAATCTGGAGCGTTCAATTTCTATGGTCGAGGTGACGTTCCAATTAAGACGATTGACCAATTAAGACGATTGGCCAATAGAGACAATGGGAAGGACCTCGTTAAACGAAAGGTGCTGGATGTCGATCGTGGGCTTGACCTCGGCGGAGTGGTCGAGCACGGTATCGACAAGGTAATACATCAGGCGGCGAAGTTCGTCCGGTTGGATTTCATCAGCGACTTGCTCGGCCTTTTGTTGGTGTTTGTCGACTAGCTGGTAGGCTTTGGCGAAAACTCCCGCTTCATAATAAAGTGCTCTGGTGCGTAAAACTTTTTGCTCGGAGGAAAGATCGGAGCGTCCGTTTACCAGATCCAGCAATTCCGTTCGTTGTTCATCTTTAAGGTTTTCAAGGGCGAGAGCCAAGAGCACCGTTGGACGGCCACCGAGTAGATCGCCACCAACAAGCCTTTTGTTATCGTCGTCTTTTTCCCAATCTTTTAAGTCATTCAAAATTTGAAAGGCAACCCCGAGATTTCTTGCGAACGCGCGAACTGGTTTGAGGTACGGTTCGGCCGGTCCGGCTAAGCGAATACCACTGTAAAACGCTGCTTCAAAGGCGGGTGCTGTTTTCAATGCATAAATTTTCAACGCATCAATTGGCTTTAGCGTGCGGTTTTTACTGTCACGCCAAATTAGTTCAGCACCTTGTCCTTCGGCCAGTCGTTGATGTGACTCGGCGAGGTAGTCCAGAATATCAGCGGCTGTTTCAGCTCCGAGTTCCTGTCGGTCTCGGCTTACTAGGCGATAGCCCATGCCGACCAGATAGTCCCCAACATTGATTCCCGTTGGGATGCCATATTTGATGTGCAGCGTCTCGGCTCCGTACCGAAATTGATCATTGTCTTCGATGTCATCGTGAACCAGAGAGGCTTTGTGAAAAGTCTCAATCGACATTGCGGCTCGACGAATGGCGTCAGGGTAATCAGCAACCACCTCGTTTCCATGCGAAAGGGTTGCTTCGCCACCGCTGACAGCATCATAAACGGCTAACGTGATGAAAGGCCGAGAGTGTTTTCCGCCTGCAGACAAAAAGTCGTAGGCAATTGCTTCGGTTGCGGCGATTGGATCGAGCGCACCGACGCCTTGTCCGTTTGCTTCAGCGAGGGATTTTCCACCTCTGATTCGCGGGACAAGTCGTTCTAAATGCTCACGCTCGAAAAGCTTGGATGATTCGCGGAGGAGATGGATATAACTTCGCGTCTCTTGTTTTGAATCTTCGAAGGGAACTCTCACCATTTGCTCAACCCAGTCTTCATCGACACTGGTGTTTCGGCAGTCACTGGAAAGTAGTGGAACGGCCATGCAGGGTATTCCCGCGAGCATAATCTTGTCGATCGCTTTTTCGAGAACATTGAGGCAGGCGACGCCTACGATGGCATCGACATGGCCACTAACGATAATTTTAAGAACGATCGGAGAGCCCTCTGCGACCAGCACTTTATATCCGAGTTCCTCCGCGGAGGCACGGAAGTCAGCAATGCTGCACGCGCCACAAGTCTTGCAGGCGAGTCCAAACTCATCGTAATCTGCGGGGCAACCTTCTGCATGCTTGAGGCAGTGAGGTAGTAAGAACAGCCGTCGAGAGTGAGGGGTGGACTTGATTTGCTCTTCCCAAAAACAGCTGGAAAGAACAACCATGATCCAGCCAAGGTAACCTTCTGGTTCGCCCTCATCGATCAATAGTTGTCGACACAATGCTTCCAGTTCATCCTTGGAAGGAGGGAGGTTGCGATCGAGTGTGTCGGCGATTGCCTGACACTTCAGGCGCAGCGATTCACGCTGGTCCTTCGAAGAAGGGACCATCTTTAGATGAGCTGTTTTTCGCCGACGCGAACGGCGAACTGGTTTCTCCGATTGGGATTGCTCGGTTGAACTGTCCGTTTCGGAGGGACTGTTTATATTGGTCGTCGTCAAGTTGAATCCTAACGGTTATTAAAATCGCGAGTCAAAAATAAGGCTGGCTTCGCTTCGTCTCAATTTAAGTCGCGGATTGGTTAGTCGTCGTTTCAGTTATTAAGTATTACGTTTTGTAACTACTAGGTTTTGTAACTCTCGTTATCTTCTTGAAATCGCAAAGCGCGATTAAGAGTCGAAGTTGCAAAAATAAGTGGGTACAATTTTTCAAAATACCAAAGCTTGGCGAAATAAAATCCGATCGGCCATGCCTCGGTAATTAAATTTGACTCGGTTGCTTCGAGTAACCAGCGAATGCCGTTTTGGGCGGCATTCTGAGATTCCGGATTTGGGTCATCCAGCATGATTTCTGTGCAGAGTGCCGTTTCTTCAACACTACTATTGCCCAGAACTGGGTTGTGCCAGTTGGTTGAAGGGCCTCCGCCCCAACCCCCGTCATCGTTTTGATTTTCTCGTAACCATCTTAAACCAAATTGAGCTTCTTTGGTATCGAGCAGATTTCCATCGCGATAAGCCAGAAGGACTTTAGCGGTTCCGTAAAACGGGTTGATGTCCTCCGGCATGTCCTGGTTTCCAAACCAGAGTGGTAGCCAGCTTCCGTCCTTTTCTTGGTGCTGTTTCAGGTAGGCAAACCCTGTTTTAATCGCACGGTTGACCTTAGTTTTACGGCTTTTCAAGTCGCTGATTTCGTCGCGCCAAGCAAGAAAACTTCGAATGACATGAGCTGTAATGTCCGTTCCGCTTCGGTCAAAGGGAAGGTTTAACCAGCCACGACAAAATGTTGGCCACCCTTTATCGGCGTTTTGTAATTTGATTAACCAATCGACTCCAAGTTCGCCTGCTTGTTGAATTTCGGAGGCACGGGTGTTTTCCCGGTCTCCCCCCTTGGTACTGAGTTGACTGAATTTTTTTAAAGCAAGAAGTGCTCCCGGTGTATCGTCGGCATCAGGGACGGCGCCGCTCAGATCGGTCCACCCCCATCCTCCCGGGGCAGCTCCGGTAAATGGGTGAGTTTCTTGGTTTTGGCAACTCAGCACCCAGTTAACGCAGGTATCCCATCGCTGAGAATTGATTGAGCATTCGTGAGTAAAGGATTCAGGATGATTCGCCAAGGCATTAATCGCCAGAGTTGTATTCCAAGTTGCCAAGTTGGTATCGATTGGCCAGCTTCCTAGTTTGTCCCCCTCGGAGCGAAAGGAATTGAGTAAAAATTGCACCCCTTTTTGGGCAACTGCGTGGCTCGCCCGATCGGTTTTAATCAGTGCCATGGACACGAAGCTGGTCAGAGGAACTGCTTCCAGAAATCCGCCGCTGGCTGGTAGCATATTTTCCAGCACTCTTAGGCTTGGCTTGATAAAGCATTTCAGAACTGTTCGGGAAATTGGATTCCGCGGTGGGTCAAGAATAAATTTGGCTTGGCCAATTGCGACCAATGCTGGCACGGCGTAGCTGACAACTGGGAGTTGTATCAGACTGTAAAAACGCCGGGGAACACAAGCGGCAAAGAATGGTAGCGTCGCGACTTCTTTCCACGGAACAAGCCCAGCCAACGCGCAGTTTGCCAGAATTGGCACCGCGAATGTTTTGTCCTTGCCATATCTCCGACGCAGGCCAGCAATGCCTCCCTCAGATTCGATGTAAGATTCGGCCTGCTCAATTGAGTCCTTGAATTCAACTCGACGATTGCTCGCGTGCAGTGCGGCAACGACAAGCATGCTTGTGGAAATATTGGAATAGTTAAGCCCTGTGTCTCCCCAGCCACCATCCTCATTTTGTTGTAACTTAAGCCAAGCGAGTCCGGCATCGACTTGAGTGCCGATTTGTTTTGCCAATTCTGGGCTGCAAGCATCAGACGATCGGAAAAACGAAAGCGCGCTGATTGCAGTTGCTGTTGAGAGTGCCGACGCTGAGAGTTGCCCTTCCCAATGCCCTTGAGTAACGCGTTCGCTTAAAAGTAAATCACGCGCCTTTTGACTTGCTAATTGCAGTCTTGATTTAAAAGAAACAGGGTTAGCGTGGTCAATTGAAATAGTAGTCGCCGATCTTTAAGCCGGGTTTAAAATTGCGAATAACTTACTGAACCGGGTGAACCATCAAGCTAGGAAAGTTAATTGAAGCAAAAGCGTGGATCGTATCGTTTTATGAGTTATTATTTCAGCCTGATCGAATCACACGCGTGAACCGAAATGTTTCACGCTAATTCATTTAATTTTGCCAGTTTGAAGATGGATTTCCAATATTTTTTATTGCATGCCATCTAACGGGGGGGGTAGACCGGCGGTTCCATTGAATTTCCATCAAGACTCGAGGCAAGATTTTACCGTAAGACTCAATTTTTAATGGATATTCAGGCAGTCAGGACGAGCAACGAGTGAATTTCAGCGAGGATCTCTGAGGCACCTGTTTATTGGATCTCCTGATGAAATTTATTGTAGCTTGATTGGTTACCGCTGGCTTAGCTCGTGGACTGCATCCACTAGGGCGATTGCATTGTCGACTGGGGTTTGGGGGAGAATACCATGCCCGAGATTAAAAATGTGCCCTGCCCTTCCACCTGCTTGATCAAGCACAAACTTTGCATGTTTCTTGATTTCGGTAGGATTGGTGAGTAACACGGTGGGGTCGAGATTTCCCTGAACGGCTCGATCGTAGCCAACCGTCTGCCATGCGTCATCGAGCCGCGTTCTCCAGTCGATACCAATCACGGCCGCGCGTGTGTCGGCAAGTAACGGCAGTAGTGCTGGATTACCCGTCGCAAAATTAATCACCGGTACGTTTGAGGGAAGGCTGGCGATGATCCGTTTGACGTAGGGGTGGGCGTAGGTTTTGTAATCTTCAAAGCTCAGGCAACCTGCCCATGAATCGAAGAGTTGAACGCATTGAGCGCCGGCTTCAATTTGTCCTAAAAGGTAAAGTGAAATTGAGTTCGCCAAATGTTGCATGAGCTGATCCCAGGCCCCGTGATCTCCATACATGAGCGTTTTGGTAAATGCGTAATTGCGGCTTGAGCCCCCTTCGATCATGTAGCTTGCAAGTGTGAACGGGGAACCTGCAAATCCGATCAGTGGCATGTCCGCTGGTAAATCTGTGCGAGTCTGTTTGACCGTGTCCATCACGAATTGGAGTGGGTCATTGGATTCCAGGGGTTTGATGCGATCGATATCTGCGGCAGTTCTCACGGGGTTGTGAATTACCGGGCCATCTCCTTTGACAAATTCTAGATCGCAGCCCATCGGGACTAAAATTGGGAGTAGGTCTGAAAAAATGATGGCTGCGTCGACTCCGAGTCGATTGACGGCAGTGCACATCACCTCACTGCAGAGTTGGGGGTTTGCGCAAAGTTCCAGAAATGACGTTTTACTGCGAACTTCTCGATACTCGGACATGTATCGTCCGGCCTGTCTCATCATCCAGATTGGCGTGACGTCGGTTGGTTCACCACGGCATGCTTTCATGAATGGGCTGTTATACCAAGGAGCGTTGGGATCTGAGTTGTTGGTTGTTGGGCCTGACATGCTAACTCTAATAATCGATTTTTGTTTTGTAATTTGGCTGATCTGTGTTTTTATTTCTTCAACACCTTCCACCGGATCAGTCGTCTCAGTGGAATAGTCTACCGTGAATCCTCGATCGGAGAGGATTTCTGCTGTGTCCTTACCGATTGCCAACACAAGATGGTTATCTAGCAAGTGAGGGGTTAGTTTTGCTCTGCCAAATTGTTTGGCGAGCGTACAAAATCTTACTGCGTTTTCCGGAGATGGGAATAGGATTATGTGAAATTCGCCTGCTTCAAGTTGTTCGAAAAAATCAGTTGCGACCGGAGCCCACGTCGACGAAGGTGCGGTGAACAAAGGGATTTTGACAACTCTCGCTCCGCGTGCCTCAAGGCCGCTGATCAGGCTGTAGATCGATTCGGATTCTTCGAGAGCGATTGATTGATTCACGACTGGAAATGATCGGTCGAGTGCGATCAAAATGTCACGCCATGAATTTGAAGAATGAATCGAGATTTTTGGAGTGATTTCGAATTGCTGCAGCGCATTGACGGCGGATTGGGACCCGGCAACGGTATGGATGTCGGCGAGGCAATCAAGAAACCTCTGTTGATCGACACTTTTGGATGCTTGGTCAATAATTGCCCGAACGCCAACGCCCGTTACAAAAATAACAGTGTCAATGTCAGCCGTTAAAATGCGATTTGCAAATTCATTGGCTTGATCACGAGCGTCGGGTTTTTGACTCAATAAAAATGATCGCGTTATTCCCCCACCTGCCTCAATGATCTCCGCGCAGTTGCTGGCGTCACTTTCGCCAATCACCGCGATAATGAGGTCTTCGAAATGTCTGAGCTCTTTCATGCCCCAATGCTAGAGGAAAATATGTTGCTGCCAAGACCGGGGGGGCTGCGATTGCAAACAACGCTGAGCGACAATCTCGGGGAGAGTGAACTATCACGTTGAATGAAAACGTGTGGTATATTGATTTTCTTTGGGAACGCGAGTTGGAGAGTTCGAAACTGCTGGGCAGACGCCCATCTGGGGCGGCGGAGTCTCTTCGAGTTGCTTCGTTTTACGTTTACTAACCACTTGCTAGTGCAGCATTAAATGTCATCTATTCCATTTGAAGAGTTTTCACGAGTTGTCACGGAATCTGGTGTTGAGCCTGCTTTAGATTTTCTTGAGCAGCATTTTCGTCGTGAACAAGATTTTTTTAAACTGTTTGAAGTTTTGAAAATGCGATGCCGGTACCAGCTTGGGCTTCCTCTAATTTATTCCAAACAACCTGATGATCTTGATGAGACTCAGCAAAGACAACTGGAAGACAGCTTGTTAGAGGCCTGTCGAGAAATTGGCATCTTGTTCTTTAAGTTGGGGAAGTTCCAAGAAGGCTGGATGTATTTGCAGCCTGTCGGAGATAAAGAGCTGAATGAAAAATTGATTCGAAAAATTGAAGCCGATGAGGAATCGATTGACGCTTTGATTGACATGGCGGTTTCGCAGGGCGCTGCACCGGTGTATGGGTACCGCCTGTTACTGAAGAACTATGGTACCTGCAATGGGATCACAACTTTTGATACTCAAGCGAATCGATTTGACGCAGAGACTCAAAAAAAGATGGCAGAGGAGTTGTTGGATCATATCTATCTGGAGTTGATCGAGAACGTCAAATATGCAATTGAAAATGCGGAGGCAGGGTCGGCCGTGGGGAACAGCGAGAACGTTCCAGCGTCTCAGTCCGGGGATCGTCGTCTGGTGGACTGGTTGCAGATGTATCCAGATTTGACTACAGGCGGCGCGCACCACATTGATACCACTCATCTGGCATCGGTGATGCGCATTGCGAGGCCGGTTGATGATCGAGAGTCATTGCTAAAGGTTAGTGAGTTGGCGGAATATGGAAGCCGGCTACATGAGGATTTTAAATATCCTGGGAACGCGCCTTTTGAGGATACCTATCACGATCACCAGCTTTTTTATAACGCGTTGCTGGGGAAAGACGTCGACACAGCGATTGAGCATTTTCTTGCAAAGACGGCGGCGAGCGAAGCAGATCAATTAGGCCCCGTCGTAGAAGAGACCTATGTCGAGTTTCTATCACGGTTGGGGAGGACGACTGAGGCGGTCGAGTTTTTGACTGAGCGGTTGCTCGGGAAATTTGAGTCCCTGGGGATTGCCCCTCCCCCTTTCGAACTGGCAGACACCCCCGAATCGCTTGAGAAGCTTCGCGATTTTTATCGGTCTTCGGATGATCTTCTGGGGTACGCCGTCTGTTGTTTAAAAGTGGAGTAAATCTGGGGATTGATCGCCGTTTCGAAAAATTGGCCAGACAATAAAAAAAGCGGTTTGGCGTGAAATCACCAAACCGCTTTTGTTTTTAATTGCCCTTAGAGGGCGTCGTCGCTGAAGATCGAAATGCTACAGCGAGCGGAGATTAACCTCGGAAAGACATGAACAAGCTTGGATCAACCTTGATGCCTTTAGCAGCTTGATCGTCACCAGCAGCTTCTTCATCTGCGGTTTCGCAGTCAGAGCAACCAGAGTTCTGGAAAACTCGGCAACCATCGTTGCAGCGATTTCCAACCTGACGGATACGATCTAGCAAGTTTGCCTTGCAAGGATCGTCACAAGCTGGAGTTTCTTCGCAACCACAGTTTTGACCTGGGCGAGGCATGCGAGCAACGATGTTCTTAACAACCGCTGGTCGTCCGCAACCGCAATCGCTTTCGCAATCAGTTGCAGGAGCTTCTTCGCAACCACAAGCGTTGCTTCCCATGCTTCCAACTCGTGAAACAAGACCGCTTACTCGACCACGAAGGTCAAGATTCATTCCGCATCCGCAAGAATCTTCGCAAGCTGGTGCAGGCTCAGCAGCAGGGGCTTCTTCGCAACCGCAAGAGTTGCATCCCATGCTTCCAACTCGTGAAACAAGACCGCTTACTCGACCACGAAGGTCAAGGTTCATTCCGCATCCGCAAGAATCTTCGCAAGCTGGTGCAGGCTCAGCAGCAGGGGCTTCTTCGCAACCGCAAGAGTTGCATCCCAAGCTTCCGATTCGTGACACAAGACCGCTAACCCGACCGCGAAGGTCTAGGTTCATTCCGCTTCCACAAGCGTCTTCGCAGGCTGGTTCTTCTTCTTCGCAACCGCTGTCGCAGCAACGAGAGAAGAGTCCGCGAGAGAATAGTTTGCAACCGCAGTCGTCGGCTTCTTCGCAGGCAGGCTCAGGTTCCGCACAGGCGTCTTCTTTGCAGCAACCGTTGAATACTTTGGCGAACATTGCTTTGACTCGTCCACCACCGCAACCATCATCACATGCGTCTACTACTTGCTCTTCACACTCAGGCTTGCATCCGCATCCTTTGAACAATCGCCCAGGAAGGCCGATGTGGAGGCTGATACTGATTCCTCTTCCGCAACACGGATCGGGAGTTTCGCAACATGTTGGAGCAGCTTCACATTCGCCACATCCACTTTTTCCAAGCATGCGACCCAAAAGGTCAGCATTGCTTTCGCTGCAGATCATGGCAACGCACAAGAGCGTTAAAGCAGCTAATTTAATTTTCATCGAGACTCGTCTCCTTGAGTTTTTCCGTGCTATCTATTCCACCAAACCTACCCAACGCTAATGATTATTGGCCGCGTGGATCATTTGGCGTTCTGAGTAATTGACTCAGGACAGTGGGTTAGCCTCGTTGGCTGTTGAGGCTTGGTTTTTCGCGCTAGATAGCAGCGGTTCTAGTCGCATCCGAGCGGTCTGACCCATCCATTGGGTCGGTTGACAAATACCATCTCAGTTACGCTTGCGCCAGTTTCGACGCAAGTTCAGATTGCACTGACGTCATCGACTTTATCAAACAGGCTACTTCACCAACGAAAAGCGAATGCAGGTGGTGATTAATGCCCGTTTCATAACGCCTCGGTTCGAAATTCGGGTTTAAGCGGTGTCAATTATTGGGTAAACCTTACCGGTTAGCGAAAGGGATTATTTTGTATCGCCCGCAACGGCAGGAATGGTCTTGGATTGCGGCGATTGACTGTTTTTGAATGCACGCTCAGGTTCAGTGAAGAGGTTGCTGAAAACCCCGCTATTGGCCTGATAACGCAGGCAAATCCGACCTCCGGTTGCAGGGGAAGTAAATAAGACGTTCGGAATTACGTCAATCACGTTGAGACACGTTGATCGGATTGCGGGTTGGAGTAAGATAAAGACTGCGTTCTTAACAGCATTTCGATGAAAAAGTGGCGCCCGTGAACGGCGTCAAATAAGCTGATTGATGACTACGCCACAAAAGTACGATAGATAGATTTATGATCTCTAATACGAAAATTCGATGGGCTTCATTCCTGCAAGTTGTTGTGGTTGGGATCTGCCTGATGTCCGTCTGCGTTGGTTGTCGACAGGGTCGTTACAAAACGGTTGAGAATCGGAAATCACCAGCGAATTCGACTTTGCCCGCCGAGCAAGCCCTCGTTAACGGTGGGAATTGGACCAGCCTGCCGGGTGGTCGCTTGGGTTCAACGCTGCCCGGTCGAAACTGGTCAACACTGCCTGGGCGAGGAGGCACGACGCTTCCTGGGCGAAACTGGTCAACACTTCCCGGGCGAAATTGGTCCACACTGCCTGGGCGAGGGGGAACAACTCTGCCAAACCGCTATTCCCCTTGGCGGCCCACGGGTTCGACATTGCCTCGGCGAATTGGAACGACATTGCCCGGTAGATAGGGTAATGAAATTCATTAACGCGAAAGCGGTGCTGGTTTATCGTTGGCGGAATCACGCCCACGTTGCCGAGAGTTGTGCCTGTTCTCACGTTGGAAACAAAAAAACCGTGCTCTTTTGAGCACGGTTTTTTGCGTTCTATTGAAACACCTTGCGGTAATCTCGCGACGATGTTCAGCCTTACTTGGCCTTCTTTTTCTTTGTGGCCGCTTCTTCAGCCGCCTGTTCCTTTAACTGCTTTGCCGTCAGTTTCTTTTCCTTCTCTTCGACAATGTCTTCCTTCACCTTTTGCACAAAGTGAGGAGGTTTTCCTTCGGGAGAAAGTTCAGCAGCTCGCTTCTCGGCGGCTTTTCGTTGATTAAACTCATAAAGAGCGACTCTCTTCATGGCATGATTGAAAACTCCCCAGAACAGCTTTCTGCGAATAACTTCAGCCGCTTTGGTCCGCGATTTCCGCTTTTTCTTGACTGGAGCTTTCTTTTCGTCTTCAGCCTCAGTTTCGACCTTTTTTGTAGCGGTGGAAGCAGACTTTTTCGTCGCTTTTTTCTTAGTAGTAGCTTTTTTGGCCGGTGCTTTTTTGACAGCGGCCTTAGTTGCTTTAGCCTTCTTCTTGGCCATTTTTATCCGTCTTTAAATTCTGGGCAGAAATGCGTTATTGAAACGAAGCGTAATCATAACGTTTTTTCCCGATATTGGATAGTTGGGCTTTCATTATCGCCACGGTTTTCAGGTCATCCGGCGTTGGGGGGCGGAGTTCCGTGTCCGTCTTCGACGTATTTCGCACGCTGGCGGGCGTATTCTTGAAAATTGACTTCCGGAGTCTCAGCCGCTGAGGGCTCAGTTTTATTAGCATTTGCCGCGTTGTTGGGCTTGGATTTTTCTTGTTCAAGCAACCGCTCGAGGTATTTTCGACACCAACCGCAACCCGTTCCCGCACCAAAACATTGGCTCAGTTGGCTAGGCCGGCTTGGTTTTTCAATTCGGATGAAGTTAACCACTTTTCGTCGAGTTACGTGAAAACAGAGGCATACCGGGTCGTCAGGTTTCATTGGCGGTAACTGTCTGTTTGCGTTGAATTAGAAAAAGAGGCCGAAAGTGCACGTTTTTTGGGCTTCGTCAGTCGAAATCAGAATTTACCCCAAATCACAGAAACTCGGTTCGACAAACAGGGTTTTATCATCAAGCGAGGGTTAAAGCCAACATTAGGATGGCTGGTCTAGAACATTTCTTGTCGACCTTGCGTCTCGTCAGAGAGTCGAGGGACGCTAGAATGGTAATTGAACTTTAACAACTTGCCTGTACTTGGAATTCCTTTGTCTGTTAGCGAATCATCGTTACAAAAAGCTTCGAAATACGAGTTGCTCGACCCTGACGTGCGACTGATGTTGCAGGTGCGCGAGGGGAGCGCTGCGGCGTTTGAAGCTCTTGTTGAAAAGCACCAAAAGCGTCTGGTAATGGTATTAGAACATTTAGTTTCCGACCGCACCCAAGCTGAGGATCTCGCGCAAGATGTCTTCTTGAGAGTTTATCGGGCTCGCGAACGCTACATCCCCACAGCCAAGTTCTCAACCTGGCTCTACACAATTACGCACAACGTGGCGAGCAATTCCATTCGCAAGTCGTCACGACGCAAAGAGATCAATCTTGTTGCGTCCCCGTCGGGCTCGATGCCTGTTCGGCCATTGGACACGATGGCAAAGGATAAAAGTAATTTAATGCCGACACGCTTGGCAGATCAAAAAGAGATGGAAAAAGTGATCCGTGAGGCGATTCAATCGCTTGGTCCACGGCAGCGAATGGCGATGTTGCTTTCGAAATATGAGGGGATGAGCTACAACGAAATTGCTGAATCCATGGAGTTAACGACACAAGCAGTCAAGTCATTGCTTTCTCGTGCACGCGGGAATCTCAAAGAAGCGCTCGCTCCCTACTTAAACTCCGGAAAGTCATCTCGTGAGCTAGAACGAGAAGAAGGGGGGGCATCATGAATTCGAAATCGGAAAATCCTGAATCACAATCGGGCGAAGTCGAATTTTCAAACTCCGACGAATTGACTGCCTATCTTGATGGTGAGCTGGATGAAACGCAGACTCAAGAGGTTGAGAGCCGTTTGGGCAGTGATTCAAATTATCTGGCCGAAATGCAATCTTTGCAAAAAACATGGGATTTGCTCGACACTCTTCCTGTCCATGAGCCTGGTGGTTCCTTCACAAAGACGACGATGGAGTTAATCGTCGGGGATGCAGTCAGCACAGCAAAAAACAGGCGTAAAAGGACTTTGTTTTTTGGGCGTGTCGCAGTGATGGCCTTGCTGCCGGTTGTCTTTTTCGCCACCGCCTATGGTGTCGCGAGGCGAATGCAAAGTGATCCGGACCGCCGCTTAATTGAGAATTTGAGTGCCGTTGAGAACTTTAAAAAATATGAAGCTGTCGATTGTAATTTAGAGTTTCTGGAGAGCATCCGGAATGTTGACTTCTTTCAAAAGTCAACAGTGATTGTTGAAAATGGAAGTAAGATAGATGTCGCTTATGAAGATGACTCCGCCGGTTCAATTCCGATCGATCTGATTCAGCGTGCTGGTTACGTAAAGGGCCTCGATGTTGAACAGAAGATAACCTTAAAAGAAAATTTTAAAAACTTTGAAGACAAAACGGATGCCGATCGCAAGCGTTTAACTGATTTTGATTTGGAACTTCAGGCTCGGGGAAATCGTCAACAGCTAAGGTCGACGCTCAACGGTTTTTATGAATGGTTGATAGAACTGGAGGTGTACGAACGAAGTGAACTTCAAGATCTTCCCCAAAACGAGCGGATTGCGAAAATAAGGTCGATTAGAAATCGTCAGGCTCAGAATGAATTGGGGAAAAAGTCATTAGTAAAGTTGCCTTCCAAAGAGGACGTCCCGTTCTTGATGGGGTGGTGCGAGAGTATTTTCCAACTCAAGGAACGTCAATTGAGGGATCGTTTTCCAGTCGTACTGATGCGGTCTATGCGAAAGAAGAAAATGGGGTCGGTGCCTCCTTCGTCAGTCCTGTTGGCAAAGTCGCGGGTGGAAAATTTGAATTCAATTATTGGGTTCTTGCTAAGAGAAGATCGGCAGTTCGTTGAAGATCTGATCTTTGAAGGCGAGGCACTTTTCGGGCTGTACGATATCTTGTCACTCAACGCGAGAAAGCAGCTGGACAGTCGATCTGAAGCGGAGCAAAGAAGCCACATCCTGGATTGGGTTGATGCCGTTAACCAGTCTCAGCAAGGTACTTCCACAGAAGATCTAGAGAAATTTGAGATGCAGCTCAGCAGTAAGGTTCGCAACCGTTTGCAGAAAATGTCCAGTGAAAAATATCGAGAAACACTCGAGTGGATGTACGAGGAGAGCAGGAAATCCCAAATTTCCTCGCAAAGTTGGTGGGAGCAACAAATTGAGAAAACTCTTGATCCGAACTAGCACTTCGGCAGGCGAGAACTAACACGCTCGAAAAACCGTGTTTTTTTATTCTTATTGGCTTCCCCAGAAGGCAAATTCTCAGTTTTCGCCCCAAATTTTTGGCCCAACGCGATTTTGCCCACTTTCTTTAGGTTCTCATTGGCTAAATCGCGAATTTGGCTCAAACTTGGCGGTGCTCCAAACCGTCTATAATACTAGAGCGGCATTGTTTTGTTTCCGTTAAAACGGCAACAAAGAACGGCAACAAGGCCCTGGTGGGTCGCCGGCAGTTTTTTTCAGTCTTTAAGTTGTTTGTGGATGAGTTCTATTAACGGTATTCCACTTAAGGGGTGCCCGTTTTTGATACCGCATTAATTGCCAGTTTTGGAGGGTACTTGATGACTGAATTGTGAGGGGGGGTAATGTGCTCGGTGGGTGATTGGTAGTTTGCATCGCACCGGAGGCGGCAAGCCCCGACGAAGGCAACGATAGTTGATAGGGATAACCAGAATGGCAAGTGAAATTAATTCCTCAACCCGTCCAGCGGTGACCGCCTCGGCGCGACAAGCAGCCAAGGTTAAAAGTTATGTCAACCAGCAATTGGAAAAGACACGTAAGCAAGTCAAAACGATTGACTTTATTTCGGGTGCCTTGGTGCTGGTTGCCTTCACGATTGGATTTTTGCTATTCGCGGCAATGGTCGACGCTTGGATTTGGCCGCTGTCGCGGTTGGGGCGTTGGGCATTTTTAATTATTTGGCTTGGCAGTTGCCTCGGGTACACAGTCATTTCGATCGTGCCGTTGTTGATGAAGCGAATAAATCCGGACTATGCCGCGAAGATGATCGAAGAAGCCAAGCCTAGTTTCAGTAACAGCTTGATGAATTATGTTTCTCTTCGAAAACGGCCCGAGGGAATTAGGCCTGCGGTGCTGGATGCAGTGTCGCGACAAGCTGCGACGGATCTCGCAAGTGTGCCAGGCGATGCAGCAGTCGATCAGTCTAAGATGATTCGAATTGGATTCGTGCTAGTCGGGCTTACGTTGTTAGCAGTGAGTTATAAGATTCTTTCGCCGAAGGATCCACTCAGCACCGTTGCTCGGATTTTCGCGCCAGCGAGTGATATTGCTCAGCCTGCCGTTGTCACGATTGAGGAAGTTTTACCAGGGGACGTCGAGATATTTTTTGGCGAAACACTGGAGGTAGTTGCCCGGGTCAGTGGGCGGCACCAACCGGAAGATGTCAAATTAGTTTACTCGACCGTTGACGGGCAATTGGTTGACCAGTCTTTGTCGATGGCGTTGACAGACGAGCCAAGAACCTACTCGGGCACGATCGCAATGCCGGGGGGCGGTGTTCAAGCTTCGTTGCAGTATCGAGTGGTTGCAAAAGATGGGGTTTCTTCTGATTACGTTGTGACCGTCCGCCCCAACCCAACGATTGCGATTGAATCGTTACTTTTTGATCCTCCTGATTACACCGGGTTGGCTTCCCGTACGCTGATGGGTGTCGGTGATATTGACGCGATTGAGGGAACTCTCGTTACGATCAACGCAGTCGCTAACTTGCCAATTAAGTCGGCAGAAGTTGAATTGCTAAACGAAATTACCAATGTGGCCGGCGATACCGAATTGTCATACGATCAGCGATTCGTTCCAGCGGTGGGCAGCAAATATATCATGGAGGTAGAAGGACGAAATGCGACTCAGTCCGTCTTGGTAAAGTTGGACGCCAACCGAGAGAAGCCATTTGCAACCCACTACCGGTTGAAATTTACGAGTACTGATGGAAATCGAAATTCGCAACCCAATGTTTATCCAATTCGAGTAACCCCTGATCTTGCACCCGATGTCGAAATTAAAAATCCAATTGAAACGGACGGACAAATCCCTGAGAACCAAGTGCTGGCCGTTGACATCGTCGCCTCGGATCTTGATTTTGCAATCGATTCAGTTGAGTTAAGTATCGATCATAATGGCCAAAGCCTGTTTTCAGATAGTCTCAGTCTCAAATCAAACAAAGGCAATCGTCGAGTAACCGCGCGTTATTTGCTCGACCCCAAAGCACTGGGGCTCAAGCCCGGAGATGTCGCAGTTTTTCATGCTGTCGCGAAGGACAATCGGATGCAGGGGCGTAAGCCTGCACCAAACATTTCACGCACGCAGAACTACTCAGTGACTATTCAACGTCCCGAGGAAAAATCTTCGGAACCCGTTACGAAAAATTCAGACGGCGAGGGCCAGAACGGCGAAGGTCAGAATGGCGAGGGTCAGAATGGCGAAGGTCAGAATGGCGA
>JAQXDZ010000079.1 GCA_029251085.1 Mariniblastus sp.
AGCGTTCATTTTTATATTTTGTGGTCGGTAGGTAACGGGGTGAGCAAGATGGCGGATGTGGAAGATGAAACAAAAGAGCAGCGAGGCGCTAGTTTTGCAGATAATTTCTTCGCAAAAGATGAGTCAGGATTTAGCGTTGAAATTGTCGCAGCGACGCATGTTGGCAAGGTGCGTCAGCGGAACGAGGACCACTTTGCTGTGATTCGCCGAACACGCCGATGCGAGTTGCTATTATCCAATTTGCAGGAGGACGCTGTAAATCTGGTGGATGGACATGCGTATGGTTTGATGGTGGCTGACGGTGTTGGAGGAGCCAGGCACGGAGATTTTGCATCTCATCTCGTTTTGGAATCAACGCTGCACGCGGCGGACCAAGCATCGAGTTGGGTGATGAAAATTAAAGATTTTGACGCTCAGGAAATGCGGCAACGAGTTGATGCGTACGTAACGAGAATTCAGGATGAGTTTCACCGGCACGCAAAGATCGACCCGGATAAAAGTCAAATGGGCACAACGCTGACCGGTGCCTATTTGCTTCCGCCTCATGCAATTATTTCCCACATAGGCGACTCCCGAGCCTATATCCAACGTCAGGGCAAGTTGAAGCAAGTGACACGCGATCACACATTGGCCCAGTCGCTTGTTGATCGTGGGACTGCACCGCAGGATGCAAAAGCCTTTGGGAATGTGCTGGTCAACAGTATCGATGCCGTTCGTGACCACATTGAAGCTGATGTCGTCCATCTTGAAATGGAAGCACGGGATCGTTTATTGCTATGTTCGGATGGGCTCAGCGATATGGTTCCCGAAGAGCAAATTTGTGACATTCTAAAATCCGAGGGTTTAAAGGAGTGTTGTGATGGGCTAGTGAAGGCAGCGCTGGAGAATGGTGGTCGGGACAATATTACCGTGGTGTTGTGTGAATTAACGGAGGAGTAAATCGCGGCTTGGCCAATTGGGCATTTCGAATTTTTTCGTTTCGCATTATTTGGGGAAATCTCGTCTCAGCAGGGGTGAATCCGAACTATACTTTATTGACGTTACATTGCTTTTGTTCCTAATACAATTTCTTGTTTCCTCGGTAGGGTGCTTGTTCTATGCGATCCGGTAAAGTTTTATTTTTGCTAAGTGTGTTTCTGTTTACTTTCACCGCATTGAATTGCGGTGAAAGCTCCGCCCAGTCTCCGGCTTGGGGTTATCGAACTTCGCCAGCCGTGTGGGGCTACGCCAAGGCGGGCTGTAGAGGCTGTGATCACGGGCGATATGCTCCGATTGCGGGTAGTTTCCCGGCGTACTTCGCGCCTCAAGTTCCAATGGGACCGATGGTTGGCGGTGTTGTTCCTACGATGTCCGCTTATTACGTTCCGACCGTGCCAGTCATGGGAGTTTATGCCGCACCGGTCGTTCCTGTTCGCCGCGTCCGGCGACGTGCTGCCTTGGTTTATCCAGCAGTGGTAGAACCAGTTTATTGGTATCCCAATTAGGCAGGTCAACCGCGAGTGGGTTTGCTCTTGCGGATAGAATACAAATAAAAAAAAGGCTGCCTGTTTAAAGGCAGCCTTTTTCGTTTTTATCAATAAGTGTTCGATCTCTACAGATTAGTCACGAACGCGAACTTTGCCACGACCGGTGACAATAACCTTTGCTTCGAAGCCACAAGATGGCCAGCAGAGGTTGGCAACTTGGCGATCCAAAACGCCTGATTTCCAAGTGATGATCGGTGCTTCTCCTACGCAGCAAACAGGCACCTTAACGCAAGCTTCGTACTCGCAACCGCAGGGGTCTTGTAGGTGGAACAACGTAGGAACTGGCTTGGGCTTGCAGCAACGCTTTCGGCAGCGAGGTTGGCAGCAGGCGTCGGTTGCTACCATTGGCACTGGAACAGCTACGGCATTCTCGAGAATTACGGAAGGGCTCTCAACTGCATCGGCTGGAATTGGAACGCCTGGGTCTTGAGGTGCTGGCGGAATCGCAGCATCCTGTTTTACAATTTTACTTTGAGTAAGCGGAGTCTTCAGAACAGAAATTAACCCGTCATCGGAGTCTTTGTTCGAAGCCAAGAGTGTGATTGTGCTGAATGAAAACGCCAAAAGGGCGATCAAAGAAGCAGTGGTTTTCATCTGATTCTACCTGCGAATGTTGGGTCATTTACTAAGATTCGTGTCGAAGTTCCCGCAGCCGACGATTTCGGAGAAGTTTGACTAATCAAGAACTACTCTCCAGTCTAGCTAATTCCCCATGGTGGTAAATGGCAGGCTAGGTAAAACTCTGGCGAATCAAGTAAAACCCAGATGAGACAACGAAAACCATTGTAAAACTGGTGAGAATTCTATTCCATTGATTGGACAATTGAGTAATTTGATTCCCCGTTTTCCCAATTCGGAGTGGGGAATCCATCCCTAGAGGCTCGAACATTACCCGCATCTTCATGCCCAAGCAGTTTTATGCCCAAGCAGTTTTATGCCCAAACATTTCCAACTAGCAAATTAGCGACGGCGATCACGAACTTTCGCAATTGGCCCTATTCTAGCTCCGGGGTAGCGTTGAAGCGCGTTTTGCGTTGCCTGTCGGCTGTTCGTTCCCGGCACGACGACTTTCATTGGGCGACCGTAGTTTCCACGAGCGGGGATCAGCGTAACTTCCCACAGGTCATAAAGACCGGCGTTGTATCCCTGCAATTGCAGATTCATTTCAGAAATTTCTCTGATTGACTGTAGGTTTTGGGTGTTTGCCTGTGCCTGGGCTCGTAAGTAAAAGGATTCTTTCTCTTGTTGCTTTTCATTTTCTTTAGCCGACTTGAAGCGTTGCCAGCCGCGTTCCAGAGTCGTGCGATCCGCTGCGGAAAAAAGAAAGAAGGGGAGGCCATAGCGATCGCCGTTTTCGAGTTCAAGCATCACTCCTTCACACTTATGTTCAACCTCGCGGTTGGGTTGTTTCTCAAGCCATTGATTCATCTCTTCGACGTTTTCAAATTTTTGTTTGGCAAAGTGAGCCACAATTTTAGGAATGATTTCTTGGTAGACCGGAGGAAGGTTTTCGATGTCCCGGTCGTTAACGTAGGTCTCGCCACGCAAGTATCGTTTTACCTTCAAGTCGCGTTCACCGTACTCGACAACTTTACCATTGATCTTAAGACCACTGTCCAGCTTCCAAGTGTTAAGTTGCTCAGGCTCCCCCCCTTTTTGTTCCTCTGCTTCGCTCGATTTCAAAAAGGCGCGGTCGGCGTCCGATAGATCTTTAATGGCAACCGAGACGAGGTCTTTATTTTCTTTTTGGAGGACGACGTGTTCGCTGTCGTAAGCGATCAAATCGGCTTTAAATGTGTAATGGCCATTCGCGTCGGTCCATTCGCGAAGTTCGGTGAATCCAAAGCTTGAAGCCGTGTAGGCAAATGTCAGGACTAAACCAATCAATAACTTGTAAAAACGCATTTGTTCTACCTTTGAGGACTGTTTTTTCTTCCTTCAAATTATTCCCTGAGATGGGGGTCAGGTAAAGGCAGGAACTTAGAAGTTTTCGAAACTCACTAGCGAGCACTGAAACCGATGTGTGGATCCAAACGAGCCGGTACCGATGCGACAGAGGCGGGAAAGGGGTAAGATCGAATTGACTAGCGCATGAATTACTTGAACTTCCAACATCGTCCAATCGTAGAGCACACGTGTCAAATCCAGCAACATTTCGACTTATCAGTTACAACATCCACAAAGGAATTGGAGGGGTGGATCGTCGTTACCGTCCAGAACGGATAATTGAAACTCTCAAACAGTATTCTGCCGATATTATTTTTCTGCAGGAAGTTGACGATCAAGTCCCCCGTTCTCGAATGGATGTTCAAGTCGAGCTTTTCTCAGAGGCGCTGGAAATGAAGCATTCTGCTTACCAGCGGAATGTCCACTTGAAACAGGGGCATTACGGGAACGCAATTTTGAGTCGCTTTCCATTGCTGGATGTCGAGGATGTCGATCTTACGATTCCCTTAAAGAAACGCAGGCAAGGTTTACTTGTCCACTGTCGAATAAAACACGACGGTCATCAAAGGACAATGTTGCTGGTAAATGTTCATTTGGGTTTAGCAGGATTTGAGCGGAAGATGCAATTGCGAAAATTGTTGGAGCATCCGACCGTTCATCGCGCCCATCAAGAGACTCCCATGGTCATTGGCGGAGATTTAAATGACGTGTGGGAAAATCTCGGCAAGCAACTAATGACGCCGGCAGGTTTCTCGATTGCTGCTAAATCAATTCGAACTTTCCCTGCTGCCTTTCCCGCCCGAGCACTCGATAATTTGTTTTATCGGGGGGATTTGGCTGTCAAGCATGCCTTTGCCTCAAAGTCCAAGGTCGCGGCCCAGGCTTCTGATCATCGTCCGCTTATTGTTGACTTTGAGCTTGGTGCACCATGAGTTCACCCTTGCGGTTGATTGGGATTCGAGTTGGCAAACTGGCCGAGCGTTGCTTCCGCAGGAATTTCCTGTTTAGCCTGATGCCGAAATTTTAATTAAAAAGTGCAGCATGCCGCAAACGGACTCGCTGCACTTGTTTTTTAGTTCAGGCTTTTTGAATCAGGCCTAACGCGATTGGAGTCGCCCTAGTTTTTTGGCGGTGCTGGAAGGTCAAAGGTAGTTTTGACGTTGGAAAGCTCGTGAATGTAATGGCACAGCAACCCATAGGTCGATTGGAACTCAGGGTAGCGAGCGAGTTTTACCAATTTTGGGTCATTGCAAACATGCTCAAAATTTGACCTGCTTTTGATCAGGGATTCTACCGATGGATGCCCGTTTGCCTGGAAGACTTGTGCGGGTAGGCCGAGGTACCGCTGCCAGCTTGGATCGAGTACTCCGTACATTTCAGGAGCAATTTTTGCAAGTTGATCTCGCAATTGATCTACCTCTTTTTGGGAGTACTGTTGCGCAAGGATCGGTTTTGACTGATTGTTGGTAGAAGCTTTCAATGTTGGAATCTGATTGTTATTTGGGTTGGCGACAGTCGCGTTACCCGCGTATTTCATCACCTCAAGACCGAGCTTTTGAGCACTTGCAGGAATAGTCACCGGTCCGCCTGGCGTGGCTGATTTGTAATAGGTGGCGTTTCTTAAGGAGTCCATTCGAACTACCGAACCATCAAAAGAGACTCCAAGGAATAAGCCCCGGCTTCTCGAGTACGAGAAAATCTGTGCTCCTAGTCGAGTGTCAGTAGCAGCGGTGGCTTGCCTGCCAACCGGGCCAGCCGCAATTCCCGCATCGGCTCCGAGGGTAATCCGCCCCGACAACAGCCCGTTGACGCTCTTTCTAGTTTTAAAAACTAAAACGACATCTGTTGATTGAACGCCAGCCTGCCAACCAATATTGCCGCCGGTTAGGCTGGCGAAGACAGGTGCATGCCATCCACCTTTATCGTCTCGAATCATGATTACACCATTTCCATGTCGTGCACCGACAACGAAACTTGCTTTGACAACGCCGGGGAAAATGGCGACTGCCTGTGCATCGTGCAACATGCTTCGAGGTATTCCCTCAGCCGGAATCGCCATGATCTCATTCAAAACTCCGATTGATTCATTGACGGTTTGCTCCTCTTTGTATTGACCGAATGCAAGAGAGCATTGACTCATTAGAATGCCGATACAGATAGCCTGAGCTAAAATGGTTGTTGGTTTCATGTTGTTGTTCCTTGTCTGGCGAGCCTGTTTAAATCGAATTTCAATTCGACTAACGGCGGGGTCGAGATAGCACCAGCCTATTCGACGTAGCAAAATTAGGTCAAGACGAATCACACCCGTGTTTTTGTGGGCGATGTCTCACAAGAAGTAGGATTTTTGCATCCAGGCAACGAGCCAAGTAGGAGTCTTCGATTTGAGTTTACTCAAATCGAAGACTCACATTTTTGGCAAATGTACGAGACCAGCGGCAGCGCGCTAGTTTTGGGTAGATTTGGGATCGTCGATCCGCGTCATTGTCCACTGTTGAGTCTGGCCGTTGTCGAAATGGACCAACGCACCGGCTTCATTTTCCGTTAAATTATATAAACCGGTTTCCATGATTGGCCATTGTTTTCCTATCGGTCCCCAAGCAGCTCGTTGACTCTCTTTGTCGACGGTGCCTTCGATTTCGAAGGAGTCTTCAGAGAGGGTATTTTGGAAAGTGCCTCCAATTAACCCTTCCTTACTGATCGCTAATTGAAGGTAGAGAGTGGCATTTTCAATGGAGCCCTCGTTTTCTGTGATTGCGAAAACACCCAACGGCAACCACTCTACATCGCTGGGATCAACCTTGGGCGCACTTTCAGCAATCGTTTGTGCTTGTTGAGAGTACTCCTCAGGCGTGCCAACCGGATTGCCTTGGTAGTAAACCTGGTCTCCCTCGTAGTAAATGTTAGTGCCGTAATCATAGTAGACCGGTTGTCGATTGATTCCATTGATCCACCAGCTGGTAATCGCCCCGGCAGTGGCGAACGCCCACCAGTTATTGTTGTATCGGTTCCAGTGGTAGCGGTAGTTTGGGTAGCGTCCCCAGTAGCCGGGGTTATAGGCAGGAAGATGGACGGGGCGGGGTGGTCGGTAACCGGGGGGACGGTAGCCAATGGGTCGGTAACCAGGGGGACGGTATCCGGGCGGGCGATTCACAGGTTTGATTTTGGCGGGGTAATGAACCGGTCGAACCGCGTTAGCTGGTGGAACCTTGACCGCCGGTTTTACAGCCGGCTTGATTGCTGGTTTCGGCATTGGTCGCGTTTCCGGGCGAGGTGTTGGGCGAACGGCAGGTTTATTAATTGGGTTAGCAGGTAGCGTCGATGGCCGATCTTTTAGAAAGTTCCCAGCCGCACCCCCCCCTTGAGGACGTTGGGATGGTTTCGTGGTTGGCTTTCGGAAATCCATAAACTGATTGAGTTGCGAAGGCGTAGGTCGAGTATTTTGCGGGCGTGTAGTTTGGGGGCGAGTAGTTTGGGGTCGAGTATTTTGGGGCCGTGTTTTATTCCCACCGGTGGATGGACGAGGGTTGGTGGGGAATTTTATGTTCGGTTGTTTTTTATTTGAAAGATTGGAGGAGGGGCGGGTGCTAGGTTGTCGACTAGGTTTAATTTTGGGAGTCGGTTTTTTGGGCGTAGGCCGGTGCATCGACGGTGAGTGGCTGGTCGATGGGCGTGACATGGTCTTCTTGGACGGCATCGCCCGACTCTTGCTCTTGCTATGTTTCGCTGAGCCTCGTTGAGCCAATGCCTCACTGGCGATCAAACTTAAGCCAAGGAATAAGAAAGTGGCCAACCGTGTTTTATTTGTGGATAAATTCATCGCTAAAGCTCTTGCGAATAATGGATAGATAAGAAAAGAGATCGTTACTTTCGTCGCGAGCGAATGCTTTCAATATTTGGCATCAGTTGACCGTCGATTACGCGGTTCGTTTTTTTCCAACTGTGCTCGCCATTTTCATGCAATTGAAAAACACCGCTGAAAGAGCCGGAGCCACCATCGGCGAAGCTGGCGACAGACTGAACTGTCCACTGGTTATCTCCAGAATGCCATGTTCCCTTGATTAGCCCTCCATCTGAATCAAATAGCCAACTGCGGATCAAACCAGCTTTTGCATCCCAACCGATCATTTGCAGTCCCGAGGCGATCGTTTCATTTGACGGGTCAAACACGGTAAATTTTCGACTGATAAAGTTTTGGTTGACGGTCCATTGGCAGGTGTATTCGACGCGATGCCCCGGAGCGGTTGCTGTCCACTGACCAATTAACCATTCCAATTTTTTGAGTTCAGCATAACTAGAATTAACTGCTTCTGATTCCGAATCACTGACGCGATCAATCAGCCATTGATTCTGTTGTTTTACAAAGACCACGTCGTAATCTGATTGAGTGGTTTGTCCGTCTTTCGAAAAAACCGTTACCCTGCCCTGTTCGAGAGCGACATTGGGGGAAATGAACTGGATAGAATCTGTTTCAAGGGAGATTTTAATCGAAGGTGTGTCGGTAAAAAGAATTTCAAACTGTTTACGCATTGCCGCCCGACCCGTAGTCGTCTTGCCGCTTGTTTGGCTGGAATAAACGCCAGTCGCAGTCCAATGAGAAATTAAAGTTTCTACGTTCTTTGAGTTGAAAGCAGACTCATAGGAAGAGATCACCTGCTCAATTGAACGCCGGTTTTGTTCGCCGAGCGCTTGTGTCTGAGTCGTTGGTTTACTGGGTTTTGTTTCCTGAGAGCTAACGGAACTGGCCAGTCCCAACGACATAAATCCAGCAAAAACAAATGACAAATAATGGTACATGGTTTCCTCTCGCTCAGTAAATTTGCTCGAACTCAAGAATTTCGATCGAGCTCCGATTGGCTAGGCCGAATTGTAGGGCATGTTCAAGTGGCCTGGAATGACCTAGTGCTCGTCAGTAACGGTTCCCTATGAAACGGTTCCCCATAAAAGTGTGGGTTTTGGTTGAGTGGGGAAGGCCAGCAGAATCTACTAGCGGATATTTGTTTCGCTAGCAATATCGTTAGCCTTGCATTCTGGCATTTGGAAGCGGTGGGGGTATGGAGTAAATTTCTCAATGCAAGATTGGTTTTCATTCTGTTTCCACAATGAAAATCGAGTCGTGTTCACGGACGAACTCGATGCAATTCAGAAGAGATGTGGGGTACGAAAGTCATTCGAATGATTCGATTAAACTTTAGCCTGCGGGCTATCAGCTGGGCACTTACAGCTTTGTTGGGGTTTAGCACTTGTTGGTGCGCGATTAGCTCCGGGCAGACGCCTGTAGATTTAGTGGTCAAAAATGCTGTTGCCACACCACCCGCGGTATCCGATCAATTTTGGCCAAACCGCGAGGATATTCTTAGGCAACTCGAACGCAATGATTCCGAGCTGAGCCGTGCAGAGGTGCAGTTGCGGGCGACTGAATTGGGACAAGGGACTGACTGGTTAATCGAGTCCATCAAGACCCAAATTGCGCAACGCCAATTCTTAAAAACAGTGTACCAGCAACATTTGTCGTTGCTGGATACGATTGCTTCGAGTGATGTTACGAACGACGAGCTTGAAAAAGAGCTAGAAAGTTTCAACGATCGCCAAATTGCCGTCAGTGAAATGCTTTCCTTCGGGGAAGTCGAACGACTCAGAGCAGTATTCGACAACGAGGGTAATCGAATAGCAACGATTGAAGCGGAGATTGATTCGATAAAGGGGATGAAAGAGGGTGCTCGAATACGTTTGGAGGTATTCGAGCGCACGCTTCGACAGGCCACGGAAGCCAGCGAAGATGAGGTGGAGTCAATCGAGTCAACGAAGCAAAAGCGAAAGCGTGACACGCTCGCGTTGTCGATTGAAATTAGTCGGTCATCCATTGGGAAAATGGTTCTGGAGCTTCAGATTCTTTCTGACCAGTTGCTTGTTCACCGAAGTCGAGTGGAGCAGTTGAGTAAGATCTTAGAGGCTTCTCCGCAGAAGACAATTATTTCCGAGGCTGATTTGAAACAGCAAGTCGCTCAATTAGCGGGGCGCGAAAAAGAGATTCGCAATGAGTTAGTCATGCTGCAAGAATTGTTGACTAAATTGCAGATTAAGTTTGACGAAACGCTTGAACACGAAGGGCTAGACTCAAAAGCGCGTCTTCAGGTCTTTTCAATTCATGAAATGCTTCAGGAGAACTACCGGCTACGGGCTTCGTATTTGAATGCTTCCATTTCGGAAATATATGTCCTTCAATATTTATGGCGGGTTCGTTTTGAAATTGCCAATAATCTACTCAACGAGGAATTGGTGGAGGACACCGTTTCTCGGATTGAACAACTCGACGATCGGTTGGCAAATTCGAAGTCTTTGGTTGATTTGCATTTGGATCAGGTGAGAGGGCTTAGTTCTGCGCCCCGGTTAGCATTGGCTGCGGATTCGGAGACCAGGGAATTACTTGCAAGTTGGCGTGCTTTAAGCCGTGTTGCGGTGAGTGATTTTTTTAAAGACGGTAATCAGCGACTATTGCAAATTGAAATTGCGGAACAGTTGTCGCAGCGTGTAGGCGAGGAACTCGAGCGGGAGGGTCTGACTGCGGCTGAAACTTGGAGCTGGAGTTTATTGTCGACGGCAGCCATGAACTGGTGGAATTTTGAATTTTTCAGTGTGGATGATCGCTCGATTACTGCAGGGAAAATACTGTCTGGATTTCTAATGCTGTTCGTCGGCTTGTTTGTTAGTCGTCACACTAGTCATGTCATCGGGCCTCGTTTGTTACGCCGTCTCGGCGTTCACGAAGGAGGGTTGCCTGCGTTTCAGACGATTTTCTTTTATCTGCTTTGTGTTGGTTTTTGTTTTTTGACACTTGAGTGGCTGAATATACCTTTTACGGTTTTCGCATTTTTGGGGGGAGCGGCCGCGATTGCAATCGGTTTTGGCAGTCAGACGTTACTCAATAATTTTATCTCTGGCTTGATTATTTTAGGAGAACGTCCGGTACGAGTTGGTGACCTGATTGAAATTGACGATGTGCGCGGGAATATTACGCACATTGGAGCGAGGAGCACTAAGTTGCAAACCGGCGAGAACCTCGAGATCATTGTTCCAAATTCAAAGTTTATGGAACAACGACTGATTAATTGGACGTTGTCGAGCAATGAGATTCGAACGGTAATTAACATCGGCGTTGCCTATGGTTCGCCAACTA
Source organism: Mariniblastus sp. (assembly GCA_029251085.1). Lineage (GTDB taxonomy): Bacteria > Planctomycetota > Planctomycetia > Pirellulales > Pirellulaceae > Mariniblastus. The sequence continues at coordinate 10,648 of JAQXDZ010000079.1, forward strand.
ATAAAGTAATTTCTCTTTTGCAGACAGCGTTAAAAGAGTGCCCCGCGGTCAATTCAACACCTGAGCCAATTGTTCTGTTTTCTGATTTTGGTGCCGACGCGCTGCAGTTCGAGTTGCATTTCTGGGTGCACATGCAGCGTTTGATGGAAGGTAAGAAAGCCGAGAGCGACGTGCGAAGGAAAATCGATGAGGTTTTTCGAGCACATGATATTTGCGTCGCCTTCCCTCAGCGAGATATTCATCTCGACGTCAAGGATCCGATTCAGGTTAGCTTGGCCGAGTTTCAATCACCACGGGTTACGGCCTATACGCATCCGGGTGCCAGCGGAATTCGCCGAGCGGCTTAGTCGACTGGGTTTGCATGATCGTCGTTCGTTAGTCGTTTCTGACAGGTGAATCGTCGAGATGTGGTTCTAGGGGTGGCCGTTTGGCTGTGGTTCGCATTCGATTAATGGTTCGGAAAATGCGTGGCTTGGTGAGGATTTTCCGAACGAGAATTAGTTTTCCTGGAAAATCTAGAAGCATTAAGCCAACGACGATCGAGAGGATGCCCTGCCCCGGCGTCAGCAGCATGACCGTGCCAACGATCAGAAAGATGGATCCCAATATGTTTCGGCCAATTTTTGAGAGCAAGTGTTTCCAGTTGCTTTGTGGGGATGTAGATGGAGTTGGATTTGAAAGGTAGTCGACAGGCAGTCTCAGCAATACGATAGAAACTCCGAAGGCACTAAAAACAAATGCAATCAAACTAAACGTGACCAACCAAGGCACGAGATTTCCCCAAGGGAAATTTTGAAGCGCTGGAAGGTACTTGTCGAGCATGGAGGTTTGCCGCTAAACGGGGTTCAGACTTTGAGAGCAAAATTCGTCCGAATCGGAGTCAGGTTTTTGATCTTAACTTGTGGGTGGTTTGCGCCAATGTGCTAAAGGCGTTTTCCCTCGATCACCCCAAGAAATTATCGCAGACGGGGCGAGTTAAGGAATCTGATTTCGGCCAAACCTTGAATCACAGAGGGCGGTTGTGTGCGTCTTTGTTAAAGAGTGAGGTTGGCTCGATCGGTGTTGCAAGTTTATAACGATCATTGAGAATCGGGTTATTCTTGTAGTCGAGCGTTGGCTTGTAGCAATTGGAGCCGACGAAAGCAGCCTTTAAGCAAGCTTTAACGGTTAAAACGCCAATAATTTCCGACTTTTTCGCTTGAAAACCGTCCCCTTCCGTTTTATGATTGCGCCGTCAAATTTTCCCCGGAACAAGAACAATGAAGAACACAAAAATTCAAATTTTTACACTGCTGGCATTCTGTGTCACCCTCCTTTCGGTGACCTCAGCAAACGCTCAGTTTGATGACGCCGCAAAATGGGTACCAGAGAACGCAAACTGTCTCGTGATGGTGCAGGCTGAGAACATTCTCAACAGTGCAATCGGACGTCGCGAAAATTGGGCGACCGACCGATCGGCTGCCTTCCGCTCAGGTGCGTCTTTCTTTCCACCGACGACGAAGCGAATTCTGATGGGTTCGCAGATTGATTTCGAATTTTTGGATTCGGTCTATCACGTCGGCGTGTTTGAGAAAAAAGGTAGTGAGATCAATCTGGTAGAGGTTTCCAAAAGAGTTAACGGAAACATTGCAACGATTGGTGGTAAGCAGGCTCTTGAGCTGCCTAACAACTCTTACCTCATCAAGGTTGATAACACGACGCTTGTGACGATGACTCCCTCGAATCGCCAGATGACGACACGTTGGTTGGCAAAAACTGCCAACGGAAAAATGAGAGTTTCTCCCTACCTTGCCGAGGCTGTTAAGTTCGCTGACCAAAACGCTCAAGTCATTGTTGCCTTTGATCTTGAAGGCGTGCTTGATCCGGCTGAAGTTGAGAAACGTTTGGTTGAGAGCGGTGCGGTCTTGGAAGTTTCAGCTGCTGCTGTCACAAAGACACTTTCGTCTTTGCGTGGTGTAACACTCGGCGTGACCGTTAACGATCGAATTTCCGGCGCGATCAAAATTGATTTTTCATCTGACCCGTCGAACGTCACACCGGTCGCCAAAGCGATCCTGATTGCTGCGTTGAAGAAAAATGGTTTGATGATCGACGATATTGCTTCATGGAATGTAAGTTCAAGTGGCAATCAAATTCGTCTCTCCGGTCCAATGACTTCAGAAGGATTCCGACAAATTGGTAGTCTCGTGCACCAACCTCTCGAAGATGACATGCACGGCGCGAGTAGCGGCGGCGTTACTTCAAGTGCTGAACCAACGAAGCAAAACATGGCGACGCGAACGAAGCAGTATCTTGGGGACATCGACCATATCCTTGAGATTCAGCGGAAAAAGAAGGAAGAGCAGTTAAACACCTACGCCAAGTGGTTCGATCGTTATGCACGTCAGATTGATGGAATTTCGATTCTCGGTGTAGATCCTCTTGCTATCGATTTTGGAACCTATGTCGGAAATGCTTTCCGAGATATTTCCGGTGACCTCAACACGAGTGATCTTTCCAAGAACGAATCAGTTGCCTCTCAAGGCTTTTCTGGTCCAGGCGGTGGTCGCTGGAACTACGGTTACGGTTATGGCTACGGATATGGAACCATCAACGGGCGAAACTACACTCGTGACAGTCGTCGTAATGCGAGTGCACTTGGCACCGAAAAGGGTATGAATCAAAAGAGCGATACACTTCGTCAGATTGATGCCAAAGAAAGCCAAGTTAAGAGAGCGTTGACTGAGAAGTACCAAATTAACTTCTAAGCTCAGTGTGACAAACAGATAAAACCCCCGGTTGCCATTGGTAACCGGGGGTTTTTTTGTGTCGTCCTTTTTTGTGTCGTCCGTAACGCCTCGCTGAGCTTTCAAAGAACTACTTCAGCGACTTGAACGCGTTCAGAGCACGCTCTCGTCCCGCCTTGTAGTCGACAACAAAATTCGGATAGTCGATGCCAAGTGAAGCGATCGCATCGCTCAGTTTGGCGGGGTCGTGTAGCGCTTTCGCCGGAACTCGTTTTAGTTCGGGGCACATTTTTCTAATAAATAAGCCGTCAGGATCGAAGCGTTTGCTTTGACTGAAGGGGTTGAAAATTCGAAAGTATGGGACGCTGTCGGTACCGGTGGAGGCAGACCACTGCCAACCTCCGTTGTTCGCGGAGAGATCGCCATCAATCAGATGGCTCATGAAATATTTTTCGCCCCAACGCCAGTCGATGAGCAGATTCTTGGTGAGAAACATTGCGGTCACCATGCGAAGGCGGTTGTGCATCCAACCCGTTTGATTCAGTTGTCTCATTCCCGCGTCGACAATTGGGTACCCAGTCGTGCCGGTTTTCCATGCCTCAAAGTCCGATTGGTCGGTTCTCCATGGAATCTGGTTTGTTTTTGGCTTGAATGGATGGTGCATTGAGACGCGTGGGCAAGCGACCATGACATGATTGTAGAAATCTCTCCAAGTTAGTTCGGAGATCCAAGTCTTTGCTCCATCGTTTTCACCTCCACTGGACTGGAGGATTTGATTGGCACGGAAAAAGCACTGTCGGGCTGAAATGGCTCCGATGTTAAGGTAAGGAGAGAGCAGGCTCGTCCCGCGAACCGAAGGGATATCTCGTTCAACGTTGTAAGCGGAGATGCTCTCAGAGAATCTATCGAGTCTTCGTTGAGCTTCGTCTTCACCCGGAGGCCATAAATCTGAGCGAGCATTGGAAAAGTCAAATCCTGTAATCGATTCCGGGACTGGATCGCGGCCAATTGCAATCACAGGTTGCGGCTCGGGGTCAGGAGTTGTCTCTACAGTTTCACGGGCGGTCAAATCCCAAACTTTGCGATAGGGAGTAAAGACGGAGTAAAACTTCCCCTCTTTGGTGGAGATTGCTTTGGGCGGTACGATCGTGCGGTCATGAAATCTTCGCATGGCAACACCGGCTTGTTCGCAGGCCAGTGAGACGTTGTCGTCCCGTTTTGACTCGTTGACTTCGTATTCACGGTTTATATAGACCGTGTCGCATCCTGTTTCGGACGCCAGTTTTGAAATGCAGGCGGGTGCTTCTTGAAAGTCATCGCAGATTCTAATTAGCAGGGGAATGTTTAACTCAGCGAGACGGTCCGATAGAGTGCGAACATTTTCGATTAAAAATCTCACCTTACAACTTGCGTCGTCGTGTTCTTGCCATTGTTTGGGTGTTATTAAAAATACACCAACCACGCCGTCATCCGCGTGCCGAGCAGCTTCGAACAACGCCGTGTTATCGGCGATTCGCAAATCGCGTCGGAACCAAATCAAAGACCTCATACGTCATCCAAACCTTAAAACAAAAACTGCGTAATTCTTGGAAAATCCCGCGAACGCTGGGTTTAAGTAACGGTAAATTCACGATTACTTGCTAATTCAGGGCGTTTTCACTCTGTTGGGAATTAGAGCGAGAGGTTGACTCCGGCAGCATCATGATTGCTCCTACTAAGAACCCTCCAGCTCCCAACGTCGTCATGGCCATTGAGAAGAATTCCAGTGTTAGATTGGTGGAGTTGGGGCTTGAAAAAGCAGTTACCGCCGCCGCCATGAATGCCAGACAGCCAATTAAGTTTGCGAAGACGATTCGCCAGGAGAGATCTCTGAAGTTCCAACTCCAGTGACTGTGGCAGGTCTCTGCAAATGCCAAATATCCAGAGGCCAGAAACAGAAGCGAGCCTACAAGATCTGGGAGCCATACCCGAACGTCTAGTTGGATCCAGCTCAAATCAGATGACATCGCGTTAAAGGTATTGATATTAAATAAGAGTGTTCCCAGAAATTGAAAAGCACTGCTTACCCAGCCTATGTCGGCAGGACGCCATCCTAGGTAGTTTCGTGGTTTTACGATCAAGGTTGGAAAAAGGGAATCAGGGTTGGCTGATTGAAACAGTTGTAAGTAGGCCGCGAAGGTGAAAAAGATTGAGCCACAAAAAAACATCCGATTCGAGTTGGACAAATCAAGCGCTGCTGGCAATCCACTCATTAAAACTAGACTACAAATACTCGCAGTCAAAAACAGGAGCGATCCAATTGAAAAAGTAAGGCCAATCCACCAATTCAGCGTTTTAGGTAGCCAAACTGATTGACGAATTGCGTGGGACGGGAGTTCGGTTGCTTCGTCGCGTGAATAGTTCAGCTTTTTTCTGTGGTGACGCGAGCTCCAAACCCACGTTGACGCATCCCCCCACTCAAAAATTCGGCGCGTCACAAATGGCCATGGCCCCGATTCTTCAATGCACCGGGGCGTTTCGTTCTCAGTAATAGAGTTCAAGTCTTTCGTTCTGGTTTAGTTTCAAGAGTAGTGTTTTAAACGGATTTATCTGTGTTTGGGTGATTTTTTGTTTTTCAAATTGCCTAGCCCCAGATTAGTGATGAAACCCGGATGCCTCCTCCGCCGAAAGAGGAGCTTGAATTGGATGCTTTTCAAAATAATCCAACGCGCGTTGGAGGTCATCCATGAGGATCGATGCGAGGTCGAGGCTGACCCCGTGACGGACGAGGATACGCTGCACTGGAATGTGTTCGCAATTGACTGGCAGCGAGTAGGCTGGAACCTGCCAACCACGCGTTCTAAGGCGGTCAGCAAGGTCGTACAGCGTGTAACCCGGCGAAACACCATCTTTCATTTTCCAACAAACGGCAGGGATTCCAGCATCCATTTGGCCGTCATAGATAATCTCAAACGGGCCAATCTCGCCGATTTTCTTTGCGAGGTACTGTGCAGTTTGATAGCAGGCAGTGTGAATTTTTCGATAACCCTCTTTGCCGAGTCGAAGGAAATTATAGTACTGGCAAACGACCGGTCCGCCAGGCCTCGAAAAATTAAGTGCGATATCACGCATGTTGCCGCCGAGGTAATTCACCCAGAAAATTTCTTCGGGCGGAAGGTCGGCTTCGTCCCGCCAAATAACCCAGCCAACGCCCAAGGGTGAGAGTCCAAATTTGTGTCCCGAAGTATTGATTGACTTCACGCGGGGAAGGCGGAAATCCCAGACTAGATCGGGAGCACAAAAAGGAGCCAGAAAGCCTCCGCTGGCTGCGTCGACGTGCATTCGGATGTCTAGTCCGGTATCTTCCTGGAGTTGATCCAAAGCTGCAGCGACGGCCTCAATTGGCTCATATCCGCAAGTAAACGTCACTCCTAGCGTTGGCACGACTCCAATCGTGTTCTCATCACATCTTTTGATTACTTCTTCGGGAGTCATTAGCATTCGATCTGCATCCATTGGAATCTCTCTTAATTCGATATCCCAATACCTTGCAAATTTGTGCCAACATACTTGGACTGGCCCCGTGATGATGTTCGGTTTATCAATAGGTTTGCCGGCAGCTTTTCGTTGAGCTTCCCAGTGCCGCTTCATTGCCATTCCACCGAGCATTGCGGCTTCGCTTGAACCTGTGGTCGAACAGCCAATGGTGTTTGCTGCTGAAGGAGAATTCCAAAGATCGGCGAGCATGTGAACGCATCTTCCCTCGATCTCAGCAGTCTGAGGGTACTCGTCTTTGTCAATCATATTCTTATCCATACACTCGTCCATCAGTTTATGGATTTCTGGTTCTGCCCAGGTTTGACAAAAAGTTGCGAGGTTTTGTCGAGAGTTTCCATCGAGCATCAATTCGTCGTGAATGACTGAGTAGACGTGCCCAGCGTCTTCTTCTGATTGTGGGAATTTGTATTTTGGCAGGAGGCCGGCAAGATCTGAAGAAGCGTAGAGCTCATCATTGAGCATGTCACGGATGGAGTCTTTGTTATGGAGAGGCATCGTTTGTTCCTAAATTGGGCGTTGCAGGTAGTTCGCCAGAGGTTGCGGATAAATATGAAAAATGAGGTAGCATGGAAATCCCCAACACTTTCTATGGCAACCTTAAGTTAACAAGTTGGGGAAGATTTTTCTTGGAGAGAACGAACCAAATTGCCATTTTATTTCTGGTTTAAAAAACCTTGCGCGGTAAACCGTTTAACCATGGGTTTAGACCAGCGGCTAATGCTGAATCGCTAAATTTTGACAGTTGTACCCTTTCGTGTTTTAATCATCGTCGTTGCCGGAGTAGCGGGGTGAATTTTGAATACGCTTATTCTGGCAGTTGTCAATGTTTTTCGAGCAAATGGGGTTCATTCATGATTCTTAGATCCAGGCAATGGAGCCTTCTCGTTGGGTTGGTTTTCATATTTCTGTTGAATGTGTGCGGCAAATCAGTGCATGGTCAGACAGGTCAGGAGACTAAAAAAGAATCTCAGCCGAAGTTGCGAGTGGGGTATGCCCACTCGGAGGATGCAGCTCGACTTGAGCTGAAGGAATTAATGTCTGAGGTGACCGATCAGCAAACATGGGAGGCCAGGGCGGCCAAAGTCCGCGCGGGAATTTTAAGAGGCGCGAAACTGACGAAGCTGCCGAAGCGGACGCCGCTCAATCCGGTCTACAGTTCTCTTCGAACCTACGATGGCTACACTGCCGAAAATGTAGCTATTGAAAGTTCTCCCGGTTTTTACGTAACGGGCACCGTTTACCGGCCAACCGAATATTCTGGCCAGTTGGCAGGCATTCTGTCGGCCCATGGTCATGCCGGACGATTTGATCCGAATCGGCAGAAGAGGTGTGCGGTTTTTGCAAAAATGGGAGCCGTTGTTTTTCATTATGACATGATGGGGTACGGCGATTCCAAAGTAGCAGGGTGGGATCATCGGAAGACTCCCGAAGTACTGCGGTTGCAGATCTGGAACAGTATTCGAGCGTTAGACTTTTTGGAGTCAATGAAAGATGTCGACTCAAAGCGTCTTGGTGTGACGGGGTGTTCAGGGGGAGCTACGCAAACATTTTTGCTGACCGCAGTCGATGATCGGATAGCGGTTTCTGTTCCGGTATGCCAAGTCTCTGCTCATTTTTTTGGAGGGTGTGTCTGCGAAAGTGGAATGCCGATTCATTGGAGTAAAGAACATAAAACAACAAATCCGGAAATCGCAGCACTGGCCGCTCCCCGTCCTTTGTTGTTGGTCTCCAATGGAGACGATTGGACAAAGAATACGCCCCGTGTTGAGTATCCGTTTGTTCGTCACATTTATGGCCTCTATGGAGATAAGGCAATCGTTGAGAACGCACATTTTGCCGACGAAAAACACGATTACGGACCTTCTAAGCGAATGGCAGTTTATCCATTTATGGCAAAGCATTTAGGATTAGATCTAAATCGGGTGAGGAAAAACGGAGTGGTCGACGAGAGTTTTATCACCGTTGAGACACAGGATCAAATGATGTCATTTCGTGGGAAGTATCCTCCCAATGCGGTCGCTCCGAATTCTCCATTGCCACCGGTGGAATGATGTTGAATTGAATCCCTGATTAATTACCGTTTCTGATTTCAGGAAGTGTCCTAGCAGTTAAAAACTAACTCGGTGGTAATTTTAAAATTAATCGCTCAAGAAGTCGTTTGATTGGAGGAAGTTACGCTTCTTCGGGGGAGAGGGGGCTGGAATAATAAAGCTGTCCTCCGGCAACGGTTTTCGTTACAGTGTGTCCACGCCATAGTGGTTTGTTTTTTGAATCGGTGTCGACTTGGGGAGATGATGATGAGAAACGTTTTGAAGAGGCACGGGGTGCTCGTTACTGCAGTAGCAGGGCTGGTTGCGTATTTTAGCAGTCTCTCGATGGAGACCAGTCAGCAGTCGCAAGCTGACGTTGTCGCTTGGAATGATTCAAATTCCCAAAAGTTAACACCGACGCGGTTTGTGATTGAATCGGCGAATGTTAACGGCAAAGTTGAGCTGCCGGTTGCCGAGGGCGATATTTTCGAAGCGCCGGTTCGGTTAAAGGTTGGTGAGCAGTACCTAAATAATGCTGCCCGGCAAATGTATCCTTCGCCCGCCATGTTTGATATCGATCGCGATGGCCAACTTGAATTGGTCGTGGGTGATATTTTCGGCAGTCTCAATGTTTATGAAAACCTAAGTGATGAGAAATCAGATCCTGTCTGGAGTTCACACATTCCACTTAAGTTGAGTGATGGGGCTAAGGTCAAAGTATCCAATTGGTGATGTGTCGGCATGAGTTCACAGTTGGTGGACTTCAATGGCGACGGAAATCATGATGTGTTGGTTGGAAGTTTTAGTGGATCACCTCATTGGATCGAAGGAAGCGAGAAAGGTTTCTTGCCTTCTACGGCGTTAAAAGATCGCGACGAAGAGGATATTCTGATTTCGGCATTCTGGAATACGGTTGATAAAAAGTGGGATCAGTCCGATCGCTCTGGCACATCAGGGCATTGCACTTCGGTGGCGGCGGTAGATTGGGAAGGGGATGGCGATCTCGATCTTATCCTTGGTGGTTATTACAAAGGCGGTCTGTTTTTGCGGATCAATGAAGGTACTGCGACTGAGCCAAAGTTCGGCCAGAATAATACTGTGATTGAGGCGGGTGGCGAACCGATGGTCATCCAAGGTGGCCTGTCAACTCCGCGAGTTGTGGACTGGAACGGTGATGGGAAATTTGACCTGCTCTGCGGAGGATCAAAGGGCGGCGTGTTCTTTTTTAAAAATGTTGGCGATAAAGCAACGCCGCAGTTTGCCTCTGCCGAGGTTTTGATTGAGCCAATCGATGATTCCTCGTATATCAAACGGGTACCGACGAGCGGTGGGCAACCGACTCAGCCAGGTTCGTCATTTCATATCGACGCCGTTGACTATGATCAGGATGGAGACCTTGACCTGCTAGTTGGGGGACGTTGTTCTTGGGAAAAAGAAGACGTACCTGTGTTGACCACTGAGCAGGAGGCAAGGCTCGCGGAACTCACGACGGAAATGGAATCGATGACGCCAAAGATAAGGGAAATGTTGGAACAGACGAGCGAGTTGGAAGAGGATCCAACCGATAGTGAAGACTATAAAAAATTAATGCGGGCATACTCCAAACTCAATCGGGAAGCCTCGAAACTAAGGGTCTCTCCGTTCGATTCTGGTGATTTTGTCTGGCTTTATCGACGCAAGTAATTTTAAGGTCACGCTAGTTGAGGCGAGTCTCCGCAGCAATACAGGTCGTGAACTTGAAGTACGAGTTCGACGTTCTCTGCGATCCGGGGATTTCCAAATTCGCCGACAGGAGTGCAGATGGAATAGTCTTTTGAGGCTTTTTCATACTTAACGACCCATTCCTCGAACCACTGTTGGTGGTTCGGGGTTTGAAATGGGAATCGCGTAGGAGGCGAAGACATTTGGATCCGCCATGGTTTGGGGGTTAGTCGTGCTCGAAAACACGATTGCCGTTCGCAAAGTTTCACATAGAGCTTGTCGCTGCCAAGCCGTTCTAGTAGTTGGTTTGCCTCTTTGGAATCAGGATCAAATAATGTGTGGGTAATCGCCGCGCGGTAGCCGGCTTTGGTTTTGTACAATCGCAAACCGAAATCTGGATTGTCTGCACATAGATTTTGAATGTTCTCAAGTAGGGCCGGATTAATTGCTGGTGCGTTAACCGATTCTTTCGGGGCATTACCAAACATGGTTTTCATGGAGCCCCAAAAACCAAGTGTTGGTTCGGGGAGGTCAATGTCTGCAAATAAGACATTGCCGGCGTTTAAGACGAGTGATCCATAGTTGTTGCGAGTGATGATCGCGATGACTTGGTCGTTGAGAGATAATTCCTCGATCAATTGCTCAGGAAGAGCTTCCAGTCCATAGCCGTAGGCTTCTGGATCAGCTGGCCGTTGCTGGAGTTCCGATATTTTCATATCGGCTCGTTGTAAAGCCAAGTGTTCAGCGTCAGCTTGGCTTTCGTTTGAATATCCCCAAGCACGGACGGGGAAATTGTTCGGGCGTAGCCGGGTAGAATTAGCTTTAGCCCAATATCGGTAATATCGCATTGACGGCTCCTGTAATTCACTAAGAAGCCGTCATTGGATAGCGCATTGACCTTCAACTCAACACCAATCCGAATCCCTTTGAATTGGCAGTAGGATTTTAAATGAAAATAACAATCAGGTTAAAATACCTTTGATTACGTGAGCTTCTTCTTCTACACCGGTTAATCGTTGATCTAACCCCTGAAATTTAAAGGTTAGCTTTTTGTGATCGATACCGAGTTGATGCAAAATGGTCGCATTCAGATCGCGAATATGAGTCGGGTTTTCTGTAATGTTGTAGCTGTGCTCGTCCGTTGCTCCGTATTCATAGCCGCGTTTGATACCGGCCCCCGCCATCCACATCGAAAAGCATCTGCCATGGTGGTCACGGCCATGATCATCTTTGGTTAACTTACCTTGTGAGTAAATTGTTCTTCCAAATTCGCCACCCCAAACGACCAGTGTGTCGTCGAGCATCCCTTGTTGTTCTAAGTCACGAATTAGGGCTGCGGCCGGTCGATCAATATCCTGACATTGTTGTGTCAGTTTTACCGGAAGCGATCCGTGTTGGTCCCAGCCACGATGAAAGAGTTGGACGTAACGTACGCCTTTGGCGACCATGCGTCGCGCGAGGAGACAGTTCCTTGCAAAGGACCCCGGTTTCTCAACCTCCGGCCCATACAGGTCCTTTACGTGTTGAGGCTCTTGCGAAATATCCATCAGGCCCGGAACCTCGGTTTGCATCCGAAAGGCCATTTCAAATTGAGAGATACGCGCCTGCGTTTCAGGGTCCGAAAATTTATCAAAAGTGCCCTGATTTAATTCATTCAGGCTGTCTAGCATTCGTCGCCGTCCCACGCGGTCGATGCCCGGCGGGTTGTTTAAATACAGTACAGGTTCGCCATTGCTTCGCAGTTTTACTCCCTGATGTTTTGAGGGTAAGAACCCCGATCCCCAAAGTCGATCGTACAATGCTTGAAGTTGTCCCCTGCCCCGGGAGATCATCACAATGTAGGCCGGCATGTTGTCGTTTTCGCTGCCAAGTCCGTAGCTCAGCCAGGAACCAAGTGTTGGTTTTCCTTGTTGCTGGACCCCGGTATTGATGTAGGTAATGGCCGGGTCGTGGTTCACTGCCTCGGTGTACATCGATTTAACAATCGAAATTTTGTCGACAACAGAAGCGGTGTTGGGAAGGAGGTCTTTGTTAACCCAAGTTTGATGTTCGCCAAATTTTTCAAACTGAAACATTGGAGCGACACAAGGAAATGACTTTTGCCCACTAGTCATTCCAGTCAAGCGCTGACCCTGACGGATGGAGTCTGGAAGTTCCTCACCATGAAATTTTCGCATTTCCGGTTTGTAATCAAAGGTATCGATATGGCTCGGTCCGCCAGCCATAAAGAGATAAATTATCCTTTTCGCCTTGGGAGCGAAGTTTGGGAATTGAGGCAGTCCGGGGTGGGAACGATTCTGTTCATTCGCGTTGAGACTACCGACTAAACTCGGGTTGATTAGCGTGCTGAGCGCCATCGCTCCGACTCCATTTCCGGAGCGCAGTAAAAATCGGCGACGAGATTCCGTTTCAAAGTTCATTGATTTGCTCGGTCAGTTTCGTGTCAGGGTTTCATCTAAGTTGAGAATCATTTGACAAATGACGCTCCAGGCGGCCAAATCAATTTCGGAAATTGATGCTGATTTAGGAGATTCGCCAACGGCCAGGAATTGTTTCGCGCTTTCGGGAGACTCAGTAAATCGTCGGCGTTCATCTTCGAGTAGATTTTCAATGACTGCATGTTCACGTGAGTTTGCCTTTCGCGAGGTGCAGAGCTGGTACGCACTGTCAATTCTGGTCGAAGTTTCAGCTGATTCGGTAAGGATTCGCTCGGCCAATTTTCGGGCGGCTTCGACAAACTGAGGGTCGTTGAGAGTCACCAACGCCTGAAGTGGCGTATTGGTGCGAGCCCGTTGGATCACGCATTTTTCTCGCGAGGGTGAATCGAAAATCATCATGTTTGGCATCGGAGCACTTCTTTTCCAATACGTATACATTGACTTCCGATACAAGTTTTTCCCTTTGTCTTGCCGGTATCGAAGTCCCCCGTTCAGGCTGACTTCATTCCAAATGTTTGGCGGTTGGTAAGGCTTGACGCTGGCACCTCCGGTTTGGTCGGTAAGTAATCCACTCACAAACAGTGCTTGGTCGCGAATGAATTCTCCCTGCAAGCGGAAGCGAGGACTGTAAGATAAAAGAAGGTTTTCCGGGTCTTGTTGTTGCTGGAGAGACGAACGTCGAGAGCTTTGCCGATAGGTCCCTGACATAACCATCAGTTTTAAAAGATGTTTGACATCCCAGCCGGATTCCACAAACTCAACTGCCAGCCAGTCGAGAAGTTCGGGGTGCGTCGGGGGCATCCCTTGAGCGCCAAAATCTCCTGGTGTTCTCACAAGGCCTTGCCCGAATAACATCATCCAGTAACGATTGACGGCAACCCTTGCGGTCAACGGATGCTCGGGTTGAGTAAGCCATTGTGCTAGTCCCAGACGATTCGTGGGTGCCAGTTCCGGGAGCGGTGGCAGTGCTGCAGGAACGCCAGCGTTGACAGGTTTTTCTTCTTGGGGCGAGTCGTATTGGCCGCGTTCCAGAATGTAGGTAGTTCTCATCTTGTCAGCGGAGTTGTCTTGCATGACCATCGTCGTCAGTGGTTTTGCATTCAGCGCCTTTTGTTTTGAATTGGCTTCCGCTAATTGCGAGGCGATCGTAATGGAATCCTGATCAATCGTCGAAAAGAAATGTTGCTTGAGCGCTTTCAGTTGGGCGGCTTGACGTTCGTTTGGTGGGATCGAGAGAATATGCTCAATGGGGTTCCCGGGAAACGAATTAATTTCCTTGGTCGAGAGAGCGCGGTCATAGATGCGGATGTCATCAACACCGCCCCGCCAGTTCGCACCTTGTGATCGGCTCCCAATTTTAAAGGCTGCGGCTGTTTCTGTTGCACCGTTGAGCGTATCTGCTTCAACGGCATTGTCTGAAAGTTTCCCATCTATGTGGATTTTTATTCCCTTGGCTTTTTGCGAACCGTCGTAAGTAATAATTACATGCTGCCATGTATTAATTTTCAGTTGGTCTACGGATACCGCTTTGAGAGCGTTGGAAGGCCAGGTGTTTACAACGTGCGTCCCAATGCTTCGCCCTTGAACCCACATGTCGTAGCCGCGGTAGGCTTGAGGTACATCCATGCGTGAAAAAACCGCTCCGGAGGATTTGCCATCAGTTTTTATCCACGCTGCAAAGGAGAATGGTTGGTCATTTTTTATCTCGATCGTTTTTTCATTAGAGATAAATTGTGTCTTACCATTGAGATCGAGCGCTTTGGTTCCACTGCGATCAGCGTTTTGCCATTTCCCTTTTTCTTTATTAGCAATGGCTCCGGAGACGCTGTTGGTTAATTTGTTTCCAGTCGTTTCGTCTAGCGGGTACCACTGGGTTAATCCCGTTGGTTCAGCGTTCTTAATTTTTACGGCGACTTTTTGTGAGGCTTGATTGACCCATGTGAGGAACTCTGGTTCCGCGGCAACCTTTCGCTCGGCCAGTTTCTTTTTTGCCGCTTCGATGCTCAACTGCAAATTGTCAAGTTGGTTGCGGAGTTCAGTAGGAATCACACGGACCGTGGGACTCTGGTTGCCATTCCTCGTTTGCATTCCAGGATCGGTCGTGTTGTTGAAGTAGGCGAAGAATTGGTAGTACTCTTCTTGAGAAATTGGATCGTATTTGTGGTCATGGCATTGGCTGCATTCCATCGTCAAACCTAACCAGACGGTGGAAGTAGTTTTGACGCGGTCGACAACATATTCCACGCGTAACTCTTCCGCGAAAGCCCCGCCTTCATCGCTGGTCGCATGATTTCGATTAAATCCGGAAGCAATTTTTTGTTCTACGGTTGCGTTAGGGAGCAGGTCCCCGGCGAGCTGTTCGATCGTAAATTGATCAAACGGCATGTTTGTGTTGTAGGCATTGATGACCCAGTCGCGCCACGGCCACATGTCACGAGGCCCATCGGCATGCATTACACTGCTGTCCCCGTAGCGAGCAGCGTCGAGCCAAGCGAGTGCCATTCGTTCACCGTAAGCATTTCGGGCAAGCAAGCGATCGACTAACGTTTGGTAAGCAGCGTCGATTCCGCGACCGGCGATGTCATTCTTGAACTGCTGAACCTCAGCGGGCGTGGGAGGGATTCCGTTTAAATCGAAAGTCACACGACGAATCAGAGTTTCGGGTTGGGCAGGGGGAGTGCCGTTCAGCGGGACCGTCGATAGTTTCTTCGCAACGAACTGATCGATTGACTTCGCCTCAGGTTGTCTCTCAGGAGACACAAACGACCAGTGTTGTTGGTATTCCGCGCCTTCTTTAATCCAGCGTTTTAGAATTTCTTTTTGTTGAGAGGTTAGCTTTTTGTTTGAATCAGGCGGGGGCATGATTGAATCTGGGTCGTCGGAAAAAATGCGATCTACCAAATCGCTCTCGCTGGGATTGCCAGGTTTGATTGCGTTTGCGGCGATGGCTGGTTCTCGTTTGTCGAGACGTAATTCCGCAGCGCGTGTGGATGCTGCGGGGCCATGGCAAAGAAAACAATTGTCTGAAAGAATCGGGCGGATGTCGCGATTGAAATCCAGTTTGTCTTCCGCCACAAGGTTTCCAGAAAACAAAAGACCAAGAAGAACCACTAGCGTTGGGACTCGCTTCGGTAAGGCGGGGAAAGCAATCAGCGTTCTAGCGTGATGTGCCAAAGAAATGTCGGTCAATTCTAGATTCATAAATCGCTTCCACAGGTTGATCCGTATGCCATAGCGCGTCAAAAATAATCGGCTTCCTAAATGAGAACAATTCATATCTGAACGATTCATATCTGAACGATCTGCATCTGAACGATTTGCATCTCGGCTATCATCGATGATTAAAAGCACGAAGCCGACGCTGATTTCAATGACCTGTTTATCTTAGACAATTTTTCACGGGCTTACTGCTGCGAATTACAAAAATTTAGAAGGCGAAAAGCTGAATGTCTTTCGGGTTTTAGCGGTTCTATAGGAATGTTTCGATAAATGCTTGGCCCCATCTCTGTTGCTATCTAGTCAGAGAAGCGAACGAACACTGATCGCATTTTTACTGGTTTTTTTTACACAAACATGCAGAGGTTGTGCAAGCCAAACAAAGCGATCTGAGATATACTGGATAGTCGTTGTTTCTAACCGCGGAATCGTGTGGATAAATTTGATGCGGATCTTTTTGCTAACGCTCGTTTTTTTCTTTCAATCTGTTTCGGGATTGCTGTTCGCGTTTGACGACGTTGACTTCAATCGCGATATCCGTCCAATTTTGTCCGAGAAGTGTTTGTTATGTCACGGACCTGATCCGGAGGGATTGGAGGCCGGGTTGCGTTTGGATCTTCGAGAGGCGGCACTCTCCGTTCTTGAAAGCGATCTCATCGCAGTTGTTCCCGGTTCGCCAGAAGACAGTGAATTGATCGCTCGGATTGGCTCAGACGATGATGATATTCGAATGCCGCCCCCTGAACACGGTCAGGCGCTCAATGCGGAACAGATTGAACTGATGACCCGTTGGGTAAAGGAGGGGGCGAAATATGCTAAGCACTGGTCTTATGTCAAACCGGAACGCCCTCGCATACCTGGTGTCGATCCCAGTTTAGCGAGTTGGCCTAGAAATCCGATTGACCATTTTACATTGAGCAAAATGAGGGAACACGGGTTGGCACCGTCGTCGCAAGCAGATCGGTATGCGCTAGCTCGACGGCTCTATCTGGATGTGACTGGTTTGCCGCCATCGATCGAGGAAGCGGATCAGTTCGTCGAATCGAAAGATCCGCAGGCCTACGAAAATTTAGTGGATGACTTGCTTCAACGACCAGCCTATGGAGAACATTGGGCGCGGAAATGGCTGGATTTAGCTAGGTACGCTGATAGCGCTGGATATGCCGACGATCCCCCGCGAACGATATGGGCTTATCGCGATTGGGTCATTAACGCTTACAACAGCAATCTGTCTTTCGATCAATTCACGCGTGAACAAATCGCGGGTGATCAACTTGCTTCGTCAAGCGACCAGCAAAAAATTGCAACGGCATTCCACCGCAATACGTTGACAAATAACGAAGGTGGAACGCAGGACGAGGAATTTCGGAATGTTGCGGTGGTGGACAGGGTCAACACCACGATGGCGGTTTGGATGGGTACCACGATGGCCTGTGCTCAGTGTCATACTCATAAGTACGATCCGATCACGCAGGAGGAGTACTTTCAGTTCTTTGCTATTTTAAACAATACAGAGGATTCGGATCGTCGTAATGAAGCACCTGTTTTGAGTGTGTTTACTGATCAACAACTTGAGACGCGACGACAATTAGAAAAACAGGTAGCCGAGCTGACGTCCGCTCTAGATCGCGGTACTCCAGAGCTGGAGGATGCACAGCGGCAATGGGAGACGCGAATTAGAACGGCACTTTTGTGGAACAAGTTGGTGCCAAAATCGATCGTACGCAAAAGTAAGAAACTAGGTGAGATTCTGAGTGACGGCAGTCTGTTGGTTACCACCGCCGCTGCGCAGGATGAGTACACTATTGAGTTTCCAATTGACGTTGATTCAGGTGAGGTGCTGCAGTGGTCCGCCATTCGGCTCGATACGCTGCCCCACGAACGTCTCAACAATTTGTCGAGCGTTGGACAGAATTTTGTCATCACGGGGGTGGAAGCGGATCTGATCCCTTTGGTGGATTCAGCGCCCAGTGCGAGATTCGTTCGGGTTACCAACCGAGGGAGCAAACAGATTTTGTCACTTGCTGAAGTTCAAGTTTTCAGTGACGGAGAGAACGTTGCCTCACAGGGCACCGCAACACAGCATTCGACCGAATACGATGGGCCGCCTGAATTAGCAATTGATGGTAATACAGACGGAGCGTTTGCAAATCATTCAGTAACGCATACCGCTACTGTAGATGATCCTTGGTGGGAACTCGATCTTGGGGCATCTTTTAAAATCGAACGAGTCAGTTTATGGAACCGCTTGGAAGCCTCAGAGCGGCTAGTTGGATTTACGGTTGAGTTGTTGAATTCGAATCGAGAGGTTGTCATGATCCGAGAATTCGATACCCCTCCTAAGCCCTCCTTAGATATTCCGACCGATCGAATTCGCAATATCAAGTTTAAGGCGGCGTTTGCTGACTTTAACCAACCCGAATTTGAGGCGTCAGACGTTTTGGCGGGAAAGAACGGTCCGCGGGATGGTTGGGCGGTGGGTGGCTCTGCGGGAGAGCCACATCAGCTGACTTTAATTCCCGAAGTTCCAGTCAAGGTGGATGAAGCTGCGATTTTGAGAGTTCGATTGAAGCAAAATGCACCTTACGAAAATCATCTTCTCGGTCATTTTCAATTTAATGTAACGCAAGATAAAGTGGCAATTGAACGTGCAAACATTCCTATAGAAATCGTTAAGATTCTCGATACAGACAACGAGCAGAGGGCCGCCAAGTCCAGTGATGCCTTGGCTAGTTATTTTCGCTACAGCGTCGCTCCGTCTCTGAAGGTTCAGCAGGAAGGACTCGCGAAAGCGAAGGGGCAATTGGCAGTACTCAAGCCAGCGACGTCTGTGCCTATTCTTCGTGAGTTGTCGAAAAACCGCCGAGAAACCCATTTGCAGCATCGTGGAAATTACCTCGATAAAGGACAGTTGGTGAACCCTGGATTTCCAGCTGTTTTTCACTTAGTAAAGTCCGATCGGGCGCCGGATCGATTGGCGTTGGCCGACTGGTTGGTGGATGCCGAGAATCCATTGACCGCCCGGGTGTTGGCAAATCGATACTGGGAAACAATTTTCGGTCGCGGAATAGTAGTGACGAGTGAGGAATTTGGTTCGCAGGGAGAGCTGCCAACGCACCCCCAATTACTCGATTGGTTAGCCGCGGAGTTGGTGGAGAATGATTGGGATGTTCGCCATCTTTTAAAAACACTTGTCATGTCGTCTACCTATCGACAAAGTGCTTTGGCGGATCCGGATCGGATTGCGACTGATCCTGACAATCGTTGGCTTTCCCGGGCACCTCGGGTTCGATTAAGTGCTGAAATGGTTCGTGATCAGGCTCTCTTTATTAGTGGTTTGTTGAGTCGGAAGATGTTTGGTGCTCCGGTAAAACCCCCGCAGCCAAATCTTGGTTTGAAGGCTGCATTTGGTGGGTCAACCGATTGGAAAACGAGTGCTGGCGAGGATCGCTATCGAAGAGGTATTTATACGACGTGGCGGCGAAGCAACCCTTATCCTTCGATGGCAACTTTCGATGCACCTAATCGTGAGGTCTGCACGGTGCGTCGGAATAGTACGAATACCCCACTTCAGTCGCTGGTTACCCTGAATGATCCAGTCTATGTTGAAGCGGCTCAGGCACTTGCCCGCCTTGCAATGATAGAAGAGACAGAAGTTGAGGATCGGATTAAGTTTGGGTTCCGGCGGTGTTTGTTGCGACCGCCAACCGCAAGTGAGATTGCAGCTCTGGTTTCGCTATTTAATGATTCGGTAACGCGATTAGGGGGTCAGCCTGACGAAGCCGCCAAACTCTCGTCAGATCCGCTCGGACCTCTGCCTGAGGGGATGGATTCCGTGGAAGCTGCGGCGATGACGGTGGTCTGTAATGTAATGCTGAATTTGGATGAAATCTTTTTGAAACGGTAGCAAATGAATCCCTATCTAGATCAATTGAAAAATCGCACGAGGCGGCATTTTTTATCAGCCGCTGGCGTAGGGGTTGGTGCGATTGCGTTGTCATCATTAACGGGAGCGACCGCATCAGCGGATATACCCATTGACGCGATGCAGCCGCTTGCCAAGCGTAAACCGCATTTTGCGGCCAAGGCCAAGCGGGTAATTTATCTGCATTTGACAGGGTCACCACCCAATCTTGATTTATACGATTACAAACCAGAGTTGGTAAAACGTACGGGCGAGCCTTGCCCCGATGAATTTCTCAAAGGCCGGACGTTTGCATTTACCTCGGGCGTTCCAAAGCTCTTGGGCACGCCACGGAAGTTTGCCCAGTATGGCAAAAATGGAACTTGGCTTTCGGATGCTGTGCCAAACTTTCACGCTCCAGACATTGTTGACGAGATGTGTTTTGTGCACTCGATGAATACGGATCAATTTAATCATGCTCCGGCTGAACTTTTGATTTATACCGGTTCGCCAAGGTCTGGGCGTCCATCGCTGGGGTCTTGGGCAACCTATGGGCTGGGGACGGAGAATCAGGATTTACCGGGCTTTGTGGTTCTGATTAGTAGCGGAGTGCAACCTAACGGAGGTGCCAATTCATTCGGAAGCGGATTTCTGCCATCGGTTTTTCAGGGAGTGCAGTGCCGCTCCAAAGGGGATCCGGTTTTGTATGCTTCTGATCCAAAGGGGATGGATCGATCGCTTCGAAGGCGATCGCTAGATGCCCTCCGAGAACTGAATGAAATTCAAGCGTCTGAAATGAAGCATCCAGAAACGCTTACCCGCATTGCTCAATACGAACTGGCCTACCGAATGCAAGATTCCGTTCCTGATGTGATGGATATCACCCGGGAAACAAAAGAAACGCACGAGGCCTACGGTGCAGTTCCCGGGAAATCAAGTTTTGCAAATAACTGTTTGCTTGCTCGTCGCTTGGTCGAGGGAGGCGTTCGTTTTGTGCAACTGTTCGACTGGGGTTGGGACTTCCATGGAACGGGTGCTAACGAAGGTCTCAAAGGCGGTTTGACCAAAAAGATGGGTGCGACTGATAAACCGATTGCCGCATTGATCCGCGATTTAAAACAGCGTGGTCTACTCGAGGATACGCTAATTGTGTGCGGTGGTGAGTTTGGACGCACTCCGTTCCGAGAGGGGAGGACTGCGAAAGGGAATGTATTGGGTAGGGATCACTATCCAGATTGTTTCACGATGTGGATGGCAGGCGGAGGGGTTAAAGGTGGTTTTAATTATGGGCAGACGGACGAACTTGGTTTTGGCGTGACCGAGAACAAAGTTCATGTTCATGATTTACAGGCCACGATTATGAAGTTGTTGGGCTTCAATCATGAAAAATTAACCTATCGATTCCAGGGGCGAGATTATCGTTTGACGGATGTACACGGCAAAGCGGTTGATGAATTGATTAGTTAGAGCCAATGGGGTAACCTCGACTAGCGTTCCCCAGTTAAAAATATGATGCGTCGTTGGATTGTTTGGCGAATCACCGCTACGATTATCCCATGGACGATGTCTCACGAATTCTAAAAGCGATCAATCAGGGCGATCAACTGGCCGCGAGCGACTTGCTTCCTCTGGTTTATGGAGAATTGCGTCGTCTGGCCGCCGCTCGTATGGCAAGAGAATCGGCTGGCCATTCCCTGCAACCCACCGCGCTGGTTCATGAAGCTTATCTTCGCTTGATTGATTCCAATGATCCCCAGGTTTGGAATAGTCGCGGTCATTTTTTTGGTGCAGCGGC
>JAQXDZ010000086.1 GCA_029251085.1 Mariniblastus sp.
ATTAGGATTCGTTCACTCGCTTTGATGCGACTTACGCTGGAAGGCTTCAGTAATGCATACTTCTCTAAATCCTTGTTCGTTGTTTTCCCAAGTGCGTTTACATAAGTCAGAAAGCTGCCACTCGTTGTTCGCGTTGAAACCAATCGCCGCTCAGATTTCAGATTCCTAAAAGTCAATTCCGTCCCTGCGGGGATGTCTTCCTTTGCCACTGCAAAATCTCGGTACACCGACACCTTTGCTCGAACTCTAAAAACGACTTCTGACTTCGCCTTTGCATCAATCATCCCGGTAAACTGCTGATTCCCCAGCGGCAACTCGGCTCGACCAATTGGCAGGATTTTAAGAGAATCCCAAGCGGCTGTATCCGTTGGAAAGTTTGTTACCTGCTCTACATCCACGTGTAAATCGGAGTCGGTAATTGAATACTCTTTTAACAAGTTCCTGCGCAACATATCGGCAAGGTATTTCTCAGGCTCAAACGCTTTAACGCCTGCTGGTTTTAATGCAGTGAGATGCCTCGCTCTCAATTCAGCTGCTCTCGCGTTACCCGCGCTCACATGATTCGCTTTGACCACCTTAACTGACGAGGGGCCAACAATTTCAAAATCGCTGGGCCGAAACCCCGCAAGACGCAAACGTATTCCCAATTGGCCACTCGAAATCGACAATTCGTTCTCGGTACTCGAAAACTCATCAATATCGATAGCGCCAATTCGGTCGGCTACTCCAACCTGTTCACACTCGATCTCAGCAATCTGATGAAGATGTATGATTGAATCGGGAATTGCGACCACACTATTGGTAACTTTAAGACGAACTGGTGGTCTGCCATCTTGCGCAAAGGCGACGGCACCGAGACTGATCAGTCCGATAAAAATTTGCAGGATGTATCTTTTACTACGCATCATTTTCCTAAACTATCGAACGATCTGGGCGGTAGTAGAAAGCATTTCGTCACCCGCCTTGATTGCGCGGGAGTTAATCTCATAGGCTCGCTGAGCTGTAATCAGTGAAACCATTTCCGAGACGACTTCAACGTTCGAACCCTCCAAACTCTTCGCTCTAATTTTACCGAATCCATCCCGACCGGGATTCCCCGCAATCTCTTGACCTGACGCTTCGGTTACTTGATAGAGGTTTCCGCCAGCTTGCCGCAGACCAGTTGGATTCGCAAAACGATAAAGCTCAATCTGACCGACTGGAGACGGCTCTCCATTCTCCAAAACACTAACCTCACCGCTCTCGGAAATCGTCACTCCCATTGCTGTCTCTGGAATTGTGATCCCCGGTTCGAGCCGGAGGCCAGCTGCATTGACCAATTCTCCGTTGACATTTTTTGTAAATGATCCATCTCGGGTGTAGCCAATCAAATCAGCAGTGTCTATTACCTTGAAGAAACCTTCTCCCTCGATAGCCATATGGGTCTCGATGCCGTCTTGAATCGGCGCACCCTGAGTGAACACGTTGGTGGTTCCCGTGACTCGAACACCGTTACCAATTTGCGTCCCTATCGGAGCAAATTGGCCATCACCTATCGGAGCTCCCGGCACTTTAGAAACATCGTAGATCAGGTCAGAAAACTCCACGTGACTCTTCTTGAACCCAGTGGTGTTTACGTTGGCAAGATTGTTGGCCGTGTTATCGATCAACAATTCCTGAGCTCGCATTCCAGTTGCACTGGTAAAAAACGCTTTCAGCATAACTCAATCCTTACTATTAACGCGTTTGTCTTCGTTGTTATGAATTAATGTTCTCTTTGACTGCATCTGAAATTGCGCGAATCGCTTTCTGAGCTGATTCGACTCCCCGTGATCCAACAATCAGACTGATCAGCTCGGTCACGGGGTGAGCATTGGAGAGCTCTCGGTACCCCTGCAAGACGCTGGCATCTTCGGCGGGTGCCAGCGTCGCTTCGCCAAGCTTGAAATAGATTTGACTGTTAAAATCAAGTTCACCACCGCCAGTATTCAGCAATTGATTGTTATCAAACTGCACCACATTTAACTGACCAATGACGGTTCCACCTTCCGCAATCGTTCCGCCCGCAGAAATCGTTCCACTCGGGTCAATATTGAGATCGAAATCCGAGACATCCGGCGGAATTACAATCGGTTGGTTCCCTTGGCCCAAAACCGGCAAACCGTCACCGTTTACCAATTGACCTTGTGGATTTCGAAATAACACACCATTCCGCGAATACAACTCTGCTTCTGCACCCTGATAAACGAAGAAACCATCACCGGCAAGCGAAACATCCAGCTTTCGCTCTGTTGATTTTTTGGGGCCAGCTTCAAAATCAGTCGACACCGCACGAATACTCGATCCAGGGTAAGAGCCCACGACTCCATCGACTTCCGCTACATTTTCTTCAAACGTAAGAAACTGTCGACGATAGCCTGGAGTGTTTAAATGCGCTAGATTTGAAGAGACAACCTCCTGTTGGCGGCTGTAATTCTGGAGAGCCGTTGCTCCGCTATAAATTCCATTGATCATGATCTGCTCGTTTCCTATTGGTCAGCGACGCAACCAATGCAATCGAGAGGCCAATTGAAATCATTTTGGGAATTTCAGCGCAGATAATTCCAAAATCGCTTAGATCAAAGGAAATTGCCCGCTAGCACTTTTCACTTAAACGATTTGGTAAACCTTAACGATGGAAAGGATTTCCTAGATGAGGAAAACTTTACCAATCCGAGAAGAATCAATGGGCGTAGCCAACCTAACTTAATACCGAGCCGATAAAATCGGTACAATCTATCTAATTGCGGGAACCCGCAAAATCTATCGGCATGTACATTTCAGATACATGATTTTCCGCCATTCGTCGATCATCACTAGTGGTTAGGGTCACTTTAACGGTTACGTTGAATGCGAAAACAAGATTGCACCAACCAGTTTTGGTCATTCACTAACCACACCTTTTCTTTTGTTTGCGAGCATCCCTAGAAGCATGTCAGAGCAAGATTCACAAGACGATAACGCAGAAAGCCAAACGAGCAGTCGGCGCGGGCTAATTTTAATTTTAGGCGTCGCAGTGATTGCAGTCGCAGGCGGAGCAGCGGTTCCCTTCTTGAGCCCAATCGATTTCAGTAACTTTTCCAAAACAACGGTCGCCGCCGACGAGAGTGGCGCCAATGAAGAAGTCGACTACATCGACTTCCCCGAGATCACGGTCAATCTCAATGAAGCACGCCATGCAAGGTTTTTGAGAATCCATTTCTCGCTGCAGGTTCCAGCTTCTCAGAAGAAAAAAATTGAAAAGGATGTGACGAAGAAGGCTCCTAAGTTCAACAATTACATTCAGGTTTATTTGTCTGACAAAACTCTCGAAGAACTCTCAGGCAGTTTTGGCCGAAACCGCGTTAGTCGCGAACTTAGAGACTATTTTAACGAAGTTCTATTTGAGGACGGTATTGAACGCGTCCAAGATGTTTTATTTAACGATTTTCAAGTGCAATGAGCCAGGCTCCCCTCGAACGCTATGATTTCGCCGCATCCGAACGCGTCAAACGACCGTTGCGGCAGCAACTGGATATTTGGAGCGAAAAAGCAAGTGAATTTTTCATCCAACAATGGCAAACCGTCTCGGAATCAGAAATTAAAGTCTCGGCAAAAACAGTTGATGCTCATTCTTTTGTAGATATTCAGGAATCGTGGGACAACCCTTGCTCCGGTGCTGAAATTGGATTTCGACAGAACACGGTTCGAGGCCAACTGATCATCGAGAACCAACAGCTAAGAGTTCTCTTGATGGACATTCTCAAGGGAGACGATACGGCTGACGGCCATCGGGATTTGACGCCGATCGAATCGTCACTGGCAACGTTGATTTTTGAATTAATTGCTGTCAGCTTCAGCGAAGGTTGGCAAGAGCAAGAACCGCTTCAGTTTGACCTAAAAGAATTCGATCCAATCCCGGAACGAAATCGGCTTTTCGCGGCCGATAAAAAAGTTTTGATTTGTGGACTCGAGATTGAGCTAAACGGTCGCAGCGCTGTTATGCACCTTTTAATTGCCTGCAACGAAACGGCAGCGCTTTTTGGAATTGATCCGATGGCTGCTCCGGAAAGAAAGACGGGACAACGAATCTCGCCTAATATGATTTCAAAAATAAACATCAAATTGGATGCTGAACTTGGATTCGCCAGATTGGACATGACCGACTTGGTTGGTCTCTCTGCTGGCGACATCATTATCCTCGAACAATCGGTACGTGAACCGGTTGCTGTTCGAGTCAACGGCGAGGTTTTATTCCACGCTTGGCCAGGTAAGCAGTTTAATCAGCAAGTCCTCAAAATTGATTCGATGGTGGAGTAAAACATGAGCCTTGATACTGAAAACCAGAAACCGACCGAAAGCGTCGCCGACCCAGTCGACACGAACGCCTCAGGATCCGACCCCGCTAACACCGAGCAGACTAACAATGACGCCACGGACTCAGATTCTTCACCAGATATTAGTGTCCCCGAATATCAGGAATTCACTGACACTTCCGGCAGCAGTCGTGCCGAAGATTTAGCACGCCTGCAAAACATCCAAATCACCGTCTCCGCGGAACTGGGCCGGGCGACCATTCCGATTCAGGAATTAATGCAACTCGGAGAGGGCACCGTATTGGAATTAAATCGAGAAATCGACAGCCCCGTCGAACTCATGGCACAAGGTGTCAAATTAGCATCCGGCGAAGTCGTCGTGGTGGATGGTTGTTTTGCGATTCGCATCACCGAAGTGGAAGCTCAAAACTGAGGCTGGCGCTGACGCCAATAATCCTATGATCTCAAAAATCTCAATCATCGCACCGACGCTCCTCTTGTTTTGCGCGACGTTCGCAAATGCACAGAACCAAACGTCCGCATTCACTCCTCCATTGCGGATGGATACACACACGTTGAATTCGTCGTTACGCCCAATACCCGTCCCTGAAAAACCACTCACTGACCAACACGTCACCGGCGCCACGCATCTCGAACCGTTAAAAACCAACATGGACCCTGTCCTTGGTGTGCTCGACCAATTGAGCGAACGTGCGGAAAGCCAAACACCAATCACTCCAGCCACTGGATTTAACGCGGGCTTAGTTCCCGTTACAAACGACATTCTTGCGACACCACTGAGCCCGAATGAACTTCCAGCCGATGCACCAGGCCCTGAGGTTCGCTCCGCTGATTTCACGACAGTCGTCAAAGATCTAGCCTATAACACCATGATCGTCCTTGCGTTTGGCGTAGGATTTATCGTCGTTGCCAAAGTCTGGTTCACCAAAAAACCACAACTGCAATCGGCCGAAAAGAATGTCAATTTCGATGTTCTGAGTTCGCTCAAAATCGCGCCTAAATGCAACTTGATGCTAATTCAAATCGGCCAGGATCGACTCGTCGTTGCCACCGACACCCTCGGCGTTAAATCGGTGGTTCGGCTTACCGATTCGTTCGGCAGCCAACTCGACGCCTTTGATACTGAACCGAATGAGCAGGACATCGATGTCCCTGTTCCAAAGCTATACAGAAACGACAGCCCCGCTGACCCAACTTACTCGCTGGCTTCGATTGGAAAACCCAAGTCAAGCCGGGAAAAACTTCCGCCACGACGGGCGAAGTCAGAAAAAGAAATACAAAAGGACATGGAAGCCGCATTAAAAAAATTCGGCCTTACTGACCTGATGTAAACAGTCACTGCGTTGCAAGAGACTGGTCGGCAAGGAGGCTGACAATGGACATCCAAATTTTACTCGCTCAAGTTGAAGCCACCGATGCGTTCGGTGAGCTAGCGCCACCGATGCAAATTGCGATTTTGCTCGGCGCGTTGAGCTTCGCAACCGCCGCCTTAGTCAGTTTGACGGCGTTTACACGAATCATCATCGTACTTTCGTTTGTTAGACGAGCGCTTTCCACGACGGAAATCCCACCCAACCAGGTCATGCTCGGACTCTCGTTCTTTCTGACGCTGTTCGTCATGGCTCCCACTCTCGAGGCGATCAATACTCGAGGTGTTCAGCCTTATTTGGCAGCACAACAGTCCGAAGGAACGACACCAGAGTTTGGCGTGACCGAACTTGTCACGGTTTCCACCGAGGAAATCCGACGCTTCATGACAGTGCATACACGTGGCAATGACCTGCAACTATTCGTTGATCTTGCCAATCTGCCAGAGACAACCGTTGCCGAGGAAACACCTCTAAAAGTACTGATACCAGCGTTCATTATCAGCGAATTGAAAACCGCATTTATCATGGGCTTCTGTATTTATATTCCGTTTTTATTAATCGATTTGGTCATTTCCACCATCCTGATGTCCTTGGGAATGATGATGATGCCGCCGGTCATCGTTTCCACTCCCTGTAAGTTGTTGTTATTTGTGCTCGTCGATGGATGGCAACTTATCTCCAAAGCACTCGTCAGCAGTTTTGTTATTTAAACCAATTCATCAGAGCCAATTTTTCATTCCTTCAAAAACCACGTTTAAACGAAAGTCCAGCACTCTCAACTACTTTTAATGGCAAACAAAGCAACCAACAAATCGAAAACTAATTTTAGTTTTGCCCAGCAAAGCGAAACGTGGCTCTCCGCCGCATTTCTGTTGACGCTCGCGGTGTTGATTGTGCCGTTACCGGTTTTTCTACTGGACATGTTTCTGGCGACCAACATCGCCATCGCGGTATTGCTTCTTCTGGTTACACTTAACGCCAAGCGTCCTCTCGACGTTTCCGTCTTCCCGTCACTCCTGTTGCTCATGACGCTCTACCGTTTAGCGTTGAATGTCGCGACTACGCGCTTGATTTTGCTGAACGGCGATGCCGGGATGATCGTCGATGCCTTTGGTGGTTTGGTCGTCGGAGGCAATCTTGTTGTCGGTGGTGTCGTCTTCCTGATTTTGGTCACCATTCAATTCATTGTGATCACCAAAGGTGCCACACGTATCTCGGAAGTGAATGCGCGATTTACGCTCGATTCCTTGCCGGGTAAGCAAATGGCAATTGATGCCGAGCTTAACATCGGCGCGATTAACGAAGCTGAAGCAAAGAAACGCCGGGATGACCTAGCCGCCGAATCAGAGTTCTTCGGTGCCATGGATGGTGCCAGTAAGTACGTCCGCGGTGACGCCATCGCCGGTCTGGTCATCATGGCGGTCAATGTTCTCGGCGGTGTAATCCTCGGAATGAGCAGCGGCCAAGGACTGATGGAAGCAGTTCAGGTGTACACAATTTTGACCATTGGTGACGGCCTGGTCTCCCAAATCCCCGCATTACTAATCGCTTCCAGTGCCGGTGTTTTGGTTACCAAATCTTCTTCTGACTCCAATCTGGGGGAAGAAATTGGCAGTCAATTCGTCAAAAGTTATCGCGCCATGTTTACCGGCGCTGTCATCCTACTATTCATCGCCTGTGTCCCCGGCCTGCCCAAGCTACCCTTTATAGGCATTGCCTTAGCCATCTTTTTAATGGCTCGATCGGCAAAGAATAATATAGAAATAGAGAGCCAAAAAGAATCACAAGAGCAAGAGGAAGGCCAAGAAGAAGGGCCTTCTCCAGACGAGCAGAACCTCGACAACTTCCTTCAGAATGATCGCATCGTCATCGAGGTGGGAGTTGGCCTCATTAACCTTGTAGAACCAAAAATTGGCAAGAGCATTGTCGATCGCATCTCAACTCTCCGGACTGACCTCGGCACGCAATTTGGCTTTTGGATTCCCAAAGTTCGAATCCACGATAATTTGAAAATCAATGTGCTCGAGTACCGAATCAAGATCGGTGGCCGGCTTGTTGGAAAAGGTGAAATCCAACCGAACGAGTACCTGGCAATCAACCCGGGCAATGTCCATCTGCAAATCGAAGGCCGAGATACAACAGACCCTGCCTTTGGATTGGCTGCTAAATGGGTCACTGAAGCCAATCGGCGAAGC
The DNA here is from genome assembly GCA_029251085.1 of Mariniblastus sp. Taxonomy (GTDB): domain Bacteria; phylum Planctomycetota; class Planctomycetia; order Pirellulales; family Pirellulaceae; genus Mariniblastus. The sequence continues at coordinate 7,900 of JAQXDZ010000086.1, forward strand.
GCTGAGATTGCCGGGTTTACTGTCGTTGATGCAGCAACCGTCTTAACAACTCATTTAGGCGAATGCCTGAAACGGCATGCCGATGAGTTACTAAGCCGTGAAGATATGCAAAAGATGCTAGACAAGCTCAAGGAAGTTTCCCCAACCGTTGTTGGGGAGATAAAACCGGAGGGCCTGAGTGCCAGCGTACTCCATCAGGTATTGATTCGGCTCCTCAAAGAATCTGTTTCCATTTCTTGTCTGGAACGAATCATAGAATCCTGTTCACACCACTATCGAAATGCCAAAACAACTGCCGACCTTACCGAATATGTACGTGGAGACATTGGCGCCTTAATTGTCGAACATTTTCGCGATGAAACGGGAAGAGTCTGCGTCGTTCTTTTGGAACCAAAAGTCGAGCATCAGTTCCGCCAGTCTTCCAATGGGGAGATGATCGCCATGCAACCCGAACATCTGGCCAACTTGGTAGACAAATTTAAATCAACCTGGGAATTAGCTTCGATGCAAAACAAACCCACCGCAATTCTGGTGGATTCGTCACTGAGACTTGCAATGCGGCAAACCATCCATCGCTCGCTCCCTCAAATATCGATCATTTCATATAACGAAATTCCCGGCGACCTCTTAATTGAACCGGTTGCTGTGATTCGGAGCGAAGACATTTTCGGCATGGAATCAAATCCTGTCGCCCCCACGAACTCACTTGATCCTAACGCCCAGGAGCAATTCTCTTGAGCATTAAAAACCAAATTACCAATCGAAGAATTAAACGAATTGGCCCGATTGGAAAAATCATCGGCCTTCTGACCGCAAGTTTCGTTGCCTTGATCGGACTGGCAATGGGACTGGAGCCGCAAATCATCCTGTGGCGGGCTGTGATTGCTTCCTTCCTGATCGGGTCGGTTGTCGCCTTTGGAGTTAGCGTCATTCAGGTTGCAAATAATAAAAGGAGCTAATTCGCACCTCAAAATAAATTTTCTCAACTCACGAGTAACAAAACCAAAGTAAGTTTTCAATTATATGGATCAGGCGATAAAAGCATATCGAGACGCCGCCGTTGAGCAGTTGCGCAATCAACTGATACTCGACAACGTCGATTATGTGCGCAAAATCCTGAGTACCATGACCTCGATTTTGCCCAACAATTACGATCGAGAGAACCTCGAACAGGCTGGAATCGTTGCTCTCGTCGAAACGGCAAATTCGTTCGAGCCCGAACGCGGCATCAAGTTCCGCACTTATTGCTTCCCCAGAATTCGCGGAGCCATTGTTGATGAGATGCGGAAAAACTCTCCCGTTCCTCAGCAAATGCTGGCCCATATCAAGACCGTCAAAAATGCCTACATGACTTTGGAACCACCGGTCACGCCCGAAAAGCTGGCGGAAACAACCGGACTCGGGATTGAAAAAATCCTCCAAGTTCTCGAAGCCATGCGATTCTCGAAACCGCAAAACTGGAACGATCTTTACTGCAACATTCATTCGACTTGGCGATCAGGAGAAGACAGTCCTGATTCAGCATTAGAAAATGAGGAACTTAAAGGACTCGTCGCAGATTGTATTGAAAAACTACCCGAGCGGGAACGACTCGTACTGACCCTGTACTTCACCGAAGATTTGAGCCTTACCGAAATTGGCCAGGTGATCGGTGTTTCCGAGTCGAGGACATCTCGCATTTTAGCCGCAGCAAAATTTCGTCTTAAAGAACTAGTCAAAGTCAACATTGAGTAATTGCAACGGATTGCAAAAATTTGCAAAGGCCATCCCGGATCGCCTACACAAACCATCAAGGAAGAGAATTGTGAGTACTGAAGACAAGCCAATCAAAGGCAACATCCTAAGATCGAAAACAGCGAGCGGACCCACCGCAAAACAAATCATTGGGCCAGCGTCAAGCAATGTCATCCATGACCCCAAAGGCCACTCAATCAAAGTCAACAAACTTAACGGCACCGTCGATTCTATCGAAGTGAATTGCTCGTGCGGTGAACGAATTATTGTGAAGTGTGATTATGAATAAAAAATTGCCAAAACAAAAATGCAAGACTGCACGCCTCTCCAACCGGTCACTGTCCAAGCATTTTCACAGTCAACCCAAACAATATTTAACCCGCGCCGTTTGTTCTCTAACTATCGGTAGTCTTGTCTGGTTTAGCGGCTGCGCGTCCAACCCGATACAATTTCTCGAAAGCATGTCACAACCGACATCGCTCCTTGATTTCCCAACCAATAACAAAAGCTCGGCAATTAAGGCACCTGCTGCGACCAAACCGAAATCCTCACTCAGCACAGATACCAAGTCCTCTGTTGCAAAAGCCAGTTATCAATCGGAAAACCCAGCCGCAACCAACCCCCTCCAGGATGAAACTCAGTCACCAACCCTATCCCCAAAAGAGCCACTAGCTTCGCCGGCTACAACCTCCGCTCCAACCTCCGCTCCAACTTCAACACCAACTCAAATAGCACAACCCACTGATGTCCTCGATTTAGATTTGGAAAACAGTTTGCCAAACAGTTTGGAAAACACGGCAGCCATCAAAATGCCGCCCGAAATGTATACGCGGCGCCCTTTTCCAAAATCAAGTGCAGAGACTCCCTGCGACACAGGGCCGGACACAGACGCCGACATCACATTGTCCTCAATCGCCTTTCCACCATCCACAATCCCGGATCTTAGTTGTGAGCCGGGGGGCTTCGCTTCAACTGGAGCTGGAATGTCCCAACGACTTCAGGGAGGCACGTTTTTAAATGGCAGTGAATTCCGATATGACAGACGCACTGCGACTGAAATCGCAATTTTGCTGGAGGATCAAAATAAAAAACTAAAACAGGAAAAAACTTACTTAAAAGACATCGCTGAAACACTTCAAAAGCAGCTGATGACCGAGCAAACAGCACGCAAACTAGCTGAGACTAAATTTGATGAGATTCAAATTGAAAACAAAGACCAGCGAAAAGCAATTGCGCAACTGCAACTTGCCTACGACAACCTTGCCAATCAGAAGCTAGAGGTCGAAAAAGAATACGACACTAAATTGCGCGAAATCGAGGCAACCCTCGACAAAGCCTTGCTTGAGGCCATGTACGATGCCAACAAAAAACAGTGAATTGAGAATTCGTACCGCGGCACGATTGGCAACCGTGTCACAATACGGCAACCGGCAGTCGAACCAATTACCGAACAGCAATTGCTAAAAAACAATCAGGTCTATCGCAACGCGAAAACCAAATGGGGAATTCAGTTTTCACTTAAACTGAAAAAGCAAAACCATCATGAACAACTTGACAACTCCAGAAACCAGCAGTTCATTTGGCGAGCCCTCGCGACGAAGCATTCTTTTAATGCTGCTAGGGCTTGGGCTTTCCAGTGGATGTAGTCATTTCTCCTCATCTAAAAGATTATCTTTTCGACGCAAGCAAGCAGTAGCCCCAGTTCCACCGCCAAAAAACTGCCATGCCTACTTCAATCCCGCAATCCCTGAAGTTCTTTCCCAACGGGTTTTGATCCTTCCATCAGGCCCTGAATTATTCAATTACTCCTCGCATCAAAAAATCATTACCGAGCTTGCAGCGACCATTAAAACTGCTCAGCTTTGCGATGTCGTGACCTCGGGAAACTTTCGATTAGAAGCACAAATCGACGCGGTAATGCAGGGAAAGTTTGATGAACGCGAAATTGCATCCGTGGCTCGCCGATTCGCTGCAGACTCAATCGCGCTGATTCGAATTAACGAATTTAGAACCGTCGCTCCGTATCAAATCAATCTCTCGCTAGTATTTATTGACACCAGTGAGACCGTGGTTTCCTGCAGCATTGATGGGATCTGGAATTTAGGAGACCCAGCCACTCGGAATGCTTATCTCAAATTCCTGTCAAAATCACTCGGCGCGTCACAACCTCACGATTCTATATATCTCCAATCGCCGCATTATCTTTCTAAATTCATTGCCAGTGAAATCACAACGGCAATTCAAAGCCAAGGTTAGAAAACGCCTGGGATTCTGATCGGCCTACTCTCTCAGCCAAAACAGGCCTGAAGAACGCAAATCTATCGTGGTGCAACCATCCCCGAATCAGGCTTTGGCGTTGCGCGATAACCCAACAGGTAAAAGACCATCAAGATCAGCACCTCGCCCCAAAACACTACGTTTAGAAATGCGAACCACTGGTACATCTCAACGGGAACGAGCAAGAGTTTGAAATTACCTAAATTAGTTAAAACTGCGGGTCCAAACACGCCAACAAAGATTATGGACAACATAAGTAGCACGACGATTCGCCAGCGATATTTTTTTGAAAACACCACTCGAAGCGCAAGAAGGCTGATCAGCGAAACACCTACACCAACTTTTAGAAACGTTCCGATTACCTCCATCACCTTTGAAAACGCTTTGTTTCTAATCGGAATCGATGCATTCCCAATGGCGATATCGATCACAACCTGAGTAAACAACACCAATAAGGCAGCCGAGAACATCAATACGAAAAGATCGAGAATTTTAAAGTTAGATGTCAAACTTCGACTTGAAATCAGACACTTGGGAACAATCGAGAACTTATAGAAAATTCGAATGACCACCAGCGGCAACTGGACCAAGATAAAAACACCAAACACTCCTGCAAAAACGATGGCCACATCGTCAAAGTCCAAACTAGACCGCCCCGAACTAATTGCCAGAATCCAATTATTGATAAATAAAACGAGCGAAGTGGTTGCCAAAGGAATTCGGAAAATCCCTCTCTGCCCGCCAAGGCTGCACCAAATCGCGAGTAGGCAAATCTGGAGAGCCAGAATTCCAGAGACAATACCGAACACCACTGCCTCGCTGACAAACATAAGCGAACTGACGTCAGCTAAAGCAAGAACCCCAATAAAATCAAAAATGTGTGCGGCAAACGATAGCAATAAAATAATCAGCGCTGCGACCAACGACATTTCGGTCGTCAGCTGCCCGCTTTTCAAGAATCCGACATGGCGCTTACTTAATTGCGAATTCATAAACACGATGCCATATTTTGACGAATCAACCACAACGGAAAACGAGTATCTGAAATGACGCTACCCAATTCTATTCGAATGCCGAATACATCTACGCCATGATTTCATGGGCAACCGTGCCATGTACATCCGTCAATCTAAAATCACGACCGGCGTAATGGTAAGTCAGTCGCTCATGATCTAACCCCATTAAATACAACATGGTCGCGTGAAGATCATGTATCGTCATTCGCCCTTCGATGGCATAATAGCCAAAATCATCGGTCTTGCCATAGCGAAACCCTCCCTTCACGCCGCCACCAGCCATGAACATTGTGAATCCCTCTGGGTGGTGGTCACGCCCAATCGTTTGCGGGTTCCCAACTTGCGCGGTGGGCGTTCGGCCAAACTCTCCACCCCACAGGACGAGTGTCTCGTCAAGTAAACCACGACGTTTCAAGTCTTTAATAAAACCTGTAATTGGTTTGTCGATCTGGCCAACATTGATTTCATGCCCCTGCTTAATATGTGAGTGCTGATCCCATTGTTCATTATTAAACGGCAGTGAACCAGCATGGCTCACCTGCACAAATCGAGTGCCCGCTTCAGAAAAGCGGCGGGCAAGAAGTAATTGGTGGGCAAAGTTCTTGGTTTTGGGCTCGTCATAACCATACAGCCTCAGTGTTTCCTCGGTTTCACCGCTGAGGTCGAGTACGGCCGGAGCTTCTGATTGCATTCGAAAGGCCATCTCATACGACTGCAGACGATCGTCTAATTCACCGCCGACGCCAACTCTATTTCTATAGTCATGATTCATCCGTTTTAATTGATTCAACATCAACCTTTGCTGCTCGCGGGTAACACGATCGTTCTTTAAAAACTCAAATCGTGCTTTGGCTGCAGGAGTGTTAGGGTATCCCGGCGTACCTAAGGGAACACCTTGATGAACATTCGGTAAAAATGCAGATCCGAAATTATCGACACCTCCATGAAGACTCGTTGGGCAAATGGTTATGTAACTTGGGAGGTTGTGATTTTCAGTCCCCAAACCATAACTAACCCACGACCCCATACTCGGACGCACCAGAGATTCCGAGCCAGTGAACAACTTCATGCACGCACCACCGTGAGCGACATTCGTGTCGCATAATCCGTGCAGCATACATAACTCATCGGCAACCTCTGGCAAATGTTGCCAAAGTTCACTCATCGGGATGCCCGATTTACCAGTCCGCCTGAATTTCCAGGGAGACGCCAGTAGATTCCCGCGCTCGCCAAACTGCACTCTCGTCCTTTCGAAAGGCGGAGCTTTGCCATCATACTTGCTCAACATTGGCTTGGGATCAAACAAATCAACATGACTAGGACCGCCATGCATAAACAAAAAAATCACACGTTTGGCTCGCGGAGCGAAATGTCTTACGTGAGTACGAATCGATTCGTCAGCATTCTGCTGGGCGGCTAAGTTACCCGCCAACATCGAGTTCAAGGCCAAGCCACCAAATCCCATGCAGCCCGCTTGAAGCAATTGACGACGATTAATGTTCCAACTATTCATCTGAGTCGGCGTCCTGTTTTCCGTGATTGATTGCCAATTAGTTAACATTGATCATTTCGTTCGACAATAAAACTAAATGACAAAACGCAATCCAGGCATCGTCACGACTCGCCCCCTCTGACTTACCAAACTCGGAGATAAACTTGACGGCTGTTTCGATCTCTTGAGGGGACGCCTCTCTTGCGAAAGCCAAGCGGTAAGCATATTTAATGCGGTCGCCGTCATCGGAAGTTTCCACAAACAACCTTCCAGCCATTTTTCGGGCAACTTCTGCAATCCATTCGTGATTCATCATTAATAGGGACTGAGTCGGTACCGTCGTTGTATTTCGATTGCCCGTCGGAAAAGCTGGATTGGGAAAATCAAATAAGGAAAATAACTGATACACATTCGTCCGGACAATAGGCAGGTAAACCGAACGTCGGACTGATGCTTCATAAATCTTTCGATTTCGTTCCAGATCCTCTGGAGACGGACTCAGGGTCGCTATTCCTTCCAACACTCCACGTTCACTCCCTCGATCCAACTCACCGGACATCATTAACAGGGAATCCCGAATTGCCTCGGCTTCCAGTCGCCGCGGCGCCGCACGCCAATACCACCGATTCTGTTGATCACGATTTGCCGACTCCTGATCAAAATGAAAACCCATTCGATAGGTACTCGATGCCATAATATGTCGATGGAGTTTTTTGATATCCCAGTTGTTGGATACGAAATAGCGTGCGAGGTAGTCAAGCAATCCTGGATGCGTTGGCTGACCTCCAGAACTTCCAAAATTTTCTGTTGATGCAACAATCGCTTTCCCAAAATGCCATCGCCAAATCCGGTTCACCATTACACGAGCGGCCAAAGGTATTTCAGAGTTTGTAATCGCTTGGGCTAACTGAAGCCGCCCGCTGGTTCCATCAACTTCTCCAAACCTCGCCAGTTTTGGAGCAATAATACGAGGTGCCCTTCGGTTGACCGAGACTCCTTTTTGAAGATGATTCCCGCGAATAAAAACAGGCATGTCTCCAACAGCACCATCTGCAACCGCCATTGCCACCGATTGCTTCAATTTCATCAAAGCTTGGCGAACCTTAACTATGCGATCTGAAAAATCAACATCCTGTTCCGCGAACTTACCGCGAAGCTCGTCCAAATCGGCGGGGGCGGACAACCTCTTAAAATCTTCTTCCCCCGCAATGCCAGAAACATATTTCGAGATCGATATTTCATCGCCCAAACTATCCAACACGGCAGGGTTGGCCAACATTTTGCGCTGAATTATTTTCGCCCAACGCAGAAGGATGAATGGATTCAATCCCTGATCAACCGCAATTTTTTTAGGTGACCGAAACTCACCGGTCTCTTCGACACGTATTAATCTCAGTTTATCTAAGTGAACCGAAACATCATTGATCTCAAGCCGAACTCGATGATCGCCACGGTTCAAATCGACGCTGGCTTGAGTTACCCACTTCTGGTGCTCCGGCATCCAGCCACCCGTCACCTCTGAGCAAGCATCCCGCTTAAGGATTACGTCGTCTAACTTAAGAATCATTGGCCTCTGAGCGTTCGCTGCATACCGCAATTGCAACAAATATTTCCCAGGCGGCGGGGCAGGGGAGTCGAGCAAATATTCAACGAAACTTAGACTCCGCTGTCGGGATGTTGCAGCGATTCCTATTTCCGCTCCATATCCAACGTCAAGTTTCACGAAATCACCGTCGGTGAAATCTTCGGCTTCCATCTCCCAAAAACGATCTTTAATTACCTTTGAAACTGCGATTTGGTCAATATGAGACATCACATTTTGAACCTCAAAACGCAAAACATTGTTTCCCTCGACAAACTGAAATCGCCCAGCAACATGCCATTGCTGGTCGTCAGGGTTCCAACCTCCCGTCGTGCCGCCAATGGCAGAACCCTTGATTAGCTCACCGTTAAGAAACAACTTTCCCGGACGGGGTTCAAGCGCAGCATAACGGATATCCAACTGATAAATGCCCGCTTCATTGATCACCAGATCGTGCTCGAATGTTGTCAGTCCAGTTCCCGCCTTGTCAGAAATAATTCCGATGCCTGCCCCGTAGCCATCGTTAACAATCCCGAAATTCCCTCGGCCGAAATCCTCGGCCTCCACCTTGAACACATCCGACAATCTGCTGGAATTCACCAGTCCCCCCACTGGAGCCAACGGCTGATTAGCCGTCTCAGAAAGCAGCAACCGAATTTGGGCACCGTGTTCTGCTCGCTGCCATCTGATGACTTCCGGCACTTCGGCGAGATACTGACGAGCCTGTTCGATCGCCTCCTCCCCCATTTGCAACCCAACCGTCTTTCTGAGCTTAATCTGTTGTGCAATCAATTGATCTAATCGATCTTCCAAAACAGGTGTTTGCGCAGATTTAAGACTTCGATCCTGCAACTGAGTACTTCCAAGAACACCAGCCAAAGCGTAGTAATCTTCCGAAGTAAACGGATCGAACTTATGGTCATGACATCGTGCACAACCAATCGTAAGCCCGAGAAAAGTCCGGCCGATGGCATCTATTTGTTCATCAATAATATCACTGCGTTTTTTTTCGAGATCCTGCTCTGCATCAATCTTCACCCCCAATGCCAGAAAAGTAGTCGCATTGATGTGATCGTTAAACTGATCCACTCCATCGTACTCCAGCAAGTCGCCTGCAATCTGTTGGTGGACGAATTGATCATAAGGCAAATTGCGATTGAATTGCTCAATCACATAATTTCGATAACGCCAAGCGAACGGGTACGGCTTATTCTCGTCAGCACCATTGGAGTCAGAATACCTAGCGACATCGAGCCAGTGGCGTCCCCAGCGTTCTCCGTAATGTCGACTGGCAAGTAGATCATCCACCAACCTGCCAAACCCTCCCGGTTGGTTAAGGATGCGATGATATTTTGCTTGTTCTTCCAGCGTTGGAGGAAGCCCGATTAAGTCGAAAAATACTCGACGAATAATTGTCGCTTGATCAGCGGGTTCTGGGACCCGAAGCTGCTGTGATTCAAGCTGGTGTAAGACGTACCGGTCGATCGGGTTGATAACCCACGATTCATTTTTAACAACCGGCGGTGGGCGGTCGTCATATGGCCTGAATGCCCAATGGTTCCACGCCGAGCCCCAGTCTATTTCACGCGGTTGCGGTCCGTTGGCTGTCTTGAATGAGTCGGGAACAAACGCTCCTAATTCAAGCCATGTTTCAAAATCTTGAATTACTGAATCCGGCAACTTCCCCTTAGGGGGCATCTTGAACTCTTGATGCCGGAGTGCAGACAACAAAATACTCTCACTCGAATTTTTTAGATCTAGCGCAGATCCACTGTCTCCACCAGTAAGCAAACCCTCTAACGAGTCAACCCACAAGCCACCCTGAAGCGTGGAAGCCTGTTGGCTGTGGCACGGAAAACAGTGCTGAACCAAAACAGGCCGGATTCGCGTCTCGAAAAATTTCAACTGTTCGTCATCGGCATGAGCATGGACACTCACAAGGGAAAACCAAAGGCAGCCTAACCAGTAGAGAAATAATTTCTTTTCCAACCACATGCCGTGACTTTCCAACCGTCTTTGGATCGGTCCCCACCCGCAACCTACCTAACGGCAGCAAACGACAAGGCTCATTATTAACAGGTCCTAGTTTGAATTTTCGCCGCCGTAGAAAAGAATGTCAAATAATAAGGTATTTTGGTGATGAGAAACCGCCAAAACCTTTGCGCAGCAAGGTTCATCCTCTTGCACCTCTGTAACCTACTCCCCCTTCCTGCCTACAAATCGTTGCTGTTTACGAGGATCGTGCCTGGGGCCTCTCAAAAAAACCTTGATAACCAACACATAATCGAACAGGACTTCAGAGCACTTAGAGCTCAAGTCAAAACGGCCGTTCTCCAACCTTGAACTGGCAAACACGGAGGAAATACAAATGCGGACAGTCACCGAATTATTAATTTAGAACCAAAAGCTCTATCCAGTTAAATTCACTGAATCCCCTTTAATCCGAACCAGTCACTCATCAACCAACTGCCCCCTGTTTGAAACGGTCGATTAGTGACATTATTCACACCACGAACTGCTTGCTGGGGAAGCCTATCTCCCTGCCGCCCAATAACGCCAAGCACCGTAAATTTATGCGTTTTCAATTGCATCTGGCGGTCAACCACTTTTTGCCGAACTCGTTCGCCCTGCAAACTAGGGAAAAATAGCATATGGCAACTTTTTAATCCCTAAGGGGGGGAATCATGACGTACGCTTCAAAGACCCAAAAATCTCCCGCGATTCACCCACCTGCCAAGACAATGCATTTCATCGCTGAAAAACAAATCCCGTTTCAACCATGTAGCAAATCAAGCGTATTTGTTGGGCGGCAACCCATTTATGGCAAGGATGATTCCTCATTCGGCTACGAACTATTGTTTCGTTCCAGTTTTACCAATGAAGCCAATATAGAAGACGGACAAAAAGCGACCGCCGAACTGCTGATCAATACGTTTGCCGAGATTGGTTTGGAGAGAATTGTTGGTTCACTCCCAGCGTTTATTAACGTCTCAGAAGAATTTATTGTAAACCAGCACTGCCACTTCCTGCCCAAAGACAAAGTCGTCATTGAGGTCTTGGAAAATGTAAAACCGACACGCGAAGTCATGCTTGCTCTCAGTGATCTCAAACGCGAAGGTTACACAGTTGCACTAGATGATTTTGTTTACTCGGAATGCCTCAAACCCATGCTTGAATTAGCGGATATCGTAAAGATTGATGTCTCTGTTTTCGAGAATGCTGCGGATCTCAAAAAACAAATCGAACACATCAAGCCATTCGAAGTGAAACTTCTAGCAGAGAAAATTGAATCTGTTGAAGAATACAACAATTGTAAAGACTTAGGATTTGATTTATTTCAGGGTTTCTTTTTCTCAAAACCTTCGATTGTGCAAGGACGGAAACTTCCTGCTAACCACATTTCGATGATACAAATCGTTGCCCTGATTCAAAATCCGTCGGTAACGCTTCACGAAATTTCGGACATCATCTTGACTGAACCAATTTTGGCTTACAAGTTGCTTCGTTTCGTTAATTCAGCCTACTACGGATTGTCAAAAGAAATCGATTCCATTCAACATGCAGTCACGCTCATTGGAATCCGACAAATCAAAACTCTCTGCAGCCTAACTGCACTGGCAACCGCTGCTGGCCGAAAACCAATGGAGCTCATTCAAACGCTGTTGATTCGAGGGAAGATGTGCGAACTACTGGCTATCAAACTCAACTATGAAAAAACAGAATCTTACTTCTTAACAGGTTTGTTTTCGTCACTCGACGCGCTACTTGACATTGCCATTAGCGAAGCTTTGTCAATGTTGCCAGTCTGCAGCGAGGTAGTAGACGCCATCTCCGCTGGTGAAGGAAGAATGGGCGAAGTGCTTAATTGTTCCATCGCTTACGAGACCGGAAATTGGGGAAAAGTGCAACTCGACTCGCTCGATAAGAACGAAATCAGAGACACTTATTTTGAGGCAATCACGTGGGCTCAACACTCAATGGAAGATCTCGCAAAAATAAGCTAAGCGCCCCAGAATTTCTCGACATCCGCTTTCTCAATCCAAGGCAACTGGTTGCAATCGCGTGATGTCTTCTAAACAATTGCGGTATGCTCCAATCTCCGCTATCTCTTGACTCACTCCGCTTCGGAGGCGTCGGTTCACATTCCCTCTCAAGGTCTGAAGATTGCTTAACCACTTTGAACCTGAATAGACATTAAAAACCTGATGCAAAACTCACCGCACCTCTGAAGAGCAAAATTCACCACTGCACGCGACAGAAGCCGCTGCAATTTTCGGCAAAATGAATCAGACCGTTAGCCAGACTTTCGTCGACTGCAAATGGGAAGCGGACCTCTTTCAAGTACCGCACCCAACCAACGCGGAGCCTGCCGCAGAATTAGAATTCACTCCGCTCGACACTGATCCGCCCGGACTGGAACTCTCCTTCTTCGACACCGTCTGCAACGATTCCGGCAAGCTAACCATTCGGATTGGCAACCACTGTGTTGGTGGCGTCCAAATCAACTCAACAGAATCGGAATATCGGATCGCTCTCGACCCGACTACCGATTGGCGCAAGCTCATTGCCGGCGCCGTGGTCACCGTCAATCTTGACGGTCATCCAATTCTAAAGGGCGAATTCCAATTGGATTAAAACAGGCTCATACAAGTTACAAAAAAGTTGCTCAGTAAAAACTGAAAATCAGCGGACTCGAATCGAGATATCCAACGGATAATTCGGATTCACTTTCATTGGAAAGCCGCGGGTCGCCTGCATTAATTTAAGCACCTGTTTCTGCGATTTTGTCAACGCAGCTTTCTTCCCGGCTTGATTGACCAGCCAAATTTGATGGACATATTCATTCACAGCGGTGGCCCAATCGTAATCTCCGCCTTCCATTTTATTCTGTTTTTCGATGTCATAGTTGCCCGCGGCAATGTCTTCTGCCATCAGCAAACCTAAACGAGACTTCTTCCCAAAACCCCACTCTTCATCGCAACAACGATAGGCCTCTGTGATCGTATGGAAACACTCTTCCCAAAGTGCGTTCATTGAGTCAGGCCGCCACATCGAATCCTTAATCCCGCTAAGCGGAAACCCTGTCCCTGACCAATTTGGAAAAAACGGCCAAATATCCGTTTTCATCGATATCACATAGCAACCAGTTTTGCGTTCAATTAGCTCTTCGACTGGACGCAGTCTACGATCCGACCCGATCGCAAAAGCGAAGTTATCACCCAAACTTTTAAGTAGTCTCGGATCATCCACTTTTCCGTCTTCATTCGCATCCAGGAAACTTCCAAACAATCGCACAGCCTGTAGGACCGCTTCCTCACCCTGACGATCGTTTCGATCGCTCTCTCGTGGACGTTCATCAGTGCCCAAAATATAAAAATCACCAATCCGGTATACGTATTTAAATCTCGGTGGGATGCAAGCTTCTAGCTTTGGATTGCCAAGATAGTCAGATGCAGATTCCGCTCTCGGTTGCTTCACTAATTCCTGAGCCACCGTCCAATCGCATAAATTCTGGCACACCAATATCGCGGCAAACAATAGAAACGCTTGAATATTGAATTGCATTCTCATCATTCACCGTTTGATAATAAATCTACAGGAACATCCAAAACAAATTCCGGAAACCCGAAAGCCCTATTGGATCGCTACTAACTTTTCACTCGTTCGCACAAAGATCACTCCGTCGGAGATCGCCGGAGTTGCAAAACAAGGTTGCCCCATTTTATTTTCAGCCAGCAATTTAAATTCCGGACCCGCTGCTAAAACATAAACAGTTCCATTTTCGGATGCACAATAAATTTTGTCATCCGCAGCAACCAACGATGAAATAATACCAGCTTTTGCACCCAGTCTTTTCTCATACAACTTCTCGCCTGTGACGGCGTTAAAACACCGCACCACACCATTTGAATTCCCCAGAATTAAGTAGTCGCCACAAACAACAGGAGTGGACATGTAGCAACCTCCGCGGGGAATGCTCCAAACAATACCGTCGTTACTTGACTTTTCCTCCGTTGGTGAAATATCTCCAGTTGCATCAGGACGGACAACATAAATTGGTGATAAACCACCATGAGCACTGGTTAGATAAATCCAACCATTAGACTCAAATGGGGTCGGGACTGGATTATCCCCTCCGCCGCGAATCCGCCAGAATTCCTTCCCGGTTTTTAAATCATAAGAGACAACCCAGGGCCAGCCATTGACGACAATTTGGGTTCTTTCTGGACTGGAGTGAATATAGGGTGTGCTCCAATTGCGCTCACAAATATTCTCTCGCGAAACTCTCCAGACCTCCGTCCCGTCCTTGAGATCCAGTACCACCAAAAATGGATTAGCGGGATCATCACAAACCAGCGCGATGCGATCGGAATGAACCGCAGGAGAACTGGCGAATCCCCATCCAATCCCATACTTACTGACGTTGATCACCCCCAGATCCCGACTCCACCGCAGTTCTCCTTCGAGATCGTAACAGTAGATTCCTTCAGAACCGAAGAAAACAATAATGCAATCCCCATTAACCACTACGCTTGTATTAGCGTGTGTCGCTTTTGCGTGCCGAGTAGCTCGCGGAATTCCCCGATGCGCGGTGCGCCGCCAAACTTCTTTCCCCGTGTGTTTGTCGTAACACAACAATAGCCACGACTGCTCGCCATTATCCTCTGCCGCCTCTGGACGACCACCTGGCCCAACTTTTAAAGGCGCCTTCCCGTCACTGGCAACAGCTGTCGCTAAAAACAATCGATCGCCACTGATCACCGGACTGGAATGGCCCAAACCTGGCACATCAACCTGCCAAAGCACCCCTTCCGTTTCCCCTAATTCAGCGTCAGCATTCCAACTCTCTGTTACCGAACCGGTCGCAACTCCATTTCCCTGAGGACCTCGAAAGGTTGGCCAATCCGAATCAACTTGCAATACACCTCCGGAAAGCAAGCCAACAAAAACGCAAATCATTTTTAAAGTGAGCATCTAAATTCCTGGACCAAGTCTTGAAAAGGCCATCACGGCAACCTCCATCGTTCGTTAGAACCAACCATCATAAACGATTAAATGGCAAAACCAAATGCTCAACGGGGCTTTCAATATTGGCAAACTGAGTTTGAGATGACACCCACTGATTAAACCTCGCCTCTAGCTTCAAGTTGCTGAGATTGATGTTAATAAAGTTCCTAACAATGGGTCAAAAAAATGGTTATGATCTGATAAGTCAGTTTTTTGTTCGCAACCTTCGTTATGGAAAAACAGTAATGAGTTTCCGAATTTTCGCGTTACTGGGAGTTGTCGCTTTAACCTGTGGGCTGTCTATACTCCGCTCAACCGAGCAACCAACTCCCATCGCTGGTGAGACCATCGCACAGGATTCGATGTTTGAGGGCATGGGTAAACACACGAGGAAGATCTCAACAAATTCGGAAGCCACGCAAGCGTATTTTGATCAAGCCCTAACCTGGGCGTTTGCATTCAACCACGATGAAGCGATTCGGTCGCTCATGCGGGCAGCCCAGCAAGACCCGTCCTGCCCCATGACTTGGTGGGGAATTGCCTATTGCGAAGGACCCAACTACAACAGCCCAATCACACCCGAGCGTTCGAAAGCGGCTTTTTATGCAATTGAAAACGCAAAGAGTCGTATCAAAAACGCCTCTGATGTTGAACGCGCGTTAATTGAAGCGCTGGCCAAGCGATACACTTTCCCCGCTGCGGAAGATCGCAAACCGCTCGATCAAGCCTACGCCGCCGCGATGGGTGAAGTGTGGAAGGCCTTCCCGCAAGACCCTGATGTCGGCACCCTCTACGCTGAGTCATTGATGATGTTGAGACCGTGGGAACTCTATTCGACTGAGGGAGAACCGGTTGAGGACACTGACAAAATTGTTTCAACACTGGAATCAGTGCTCAGACTTCAACCTGACCACCCCGGTGCAAACCATCTTTACGTTCACGCCATGGAACCGAGCCTAACTCCTGAGAAAGCTTTGAAAGCCGCTCATGCACTGGACAACCTGATCCCCGCGAGTGGACATCTCCTCCACATGCCGTCTCACATCTACGTGCGAACAGGCTTGTGGAATGAAGCAATTGAACAAAACGTGAAAGCCCTCGACGCCGATCAAAAATATTTGAAACTGTCTCCTCAACAGGGGATGCAATACATCTATATGATTCATAACTCGCACATGCTTGCTTATGCCGCGATGATGAGTGGCCGTGAGAAAGAGGCGATGTCGGCCGCCCGCCACATGTGGGAACAAACACCCGACGCCGTGATGACGAGCATGGGCCCCTTTTTTGATCGCTGGATGTGCTCTGTTTATGACGTCCAAAAACGTTTTGGCCGGTGGGATGAAATCATTGCTGAACCAGCCCCGCCAGAAACGCTCTTGGTTACCACCGCTATTTGGCGGGCTCACCGGGCAATCGCTTTTGCTGCAAAAAAAGATTTCGCCAATGCAGAAATCGAGTACACCAAATTCCGAAACGCCCGCGCGGCGATTCCTTTGGCAGTCTTAGAAATGGGTGGAATGGACGACCGCTTTTTAGAAGTTAGCGACCTTTTCATTCGCGGCGAAATCGCACTCCAAAAAGAGAGGTGGACTCTCGCGACGGAACTTTTAACTGACGCGGCAGCAATTGAATCGACGCTTGCCTATGGCGAACCACCTCAATGGCTGCAGCCAATTCGCCACACGCTTGGTGCGGTCTATCTTGCTACCAATCAATACGCAAAAGCTGAACAATGCTACCGTGAAGATTTGGAGAAATGGCCCAACAATGGTTGGTCTCTGTTCGGCCTCTCAAAGGCTCTAACAGGGCTTGGAAAAAAGAAAGCTGCCCAAGAGGCACTCGCTAATTACGAAAAACACTGGGCGAAGGCCGATGCCCCCCTCACAACAAGCTGTAAATGCCTGGAAATTGATTAACGATCATCGTACTGCTCCAAATCAAGTCAGTAATGCCGGGCAAGAATATGAATTTGCGTGCTTAAGCCACAAGGTCCGATTTCAAAATTTTTTGTCCAAGCTTTTTGACGGGCCAAGAAACTTGGAAAGAGTGACTTATCTCAAGCATTCAGAATGACCTGATGACTAGATAGAATGGAATAGAAAAGCCTATTACCAAGCCAACAGACATTAGTGTCATCAACGCAGATCGCAAACCAAACTTGCGGGAAATCAATAAACCAAAAACCACCGGCATCAACGGGTATAGCAACAGATTCAACATTCCCCACTTGGTATTCAAGCGAAAACCAGCGATGCTCGCCCAAATCCAGGCAATGAAATTAAAGAAACTTGCAACCGCTATCGCTAGTCCCCAACCGATCATTTGAAATACAAGCTGCGGGTCAACCGATCCACTGAAATCATTGGCCTTGCCTTGCGATTTCCCGGACAACTGATCTCGAATCGACTCATGTCTCTTGCGGACGAAGGTTTTAAGTGGATACCCCCTTTCATCGCGATCGCCACCGGCAATCGCTGCATCCATTCTCGTTTTTTCCCCCTCAGCAAGCTTTGGCCGAACAAACGCTGCCACTTCATCCACTTGATCAAGCCACTTCTGTTGCTCGAAAACCGAATTCAACAACTGGTCCACTCTTGTTAAATAAGCTTGTTTAATTTCAGGGATTTCCAATATCCGCTCGATCAAACGATTTTTACCGACGCCAATCTGAGGCTGATTGATACTGTGCTGCAATCTGGATTCAGGCGTCCCAATTATTTCAAGCGCACCAAACGAGTGATCCAGGTCCCACGGTATAAACAATATCTTGTTCGTTTCCGGACTGAGGTAGGCATAGTAGTTTTGGCTCCCCCCAAGAAAGCTATCGAGATTAGACAGCATGGCATTCACAGCTAAGAACGACAGGAAATTATCTAAGTCTAAATACTCTTCAATATGAGAGTTAAATTCTTCTTGATCTCCCTTGTGAATCAACTTAGCGAATTCAATGATTCGCTGCTGTTGCCCCGAACTCGATTCCGTTTTGGGATTATAAAACGACTCGTAGGCATCCCACGATTCTCCCAAATACGGAAACGCGGTGAAGGCACTCGGCTTTACCAGCAACCCGTCAGCTTCTCCAAAAGAACGCTTCAAAAATTTCTCATCGACTTGCTCAACCACCGAATACAAGCCTCGCTGCTCAACCTCGCCATCGATTTCTGTCGCAATCGAAGCCCACCCCGTCAGTGGGCAAGCAATTCCGACCTCGCGAAACAGTTGATAAGAAATAGCCTCACGAAGCATCGATGGATCGGCTGCACAATTCTGTAAGTTTACTTTCGTCAAACCTAGGAAATTTAAATCACCCTGATACTTATTGAAGTCAATCTTGAACGAGTACTTGCCAAACTCCCGACCAATCAAAAAACTCCCATTGCCTTTATACCGAACACCAACATTGGCAATTCGCTCACCATCGATTTCTACATCAGCCCTACCATATTGATGATTCAAACCAAGATAACCACCCAATCCGGGGCGGCTTTCTTCGCCCGCACGGAACTCCTTTCCCTGACTGGCATCTGAAATAACTTCACCAAATGCACCGCCAACATCCCAGTCAAGATCTTTCGACGGTTGCAGTTTACTCCACTCTTCTTCGGTAAATCGCAAAGTAATTTTGGAGACGCGATCGGATCGAAAAAGAGGATTGGGCTCTGCAATCAATTGCGCAATAACACACGAAGGAGAAAACCCAATCAGCAGGACTAAGCAATACAACGAAAATAAAAAACAGAATTTCATAACTAACCAATTAAACTCGATTCGAAATTGCACCGAAATTGTTCACGTGCGCACAACCGAGGTCAACTTGTCGCCTGTATCAATTTGTAACCAAGCACCGCAGTGAGACTGTAAGTCACTCTTCACATCAATACCTTGATTAGCCCCTTGGTAAAACTATTGCATTGGTGAAATTATTTATTGTTCTTCGCCTTCTCGTCACGGGCAAGATTCTCTGAGATCCATTTCACCAGTGTCCCACTCCCTTGTCCGTATCCACCTGGAAGCGGACGCAGATCTCTCGTCTGCAATTTAGGGGGAGCTCCCCAGTGCTGTGGGTAAGGCTTTCCGTTGGGTGACTTGAAAATTGGCTTGTCCACTTCTCCAAGATCCTTCTCATTAGCTTTTTTAATTTGCAGCGTTACCTGAAATTGCTTTGCTGCGGGCTTGTCCTCAAATGTTCTCAAATAACCAAGCTTGATCTCTGATTTCCCCGGTTGAGTCGGCATAAAACTGGCGGTCGAAACTCCACCGCTACCAATCGCGTCTCCCGATGCCGCATATTTGATCTCTCCGATCAAGCGAACTGATTTGGACTTACTTTGATCAACCCATGAGAATCCGGTCGTTGGATTACTATCCAGTTGGATTTGAATCTTCTGGCCCAATGTAACTGCGATCGTTTTACCATTGTCTTTGCTAGTCAAACGAATCGCTTTTTTTCGCTTCGCCGCGGCACCATTTCCAGATCTGGGTAGTCTAATACTAGTGATGGACAGTCCATTTTTTGGAGCATCGTCAGCAATACGTGTATCGACAATGAAACACTCAATCAAAAGACCACGGTTGTCTGTTTTTACATAACGACGCTCGGATGGCTCCAGTTCTTTAGAGGCGACTTTGATTGCAAATTTATAAAGTTGATCCAGTGTCTTCGCAGGTGCCCCCTCCGAATGTTTCCCAATCTGATCGCCGTCTTCTTTCCATTTTTCAAAAGGCGGTTCACCCGAGGGATTTTCCGCTACAGCGACCGGACGAAAGGTTCTCCGAACGACCTTGCCATTCTTGACAAAAATTCTCGTCTCATGTCCGTACTCAATGAAACTCGACCAACGAACCATATAGGAATAGGTATTGCCGACATCCGCTTTAGTTGTTTGCCATTTTGCCAAACTGTCTTTGACTTTTTCGAGATCACTTGCATCGTGGAAACCCGCACTTGCCGTCAAGGCCGAGAATCCCACCGCAAAACAAAAAACAATCATTCGAAACGCCATAACATTCTCACGCAAAGGTTAAATTTACAGACTAACTCAGGGACTCTTTACAGGATAACAGAGTTCCACAAATTCACGAATGGTTTGCCAAAAAACAATTTCGATAAGTAACATACGATCCCGCACGCGAGCTTTTCAGCGTGAATAGGTTAAACCTCATGCAGAAATTGGCAAATTGAATAAACGCAACCAACTGCAGTCATTTTTGGTAACTTATCGAGTGAACTTACCTTCATAACCATTGAAATTCACAGTGAGTCAGTCATGCCCCAACCTATCGCCAATCGCCTCTCCCCTGTCTGCATTTTCTATTTGGTGCTCACGGCATGGACCTTCTCAATTACCCCTGTCACCGCCCAGGACGACGATTCACCATCGATCAAAACTGTCGCAGACCTTAACCATCTCCCTTCAAAAATCGCATTCGGTTCCTGCAGCAATCAAAATAAACCACAACCCGTTCTCGATACGGTCGTCACGCAAAACCCGGACCTCTTTATCTACCTTGGTGATAACATCTACGGCGACACCAAAGATATGAATGTCCTCTCCCAGAAATACAAAAAACTTGGCAGTAAGAAAGAGTTCCAGAATTTGCGAGCTAAGACAACCGTTCTTTCAACTTGGGATGACCACGACTACGGCTGGAATGATGCAGGTAAGGAATACCCTTTTAAAGAGGCATCCAAAGAGCTTTTCATGAATTTTTGGAACGTACCTATGAGTAGTCCGCGTCGAAAACACCCGGGCATTTACGGTGCCCACACCTTCTCGGACGGCAAGAAAACGCTTCAGGTAATCTTACTCGACACACGTACTTTTCGAGATCCACTTAAACGAAATTCCAAAACCAATAATTTGGACGGCAAATTTAAGAATGACTATCAACCAGACACCACCAACAAGACCATCCTAGGCGACGCCCAGTGGCAGTGGCTTGAGAGCACTTTACAACAACGTGCCGATCTCCGAGTCATTTGTTCATCCATCCAATTCGGCCATGAATACAATGGCTGGGAGTCATGGACAAACCTACCCAATGAACAGAAAAAAATGGTGGAGCTAATTAAAAAAACACAGGCCAATGGTGTTCTTTTTATATCAGGAGATGTCCATTGGGCGGAAATTTCAAAGAGGAACTTCCAAGGCCTCTATCCAATTTACGACGTTACCGCCAGTGGCATTACGGAAGACTGGCACAATCTTGAGCCTAATCGATATCGCATAGAAAATGCCTTTCGAGACAATCATTTTGGCATGATCGAAATCGACTGGAAAAAGAAAAACCCAGAGGCAGTGATGCAAATCTTAAATGTCAACGGGAAAACAGTGATTCGCCATTCAGTGCCATTGAATGAACTTCAATTCGATCAAAAACCTGCAAACCAGACACGGTCCAATTGATTCGCGTCAAAGACAAATCGCTTGCCCGATACAAAAAAGGGGAAGCCAGATTTTAAATCTGCCTTCCCCTGTCTCAAAGTTCAAAATTTGTTTGTCAAGAATTGAAAACAATCAGCTAGAAACTCTAGTCCTCGATTGATACGACCTCGGCTCCCGCACGAGTTGCAAGCTGTTGGAAAACAACTTCGTTGATTGACTGAGTAACAAAGTGAGTTGAGCCATCGGCCAGAGTCACGTTAATGCCCTGAGGATGGTAACTACGGAAATCTTCAAAGTGACCGCCGGGATCATTGGGAGCATGATCCGCCGCTCCAACAATTCGAGCAAAAGGCTCATCCACCTCAGGAACCATCCCGACCCATGAAATTTTACCGAGAAGATTTATCCGCTCACCCACCATCAATGTATTACTGGTTCCGTCTGTGATGTCTCCCATTTTTATCACGCTATTACCGTAAAACAATCCATTTCCCTTCAGCGGACTGTCTTCGATCTCGGAACTGCCGAAGACACCTGAATAATTACTGCGTCCCACCATCAATTCATCATGATCATGATCGTCGTCCGAACTCGGTGGCTGGTCGTGTAAATCATGATCGTCGTGGTCATGTTCAATATGTTCGTCAAGATTCACCACAGGCAATTCGATTTCAGAAGGACATTGGTAAGCCGGAACTACTGTTTCAATTGTATGAATATGAGCACCATCATCGATGGCAACATTGAAATCAATTTGATTGTAAAGATTGTTCTGCTCCATAAATGGCAGAATGTAAGCCGACCACCCCCAACCAGGTTCGTCGTCCGCAATTAGCGGGTTACCTGTTTTCCAGCCTGGAGGAAGCGTCTGAAATGCGCTCTCGTAATTCATAATCGCCAGACCTTGCTGACGACTGTTGTTAGCACATGATATTCGTCTGGCAGCTTCGCGTACTTGCTGTACCGCCGGAAGCAGCATGCCAATTAAAATTCCAATAATTGCAATTACAACCAGCAACTCAACGAGCGTAAATCCGCTCTTCTTATTTTTGTAATTCATAACGCACCAAAATGATAAAGAAAAAAAGTCGAATCAAAAGTTTAATTCTGATTGCCCTAAAAGAATTTTAGGAGTCTAGTCACGAGAGATTTCTGATCATCGTTTTGGGTTCGACAAAGTGGTTAAACGCAATTTTATCGCGTCGAACATCTTCGGCAGCAGAACCAAAAACTATGAGCAGAACCCAAATAGCATCGGGGGTGCGCGACCCGATTGCCTGAAATAGACTTCTTTAAGAAAGACCGGCGAGACGGAGATGATCTCCGACACACTTAAATCCTCTGGTGAATGCCGATCGACGGCCGGGATATCGATTTGGAATTGAGCCAGCAAGCGACACAAAACGCAATCATGATCCAGCGCGGCGCCGTCCACAAATTGCTGGACAGGCATTAACGAATTTGACTGGTGTTCATGTGGAACTGAGCAACAGTCACCCGTCTCGGCATCACCAGCGGCAGTGTGATCGCCGCAAGGGTGGGAGTGACTAGACACCAACAGTCCGCTCAACGTGATCGACGTCACGATGAGTAGTTTTGTCATGTTGGCTGCAAATGAAACCACGGCAAACTTATCAATTGTTAAGATTGTGCGAATACTACCCCCCAATAGTACGCATTGCCCCCTTCCAAGTTCAAGACAAAGATCCCAAATTCTTTAAAATCGACGCAGATCTCCTCAAATTACGCCGATTGTCCCTCCCTTGAGACTGAAATAGCCAGAATAACCGCTGTCTCATCCAAATCGTTCAATTGCTGGCGGTCACCCGAGAATGGCAATCAAGCAGGGCACCACGCGATTTTCACAAATACGCTTTTACAAATACGCAAATACGCGTTAAGCAGTGGCTTCAATTCTTTTTCTTTTTGGACTCAAACCGTTTCAACTTCTTGTTTAAATCCTCGGCCCCCAAACCGGCGATTGTCAATCTGGGATTGTGGGTCAATTCAAGATCTTTGTAAGCGACTCGCTGGGCAGGGCCACCATGGATTTGCAACGCAATCAACCCCGTGAGTTCGCCATCGGGATCTTCTAAAGCGACGGTGATTCGACCATTTACCGCCAGCCAAATTCGATGATCAACGACAAGGATTTCGTAATCATTCCAATCTTCCTCGCGAATATGTTCTTCACTTGAATCCTCATTGCGTGCCAAGATGCCACGACCATGCTCATGATACAACGAGCCCCACCATCCTTTTCCCACATCCGCCTGATAGCCGACAGCTTGCCCCGATGCGTTGAGCTCAGTTGATCGGAATTGAATTCCAGCATTTGCCGAATACGGCACCTGTTTTACTTTGAGCTTAAGACGAAAGTTTTTTACCGGAATCTTGGAATACAAAAATTGATTCCCATTAATTTTGGCATCTCCACCGGTACCGACAATTGCCCCGTCTTCGACAGACCATAGATCCATATCCTTGGCGTGCCACCCTCCAAGGTCGTTTTGGTTAAAAAAGAATTGGTCTTTCTTCGACTTTGCTTCGACTTGACGACCTGTGTCCTGAGCGTCAGCCGTTTCTGTCGAAACGAAACCTATCAACAAGACCCCTGCCAGAAGAACAAACCCATTCGACCGAAAACAAAACCACATTGCTGAATTGACAAGTTGAATCATCGTCTTTTCCAAAAAAATGCCTCATGACTACCATGAAGCATTAGAGCGTTCTCAGGAACAGACCGCAAACATCGCTTACCAAACGAACCTGGCGATCATCAATTTAAACTCACCTGATTGGATGTATTCTCAGACAAATTCCATCTCCGGATCACATTCAATTGGGCCGGCGTCACCACACCAATTGGCTTGTTACTTCCATCGACTACAACGAGATGCTGAACGCTGGGGTCTTTCGCGAACAACTGCTCTGTTGCAAAACAAGTGAGATCACTTGGCACAGTTAGTACAGGTGAAGACATATGTTTCGTCACTTGATAAAACTTGGTCTGATTTCCGCGACGCAATCCATATTCATCTACTTCAAAGATTTCATCTAATACAGACTCGTCGTGATTGGCGAGACGCTGGTTCAACTTCAGGTACCGATGGATATCTGTTTCGGTCAAAATTCCGATGCAACTTCCCAGACGATTAATCACGGGAGCAGCCGTCGCTCGGGCAGCAGTCAACGCCGTTATCGCGTCAGACATTTGATCATAATCGTGGACTGGCACGACATGCGACATTGCCGACGTGACAAACGGAGATTTTTCAAACCGGTGCCTTAGACCGTAAGAGGCAGCACTGACTGGTTCATGCCACCCGTTGGTTGTCGATTCAGACGAACTCTGACTAATAGGCTCTTTTGCATTTACCTTCACACTCAAGACAGGGCATTTCGAATGTCGAATAACGTATTCTGAAACACTACCCAGAATCCACCTCACTAAGCCCGCACGATTGTGAGTCGCCATAATGATTAGATCACAATTTTGTTCATCGGCTAATTTCACAATCTCAGGGCCTGGGTTCCCCCTTAAGAATTCATGCCGATACTTGACCTCTGAATCCACCGGAACGACCTTACCAAACTCGGTCTGCTCCTGAATGATTAATTCATCAATTTCGGGGCGAACGTAGTAAGTCGCAGGAGGCAAAGGGGGAATGGCGACATAACAAAAAATCAGCAACGCCTCATTTTTTTTCGCCCACGAAGAGGCCAAGTCGACCGCGTCTTGGCAATTTTTAAAATCATCGATAGGTACAAGAATTTTCCGAATGGCATTCATTGTTTTCTCCCCTAGAGTTGAAAAGTTCGCTTACGCCATATTCCTTCCGCAAATCGAATGCCAAAACAAAAAAGCTGACGACTTAGCGGGAATTTCTGCACTCGTTCTTGCCTCCATTCGCGAGCGCTGTGCGACATCACTCGGTGCGCCCCCTGCAACGCGCGCGATTTCGCATCAAACTTCCCCACTGAGGCCATTCGTTTGCCAACTCATGAACCACCCCTTAGCTGGGATTTGGAAAAACACTCTAGCCTCCTGCAAAATGCCTCCTGCAAAACACGATTTGCCATGAAAGCAGGAAAGCTCAAGGCGCCAACTACTTTCTGCAAGACTTATCGGTGAATTGCATCCGATCAACTCATTCTCTCGACCTGCAAAAAAAAATGCACTGACTTAAACATCAGTGCATCATTTAAAATTAAAAGGTCGAGATATCTTTTAAGACCAATCGGGCACAATCTGCCCGGCAACTCGAACCCAGCCTACTTTGCTCCGAGAGAGGCAGTCTTAGCAGGTTTCGCCGAACTCAAATCGAAGCGATCAAGGTTCATTACCTTGTTCCAAACTGCAGCAAAATCTTGGACAAACTTTGCATTGCCGTCTTCACACGCATACACTTCGGAAATCGCTCTTAATTGTGAATTCGATCCAAACACTAGATCGACTCCAGTTCCCGTCCATTTCAGTTTACCTGTTTTTCGATCTCGCCCCTCATACACACCGGGTTGAGTCGAAGACTTTTTCCACTCCGTCTCCATGTCCAGAAGATTGGTAAAAAAGTCATTGGTGAGCGTCTCCGGACGCGCCGTAAAGACTCCCAACGGCGAATTGTCAAAGTTCGCATTGAGCACCCGCATGCCACCAAGAAGGACAGTCATTTCAGGAGCAGTCAGCGTTAACAAATTTGCTCGATCCACCAATAATTCTTCTGGCATCCGGGAATATCCCTTGCGAAAGTAATTAGTAAATCCATCAGCAGTTGGCTCTAACGCCGCAAACGAATTTACATCCGTCATTGTCTGGGAGGCATCGGTACGCCCTGGAGTAAATGGAACCGTGATTTCATGCCCCGCATTTTTTGCGGCCGCTTCAACCCCCGCACATCCGCCCAGAACAATGAGGTCGGCAAGCGACACTTGCACGCCATCCTTTCGGGACTGATTAAAATTCTTTTGGATCTTTTTTAAGACCTTCAAGACTTCCTCAAGCTTGTTTGGCTGGTTAACAGCCCAGTTCTTTTGAGGTGATAAACGAAGTCTTCCCCCGTTCGCACCACCCCGCTTATCTGTTCCTCGAAACGTAGAAGCCGAAGCCCACGCCGTTGATGTTAATTGAGAGACCGACAGTCCGGATTCCAGTAACTGTTTCTTAAGCAGTGAAATATCCTGTCCCCCAACCTGTGAATAGGTGGCAACCGGAACAGGGTCTTGCCATAACTGTGGGGCCGGTACAAGAGGACCCAGACACCGTGAATACGGTCCCATATCGCGATGCGTTAGCTTGTACCATGCTTTCGCAAAAGCAGCGGCAAATTGATCTGGATTCTCATGAAACCGCTTAGAAATCGGTCCGTAGTTTGGATCCATTTTCAAAGCAAGATCCGTAGTGAACATAATCGGAGCATGAGACTTATTCGCATCGTGTGCGTCGGGAACCGTTCCCTCAGCCGCGGCATCTTCCGGCGTCCATTGCCAACCACCACCGGGGCTCTTCGTTAATTCCCAATCATAGCCAAACAGATTATCAAAATAACCATTCGACCACTCAATAGGTGTTGTTGTCCAAGCGCCTTCAAGACCACTGGTAATCGTGTCATCTCCGTTGCCCGTTCCGAAATTATTTTTCCAACCAAACCCCTGTTGTGACAGTGGAGCCGCTTCGGGTTCAGGGCCAACATGCTTACTTGGATCCGCAGCTCCATGTGCTTTTCCAAAAGTATGTCCGCCAGCAATCAGTGCGACTGTCTCTTCGTCATTCATCGCCATCCGGCGGAATGTCTCACGAATGTCACGGGCAGATGCCAGTGGATCCGGTTTTCCATTCGGCCCCTGTGGATTGACATAAATTAAACCCATTTGCACCGCTGCCAGCGGATTCTCGAGTTCCCGGTCACCCGAGTAGCGCTCGTCAGCTAACCACTCACTTTCAGGTCCCCAATAAATATCAGTTTCCGGCTCCCAAACATCGACGCGACCACCAGCGAAACCAAAAGTCTCAAATCCCATGGACTCAAGTGCACAGTTCCCAGTGAAGACCATAAGATCTGCCCAAGAAATCCGCTTTCCATATTTCTGTTTAATTGGCCAAAGAAGACGCCTGGCTTTATCCAAGTTCGTATTGTCGGGCCAGCTGTTAAGCGGGGCAAACCGAAGGGTCCCCGAAGACGCACCACCTCTACCATCGGTGATTCGATAGGTCCCGGCACTGTGCCAAGCCATCCGAACGAAGAGGGGACCGTAATGACCGTAATCCGCTGGCCACCAGTCTTGAGAAGTCGTCATGACTCCCACAATGTCTTTTTTTAATTCCGCAAGGTCGAGCTTCTTAAATTCCTCGGCATAATCGAAATTAACTCCCATCGGATCGCTCGCTGGCGAATTCTGATGCAAAATACTTAAGTTCAATTGCTCCGGCCACCAATCACGATTGGACATCACATCGCTTGCGTCCCGACTCGGGACTACCGGTGCAGGGACAGTCGCCGTGGGAACGGATACCGGAATCGTTAAACCAGTCACCGGACACTTGCTTCCTGGCGCCATCTCGCTCCCATGAGCGGGAACGGCACTCAATTCCGACTTACCAGAATCTTGAGCAAGCAAACACGGGTTAAAATTTAACAAACTTACCAACAGCAATGCTGTCAAAAATGCAGTCGCTCTCATTCTATCCTCTCAATTTTCAAACTATGAAGTTTTGGAAATCACATCAGAACCTGGCATCTATTCTTACCCAGTTGAACCGCAGAACTCGTTAAAATTCAATCGGCATCATCCCGTTTTAAGGTTCTCTCAATCCGAGCAGCATAAACTTTCTAATTTCATTTTCAAAGTGGCAATCCATATCAAAAACCGCTTATAGAAAAAACGTTCACTTTCCATCAAAATGCAAACTTGAAAACCTGCCCCCCCTTAGAGCCGCTCGTTTCGGTTTGTCCTCGAGGCCGCACCACTCGAGGTCCTCCCCCTTTAGTAGAAACTCACAGCATGAGGGGTATTCGGGTTATAAGGTCTCTAAGTTCGGCTAATAAAATTTGCATTTGTACTCGCGTAACCTAGATTTCCGTAGCGTCCGAACGTCGGTACAAATCCATTAATTTACTCGTTTTTATTTAAATGAACTCCAGTTTTCTCGCCGCATCTCAGCGGATAACGGCCGACGTTTTTGTCTCTCGATCAGCGAACGGCACAAACCAACAACACCTCGATGCGGCAATCCAGTGGCTCACCCGAGCTCACGACAACAGCCTTGATGGCGGGGTCGCCTATGGATACTGCCTAAGAGGCGGAGGCTGGAAGCCATCGTATGTCGAAACATCCGGTTATATCATCGAAACGTTTTATGATTTGGCCGAATACCGGAACGAACCCGCCTTAGCCGACCGGGCTAAGGAAATTGCCGACTGGTTGATGACAGTTCAAAACGATGATGGATCTTTTTCAAATGATCATTTTGAGGTAGGGCAGGGGATTGTCTTTGATACAGGCCAAGTCCTGTTTGGTTTAGTCCGCGCCTATCTTGAAACAGGCGAACCAAAATTACTTGAGAGCGCGATGCGAAGCGGGCAATGGCTTGCCGATTCGATGGATCAAGACGGAGCCTGGCGACGCAACACGCACCTAAAAAACATCCACACCTACAACACTCGAAGTGCCTGGGCGATGCTCGAACTGTGCGCGGCCCACGATGCACCAGAAATCCAATCCGCAGCACGTCGGAATCTCGACTGGGCAATTACCCAACAATCTGAGGGATGGTTTGAAAACTGCGCTTTCCGCCCCGGTCTTCCACCTTTTACCCATACAATTGCCTACGCCATTCGCGGACTCCTCGAAGGGGGACGCTTGCTATCGGAACAACGATTTACCGATGCCGCCACCGAATCAGCGCAGCAACTTTTAAAATACGTCGATTCTAAAGGGCATATCCCCGGACGAATTGATACCGATGGAAACCCTCGAAGCCGCTCGTGCTGCCTCACCGGAAACTGCCAACTGGCAATTATCTGGTACAAACTATTTCAGCAGAAGAAGAACCTGGAATTTGAATCCGCCGCTTCACGAGCAATGGATTTTGTCATGTCTGTCCAGGACATTCGCACCTCCAACCCAGACACCTATGGAGCCATCAAAGGCTCGCACCCGGTTTGGGGAAAATACACTCCTCTCGCCTATCCAAATTGGGCTACTAAATTTTTCATCGACGCAATGCTCTTGCGCGAACAAAACCAAAAGGCCCCGGCATGACCACTTCACACAACATTTTAAACTGCCGATTTGACGCAGTCAGCGAAGCGGGAGCAGCCCAGTGGGCGCAAGAGACTCTCCGCTCTGGTAAACGCGGACACATCTCAACAGTTAACGTCGCGATCCTGATGATGATGCGGTCCGACGCGCGTCTGAAAAAATATATCGATGATTCAGGTTTAATTGTTGCCGATGGACAACCCTTAATCTGGCTCTCAAAATTATTAAGAAAACCGCTGCCAGAACGTGTCGCCGGAGTCGAACTGGTTAATGAACTGGTGAATGTCGCCAGCGAGGAAAAAGCAGGTATCTACCTCATGGGCGCAAAACAGGACATCGTGGAAGACGTTGCGAAAAACTTAACGGAACAAACTCCCGACGCTCAATTCGTCGGGGTTCAGGACGGATATTTTACGCCCGAAGAGGCAACCGCACGCGCTCAGGCAATCCGTGAAAGCGGCGCTAAATTACTTATCGTTGCCATGGGCGTTCCACGCCAAGAACAATTCCTGCAAGACCACTGGGAAGACCTTAATGTCCAACTGGCAATTGGGGTCGGTGGGAGCTTCGATGTAATCGCAGGAAGAACGAAGCGTGCGCCTCAGTGGATGCAAACCGTCGGTTTAGAGTGGTTTTTCCGGCTGTCGCAAGAACCCAAACGGCTCGCTAAACGCTACCTGATTACCAACTCCCAATTCATCTGGCTGAGCGGCTGGGCTCTTCTCGGCCATCTTTTGGGCCTCGGAAAAACGACGACACAGTCAGACGCACGCCAACCACTTGTCTAGCCTTATCGAGAATTCCTCAATACAGGATTTTACGAGCGTCTGCTGACCAAGCGTAACTGGCCGCCTAAAGTGGTGAGATCAGGCCGGTGCCGAGGATCCGATAATTTTCAGACTATCAATCTTTCGCCTAGTTCAAAGAACCGACTGGCGGTACCGCTGCGATTCCTGAGAGTTGATTTTCCATGATCTGATCAAACGTTGCGGGAAGTAACGAATCGCCACACTGAGCCGCTGAATAAACACCCTCAATTAGATTCTCGTACCCCTGAACCATCACCTCTAGAGAGAACTCTCGACAGACCTTCGCCCGGGCCGCGATTCCCATCTCAGCACCGCGATCATCTTTCGTCAATATCTCAAGGATCGCTTGAGACAACGCTTCAATGTCATTCGGCTTGCACAACAAACCGGTAACCCCATGCTCTACTGTATCGATCAGTGACCCAACTTTTGGTGCAACAACAGGAAGACCACAAGCATTCGCCTCGAGCGTTGAAGCTGGATTGGCTTCCATTTTCGAAGAGAGAACTTTTAAGTCGAGCCCAGCCAATACCTCTGGAACGTCTGATCGCATCCCCAGCATTCGCACATTATCCTCAAGTCCCAGCTCACGTGTTTTACTCTCGATCGCCGAACGCTCAACTCCATCGCCAACGACGACTAAAACGGCATCCGGTAATCTTTGGATCACTTTTGACCAGGCTTCAATCAACATGACGTGCTGTTTTTCTGGCCGCAATGCCGCCACGATTCCCACTGCTGGTTGATCGATTGAGATTCCGATCCGCTCTCTCATCGCCGCCTTATCTTGCGGCCGGAACCGTTCCACATCAACGCCATTCCAAACGGTAAAGACTTTATTTTCAGGGCACCGCTCGCCTTCAATCAAAAACTGCGAATGGGTCTTAGCACAACCAATAAATCCGTCTGAAATAGGCGACAACATCTGGTTTAATCGTTCGACCTTCATCGGGTAGCCCGTAGCGTGCAACGCTGACAGAACCACGGGGACACCCGCACGGTAGGCGGCTAAACGCCCCCAAAACATTCGGTCACCTCCGGTTCCGACAGTCACGATGGCATCGATCCGCCGCTCTCGGAGTAACTTCGCCAGCCGGCCAATCACCCCAAGGTCATACTTGTTTTTTAATAGCCCCACAAACGTTGGAATTTCCTGAGAAATCACTTCACCGAGTTCCGCAAGCTGCTTTAAGCAGCAAAGCTCAGGCTGGAAACGTGTCCGATCCATTTTCCTAATGATCTCAAGCAAGAGCGTCTCCGCTCCACCAACCACCACCTCGGTATGGATAAACATCACCCTCAAAGGACCGCGATCCGCCAGTGGAACTAGTTTTTTAAAATTTCTACCAAACATTGATGACTACAAAATTGAATTTAATTGAATGTATTTAGAGAGCTCGAAACCGAAGTTTCAGACGACTCTGGAAATAGACTGGGAAGTGCTTGCGATTGAGCTCGATAAAAATCAATTGCGTCCTGAACCACTAAAACATCCGTTGTCAGTTCAAATTTTGATTTTTGAAGATGGCGAGGATCAAACGTCAGTGCGTTTCGAATCCGAATCAACTCTGGATCCCCATGGATGCGCTGAATATGAAAAGGATCCTCTCCAGGGAAATTGTAACCACCGTAAGCACTCACCACGCACTCAATGCCATCGGCCCTCGCCATCGCGGCAGCTTGATGACTGAGATCCGGTTTCATCCCAAATGGAAATGCAAAATAACGAACGGGCTGCTGAACCAGCAGTTCTAACTCCCGTTTCGCAGAGACAATCTCATCATAGATCTCAGGCAAATCCCGCAGGCTACCCATACTCGGATGGTGACGTGTGTGGGCACCAATTTCAATTCCATTCGACGAGAGCTCACGAAGTTCTTCGACCGTGTTCACGGGAAAAGGCGTGCCGGCATCCTGATCATGGGTAAACGGGGTTCCCGAGGCGACATTTTCAAGGGTGACAAAATAGGTTGCAGGGATCCCCTTACTGATCAACAGCGGCAACGCTTGATCACAGTTCTCTGCATAACCATCGTCAAAAGTGAGGTGAACCGCAGGAGTAGTGTTACCCGTCCGCATACGATTCTGAACCTCTTCCAACGATATAAACTCGAAACGCTTTTCCAGCCAGTCAATATGCGATTTGAACTGTGAATTGGAAAGCGACCAGGCCACCGGATTAACATCAGCGACGCGGTGATAGTACAAACACTGCAAAGGCATCGCGTTGGCCCGCTTAGTTGTCCAATGCTTCCACCAGCGATAGGGAAGTGTCGCCTGGCGAAAACACTCAAGCGCTACGATTTTTGAATGATTTTTAATAGACGACATTTCAAGTTGGTGCACATTCAGTGCAACCCAATAAAGTGTATTTTTAGAAGCCTACGTTTTGAATAATAAGGCGGCAAGCGTTTTAAGTTTTATTCGCAAATTCACAGTCTTAATTTTCACCAATGACCTACGCTTCGACAGATTACCAATCGTTTTCCGCCCGCGCGATTGAATTGCGCAGGCATTAACCAAAAAACCACTACAACCGGACTTGGTTCGGCCAAACGGGGTGACGCCTTTTTTAGCGTTGTCCGCAGTGCTTAGAGGCAGTCGAATGTTACCCTGCAACCTTTCCAATACCTCCACCTCTGGCTTCGTTTCGCCCATCCTTGCAGAACGAAAAGCTCAGCAACGGCTGAAGGTCCTGCACGTCATCAACGGTGAGTACTACGCAGGCGCGGAAAAGGTGCAGGATCTACTTGCACTCCATTCAACCCAGTTCGGCATTGACTCCGGATTTGCTTGCGTCCGTGGTGACCAGTTCCCGCTAAAACGGGAGTGCCAAGACGCTCCACTGGAGTCTCACAACCTCTCCCACCCCTGGCACTTTGAATCCATCAAGTCCATTGCAAAAATGGTTGAGGCAGGAGGCTTCGATCTCTTACACGCACACACACCGAGG
The DNA here is from genome assembly GCA_029251085.1 of Mariniblastus sp. GTDB lineage: Bacteria > Planctomycetota > Planctomycetia > Pirellulales > Pirellulaceae > Mariniblastus. Next base: position 41,419 of record JAQXDZ010000086.1, read on the forward strand.
AGTGGGTGGGCCGCCTTGTCCGCTGGCAAACTGACCGGTCGCCCCGTGGTTTATACCGTCCACGATATGTTTCTCGGACAGCAGGCTGGCCTCGTGAGATCCGCTTTTAATCGATACAGTATTCGACGGCTTCAACACGCCGACTTCGTAACCACCGTGTCCCCGGAAACAACCCAACTTGCAGATCGGCTAACGCTTGGCAAGTCGCGCCGAATGATCCTCAACGGTGTTCCCTCGGCTAAAGATCTCAATCGCCTCGCCCCCGGGAAAACCTGGACATTGGGCTCCGTTGGTTTGATCCGTCCCTGCAAGGGAATCGAAGTCTTAATCGAAGCCATCGCAATTCTCAAACAACGACAATGCCCAATCGAGGCCACCATCGTTGGAACCTTTTACACTGAATCCTACAAACAGGAAATCATGCAGCTAGTGAATCGAAACGGTGTGGTGGCTGACATTCACTTCCCCGGATTCACCACCGATGTTCCTTCACATCTAA
>JAQXDZ010000114.1 GCA_029251085.1 Mariniblastus sp.
ACCTTGCCGACATGTCTCCCGAGAACTTCTTCTCCGATTTGCTCGCATAGCTGACGCCACAACCCGTCAGGCGAGTCGAAAACATGTTGCGAGGCGGCTGGACAGGTAAACCAGCCGCCTTGCTCTATTTCGTTTTCTAGCTGCCCGGGGCCCCACCCTGAATAACCACTGTAAACGCGAAATTTTGCAGCCGATTGGTTAACCAGAAGATTTAACGCTTCTCTGCCTACTGATACATAGCACTTGGGACACACGAAATTTTCGCCACTGTGAAATTCCTCGTGGAGAGCAATTAAGGGTCCCTCAACCGGCCCGCCCATGTAGACCAACTCCTGACAGTCACACGGTACAGCGGAAACTTCGTCCCAAACTTGAGAGATCGTCACGTCCGAGGGGCGATTAAGTACTACGCCGGACGCGCCTTGGTCATCGTGCTGAACGAGCATAACGACTGTGCGAGAAAAGGTTGGGTCGTGAAGATCCGGGATTGCGATCAGCAAATTTCCAGCGAGGCTATCCATGGTTTTTCCTGCGGAAGGGCGATTGGGGTGAAGTCGACTGGGCGACGCCAAAATCACTCAATTGTCTTGGAAAGCCGATCTTAATCAGAAACTCGGGGAAATAGTCAGGAAAAATTGAACTAAAACGCCGAAAGATGGCAGTTTTACGGTTTGACGACCGTCTCTTTTTCGATAATATATTCAACTTCAGTTTATTCAAGTCAACCGAGTAGAGCTATGAAATCGGACATTCACCCAGATTATCGCCCTGTAGTATTCAAAGACAAGACTGCAGATTTTTCGATTTTAACCAAGTCTACCATCGCCACTAAAGAGACGATTAAGTGGGAAGACGGAAACGAATATCCTGTCTATTTCGTTGACATTTCGAGTGCCTCGCACCCGTTTTATACTGGTAAGCAACAGTTTGTCGATGCACTGGGTCGAGTCGAGAAATTCAAGAAGAAATTTGCTGGCAACTACAAGTCGCTTGAGAAAAAAGGCGGCAAGAAATAGCGTCCGGCCACGCATTGAATGCGAGTCGAGTTCGTGAAAACAAAGTTAGAGAGGACGGCCTACGGTCGTCCTTTTTTATTGCGCCGATACTTTGACTGGGGTCTTCGAGCAGATTCTAATATGCCACGCACAGGATTCATTAGTGAATTTTACTGCCAACTTTTTCGTTAGATTTACACTATTTTTGAGCTGAACCATCATGCTGAAGCTTCGCCTTTTCGTCTGCTTAATATTCGGAATTCTTAGTTTTCTAACCTCCGCTAACGGATGGGTGTTCGCGCAGGAAACGCCAAATATTGTTTGGATTATGTCGGAGGACAATTCCAAGCACTATCTAAAGTTGTTTGATCCGATGGGTGCCGAAACTCCAAATATTGCGAACTTAGCGAAAAATGGAGTTGCCTTTGATCGTGCATTCTCGAATGCACCTGTTTGCAGTGTCGCGAGAACGACGCTGATTTCAATGGTTTACGGCCCGCGTTTGGGCACGCAATTCCATCGGCGAATAGAATTGGCGAACATGCCAAAGGATTGGAAAATGTTTCCGGCTTATCTGCGTGACGCTGGTTATTACACAACCAACAATTCCAAAAAGGACTACAACGCGGTAGAAACCAAAGGAACTTGGGACGCATCATCCAATCGGGCGCATTGGCGTAACAGGCCCGATGGGAAGCCTTTTTTCCACGTGCAAACCTATACTGACTCCCATGAGTCCTCATTGCATTTTAAGCAGGCGTGGGTGGATTCCCCCGATCTTCAAACGGATCCGGACGCAGTTGAACTGGCACCTTATCATCCTGACACTCCGTTGTTTCGTTTAACGTACGCACGCTACCACGATCGCATCAAGTCAATCGATAACCGAGTTGGAAAGTTGGTTGAACAATTAAAGAGCGACGGTGAGCTTGAAAACACCTTCATCTTTTACTTTGGTGATCATGGCGGAGTCCTGCCACGCGGGAAGGGGTACATCAACGAGAGTGGTCTCCACGTTCCTTTGGTCGTTCGGATTCCTGAAAAATGGAAATCCCGTTCTCCGTTTCAACGTGGAGATCGAACCGATGGTTTTGTAGATTTCGTTGATTTTGGCCCCACTGTCTTACGGTTGGCCGGGGTGGAAGTTCCGGATTTTGTTGACGGAAAGCCGTTTATGGGGCAGGGTATCGCTCGCAAAGAAGTGGAGGCTAGAGACAGAACGTTTGGATACGCTGATCGCATGGATGAGAAGTATGATTTTTGTCGATCGATTCGAATTGGTGATTGGAAATATATTAGAAACTACCAGGCGATCTATCCTGATGGGCTTCAGAATAACTATCGGTATATCAATCTCGCATGGAAGCAATGGCGAGAGCTTTTTAGAGCAGGGAAACTAAACCCCGCTCAATCTGCATTTTTTCTGCCGAAACCAGCAGAGCAGTTGTTTTTGTTGACCGAAGATCCACACGAAATTAACGATCTATCGAGCCAAGCTGAGCATCGGGAACGCCTCATTGCAATGCGGGATGAACTGACCGGGCAAGTTAAGGCGATGCCCGATTTGAGTTTTATTCCTGAGAGTGTTCTCGTGGACGAAGCTATGCAGGATCCCGTTGCCTATGGTCAAGCAGCCAAGGATTCGATTGCAAACTACGTCGATATTGCGAACTTAGCCCTGTTGCCACCTGAGCAGGCGATGCCTCAACTGCGTAAAGCGATTCAGTCAAAGGACGCAGTCGAGCGTTATTGGGGTTATTCTGTTTGCTCAATCTTTGGAGAGCAAGCAGCGGAACTTACGCCTTTCGCGGAAAACTCTGTCGATCAAGAGGCGAATCTTCTCGTGCGATTGCGAGCATGTGAGTTCCTCGGACTAACTCAGACGTCCAATCCAGTGCCGGTGATTGAGACCATCTTAAAGGAATCGGACTCAGCGGTCGTTAATCTGATTGCTCTCCAATCACTGGTATTCTTCAAAGATGGTCCGTCGGATTACCAGGTTGAAATTGATTTAGGTTCCATCAAAACCATCGATGCTCAAGTGATGCGTCGCGTCGGCTACCTCATGGGAATACCGGAGGCTCAAATTAAAAAGCGTACGAAGGAATTGATGAAACGAGATCGTAAGTAAGCGCTGAGGGGTTTTAAGCCCTCGGCATGTAATCTCAAGTTCAACCCTTTGCACGCTGCAAAAGTCGCGAAGGGCGTTTCGGCGTTGGCCCGAGCAAGTTTGTCAGGAGGTGTCCAGCGGAAACGCACGACACTGCTGAGACCAATGCTGTTATTTGTTCTTGACGTGAACCTTGGCCTTGCCAGAGAAACCTTTAATCGCAAAGTCCCCAATTTTCTCAACGTCCTTAATCTTAAAATCAATTGAGTAGCTGTTGAAATTGCCTAAGTGGGTTTTGATTTCCTTGTCAAATTTTGGGTTCATTGAACTGCAGAGTTGATTGGGCAAATCCAATGTTGAAACGGGTTGCGGAATGTTTGGAAATAAGGCATCGGAGTGCTGATTGTTTAGCCATTTGGCAAGTCCCTCAGCAGTTGTTGATTTGGGAAAGACAATTACCTTGCCTGTTACGGCGAAGTCCTTGTTCTTGTTATCGATTCTTATTTTGAGGATTAGATTTTTCTTAGGGAACGCGTAAAAAATCTGCGTTTCCCGAAAGCCTCCGAATGTCTGGCTTACTTCCAGTTTCTTTACGCCTTCATTCTTAATGTCGAGTATTGATAGATTGGGCTTAGCATTGCCTGCTTCGATGGAAGCTACTTTGACGATCCAGCGTTGGCGAATTTCAACTCCACGCTTGACTGAAAGCTCTCCCTTGACGACAACCATTTGGCCGTTCATTGCTTCTGATTTTCTTTGAGACTTGGGAGAATTTGCAAAGTCGAGTTCCCAAGTGACTCCGTTCGCGGATATGACCACACCCGTAGTCTCACCTCCAATCGCCATGATCCCATTGTTCAACTTGCCACGGACTTCAACTTTGATGTATTCATCCATCACAGGTGCGCTCGCCAGAGCCTTTTGGGACACATTGAGTCCAAAACTGAAGATGGAGATCAGAATTATGAGAGTGGTGACTTGCGTAAATTTCATCTTTAGAGATCCGAGAGAAGTAGTTGATAGTAACGAGGTTCGATAGTTTAGCTAAGTTGTCGGCCAACAACACGGGCTTGGAACAGTTTTCCTGTCTAATCTAAGTTGAGGGATGCGGCGGAAATTGCCGTAGACGGCACCCTAAGCTTGACGAAATTCCAGTTTGTTTATTAGGGTCTTTTCTGCATATCTGCGAACATATTTATACGGCCTTTTGGTTAGGCGTGAATTTCTATGTTTTTCTCTCTTTGTGAGGGAGGGAATTTTCTTTGCTTACAAAGACTTTGCTGTCGGGCCGCTGTTTTAAAACACCCTCCAAAGGGTTAAAACATGATCCGTATATCCCTCATTCGTTGAATTTGGCGATGCTTAAATTGGAATAGCAAAACAATTTTCAATGATCTCAAAATGAATTCGAAACTATGAGCAAATATCCGGAGAAAAGCTGTGAAATAGATCGACTGGTGACTCATGAGAAGTTGGTCGCTGCGGCACTCGCGGGTAGGAAATGTCAGCAACGTCGCGCAGGGGTCTACGGGTATCCTGGCGAGCAATTTGTACTTGAGGGAACTGCTTTCGTCATTACTGATTTGAGGCTTGAAATATTAAGCAACATGACGGAAGCAGATGCCAAAGCCGAAGGGTATCCGACTCTGGAATTTTATAAGAACTTGATCATTAAAATGCATCCCGGTATGGAGTGGGATGAGAACCAAGAGGTATGGGTCCACGAATTTGAGAAGGTAAAAGTCGACTAAAAAGCCTTGCCGGTCGGAATCCGAAGTGGGCAGGTGTCGACGGTTTGTCAAAGCCGAGATGTATCTGAAAAACCGGTGCGGCTAACTGCAAACGCATCCGGGAACAGCGGGGGTAGATTACGGTTTAACGATCGTCATCTCAAAGGGGCGGTGGTCACTGGTCGTTTTATCGTCCGGAAAATCTCCGTCGCGCACCACCACTCGACAGGTCGATTTCCAGTTCTTGGCTGCAGCTGCAACGAACGCAAAATCCAAGATGCTGCCAGGGTAATCATCAATTCCATCTGGATTTCTTGGATTGTCATACCAGTTTGTGTCAATCAGTTCGACAGGTTCAACCCAACGCCAGATGTTGTCTTTGAGCATGTTTGAAAAGGCAGGGTTTCCCTTTCGCGTTTTAAATACGAAATCAAAATTGTAATCACCCAGCGCGAAAACAGGTAACGTCTGATCACGTGCCCAGTCAACCAGCATGGTCGCTTGCTTTTGACGAATTTCAGCTTTCCCTCTAGCAAGATGATTTACCATGACGAGGAACTCGGTTCCGTTCTCACGATCTTTTAGGTGAGCCACCAAAGGTGCTCGATACCGATTGAGAATATTTATCTCTTTAATTTCAAAATGCCGCACTAATTCAAACTTGTTTTCGTTGTAGAGGATTTCGAGACGGTCACTAAAACCAGATTTTGAGTAAACGTACTTGTAATGCTTCCCCAGTGCATATCGGAACTTTTTAAGATCGGCAGGTAAAACCTCAGACAGAGTGAAGATGTCGTAATGATCATCTTTGTTAAGTTCGGCCAATTGTTCGCAGATGACCGTCGATGTCGCTCCATCTGATTCGACATTCCACGAAAGTAAGTTGTATTGCCCCGCCGCAACCAACTGATTGGCCGCGGGCACTGCCGCAGCGGTAGTCTTCCCGATAGTGGAGCCAGTGGCCGGATCAGGGTTCACCTTAGGCCTCGCCCCATTTTCCCCGAACGTAGTGCAGGCGGTGCTTGCCACTGACAAACAAATCAGAATCAGCAAATACTTGAAGTTAGAAAAACAATCCATTGCCAGGAGTCACTTTCTTGTGTTTTATAGTTTCGCAGCCTCATTGCGTTACTGCTGGAACATCAGCAGAACTCGGATTATATCACGAATTGGTTCGACACGACATGAGTGAATTTCGATAAGGGTAGTTATTGGATATTGCTCACGTGGTGCTGGAATTTTATTGTGAAATTGAATTGGGTGAAATTCATCAGGATGATTTTAGAAATGCAGAATAAGTGTGGCTGGACATTGTGATAGTCGTTTTTACCGCGGCGCCCTGAATGCTGGAAGGAACATGCCAAGCTTTGCCGTAGTTTGATTCATTTTCAAAGGAAGACGTTCGCGGTCTCTAACCATTTGACGGTGTGTTGATGGCTCGGTTCCTGCGTCTTATCAGTGCGTGGAAATGAGTTACCATTGAGCGTCTAATGGAATGAGTGAATGTTTCTTAAGTTGTGATGGCTGGAACGATGCAAATTATTAAGATCACCGATGCAGAAGTACACCGTGGAAGACATTGTGTTTTTCGGAATCTATCGCTTGCGATCGAAGCGGGGGAGAACACCGCGATTGTTGGTCCCAATGGAGCAGGTAAAACGACCCTATTGAAATTGTTGGGGCGCGATTTGTACCCGTCGAAAGGAGAGGTAGCGATTTTTGAAAAGTCGCGGTGGCATGTTTCAGAACTGCGAAAACATTTTGGAGTGGTATCAGCTGATTTGCAGCAGAACTTTCGACCTCATACGCCGGGTCGCTCGGTAGTGCTCTCCGGATTTTATTCCAGCCTGAATACATTTGGCCATCAGGAATTTAGCAATCCTCAACTTTCCATCGCTGAACGAATCTCAAGCGAGCTTGGTATTACTCAATTTTTTGAAACGCCTTTTATTAAAATGTCCACGGGTGAACAGCGAAGGCATTTGCTGGCTCGCTCATTGGTGAATGATCCAAGCGTGCTCGTTTTAGACGAGCCAGCAAACGGTTTAGACCTATCCGCTCAATTCCAATACTTCAATACGGTTTCCGAGTTAATTCGGAAGCGTAAAACTTTAGTGCTCGTCACTCATCATCTCAATGAAATTCCTGTGGAGATCTCTCGAGTCATTTTGTTAAAACGGGGCTGCGTTTTTGCAGACGGACCTAAGAAGGCAGTTTTGACAAGTAGCAAGTTGTCCGAGTTATACGAGATGCCTGTTAACGTTTTTGTGAATGAGGGACTCTTTCAGGCGACGCCTGGGTAAATAACTGTCTCGTTAGAGATAGTCCCCTGAGTCCTCGCTGGAAACACCTCGCAACTCCGAATTTAATTTCATCGGATATTAGAAAAAAACGAGAAATTCAAAGAAATCCTGAGAAGACAACTCCTGATGAACGGTTTGGTCTCCACGGATGACTTTTAACCCAGCGAGGAAAAAAATGAGAAAAATCATGTTCACGGCAGTCATGTTGGTCGCGGCGACCATTTCGACGGCTACGTTTGCTCAGGAAAAGACAATTGTTCAGACCGCAATTGACGCAGGCAACTTTAAGACACTTGTAACGGCAGTAAAGGCTGCTGGTTTAGTTGATACGCTCAATGGGCACACGGAATTTACTGTTTTTGCTCCGACGGACGCTGCCTTCGCAAAGGTCGATCCAGCTACGTTGCAATCGCTGCTCAAGCCCGAAAATAAAAGCCAGCTTGCCCAAGTTTTGACTTATCACGTTCTGTCTGGGAGCGTCATGGCAAGAGATGCCTACGATTTAAATGCCGCTCCGACGGTTAACGGCCAGCGTTTGAATTTGGATTTCCGCGGCGATGCACTGCAGGTTGGCGATGCACAAATTGTCGTGACTGATATTCCTTGCTCGAACGGCGTCATTCACGTTATCGATACGGTTTTGATTCCTGAATTCAAGACAATTCCAGCGACTGCCCAAGCAGCAGGGCAATTCAACACGTTAGTAGCAGCGGTCGGTGCAGCGGGCCTGGCAGAAGTCCTCGGAAGCGAAGGTCCTTTCACAGTATTCGCACCGACGGATGAGGCATTTTCCAATCTGCCAAGCGGCACCGTTGAAACGTTACTCAAGCCTGAGAACAAGCAGGACCTGATTAACATTCTCAAGTACCACGTAATCGCGGGGAAGGTTTATGCCAGCGACGCGGTCAAGGCCGGTAAAGCGAGCACGCTCCTCGGTCGATCTGTGGACATTGGCTTGATGGCGTCGGGAATCACGATCAATAATGCTCAGGTAGTCGCAAAAAACATCGATACCACCAACGGCGTCATTCACGTAATCGACGCGGTTTTGATCCCGGGCGTTATGTCCCGCACCGCGGCGATGAACGTTCTAGCTTCCGCAATCAGCGAAGGTGCTCCGGTTTACAACGAGGGAAATCACGGCAAGTGCTGCAAATTGTACATGGATGCGATGGAGTCCATCGTAGGTGCCGGCGTCGAAAGTACCGATGATCAAACGATGGAGATGGTGTCGGCGACCCTTCGGATGGCCGAGAGAACGCATGACACCACCGAGAGGGCTTGGGTTCTACGGCGTGGGATGGACTCACTCTACGGATCTCTGTCTGAGGCACGTGTAATGAAGCCACAATTTAGGAAGTAGTTTTTGCTTGGTACGACGATCGTCTAACGGTCGTTAACTGGGGAACATGATCAGGACGGCTCGAATTCGAGCCGTCCTTTTTTTTGGTTACTGAGTAATCGCTATGAGAGTGACGAGAATTGTCTCGATTACGGGTTTTTCCAGTGTTTTTGTGTAGTCCGCAAGAGATTACAATAAAAAGGCGTTAAAATTCATCTTGAATCAACGTCACCTCCGGTGATTTTTACGAGAGAAGTTGCCGCCTGGCTGCGGCGCGAAGGATGTCGCCAATTCAACGTTGGCCGGCCTTTCCGCATGTTTGCGAGTGAATTTGATCGTTGGTGTATGTTACGACTTAAAAGGGTAGACGATGATTAATCGCCGAAATGTTTTACAGGGATTGGCAGCGGGCGTGGCGTTGGGTTCGACTTCGCTTGGTTCAACAACTCTCAGCAAGCGGGAGAAAAACGGGGGGCGTGGCGGGGCACCCAAGCGAGTTATTTTCTTTTTGCAGAATCAGGGATTTGACCCTGCGACTTGTGTTCCTGCTGGAATGAAAGAAAGTGGATCTCTTGCCGGAGTTGAGTTGCCCGAACCCATCAGTCCATTGGAGCCATACAAAAACAAACTCCACATAATCAATGGACTTCATGGTCAGCACACAAGCCCGTCACACAGCGCATTTTTTGGCGCACTCGGTGGATATCGAGGTGGGATAGGCGTTCCCCCAGCCGGTGCAACCATCGACCATGTGATAAGCGGACAGCTACCAGAAACAATGCTTCCACATTTATGTATCGGAATGGATGCAATTGAAAACATGATTTCGCGTCCAACTCTTGCGACGCTCTCTGCTGCCGGTGCAGGTAAGCCGGTCTTTATGCACTCCAACCCAAAATTGCTTTATCAGATGTTATTTGGCGGAATTGCCACCGGCGATGTCAAACGTAAATTTGAAGCAAGATCGAGTGTGTTTAATCGCATCGAGGAGATTGCCCAACAGCGATCGACTACATTGCCAGCGAGTGAACGCGAACGTTACGGTGGCTATGTCGATGGTTTTCGTGAGATAAATGGTCTCCGGGAAAAACTTGATACTGTTTCGGATCATCTCCGTAAATTCGCTCCAGAGTACGATGAAAAATTTATCAATCCAAAATTCGAGACGGACTGGCATGATTCGCTCCTCGAAATTGGAATTGCGTCTCTTAAAGCAGGGCTTACTAACGTGTTGACCATCGGTTCGGGAAGGGGCGAAATTTTTGGATCGTGGAAGGGACTTGGGATTGTGCCAGCGGGTCACAATCTTGGGCATATGAAACAGCCTGAGAATCCGATTTGGATCAAAATTCGTCAATACAACTGCCGCATGCTCGTCAAGCTAATGAAGGAACTCGAATCGATTCCTGAGGGTGATGGATCGATGATGGACAACACCTTAATTGTCTACACAAGTAATAACGCTGACAAACAGCACACAAACGGTGCTAATTGGCCGTTTATGTTGCTCGGTGATTTGAGCGGAAAATTGAAGACCGGTCTTTACACACGCGTTGGTGGAAAGCGTCCAATTAATGCGCTTTACGCGACGTTGTTGCACGCGATTGGCGCTCCCTGTGATCGCTTCAATATGGAAAAGAATATTGCTGGGAAGTACGACACGCATCTGGGCCCGATTGAAGAATTGCTGGCTTAGCCAAGTTTGTTTTCGGAACAGATGTTAGTTGCCATCGTTGCCGCTCCACGATCTAGGGATGTAATGCAGAATAGAATACGAACACTCGTAGGAGTCGGTTTTCTTTTTCAATTGTTTTCTGGGATGTTAATTTCAGATGATCAAGTTAATTTCGCGACGGCGGCCAAGTCCTTTTTTGCTTCGAATTGTCTGGAATGCCACGATTCCGAGACGCAGGAAGGTGGCGTTTCGTTTGAGGACTTAAGCGAGGTGAATGCCGAGAACTCTGGTTTATGGAAACAGATTTGGGAGCAGGTAGCGCTAAACGAAATGCCCCCGCGTGATGAAGTTTCGCGGCCTGATGCGATGGCGCGTTACGAGTTCAGTCATCTGATTACGGACGCTTTAGTCGACGCGTTAAAAGACGTTGGTGGCTTCAAGATTCACCTGCATCCATCGAAAGGGAATCATCTCGATCATGCTCTTTTATTCGATCGGGAATATTCGAATGGACAATTGGAACCGCCTTCCTCTCCAGCACGGATCTGGAGAATCCAACCTCAGGAACATTTGACCCGGTTGAATGCTCTTATCAATTTGGAACCTGACTACAATGCCCGGAAACCGGGGCTGAGGACTCGTGGAGATAGAATTCTCCCTAATCCTCAGGGAGAGGTTAAGGTTTACTTTGGGCTGGATCGAGTCATTGGTTGGGTTGGTGGAAGTGCCGCTTACGCGGCGGCAATCACCGGGTTTCCACCTGTTTTGTCTACCGAAGATGTCCACGGCTTTAAAAATTATGCTGATCAGTATTCGGTCAATGGTTCAGAAGCAATTCAGATCGCCGGGCTCGCGGAAGATATTTTGAAATTTATGGCCTACGGCCCCGAGGCTGAAGAGTATCAATTCGCCGATCGCGTTAGTGAAATCGACGCAAAATATAAACATGGTGATCTGCGGGGACTATCACAAAGCTTGTTTTACAGTAAAGAGATCAAGCGTCCGCTTACTCCTGTGTATAAGCTAGTTCAGGACGAGAGTTTTAGTGATGACTCAAAAACGGCAGCGATTATCTATTTATTTGAAGCGTTGACTGGCCGTCAACCTAGACCCGAAGAGTTAAAGCAATACGTGTCGATTCTTGACCGCGCTGTTAATGATCTTGGAAAAGAAGAGGGGGTGATTCTTGGGTTGGCTCCAATCTTCTTGGATCGTGAAGCGGTGTTTCGGGGGGAGTTAGTTGACTATGGCACGCCTGATCGGTTCGGGCGGATCATGTTGCAGGGTGAGGAGCTGGGATTAGCGGTTAACGCCGCATTGAGCTATCTTCCGCCTGATGGAGTACTCAAGGATTCCATCGCTCAGGGACGGATGAAAACTAAAGAAGATGTCGCCCGCGAGGTAAGCCGAATCCTTGCGGATCCCTCGATTCGGAAACCCCGGGTACTTCAGTTTTTTCGTGAGTACTTTGATTACGATCGGGCCGGATCTATCTGCAAGGATACGCCAGCGCTGACTGCGGCGGGTGGTGATAGTAAAGGAACCAATCATTACACCACGATGCATAGAATGGCTTCGCATACTGATCGATTGGTGGAGATGGTTCTGGCAGAAGACAAAGACGTGCTCGCCGAGCTGCTAACGACCAATCGTGTTGTAATTTCGCCCGGTACAGACGTTCGTTATTTTAGCCAACTGGAAAAACTGGTGAAAAGGCTACCAAAAGTTCCAAAAGGTACTCGAATTACCAATGCGGATCGTGGCTATGTTGAATTACCCAAAGGCAAGAGTATCCATGTTCGCGTGCCACAGGTTGTCAAGGGTGACAGGGCTCAACGTTCTTTGACGGAGCTTCCAGCGGATCAGCGTCGAGGGATTCTGACGCATCCAAGTTGGTTGGTTTCTCATTCTGATGCAATGGACAATCATGCAATTTTACGAGGACGCTGGGTGCGGGAGCGGTTGCTTGGCGATTCAATACCTGATGTCCCTATCACTGTGGACGCGATGCTGCCGGACGAACCGAAAGAAACGCTCCGGCATCGTATGCGAGTCACTCAAGAAGCCGAGTGTTACCGGTGTCATCGAAAAATGGACCCACTTGGGCTTCCCTTTGAAATGTTCAGCCATGCAGGTCTTTATCGGACAACTGAGAAGGGCAAAAAGGTAAATACCGAAGGAGCAATCATTGACAGCGGTGACGCTGAACTCGATGGCCCCGTGGAAAATGCTCTTGAGATGATCGACCGACTCGCGGCCAGCGATCGAGTCCATCAGGTTTTCGTGAGGCACGCATTTCGATTTTGGATGGGGCGCAACGAAACCCTCAATGATGCACCGGTTTTGCGGGAAGCTTACCGGGCCTACCGAGACAGTGGTGGTAGTATGAATGCGCTTTTGAAGTCTTTGCTGACATCAGATGCTTTTCTCTACCGCAAAGTCTTGGAACCGGAATCGCGAGAATAGGATTCTTGCCGCTGGGTTAAGGCCGCTAACAACTTAGTTATTCCTACCGGGTGAGTTTCTGTTAAAGAGTTGCCAACGATGGTTGTCTGCTAGATATTGGGTGTAGGCGGATCGATTTCGAATCGCCATTCTGCCAATATGGACAAACAATTTTTTTGAGAAAATTTCAGGATTAGAAAATGAAGAGTGCTTGCGAAATGTGGTTTAAGATCATTCCGATGCTATTCATGATGTTGGTGCCAAATTTGGAAACGCGGGCTGACGATCCGAACATCATTCTAATTTTTATAGACGACCTCGGATGGAAAGATGTTGGTTGCTATGGAAATGATTTTATTGACACTCCAAATATTGACCGCTTAGCGTCGGAGGGAATGCGGTTTACAGATTTTTACGCTTCAGGTGCGGTTTGTTCTCCTACACGGTGTGCAGTCCAGTCGGGGCAAAATCAGGCAAGGATTGGGATCACTGCTCACATTCCAGGTCATTGGCGGCCTTTCGAAAGAGTCATCACGCCACTAACAACAATGGCATTGCCTTTGGATACTGTCACGGTTGCCGAGTCCATGAGAACGGCCGGTTACTCAACGGGATATGTTGGGAAGTGGCATTTGGGTCAGGGAGCGCAGTTCCAACCGAAACATCAGGGGTATGATTTCTCAGCAGTTATTTCTGGACCTCACCTTCCCGGGCGGTATCGCGTACTCGACAGTGAGGGACAGAAGCCAAAAGCAGGGCAGTATCGGACGGAGTTTGAGGCGGACGTTTGTGTTGATTTTATTAACCGAAACAAACAGAAGCCCTTCTTTTTAATGCTATCGCCTTTTGCCGTTCATATTCCATTGGGCGCGATGGCTGCCAAAGTTGAGAAATATGAAGACCGCGCCGTAGAACTAAAACGTGATTTGCCTCATCCTGTCTATGCCGCCATGGTTGAGCACTGTGACGATTTGGTTGGGCGAATCGTCGAGGCTGTGGATGCAGCGGGTATCACAGAGAACACGATGATCGTATTTACCTCCGATAATGGCGGGCTTTATCGGCGGTACGATTATCGCCCGGCAGCTGACGATAATGTTGCAACCCAGGATCCACTAAAAGGGGAGAAGGGGACGCTTTATGAAGGGGGAGTGAGGGTACCCTTGATTGTGAAATATCCACCTGTGGTTAAGGCAAATTCCGTTTGCGCAGAACCAACCATCAGCCACGATTTTTACCCAACCTTCGTCGAACTCGCAGGCGGTGTGTTGCCGAAGAATCAGACGATTGACGGGCTGAGTTTACTACCTTTACTTGAGCAACCCCAAGCCAAACTTGCGAGACAGTCTTTGCATTGGCACTATCCCCATTACCATCATGGGCGACCGGCAAGTAGCATTCGGGAACGGGACTGGAAGCTGATTGAATTCCTTGACGGAACCG
>JAQXDZ010000120.1 GCA_029251085.1 Mariniblastus sp.
ATGAGATGATTGTTTTCTGGATTTCCTTCCATGGAAATAGCGCAATTAGGATTAAGCACGCGGTGACGCAAAATGCGGCGATTATGTTTTTAGTATTTGCAAATTGGGCCGGCCTGCGGGTTGGTTGGTAGGGCTTGCCGAAGCTAGGCTTGCGAGATTTTCCCCCAGATCGAAATTGTTTTCTTCCTAACGGTTTACCGTAGTCAAAATCGCCGCGAGTGCTGCCTCCTGATGGTCGTCGGGATTCAGGAGCAAATTGAAAGCCTTGGTTTTCTTGGTTGGCTGGACTGTCTTGGGAGGGATTTTGAGCTTGCGGAGGGGCTGAGAAATCCGGATTTGTTTTTGGGGGAAGATCCGGGATCAGTCCTCTGCGGCGCAGTTTTGCGTCGTATCTCTTTCTCTTTTCAGCATCAAGAAGAGTTTCTTTAGCGGCGTTGAGGTGTCGAGTTCGTCGTGCCGTTCGTTTGCCACCAGGGTTTCGATCTGGATGTACCGTTTGCATTGCGCGACGGTAGGAGCGTCGCAATGTTGTCTCGTCCGCGTCGTGCGGAACTCCGAGTATTTCGTAGTAAGTGCGAATGGGTGGCATGGGCAGGAAGGAGGGGGGCTGGGTGGATAATTACTGTTTAGATTTGTGATTATCACCTTCGTTTCGCTGTAACGCCAATCAGTTCTTACTTCTTTTTTAGATCTATTAAATAGATTGCGATGCCTGGGGAAAGCGATGTGTAGGTCGTTCGTATTGCTGTGGTGGCGACCGCGAGGGGAACTTTGATTTTTAGTTGCTTCTCATCTCGCCGGGTGTTGTCCCGGTCGAGGTTGAACCGAGAGGTTTTTATTCGCGATTTAGCATGCTGGTTCCGATCGCGATTCCTGCGATGCCGATACCGAGCAGGATTCCGCATGGCAACATCATCTCGGAGAGACTGAATTCGCGCCAGATCGCGCCTTCCATTGCGAGGATTCCCCATTTAACTGGACTGAGAATACTCAGGCTTTTCATGAACTGGGGCATAAACATCACGGGGATCATGGCTCCCCCGAACATGGCCATCACCATGTTGATGGCCCAGCCCGCACCGTTCACCGATTCTTCCGTTTTCCCAAGATTGGACATTACCATCATGATGCCTACAAAGCATGAGGCAACACATAGAGCGGCCAAGGCGAGCATTGGATAGCTTCCCGGTCTCATTCCAAGCAGGAGCCCAAGGCCGACCATGAATGAAATCACGAGCATGACAGAAAAAAAGCAAGCTAAGGCTTTGCCAATGAGGACACCGGATTGGCTGATGGGAGCGATTTGAAGCCGCATCATCGTTCCTTGTGTGCGTTCGCGGGCAATGGAAATTGCAAACCCTGCAGCGCAGGCCAGGACACCCCACATGGTGGATTGGGGAAAACTGATGTCCCATTTGGATTTGATTTTTTTCATCTGTCCAGCTTGGCTGGCCGGATCAATTTTTCGAGAAACATCAATCGACTCAAGTTTAGCAAATTCAAAACCACCATTTTCAACAGGGCTGGAAGAGGAATCGTCCGCATCCGTCTGCAATGCTTCTATGCTCTGGGTCATGCCTTCGAGTGAACTAAAAAAAGAATTAATCAGCAGGCGGTTGCCAGAGCTAATGGATTTATCATTCGCCAGTTGTTCCCGTGACTTTCTCACCATGTCTTGCATCGAGGAGAGGTCTCCCATTCTTTGGCCTGCCAATTGGCCAATGCTTTCCAAGATCATCCCTTGTAGCATGGCAGATTCAGCAGATCGCGAAGGGTCGACGCCGATTTGGATGGTTGGTGGCTTTTCCCAAAAGATGCCGGCGGTTTCTCCAAAACCTTCGGTCAGGACCAGCATTGCCAATCGCTGTCCTTTGCGAACACTCTCTTTCGCCGGCTCAAGATCAGTTTCAATTAATTCGATCGACCCGTTATTCGCCAGTTGGCTTATAAACTTGGCCGATAGGGCAGACTGATCGAGATCGACAATTGCAATTTTCATTTTGGCCCGGTCGCTGCCCGAGGAGGGGCCTCCCATCACCATGCCAAAAAAGATGCCCATCAGAATTGGAAATCCAATAATGAAGAATGCACCGAGTTTGTCCCGGAATAATAGCCGAAGATCTTTGATCGCCATAACAAGCACTTGATTCATCCGTCTCGTAGGCTCCTGCCGGTTAAGGTCAAAAACACGTTTTCTAAATTGGGTCGAGCAATGTTGAGTGTTTGAAATGCGACGCCCTGAGCCGATAAAGCTGCAACGTCCTGCAGCGGTGTGTTGGAGGCAAAGCGAATTAATTTGCCCGTCAATTCGCCGGGAAGTTCGATTTCTTTGGGTAGTTCGGCGAATTCGCCAGTCACCATGGACGCGCCACCGTATTGTTTTATTAAGTCGTTGACTGAACTGAGTGCGAGTAGCTTTCCATGGTCGACAATTGCGACGCGATCACATAGTCGTTCGGCCTCTTCCATGTAGTGTGTGGTGTATAGGATGGTCATGCCACGTTCACGAAGAGCTTCGATGCTTTCGAAAATATGATTTCTCGATTGCGGATCGACACCGACAGTTGGTTCATCGAGTAACAGGATGGCTGGTTCGTGAATTAGAGCGACGGCAATGTTCAATCGACGTTTCATGCCGCCTGAAAATGTTCCAGCGTAGCTTTTGGCTCGATCTTGTAGCTGAGCGAAATCAAGACACCAGTTCACTCGATCCCGCAGTTTTTTTCCTGACAGCCCGTACAGGCGGCCAAAGAAATCTAAATTCTCTTGAGCTGACATCGTTTCGTAAATTGAAAGTGCCTGCGGTGCGACTCCCAGCAGTCGTCGGGTTGCGGTCAGTGTTGGGTCGCCCGCCTCCGCACAGCTCGAGTTGCCAATAGAGACTGAGCCAGTGTCAGGTTTTAACAATCCTACAAGCAGGCTAATGACGGTTGTTTTTCCAGCACCGTTTGGCCCTAGGAGTCCCAGTGTTTCGCCTTGTTGAATCGCGAAGCTTAAGCCATTAACCGCGTCGATGTCGCCGAATGATTTCTTCAGCGCCGAGACTTCGGCGATAGAGTTGCCCATTGGTTCGTTGCCGCCTGTGGTTTAATAAATGTCCGCGATTGAAGGTGTTCGTCCTAAATTGGAATCCTAGAGGATGGAAATTAAAGTTCAACTGCCGTTTATGTTTGCCATCTATTCCATGCTGCGCATTGGCGAGGTTTGTCCTGTTAGCGTTTCTTCATAATTTCACATGTTGGATTCCAGGGGTCGGCAATGCGCTGCGAAGTCTATCGGTAGAGGATTTGGCTGGTTTCGACCTTCCGGTTGGTTAAGGAGAGTGTTGGATTCTAAAAGTCCTTGCATCTCCTTACTGGTATTTTCGCTACCGAAGAAATGCGTCATCGGGCTCTTTGTGAAAAAGCTGCAAAAAAATGTCTTGACCTGTTACTAGGTGGTCGATACTATGTATTGCATACCAATAGCTAGTAGGAGTTTATTATGAAGCTTGAACGGGAAATGATGCGAGGGGCTGGACCAACGGCCGTCATGCATTTGCTCAGTGGAGACGAAATGTACGGTTATGAAATCGTAGAGCGGCTCTGCAAAGAATCAGCAGGTGTATTCGAAATGGGGCAATCGACACTTTACCCAATGCTGTACAACCTTGAGGGCAAGGGGTTGGTAAAGTCTCGCGAGAAAAAGGGAGATAACGGTCGGAAACGCCGTTATTACCGTCTGACGGCGAAGGGCAGTCGGAAATTAGAGGCCGATCAAAAGCAGTGGGGTTCTTTGATCGCCGGTCTGTCTGCACTCGGGGTAACGCGCGTTTCGAATCCCGTGTCATGTCTTGCTTAAAAGGGGGCTGCGATGAGTCAAGTGACCACACCAGAAGGCCGTTCAAAACTTTCAAACACGCTGTTTGCAAAACCATTAATCGGGAGACTTTCCTGGAAAAAGCAGCTCACGCTAAGTGGCCTTCCGGCGGAGGTGCAGTCGATTCTGACGGAAGTGATGTCTCGATGCTGGCTTACTAGAGGGGAAAAGGCCTACGTGATCGAGGAGCTAATTGCTCATTTCTTCGATGGAATGGATCGAGATGTAACCGCACAACAGTTAGTCGAAGACTTTGGTGACCCTGCAGTGGCTGCAAAATTAATTCAATCTTCCAAACGGCAAAATCGACCTTTCTGGAAGAAATCCCTTCATGCTTTTGGTTATGGAATCATCGCTCTGATCGTAGCCTACGCAGGTGTCTGGGTCTTTTATCATCAAGGTGTGCCGGTTGTCTCAACGGATTACGTTGTTCAATTAAACTCGGGGATCGCGGATGTCGCTGATTCCGAAAAGGCCTGGCCAATTTATCGCCCCATGTGGACGAAATATAAATTTTCAGAGGGAGAGGTAATTCCTGAAATCTGGGCCAAAGAGGGGGGGACTCGGTTTGTCCGGCGTGGGGAACCGGGGTGGGAAGCTGCAAAGGCAGCATTTTACAAGCATCAGGATTTAATGGATTCTTTTCGGGAAGGAGCAAAGCGACCGTATTTTGGAATCGAATTAAAAGCAAACCAAAACGAATATTCCGAGGAAGATTTTGCTGCTCTGTTTCCTAATTTGACTCGCGGTGATTCTCAGGATGCCGGTGTGGAGGAAGGGAGCGATGGGGGGTCAGGGCGATTGCTTGATGATTGGCTCGTTGGCATCTTGCTTCCACATGTGCAGCAGTTGCGAAATGCCGCGCGTTTATTTGCGTTCGATATTCAATTGGCGATCGAAGAGGGAGATTCAGATCGGGTAGTGCAAGATATCGAAACGATGTTTGGGTTTGCGAGACATGCAGCAGAAGGTCGTGTTCTGGTATGTGGTTTAGTCGGTTATGCAATCTCGGGAATGGCATTTTCAGAAATTGAAAGTGTTATTAAGGAAGATCCCAATTTTTTTAATGAGCAACAGTTGCAAAAACTGCAGTCGGCAGTTCGTGGTGCGAAGTTAAAAGACTGGATTTCCTATGATGGCGAGGCTTTGATAGTCAGCGATTTGATTCAACGTATTTACACGAATGATGGTCAGGGTGACGGTCACATCACTCCTCAAGGCTTTGAGGTCATGTCAGCGTTGACCGGTATGGGCATGCCGGGCATTTTCGGTGGCGAATTATCTGAGAAGGAAAACTGGGAGTCTTTCGCTGAGAGTGTTATTGGGCCGCTCAGCCTTTTTGCGGTTGCCACAAGGGGGGAAGTTGAGGCCAAGGCAGATCAGTTTTTTGAAGCCGCCAGTGCCGACTTAAACCGCCCCATGTGGGTTGGGAAGTCAAAAGACATTTACAAAGAGTTAAATCTTGAAAAATGGAAGTATGCGGCTTTGGGGTTGGTCTTGCCTGCGACCGAGAATATTCGCAAAGCAATGGATCGGTTGATTGCACGCCAAGAAGGAGTGCTCGGAGCAATTGCGCTACAGCGTTTTTACCTTGCTAATGGAGCGTGGCCAAATTCGTGGGATGAAATTCCCAAAAGCACGCTCCCGAGGTCACCAGTAGATCAGCTCACGGGGGAACCCTTAATCTTTAAAATCGTCGATCAAAGTCCGCTGATCTACAGTTTAGGATACGATCTTGACGATGATGGAGGTGTTACGCCGGAGGGTGTTAAGCCCGCAGCCTACTTGCCAAATGTACAAAACGATGGCAAATCTGATGGGGACTGGATAGTTTGGCCTACCAATGGTGACGAGGATCAGTAGTGTTCTTCGAGGGGCTGGTGAGTTTTTCTAACGGCCTAATTACTGATTTTTCCCAAGTGCTGAAGCCCGGCCGAAAAGAACTCTCGACTGCCTGGAGGATCGGCTTTCGCTTGTTTCCAGTAACGAAAACTAATGGAACTGGTTTTGCTGGATTCAGCGGGCAATTCAGGATCTTCTTTTGCTTTTGAAAAAAGTAAGGTAGCCTGAGGCAAACACAATCAGGTGGAGCGGCTAATGTACGGATCAATTGGTAACGTCTTAAGAGGTTGGAACTCACAGATCATTCCAGCGTTGTTCGCTTTGACTTTGGTGCTCGGGGCAGCTTCGCTGCAAGGTCAGGTGACTGCTGCTCCAGCAATTTTTCTACAGGACGATATTTTTGGCAGAGATGCAAAAAGTGGAACGCTCATCGAAGTTTTTACGGCGGCGGATGTTTCTAAAAAAGTGAAACAGGCGGTGGTTGAGACGCTTGAGGCAGCATCCAATACCTGGGGTTCTTCAGGAAGGCTTGAGTATTGGGTTTTGGGCACAGACCGGGAAGCGGCGTTGCAACTGGGGATTAAGTTCTGTGAGCGGCGGGTGGCGCGCGGTCAAATGACGCGTCGTGATTGTTTGGCGGATAACGACAATCGAGACCATGGATTTCTAATGTATCAGGAAATCGGTGCGAAGGCTCTGGCGACGGGAATGCCAAGTGGAAGTGCGGGCCATAACGGTGGAGCTGAATGGGGATTCCATCGAATGACCTCCTCCTTGCCGCTAGGGTTTGCGGGTGTTTTGAATATTGCGGGTGAAGATGAGCAAGTCACTATTTTTCACGAGTATTGGCACTCGCTGCAAAACTCATTTTTACAGACGAGGGACCATCGAAAACGGCAAGAGCTGATGGGGCCTGTGTGGTTTGTCGAGGGTTCGGCGGTGGCGATGGCTGAGTTCACAACCGCGGAGCTTCGAGGCTCCGGAAAGCTTCCCAGTTGGAATAATGCTTCCTATCGCTGGCCCGCTCTCGAGCAACGAATGACCGACAAAATGAAGTTGATTCAGTCAAAACGAAAAACCTGTCCAACTTCGCTGCCAAATTCCTACGATGACGATTGTCGACAGCTAGCCTACGAAGGCGGTGCGTGGGCGGTTGCCTATTTAATGAAACGCAAGGGGCGTGATGTTTTACTCGAATCTTTTCACCCCGAAGTAGAAAAGCTGGGGTGGGAAGCGGCTTTTCAAAAAGCGTTTGGGCAGAGTTCTCGCGAATTTAAAGTGGAATTTGAGACGTTTCTCGATCTAAGTCTCGACGAGCAACTCAAAGTGCTGAAGGACTGAAGCAATTCTTCAGGAAAGATCGGAGGGATTTTCAGGGATCAGATTTTAGAGGTCTGGCTCTAAGGGGCGGTGTTGCCGGAGATCAAATCTTGC
>JAQXDZ010000128.1 GCA_029251085.1 Mariniblastus sp.
CTGATAGAGATCTCCGCCGAGAAAGAAAAAATCAAACTTGATGCTGACATTAAGGCCGCAACAGTCAAACTTGACAGTGAGAAGAAATCACTGGCAGTCGAGATTGAAAAAATGGCCGAAATTAAAGACATGATCGAAAAGTGCACGATTCGGGTTCCCGAAGGTGTGACAGGGCAAGTCGTCTACGCCAAGGAGTCGTCTCGAAGCGGAAACGAATGGATGCTTGAAGAAGGAGCCTCGGCTCGGCAAAACCAAGTCCTGATTCGATTGCCGAACCCCAAAAAGATGGAGGTGAAGGCGCTGATCAATGAGCAAAGCATCACTCAAATTGAAAATGGGATGGCGGCGACGATTAAGGTCGACGCGCTCAACGGTGAAAACACCACACTCAAGGGTGTCGTCACCAAGGTTGGTGAATACGCGGAATCAGGCGGCTGGATGAGCAGCAGCATCAAAAAATACGCCGTGATGGTTAGAATCATCGACCCACCGAGATCACTAAAACCCGGCATGAATTGTTCGGTAACCATTCAGGTTAAATACCTGCCTGAAGCACTCCTTGCTCCTATCCAAACGGTTTACTCGGTTCAAGACAGACAATTTTGCCTCGCTAAAGTTGGAGACAACTGGGAAACTCTGGAAGTCAAGATTGGTGGGGACAACTCACAAATGGTTTACTTCACGTCCGGCGTGGAAGACGGAACTGAGTTGGTTCTTAACCCGGGTGGTTTCAAGGAATACATGGAACTTCCTGAATTCGAAATGGAAACTAAAATTGAGCTTCCTGATTCTGTTGTCGCCGAAGTCGAAGCCTCTAAGAAGGCTGCGAAAGCCAATAAGGGAGGAGGCAAGTCCGGTGGGAAACGTGCCGGCAGCGGAAAACGAGGCGGTGGTGGAAGTGGCTTCGCAATGCCGAGCAGTGGCGCTGAACTGATCAAACAAAAAGACACCGATGGAGACGGCAAGCTGACCAAAGACGAAGCCGGCTCACCCTATACGTTTTTCTTTGACTCAGTTGATACTGATAAGGACACCTACCTTAGTGAATCTGAGCTTGACACCTCGATCAAGAACATGAAAAAAAGGATGCAAGGTGGCGGAGGCTTTGGTGGTGGTGGAGGTCGCCAGTGAGCGAAACCTCTACCAGAATGGCCGCGGTTATTCGCGACCTCCAAAAACATTACGTCTTGAAAAGCGAAACCGTCCGCGCCCTGCGGGGGGTTTCGTTTGACGTACCTGAAGGTGATTACGTCGCCATCATGGGTCCCTCAGGATCCGGCAAAAGTACACTCTTGAACCTCCTTGGTTGCCTCGATCAACCAACGCACGGATCTTTTCTGCTCGGTGGCGATGATGTCGCTCAAATGACCGACGATGAACTTTCCACCATTCGTGCCTCGCGAATTGGATTTGTTTTTCAGTCATACAACCTGATCGCTCAACTGAGTGTTGTCGAAAACATTGAGGTTCCTCTGTATTACATGGGAAATCTCAATGCCCAATCCCGCAAACGAAGTATCGAGCTTGCCAAGATGGTAGGCCTGGGAGAACGGCTCGATCACCGTCCCACCCAGCTTTCCGGAGGCCAACAGCAACGCGTCGCCATTGCCCGATCACTAGTCAATGATCCCTATTTTATTCTGGCGGATGAGGCGACTGGAAACCTTGATTCTGTGACAACAGAAGAAATCCTCGCTCTCTTTCAACGTCTTAACGATGAAGGCAAAACAATCATCATGGTGACGCATGAAGACGAAGTGGCCGAACATGCAAAACGGGTTATTCGTTTGCGAGATGGTGAAATTCAATTCGACAAACCGGTGGAGGGCCGTAAGGTTTTCACAGTCGAACAAATTCAAGAAATTGCTCACAACGCCGACGTCGCTACACGCAGTGCCGACTAATCAACCTCCCAAAGCCGTTTTACGGTTTCAAACCTTCATCAAGCGACCTCATTCATGCTTTATTTCCGAACCGTCAAACTAGGCACCAAAAGCCTCTTGCTGCACCCGATGAGGTCGTTATTGACAGTGCTCGGTATCTTCATTGGCGTGGCAAGCGTGATTTGGTTGCTTGCCATTGGTGAAGGGATTAGTAAGGAAGCCCAACGGCAAATTGAGGATCTCGGCGCTGAAAACATTATCATCAGAAGCATCCAGCCTCCGGATGAAAGTGGCGGCAATTTCCGCCAAATCACGGCCTTTGGCGTTACCCGTAACGAGTGCAAACTAATCAATGACACCATCTCAACAGTTAAGCGAGTTCTACCAATTCGGGAACTGTCGCAAAAGTTTGCGTACACGGGTAACCCCAACGTAAAACCAGTTGATGGCAGACTAGTCGGTTGCACCTCGGATTATGCAGAGGTTACCCGTTTAGAAATTGAACGTGGCCATTTCCTGACTACTAGAGAAGTCGAACTCAATCGTCCCGTTTGCGTGATCGCTGCACGACTCGCCGACAAACTTTTCCCTTCCGAGGATCCATTAAATAAGCAAATTTATCTCCCGGAAAAAAAAGAGTTATTTAAGATCGTCGGAGTGTTGAAGCACAGGAATGCGACCGCCGCGATTGGTGGATCACTTGCCGCTCAAGATTTCTCACTGGACATCTACATTCCAGTCACAACGATGCGAGCGAGAATGACCGACCAGGAAACGAAGCGATCCGGTGGTTCGTTTTCATCTAAACTATTTGAACTATCTCAGATCACGGTTCAGGTCAAAAGCGCCGATGACGTTCCCCGCACAGCCGAATTAGTCGAAGCTACTCTGCGACAGAATGATCCAAACCGACAGGACATTTCGGTCGTGGTGCCCTACGAACTACTCGAGCAAGCGAAAACGACACGCCTCATGTTCATGATGTTCATGGGGCTTATTGCCGCAATTTCGCTAATCGTTGGTGGAATTGGAATTATGAACATCATGCTTGCGACGGTAACCGAACGAACCCGAGAAATCGGAATTCGCAGGGCTCTCGGAGGTAAGCAGAGAGACATCGTCCTTCAGTTTCTAGTGGAAACAATTACGCTTTCAATCGTTGGCGGAATCACGGGAATTTTGATGGGTTTACTCTGCCCCGTCGTAATCGATGTCTCTCGATGGGGTTTGGAATACTTCGCGCCCCAACTCTATGCTGGACTTCCTGAAGTTGCCAGAGTGATGCGTCCGACGATTGTTCCCATTTCGATTCCAGTTGCGTTCGGCATCTCGGTCGTCGTAGGTGTCTTTTTTGGTCTGTACCCTGCCGTCCGGGCAGCCCAACTGGATCCGATTGAAGCACTTCGCCACGAATAGCAGCGAATTTCAATTACCAATCTGGGATACCGCCATTCGCTTTGGCGGTGCCCGGTAATCAGATTCTCCGTCGATGGATTCTGGCTTCGCAGGCTCGCGATTCGCACAGGTTTGGCTGAATTTCTCACAGCTTTTGCGCGACCTAGGCGATGGGACGGTTTTCGACCGGGAACTTTTTTGGCATAACAGTGTTCGTGGGTAGTAGTATTAATCCTATTACCGATTGGCCAACGGCCACCCCCGCCATCTCAAATGCTGCTAGTATTTGAAACCAGCGAGTATTTCCGGGGCTTGCCCCTTCGACCCATTTCAACGAGGTGTATCTTGTCCAGTCCCAGCCGCAGCGGAGCATTTGATTCAGCCGTGGACAAACGAGTGGAGCGATTCACCGAGAGCATTAGCTTTGACCAGAGACTCTTCCGTCACGATATCAGCGGAAGTATCGCCCATGCGAAAATGCTGACCGATCAAGGGATTCTGACGTCGCAGGAATGCGACGACATCGAGTCAGGGCTCAACGAAATATTGCATGAGCTAGAAAACGGGACTTTTCTGATCCGTGAAGAGCTCGAGGATATTCACATGAATATCGAACAGGCCCTGATTGATCGGATAGGTGACACCGGGCGAAAACTACACACGGGGCGAAGTCGAAACGACCAAGTGTCAACCGACCTCCGTTTATGGGTTCGAGAATCCATTGATCGCGTTGACGGGCTTTTAGAGAGCCTTCAGACCGCGTTTGTGAATCGATGCTCGGATGATTTCGATGTCGTCGTTCCCGCCTACACACACCTTCAGCGAGCCCAACCTGTTTTACTTCCACACGTCTGGCTGGCCTACTGTGAAAAGTTCCAACGCGATCGCGAGCGGCTGGCAGATTGCCGAAAGCGCGTCAATTTATGCAGCCTCGGAACGGCCGCACTGGCGGGAACCACACTCCCCATCGACCGAGAAAACACCGCCAAACGACTCGATTTTGAAGGCTTAGTCGCCAACAGTATCGACTCATCGAGCGATCGGGACTTCGTGATGGAATCGCTATTCTGCCTCACCACCATTTCCGTGCACCTCAGCACCTGGGCCGAGGAATGGATTTTGTGGGCGACTTCAGAATTCGATTTCATCCAGTTGCCTCACGCGTTTTGCACGGGGTCTTCGATTATGCCACAGAAGATCAACCCCGATGTCTTGGAACTAACCCGAGGTAAAACCGCCCGCGTCATCGGAAGCCTGCAGACCTTGCTTGTACTCTCCAAAGGCCTTCCCCTGGCCTACAACCGCGACTTGCAAGAAGACAAACCTCCACTTTTCGATGCCTTTGATACCGTTACCGCCTGTCTGGAATTGGCTGCACCTCTCGTTGAAGGGGCAAAAATGAAACGGGATTCGATCAGTTCGCGACTGGAACGAGGATTCCTCGACGCCACAACGCTTATGGAATACCTGATTAAACGCGGCATTCCCCAACGCAAAGCCCACCACATGATTGGGGAACTGGTACGTCTGGCAACCGAAAAATCGATCACTCTGGCCGAGCTTCCCCTCGAGGACTTTCAGGCCGCCGATCCGACTCTCGACGCTTCGGTTTACGACGTTCTCGGGGTGAAAAATGCGATCGACGCATTTCAAAGCATCGGGTCGACCGGACCTCGTTTCGTTTCAGAACAAATCGCGATGTGGAAAAACCGTTTGAACCTGGGTTCTTAACGGAAAATTTAACCAGATTTCATTGGTGATTGCCGGTTATTGAAGGTAGTTTAGAGAGGGTCGTTGAGGGACTGTTCCCTTTCCTAATCCGTTTAAAAAAAACGGGGGACAGATGAGAACGCTAATCTCAGTAGATACACAAATTCCCTAACCCGTTTAATCCCTCTAAAACTTTCAAGTCGATCTGGCTCATCTCTTCCGCAAAATACAATCGTTAGAATTGATCTAAGCCTGTTGAAGTGGGTGTCAAAAGGACGATTCAACTCCGGTCATGTCTATGCAAGCTTCGGAACCACGACCCCCACACAAAAGCCCCATTCGCTGGGAGCTCAAACTCTTGTTTTGCGCACTCGTGATGTTCTCGATTGTTGGACTGACCTCACACCTTCAACCGTCACTGAGTGCTCAGGATCAGGATTTAAAGTCCGCACCTGAATTGACTCCGGTTGACCAAGGCATCGACGAAACGACTCGGTTGATTCTGCGTACACTTCGTGATTCTGATCCTCAAATGTCAGATGAGTTGGCGAACGCGGCAAAACTGATGATCGACATCCGCCTTTTCGAAGATGCGAGATTCTACATTGGTCGAATCTCAAAGCTAAATTTAAACAGCGAACAGCTCTACCTACTGCAAAACGAAATCGGTGCAGATTTCTTTGCGAGCATTCACGCCGACGATGCTCTCCAACCAGAGGGACGAGAACTGGCACGAAAGGTTCTCAAAGCTTCTCAGGCTGTCGCCAATTCTCCAGCACGGATTGATGACCTTATCAAAACGCTCAACAACCCCGACATTTCAGTCCGCTCAGAAGCCTTCCGGAAACTTCGGCGTCTGGGCGAACCTGCCGTTGCTCAGTTGTTGGAAGTCTTTGCCCAGAAAGATCGTGTTGCGGACTTCCCAGGAATCCGCGGCGCTTTGAAGAGCATGGGAATCCATGCACAGGGGCCACTTCTTGCCGCCGCCCGAGCCAATGATATCCAGGTTCAAGCCGAAGCACTTCGAGCCTTGGGATACTACCGCACCTCTGAATCACTCGATGTCATGATGCGAGCCTACCTCTCGCCCAATGTTCCAAATTCCCTCAAAGCAATCGCACTCAATTCGCTTGACCGCACAGAATTCGGCTACGATCCCGCGATCATTGAAGAACGGCTGTACCGCCGGTCTCGAGAGTTTCTCACAGGTAAACGACCTGTTGACGGTGCCGTCCTCAGTTCTGTCACAATCTGGTATTGGGACAATCAAAAGAAAAAGATGATCTCATCCGAAATGGATCACCTCACCGCAACGCGAGTGACGGCCGCCAGACGTGCCGCAGACCTTTATGAGATCAATCCAGCCCTGGATCGAAATCGAGAATTATATCTGCTGACTCAGCTTGAAGCTGCCAAACGACTGGTCGGTCCAAGTAAAAAAACTAATGTCGAGCTGATCCAAAAGACCCTCGGGATTACCCGAGAGGAAACCCAAGCTGTCCTCGGAGAAGCACTGAAACTAGAACTCGTACCGGCCGCCATCGCCTGTTGCGAATTACTTGAAAAAATCGGAAACGAATCTTCGCTCTCCGCAACTGCGGGGCAGCCTTCTGAACTCATCGACGCCATTGTATTCGGCGATAGGTATCTTCAGTTCGCCGCGATGCAGGCGATCGCATCGATCGACCCTCAAAAAGCTTTTGCAGGTAATAGCTACCTCGTTAAACTTGCTGTCTTTCTGGCCCAAAGTGAAAATCGTCCTTCCGGTTTAATCGGACACAACCGCGAAGAATTGGCTCAGAATTACGCAGCAACCATGCTCTCACTTGGTCTTTACGGAAACTCCGCTGGCTCCAGTCGCGAGTTCTTCCAAGCGGCTACAACCGATCCCGACCTTGAAGTCCTCGTAGTCACCGACACGCTGGACAATCCCAGCTTTGGAAATCTCATTCAACAATTGAGAACTGACTGGCGTACCCGACGGTTGCCCATTGCACTCCTTTACCGTGATGCGGATCGGGGGCGTCGAACGTCGATTCAACTTCAGAATGATCCTCTGTTCACAGCAATCCCATTTTCGCTTCAGCCCAATTTAATCGCTACGCATGTTAAGCGGCTCGACGATCGCATCAAACCATGGAAAGTCTCTAATTTCGACCGCCGTCGGCATGGAGCTTTTGCGATGCAGTGGCTTGCAAAAATCTCCAGCGATCGCGACCGATATTACTTTTATCGACTCAGTCCTCGAGAACAGACTCAACTGGCAAAGCTATTATACGTTCCCGGATTTGCTGCGGACGCCAGTGCGTTACTTGGAAGCCTCGGCACGCCCGACTCGCAACGAATTTTAGTTGATTTTGCCAGCCAATCTGCACTCCCTTTAGATGAACGGGAAGTTGCCGCTGCAGCATTCGCAAAGTCGGTCAAACGAGGCGGAACACTGCTAACGGCCGCCGACGTGCAACTGCAGTACGATCGCTATCAGGCAAGCAGCGACGAGCCGAAGGAAAGCCGCCAAGTGCTGGCTGACCTTCTCGATGCAATCGAAGAGCGGAATCGCTCTGCCGGCGTTCAGTAATCTCGGGTTCGCCAACGCGTCAGCCAACCGCCGGATCTAGACAAATATTTCAGCTGCCTCAACGTCTAAATTGCTGGCCTGACCGAGATTTGCGACTGTTGATTTCCCTGAATTATCAATTCTGGCCCATAAGTCGATGCAAATTCCACACCTTCGATTAAACTCAGTTAGCGTCGTTTGTCGTAACGCCTGAGGGATCCACTGTTTCAACCCGTGCCCAACATTTCTCAATGATTTCAAACAAGATATCAGATTTCCCAACAGCTTCTTTGACCAGGATCTTGGCCAGTTGCCTGTTTCTCTTTATTTGCAACGGCATATCCAGTTTGGCTGGCCAGGAGTTTCAGGGAGAATTGAGCCAGTGGGAAACACATCGCCCTTCAGGAGCTCGCGCTTCTTTTATGCTGCCGAAAAAACCCCTCTACGTCGAACGGAGTTTTTCACCACTCGAAGGCAAGCCACCGATCAAAGTCCGAATCTTTGTTTGCTCGGCACTCGAGGGCGAGATCACCTTCACCTTTTCCTACCACGACCTACACGAAGAACCATCTGACCGGCAGGCAACTAACAAGGCACTTCAGGGAGTCGTCAACGGTAGCGTTTTCAATGTACTTGGAAATTTACTGCCGCCCGAGGAAGTTGGTATGCCCCGAAACCCTTTAGGCATATCCCTCGATGGTAACCCCGGCTTGCAGTACGTTTACCGATTCGCTCGAAATAAAGAACCATTCATTGTTACCTCCAGGGTATTTGCGGTCGGCCCGAGGATTTACCAGTTAAATTGCATCATGATCGAGAAGAATTATGATGCATTTATTCCCGCTAAATTTCTGAAATCAATCAAACTCTATAACCCCGATTACGATCTCCCTCCGCGACCTCGCAAACGGTCGTCGTAGACTTCTATCCTGTGGATGTAACAACCGCTTGGGCGTTATTTGCCGCCTCTACCTAGGCGTATCGCACCTCAGGCCGCCAACCCAGTTTGCCCCTTTCGCTAGTTCGCGTGTTTTTGGTTTTATACAAAATTTCCGCAATTAAATTCTCAGCGAACAAATCAGCGGTTTCCAATTAAAAAATCTGGGATTCTGTTCGCTGACTTCCGATTTTTTTCACCAGTTTCTCGGGTGCCGCACCT
>JAQXDZ010000144.1 GCA_029251085.1 Mariniblastus sp.
GTACTTGAGCTATCAACCCAAACGACCAAGCTGACACTTGGTCGCTTTTGCATTTTTCTAATAACGTCTGTCTGACGATAAGTCTCCAAGCCACACGATCGCCAAAATGAGAATGTTTAACCGTTAATTAAGACAGGCGAACGTAAATCAGCAGAGTGCGTTTAATCAGCAGAGTGCGTTTAATCGGCGGAGTGAGGAGATAGTCCAGCAACCCGCAATCCAATCTCGCTCATGGATTGGCATTTTTCTGCGAGAGGCCCCGTGTAGGTCGTGGCACTTCGACCGCCAATCAAAAACAAACCGCCATATGAATTGACAACCTTCGCAAGGTTCTCGATTTCTCGATGGTGAGTTCTGCTTCTAATCGGATTGGAAATGGCGAGCCAGACTACATCCGGTTTTTCGTCTTCGGCCGAATCGGCTAAAACATCAATCGGAGTGTTCGGGCCAAGGTTGATTTCCTCCAAACCACATTCGTGTAGAACTAAAGAGGCCATCAGGCTAGGTAATAGAAAAGGATCATCCTGAGGTGCAGCACCCATTGCAGAAGGTGCATTTTCTGGCGTTTCTGGCAATGAAAGTCGGATTTGACAGAGAGCCCGTACGCAGAGAATCGTTGCACGATGCTCAATGAAAATGCTTCGCTTGTCTTGCGGCCATGCACTCCCGATGGCGCTCATGGCAAACCGAATCGGTCCATCACACATCTCGGCAATGGAGACACCGCTCATGTAGAGTGCCTGCATCAGCCCAATTACCTCGGCGTAGTGTCCGTCTGACAAAGCCATCAGCAAACGCTGCGACTGCAAGTCAGCTTCGATCGGTTGGTTATCAATGACGTTAGTGGAAAGACCAAGCAGGTCAGGGCGAACGACCGTAGCCTGAATCTCGCGAGCGTACCGAATTGCTTCTTCTGCTGGAATTTTCCGATGTCCACCTTTGGTTCTGCGGATCTTGAGGTCACCGCTGTCTGCCAGGCGGCGGGCCGAGGACTCGCTAATTCCTATTGCTTCGGCAAATTCGGATGTTGAAAGAGTTCGAAGCACAGTCACCTCCTTGGTAGTTTTGACAGTTTTAAGCCGCTCGCATCATACCGTAAATTATCACAAAGTTACAATCTATTGGGTTATTTTAACTGAGCAACCTCGGTTTTGATCATCGAAGGACAGTTTTGAGAGCTTTGTTCGTGTTGAAACTGTCGTAAGTAAATAACGATTTTTGGTTCAGGACAACGCTTTGAAAGGTTTTTCGCATGTTCGATTCAGTGATGTTAGTCGGTTCGATGCCCGACTTGACCGTGATGCAATACAGTTTGGTTGATAACATCTTCTCGATGACGGTCGCAACCATGGGAGCCGCGGCTCTGTTTTTCTTTATGGCCCGTTCGTCCGTGGGTGCGGCGTACAGGCCGGCCCTGATGGTCTCAGGAATCGTGGTTGCGATTGCCTGTTACCACTATTTTATGATTCGGCACAGCTGGCAAGACGCGTATACGTTGGGCGATGGAACGTACACCCAGAGTGGTGCTGCGTTTAATGATTTCTACCGCTATGCGGATTGGATTTTGACTGTGCCGCTACTGTTGGTCGAGCTCGTCATCGTGATGCGGTTGGCGAAAGCCAAGGCCGGCCCCATGTTGACGAAACTTGTTATCGCTTCGGCAGCGATGATCGCACTCGGCTACCCGGGAGAAGTAATTTCGAGCCCGGATGGACAATCAATGCGATTACTTTGGGGTGGTCTGTCTTGCCTGCCCTTTTTCTACATTCTCTATGTGTTGTGGGTCGAACTGACAAGGTCTCTCGATACACAACCGGTCGCTGCTCGTGATTTGATCAAGCTCGCCCGCTACGTAATCTTAATCACTTGGATGGTTTACCCGATTGCCTACGGGCTCGGTAGCACGACCGCCGCACTCGAAGCAACTTCGGGCGGAACCGCTGGTGCTGGTGGAGTTGTCGGACTGCAAGTCGGCTACGCAATTGCGGATATGGCTGCTAAAGCAGGATTTGGCGTGCTGATCTACTTCATCGCACGTGCGAAGACGCAGCAAGATGCAGCGGACGGAATTTCTCCGGACGCGATCGTGATGCCTGCGTAGGAACGCCTTTAACAAGTTAAATGGCGTCGCCGGTTAATGGGATCGGCGATGCCCTTTTCTTTTTAATCGCTTGTCACTCGCCCGTGAGCATTCAAACTAAAACTCAGTTCGGACGAAAAAATGCACTCGCTCGTCATCACCACTCTCGTCAGCCTTGTTTTGCTCACGCATGCATGCGGGTTGGCTTTGCCAAAGTCGGCGGAGGTGATCATTCTGGCGTTCGCGGTGTCGTTTATCGGGCTTCCCCATGGGGCGTTGGATCACGCGGTAGGCCGGAGACTCTTGCGGGATTTTTCTCCGTTTCTTGCTTACGGGGTTTTCTTCGCCGCCTACCTTACGGTGGTAGGTGTCGTAATCACAGGATGGTTCGTTTCTCCTTTGGTTACAGTTCTCGGGTTTTTTGCGCTCTCGGCGTGGCACTTCGGGTTGGAGGAGGATGAACGGACGTCGGTCAATCTTTTGCACTGGTTGGGGATTGTTGCTCGGGGCGGCATGGTGATTTGGGTTCCCGTCGTGTTTCAGGCAAACGAAGTTACGCGTCTGCTAGGTCTTATTCTGCCAGGTGGTGATCTAACGATCGCCAGTCAGATCGTTGAGATCGTTCGAGCTTTAAGCCCGATTTTGTTTCTTTTTACTTTCTACGACTTTGTTTCGTCTCAGAAGGAAGATCGGACCGTTAACTTTTTGAAACGTTCCAAGCGAATTGATCAACTCCGGATCTTTACTTTCTTTGTTTTGTTCTCATTAGCGGACCCTCTAGTCTCTTTCGCAATTTATTTCTGTGGATGGCACTCAATTCGTGGATTAGTACATCTCCGAGAGCAGACGGGTTGGCCAGCGGCCAAAATGTTGGGGCGGCTAATGCCATTGAGCGTTGCGGCATTGGTGCTTTTCGGGATCGGATTTTTATTCGCTCTTAATCGAAACATATTCTCTCAAGCGATTCTCCAAACCGTCTTTGTTGGGTTGAGCGC
>JAQXDZ010000152.1 GCA_029251085.1 Mariniblastus sp.
TTCACTTCTTCTGGCTTGCGTTCTTTATCTGGACCTTCTTTAAGCCACTGCTTAATGTCAGCCGGAGCCCCCGGAGTATCCTTGCCCGCTTGGGCTTTTCGCCAGGCAGTCAACGAGAGCGTGGGGTTCGTGACGGGATCCAATCGCCCCACGACTCCCATGTTGTCGAAATAGGCTGTGCCGCCATGAACCGTAAACGCAAAACCATTGACTTTACTCGCGGCAGTCAAGCCAACGTCGGAGGCATCAAACTCCAGTTTTACCCACTTCCCAGGTTCAGGCAGGCCACCTGCTGGAAATCGTTGTGATGTGTTCTGTGCGCCCCAGTTAATTAAATCCGCACCCCAGATCGCTCGCTGATTCCAACTGTTCGTCAAAAACTGAACCATGATCTCTTCAGGAGGATCGTTCGGGTCGAGGAACACGTTCATGAAAAACCTACCACCGTCAGGCGCCGTTAGTGGCTGAGCCCCTTTGTCATAAAACGTTTGCGCGAGACCAGCACCAACCACCTTCAATGCCTTACTTCCACTGTTAACTGGTTCATCGACCAATGCAGCTCCCGGAGCATTCACCGCAGCGCCAGCAGGAAACGCGTCTTCAAACCAAACATGCGTCGTCACTTGGATCTCAGGCCGAGGCTTGAGTTCTGCCGGATCAGAGTAAGCCACGGTTGCTGCTTTTTCGTCAATCGATTTTTGTAGTGCCGCCTCTCGCTCAACAAACTCTTTGATTTTTGCATCGTAATCATCCGGCTTTACCTTCACGACTGGCCGTGTCAGCAGCGCGTTACCATCCATCGCAGGGTCCGCATTCGAATTGAAAAATGCGTACAGCGAATAAAACTCTTTTTGTGAAATCGGATCGTATTTGTGATCGTGGCAAACCGCACACCCTGCCGTCAGACCAAGCCAAGCCTGAGCCGTTGTGCTCGCTCGATCAACGGCATAACGAAAGATGAACTCTTTCTGAATACTGCCACCTTCACCGGTCGTCACGTTACAACGATTGAATCCCGTAGCAATCATCTGATCTTGTGTTGGGTTCTCCCTTAGATCACCGGCCAGTTGGTCAATCGTGAATTGATCATAAGACAAGTTTCGGTTGAACGCTGAAACCACCCAGTCTCGATAGGCCCAGGTTTGACGTTCGTTATCCAAATGCATTCCATGGGTATCACCGTAGCGAGCAACATCGAGCCAGTAACGAGCCATCTCCTCACCATACCGAGGCGAAGCAAGGTATCGATCGACCATCGCCTCATAAGCTCCCGAAGATTGATCATTGAGAAATTGATCGACCTCTTCAATGGTTGGGGGAAGACCCGTCAACGCAATACTCACCCGCCGAATCAAAGTCGAGCGATCGGCTTCTGGAGAAAAACTGAGTCCGTCACGTTTGAGTGACTTGGCAACCAAGGCATCGATGCCAGCTTCTGTTGATTTTATAGGTCGCTCGAAAGCCCAATGTTTTTGATACTCGGCACCTTGCTTGATCCAACGCCGGAGCATCTGCTTTTGGTCGTCAGTCAAAGTCTTTTTAGATTCCGGCGGCGGCATCACCACATCGGGATCTGTTTCTAAAATCCGCTGCCAAATCAAACTCTCATCCGGCTGGCCAGCGACAATCGCAGCACCATCCTCTTCCTTACCGACAGCTGCTTCATACAAATCGAGTCTCAGGTCCGCTTCTCGATTACCAGCATCCATCCCGTGGCAAGCAAAACAGTTCTCAGAAAGAATCGGACGGATGTCTCGATTGTAAGAAATTGGCGTTTCGGTTTTAGCATCGCGGGAGTCATCGAACGCGTTCGCGTCTCCTACCAAAACCAAGATAATCAATCCCACAAAACCCGAGACAATCAACCATCTCGCTGTCTTTTGAAATGATTTAGATATTTGGAAACGACAATTTTGGGTAAGCGTTTGGTTTTCCATCTGCATTCGATTCCACTGAGTCATCAAGAGCACATCACACGGCCATCCTATCTCAGGGGGCGTTTGCCAGCTTGCAAAACAGCCGCATGTCCGTGTATATAAACATCACGAAATATACCAACCAATAGTCTACCACAGTGAAAACCTCGAGTTCAAAATCGAACGTTTCGTGCGGTATCTCGCAGAGAATTCCTCCCACGCCCTATTTTTCTTTCGCTAACTCAGCTTCGAGTGCGGCACGCTCTTTTTCGTACTTCTCCTGATTTTGCTCAATGAAAGCTCGTGCTTCATCGAGTCGCCGTTTTGTATCGTCCAGCCGTAAAGCCTTTTGAACCTGGCCGCGGAACCGGCGTTTATTCTCCATCGCCTTTCCATCGAGGCTACCGATGAACTGGGCCGGCACTTCTTCCATCTTCCAATCGTCACTCCGCTGAGTCGCGAAAGGAAGATCATTGTGATCGGTCGTTTGGAGATTCCCCATCGGGTTGCGGCCCCAAGCATAGCGATAGTGAATCGGTTTTGGCACGTGCGGACTGGTCAACACGATTGTCTTGCGATCCGTTTGAGGGCGGTTGTTTTTATCTTTGCCCGTCACTAACCAACTTGCTTCGGCTGGTTGAAACTTGCGATTTTCTCCTGCGATTGAGAAACCAACAATATCTCCATCGTCCACGGCCTTCACCTGAGCGTCCATCTTGAGCACAATCCGATCACCATCGATCGACATCTCGGTGAGCATTGGTGGCTTCCATTTAATCGCCCGATCCATGCCGTACTGCGTCGCTAACGCCCAGCGGGCAATCCGCTCTCCGACCGGAATCTTTAATTGTGGGTGATACCACGATCGCCGTTTATCAAAACTACTCGCAAAGCCAATGTTCTGATCGCCCGACTCGTAAAGATCAAGGAACGTTTTGTACTGCGCCTCGCGAATATAGATTCCATCATTGAATGTCTTTTCGAGATAGTTATCGCGATCCTGCGGAAAGCCTTCAGTACACAGTGAGATGATTCCAAAAGGTAAATCGCTATCATCAAAAGCACGCCGCCAAGCAGCAATCATCTCCCCAAAAATCTGAGAATACATCGCTGCCCCCGCTGACCCAGAACCGAGGGCGTTGTTAAATCCCTGATGGAAAATCACCCCTTTCACATTCAGCCCAGAAATTGGATAGATCATACTATTGAAGCAAGTCGCTGGCCGGTTGTGATCCATCGCGGGACCAGGCCGCAAATCGGTGGGGACTGTTCGATCTTTTGGGATCTCCCTGCCCTGCTTCTCCATATTCTTGACCCAGCTGTAATGATTCTTGACCCGGTTCTCTAAATCCTTTTCAGAATCCCAGTCTGCAATTTTCTGGCCCCATTCAGAGAGAAGATTATTCACCTCGGCTGTCTTGATTTGCTGAAGCACTTCCATTGGCGTCCAAGTCTCTACGGTGGTACCTCCCCGTGATGCATCAATCACTCCAATGGGAACTTGCGAGGCCATGTGAACACGGCGAGCGAACGTATAACCGATGGCTGAAAGATCTCGAACTGTTTCAGGCGTGCAAACATCCCAATCACCTTTGCGGTAATGGCGACCGAACCACGAACTCCATTCGTGCAAACGAGGAAACCCAGTTTTTTCAGTCGGACCATTTTGAGCCGGAACCGTCAGAATTCGGATGTT
>JAQXDZ010000002.1 GCA_029251085.1 Mariniblastus sp.
CAGAGGTTCGGTTGCGTCGAGCGTGGCCGAACCAATCGCCATACTGCTAATGACGATGGCTAAGCACAGTAGGACTCGCAGGTGCGTCACTGAAGTACCAATGGCGGCGGGATATTACAGGTGGGAATGCGACGCCCAAATCGCGGCTCGCACTGTTTCTATCTTAACACAGTCACTGACACCTTGCCTCAGGCCCCTCAGACGTTCTGCAAATGAGGACAGCAGGAAACACCACCCCCTGAGCACACGTTCACAGATCGCGTCCCGTACGCCCCCAGCAGCGTCGTCTAAGGCGCGGGCGGACGTTCGAACAGCCTTACCCCGACGGAAGATACAACATCTCAGACGGTGGACTCTGAGAGTTTCTATTGTGTGCTTCTGCCAAAAGTCCAACTAACGCCGCCCATGGTTCTGCCAAAGTTCCAGCTTACGCCGCCCAGGCAGCCCATCCACTAGCTGGAGCTTCCAGCCCGTTTTCAAGCAACCCGCTTTCGAACCAACAGCAACCAACGCATCCCAACCAACAATCCTAGCGTTCCACTTCTCGGTAAAACCGGCTATTTACCGCAGCTTCGGCAGCATCAACACAGCGTTAATGAGACAGCACTAACTAGACCCCACTAACTAGACAGCATCATGCATCGAGCCCTCTTAGGTACTCGACGGCGAAACCTCACTCAGCTTTCGGTTGGGCGGAGGTCATTTGGTAATCCAGAGAAAACGTTTCCTTCTCGGCATTATTTTCCTTGTCCAACAGAGGCGAGTAGGTCCGGACGTGGATTTTGTTCTCACTGGGAACAAACGTCAGTGAACGGAGCCATCCGTCGCCACCGTTCGGTAGTCCTTGATAATCGGTCAACATTTCAAGCACCTTGCCACCGGCGTCGTTGATACTTGTTTGCAGGCCAACTCCCAGTACATGTCCGCTAACAACCAGGAAAATATTTGGCTGTTTGCGAATGAACTTCTGCCACATTTGTTCGCCGCTATTTCCAGCGATGTTGTAAGAAGTCGCGCAACCTGTGTCACGAGCCTTGGGACGCATGTAACAGTGGGTCGCAACAATCACACGATGATCAGGATAACGTTCGGTGATGCCGGCAGCCCAATCCAGTGTTTCATCACGAGGCGCGAACTCAAGATTAAGGATCATGAACTTCATCCCACTCGCTTCAAAAAAGCAGTAGTTGTTGTCGTTGTTATCACCCATATGACCACCGTACCACTTCCTGCCCGCAAATCGCTCAGGTGAGTAGTACTTGTTGTAAAGTGTAGAGTCCCGGCTTTTCACAACCATATCGTGATTGCCCGGCGCGACGCTGTAAGGCACGACACCGTCAAGCAACCGCATGGCTCGGTCAGCGTTTTCCCACTCGGGCTGTTTGGTCGATGTTTGCACAATGTCGCCAAGATGGATCGCAAACTTGATGTTGTCTTTCTTCGCCTGTTTCCGAATCCAGAGTGCTTGGGCGATATAAGTGTCAGGATATTTCTCTGAGTAGTTCTGTGTATCCGGAAGCAGTACGATCGAAAAGCTCTTTTCAGCCGTTGCCACATCCTGAGACGTTGCCACATCCTGAGCAGAAGTGCCTGACTGAAAAACGAAGAGGCCGCCCAACAAGCAGACAGCCGCGACTACACGCACGAATGAATTCAACATCTTTGTCTCTTGCTTCCGTAATGAAATTTGGTGCTGAGCGAATACGGTACTAATGAAACCAATCATTTCCCACATCTGAGCGTTGTTACCCGGCGTCACGAGTCACCAACAACAACCATAACCGAAACCGAAACCGCCACAACGCCGAATGAGGCATCAAACCCGAGGGAATTCACGCACATGCCGCACACAAGCAACCACGCGGCAACCACGCGGCAACGCACAGCAGAAACGCCCCTATAAGCATAGCCAATCTGAACTGTGGTTTGTTCCCTAACCAGATGAACGACTCACCAACCAGCTCAACCTTTCAATTCGGCCGTTACTTGCATCCTTTAAGGAACGAGGATGAGCAAACCATGCTTCAATACAATTTACCGGTCACCTGCAGGCACACAACCAGAAGGTCCGATTTCAAACGCTTGCTCTTCGCCTTCTCAGCTAGCTCGGTAGCAAGGTTCGCGCAAACCTGCTGGCTGCTATTGCTTTCCTGGTGTGACCAATATCCAAACATCTTCGCTTACAGTATTGAAGTCGCGTCCCTGTTTTCAGCTCACGACCGACGCAAGACATGGACGTGTGCGCGGCTTGACAGGAACCGTAAGCATCAAAGGAGACACCTGAGTCCAGTTCCCGCCCCTCGCAATGTGGGACCACATGAGTTTGCAATAAGTCTTGCTCATCATTCAAGCATCGAGTCGATGTAGCCGCCCAATTCGACCACCGAGATATCGCTGGAACGATCCTTGTCTGCCTGCTTGAAAAACGTATCGAGGTGGGCGTTGGAGCCAAGAAAAGTTACGAATTCCTGCTTGCTGAGCACCCCATCGGAATCAGCATCGGCATCCGCGTGCCATTCGGCGGGCGTTTTACGGGACATTTTCCACCACTTGATCCCATCGTTAAGTTTGCCTGTGAATTCCTTCACGTTCAGGGTGCCAGAATTGTCCCTGTCCGACTTCATAAAACCGACGGGACCGTGCTTAGGCGACCGGTAAATGGCGTTAGCGTATTCAACATAGGAAAGCCCACCGTCTCCATTACTATCAGCCATCTTGTGCAACTCAGCGGCCGTCATCTTGAGCATTTCAGCGCTGGGTTTGAGCTGCTCCTCGGGGATGGGAAGCGTGACCCATAGCTTATGGCACTGCCCCTTGGAATCGACGTGTGCGCGAATGACGAAACCCGGTTTGATCTCCTTTTTCGCCTTCAGGAAGCTGACGTAGTTGACCTTCAGTTTGTCGGTGAGCGTGAAAGGCCGGCTTTTCCTGCGGTAATTGACGGTGATGGTGTTTCCGTTGACGGATTCGACAACACCATGAAGTATCCCACCCTTTTTTTCCTGGGCGGCGAGTTCGTTGGCAGCGAGTTCATTGGCAGCGAAGGTCAGGCAGACAACCACAAGGCTGATAGTCAGATTGGTTTTCATGGAATTGATTCTTGGTGATGGTTTGGGCTGAAGATTACTTCGATTGAAACGCTTCACTTTGGACGAGGGCGTGGATGAGTTCGCGGACGGCGTATTGCCTGTCTTTTGAGGCGACCAGGATTTCGTTGGCGAGTTCTTCATCGGTGAATCCGAACGGACGACCAAGACCGTACTCGATCAGGGCTTCTGTGAAGCCACGGGCGAAGTCCTCCTGATGTTTGGTGGCGATCACCTCATGCAGTTCAAAGAAATCGGCAAATGCCGGACCGTCGTGCAATCGGCCAGAGCTGTCGATAGGGGTGCCCTTTTTACTGGGCACCATCTGGCCTTTTCTGTTCTTGGTGTAGCGGTATTCCTTGCTGCGCCACTTGCCGGCAGCGGTGAAGTTTTCGAGGCCAAAGCCAATGGGGTCGATCTTGCGGTGGCAGCTGGCGCACTGGGCTGCCTCCATGTGGGCGGCGAGTTTTTGCCGTTTGGTCAGGGGCTTGCCATCAAGACGCGAGAGCTGCGGCACATTTGCCGGCGCCGGGGGAGGCGGCGAATTCAATAGATGACGCAGCACCCACGCTCCGCGTTCGACGGGGCTGCTGTCTTTGCCGTCGCTGCCCATGGCACAGATCGCGGCCATTCCCAGTAATCCTCCGCGCGGAGAGTTTTCCGGAAGGCTGACTTTACGGTAGTGATCGCCAACCACGCCTTCAAGACCGTAGTGAGCGGCCATGAGGCCATTGACGACAACGTAGTCGCTCTTGAGAAGGTTCTGCAGTTGTCCCTGATCCTTCGACCGCAACAAGTGAAGGATCGACTGGTAAACTTCTTCCCGCGCTGCCGCACGCGTGCTTTCATCGAATTCGCGATGTCGCCCGACATCAAACTGGAAGAAATCCAATCGCTTCATGTCCAGCCACTGATGAGCGAGTCCGGAAACGAAGTCGTGTGCTCTCGGGTCCTGAATCAGGCGATCCACTTGTCTCCGCAGGTTGTCGGGATCACGAAGTTGCTTATTCTCTGCGAGAGCAAGCAGTTGGGCATCCGGCGGGGAACTCCAGAGGAAATACGACAGACGCACGGCCAGTTCGAGATCGCCAAGGGCACGAGAGGCATCGTCTTGGCCGAACTCCTTCATGAAGAGAAAGCGGGGAGACGCCAGGATCATGCTCAGCGGGTTTCGAATCGCCACGTCGAACTTCTTGTCGATCGCCAGTCTGTTTTTGTAGACCTTGACCAACGAGTCGATGAATTCGGGTGAGGGTTCGCTCTCTCGAAACGCATGGACCGCGAATTGGTGAAGAATCTTCCTGACCCGCTTCAACTCCGACGAAGTTCCTCTGGCAGGGTTGGCATCAAAAATCGCCTCAAGCGGACTGGGATCCCCCGGCGGCAGCGGACCTTCGATCTCAACCCAGTCGACCCAGATCGAGGGGGCATGGCCATAACCATTTTCATTCATCAAGGGGTTGAAGAATTTCTTGAGTAAGGGGCCCCACGCAGGCTGACGTTCTCTGATCGCAAACTGCCGCCGCGTATCCTTGTTCACCGTCACCTGGGTTTTGATCAGTTGTGGCTTGGTCGGACTGCCGGTCACGTGCAGCGCCTTCAGGGGGAAACCATCCAGTAGCCCTCTAGACACTGTCTCGGGGTGCCCCAGTTCGAGGAAGTGTCGAAACGCCGGGGCCTTGTTGGTGACCCCCGCCTTGATTCGCACCGCGTAGGTTCCGACAGGCATGTCGTTGGGCGGGTTTAGGACGACCATGGTGGAACCGGCCGTCAACTGAAGCCAAGTCCCTGTCTCATTGTAGGGAAGACCGGCGTAGTGCTTACTGTAGGACGCATACTTGGGAAAGAACTTCGCAGCATGGCCAAAATTCGGGAACCCATGGTCCCTCGGGTTGGGAGCTCCTTTCAGCGTCTTAAGGTGAGGGCCAATTTTACGGTAAAGCTGCCCGCGGTTACCCTTGGTGCCCAGCCGGGCTTCAAAGCCTTTGTTCTCTGGTAGAGCGAGCGCCTTGTCCATTTCCGCATCCAGTGCCTCATAGCGTTTAAGGTAGTCGTCATTTCGTTTGACTCCCTGTCTCAAAGCGACATTGAGCGTTTTTTCAGGTTCCACGCGATAGACAAAAGGCTTGGCACCTCGAGCAGCTCTGCGCTCATAAAACTCATCGATGGCGTGGCGTCCGAGTTTCAGATACTGCTCGAACTTGTCGCTGGAGAAAAAGAGCGAAGCGCCGACCGTATCAAAGTCGCCGGAACTGCCATCATCGGGAAGGAGTTCCTTGCCGAGTCGAACCCCCAACAAGCTCTCAATACTGTTCTGGTAGTCGCGTTTGTTGAGCCGCCTCATGGTGATCTTGCCACCCGAGTCAGACAGCACTTTGCGGGCGGTCACCATTGTGCGCGACAGATCGTCGAGAAAATTCGCCTTCTCTTTGTTGCCAGGCTGCTGGGAATCTTCCGGCGGCATTTCTCCGGAGTTCAATGCATCCAGCACTTTCTGCCAGAGTTCGGCCTCCTCGATGGTGGCGATACGGAAGGGCAGTGTTTCGAGATCGACTTGGCCCTCTTGCGTCTCGGAGTTGTGGCAATCGAGGCAGTGTGCTCTGAAGAAGGCACGGTGCTTTTTGGGAAAATCTACTTGGGGCGGATTAGCTCGCGCGAAGGCACAAAAACACAAAGTCAGCAGGCAGACTATGACTTTGATTCTTTGTGTCTTGATG
This sequence comes from Mariniblastus sp., assembly GCA_029251085.1. Lineage (GTDB taxonomy): Bacteria > Planctomycetota > Planctomycetia > Pirellulales > Pirellulaceae > Mariniblastus. The sequence continues at coordinate 5,804 of JAQXDZ010000002.1, forward strand.
GCTGTAGTTGCCGTCATCATGCCTGCAACTCCTTCACGACGCCTGTGCTGTCACCATGACGATCCACGTTGACTCCCACGCCCTGCAACATAGTCAGCCAGACATTGTTCAGCGGTGTGCCTTCCTTGAGGACAAGGTTCTGCCCCAGTTTGAGATTGGCACCTCCACCGGAGATCAAGGTCGGTGGGTTGTTGAGATAATGAATGGAGCGAATGTTCGAACCAAAAGCCAAAGCGACATGATCAAAGAGGCTACTGCCATCAGCTTCCTTGGTAGCCTTTAGCTGATCGATCAATCCAGCCAACAATTCGCCGTGCGTCTTATCCCTCATCTTGGATGAGACTTCCGTTTCTGAGCCGGCTCTATAATGACTGATGTTGTGAGGGTTACCGCTCGCTCCGATACTTGATAGCAGGCGTGAGCCGGGTTCGCGGTAGGTGATGACCCGTGTGTTGTCGGTCTGTATTGCGGCCACCATAAGCTTATACATCATCTCAATTTCACTGCGTCCTGCCAAGGCTTCCTCAGGTGCGGCGAGTGGGGCTTCCGACTTGGGCACGTCCATCCATTTTTCTGATTTACTCAGTCGGATTTCGATATCGCGAATACTTTGGAAATACTCGTCCAGCTTGTCGGTATCACCCTTCGTTAACCCTCTCTGCATGTCCTTTGCCTCGATCATCACGGAATCCAGGACGCTACGCTCCTCGGCCAACATTGCTCGACGCTGAGCAATCGGTAGATCATCTGCCGCAAAGAGCTTGAAGTAGGTTTCCAATGGGGAGTTCCAGGCCGAAAGAGGCTTCCCTCGTTGGTCCCAGGCCAGAGAACTTCCCGGGCCATGTCCATTCTTATCGTTGGCGGCAGTGCCCAGTTGGATTGAGGTATAGCGGGTATGCTTGCCAAACTGCGCTGCGGCAACCTGATCGGCGGAGATGGTGTTGGAGAAGGTTTGGCCCGGCGTGCCGTATTGATTCGCCCCCGTCAGCCAATAGGTGCTTCCCCAGTGTGCCTGGCGACTGAATTTATGTTTACAGCCCTGGACGATGGTAAAGTCTTTCTTGTGACGGGCCAACGGCTTCAATCCCTCGGGCAGCTGATAGCCCATTCCTTTGTCGTTGATGTCGGGAAACCAAGTCTCAGATGTGACGCCGTAACCAATGCCCAAGAAGATCATCCTCTTGGGCGGTGTTGCGGGTGCTGTTTCCGCGGCCGAAGCAAAACGACGAAAGCCGACAGATTCGAGCGCAGGCAAAGCGATCAGGGTTCCCGTTCCACGGAGAAAGTGACGGCGATCAAGGTTGGTTTTTTTCATTTTGAATTTTGGAAAATGGTCAGGAAAATGAGTTATTTCAGAAAGTGAACAGGAAGATTCGGTCGTAGGATCGCCGTGAGCTGAATGTCGTCAACCAAGAAGCCACCTAATTCTACGGGAGCCGCTCGAGATTTGGTGCTTGCAGCAACGACGATGAGTGCAACCGTTGCGTCCGATTCCAGAAGGCAGGATGCGGTAATGGTTGCCGGTTCTGCTTCCGGCGAGAGTTTGATCTCCTTTTTACCAAATCCGACCCCGTGCTCTCTGATTACCCGCGGCCATTCTTGAGCGATCGCTTCTGGCTTAAGATTGAACAGGTAGATCCGACAACTACCCGCAAGTTTTGGCAATTCGGCATCCGTCGGAGCAAACTCTCGGCGAAAGCGGGCTGAGAGATTGAGCGTGACCTGTGTCTCTGGATCTGTCGTTTCCCATTGCTGTCTAAGGGACGATAGGTCAACCAACTGAAACACGGAACAGTTCGAGGCAAAGTCGTTGGACTCGCCATTGACATTTCCCGTTTTCAAAAGACGCAATCTTCGGTTTCCATCAGCCTCTTCAATCACCTCGGCAGGATTTCCACCCCAAGTGCCAAAGTGAGACGGAAAGCCAAGTTCAATTGGACCCGACAAGGTCTCAAAATCGCCGTTGGCAACGCGAATCGCTCTTGCCTGTGATTGAGGCGACTTCACCGCCCAGACCACTCCGACTCCCAGTAAACCAACCATCGCACCAGCCACCAAAGCCGCTGCGATTTGCTGCGGCCAAGCAAGAAGACGCCATGTCGGCCTCGCCAGCGGCTGACTTTTGACCACCTGTCCTTCCGCATCGAGAATAGAAACGATTGACTCGTCGCGCAGGTGACTGACCAAAGCCTGTTCATCGACCAGCGATCTCGACATAATCGTTCGCGCTTCGGGATGTTTGCGTAGTAGCTCGTTGAGTTCGGTTCGAGCAGACTCGTCGCTGTCATCCCGGACTTTTTGAAGCAAGTTGAGAAGTCGTTCTTCCATCATGAATTGGTCCTCATCTCACGTTCAATACACGCACTTAGTTTTTGGCGAATTCGTAGTAAGGTCATTTTTACCGAACTCAGACTCCGTCCCGATGCTTTTGCTATTTCTCGCAAACTTTGGCTGACGGTGTAGTAGTCATGTAACAGAGACCTTGGCCATTGATCGAGTTTCACCAAACATTTTGCCAACGCCTCCCGCCGTTCGTCGAACGCACTGGCGGCCTGCTCCGTCTCTCCTGCCATCGCTTGAATGACGTCTTCATCGAACACCAGACGATCACGTTTTTGATCGCGGTAATGTGAAAGCAAGGTGAAGCGTGCCACAGTGAACGCCCACGGTAAAAACTCTGTATCTGGATCCCAATCTGCTGACTTCTGCCACAACTTGACGCAAGTTGCCTGCAGCACCTCGCGCGCATCCTCACGTTTAGCGAGATTCGCGTGGCAGTACGCTTCCAGCGCGGGTTGGTGGCGGGTCAACGCTTCAATAAATCGGGTTTCATCCAACGGGGCCAACACCTCTAAAAAGATTCTTCATCGGAACAAACAGCATTTGAGTAGCGCTATTGGTGCTGCTTGGTAAAAGCAGCCCTGTAAAGTTTATTCCACGAAAATACGCGGCGGTCACATTTTTTTATCGAGGACCATCAACTTTTCAGTCATTCCGGAATTTTTTGAGCTTTTTGTAAACTCAATCTCAACCGTCGATTTGCTTTAAGCCAACCATTCGTTGTGTCGATCCGACAGGAGACCTAAAAAGATAAGGTTTTTCTGTCAGTTTCGTTATTGTTACAAGTAGGTCAAAGCGCACAAACCGGAGGTTGTTTGGGTGCCTGTTATTCCGAGATTTTAAAGTGATCCGCCCGGAATGAGCTGTATGATGCGAACTCTATTTTAAACGATCCAAGATTTTTTTCTCCGGACGCGTTTTGTAATAAGGATCTAGCGGAAAGCAGCCGCTGACGATTCCATTTCGTGGCGCGGTCGTACAGTCGCTGAAGGTGCGACATACCTTTTTTCGTGTCATTACCTTTCCAGCCAAAACGTCTGCGGGGAGTTCTGGATAGGAAAGCACCATTCGCCCAAGCCCAATCGAATCGACCTGACCGTCGCGAACAACTGCCTGGGCCACATGCGGCAACCACTCTTGCAAGTAACTATAGCCTGAACCGACAAAGACTAGTTCCGGGTGTTCTCGCTTTAATTCTGCCGTGGCCTGAATCTGCCGGGCCACTCCGACCAGTGGATCTTCGGGAAGTTGATAGCCATCGCTTGGGGGAAAGTAGGCTGGACGTTGAATATGTGGATTGTAATAGGGACTCCCCGCCGTCGTGCAGACCATGCGAATGCCGAGTGATTTGAGTAACTCTAAAAACTTCGACGGTTCATCGAGATCAACACCGGTGCCGGTTGCGTCACTGCCAAATGCGAGCCGCGGATCTCCTCCTGCCTCGGGGACACCCACGCGATTGTCACCCGGTCGATAGGGCAGGTAATCAAAGATGCTGACGCGGACGCCAATTTCCAGATCGGATGTGCAGGCTCGAATTCCCTGAACGATGTCGCGCAAGAACCGTGTGCGGTTTTCAAAACTACCACCATATTTACCGGGACGATCGACGCCGCTTAGCAGTTCATGTCCTAGGTAGCCATGGCAATGTTTGACATCAACAAATTGAAATCCCGCTTTTTCAGACAGCGTTGCCGCGGTTACGAAGTCTTCGATCAATCGCGAGAGTTCATCATCGCTTAACATTACGGAGTCATCCGTAATTCCAAGACGGGCATCGAGGACTGAATTCCGTTGAGCGATTCGTGGTTCGCTGCGATCCTTGGTATTCGGTTTGGAGTAGCGCCCCGAGTGGGTCAATTGCAATCCGATTAACAAATCGGTCGCAGTACCAAAATCAGCCTCATGCGTGGCGACCAAATCAGTACGCAGGGATTCGATTTCGGCCAGGTTGAGATCGTTGATGAGAAGTTGGTTAGGGTTGGCCCTCCCATCGTGTCGAACAGCGACGGCTTCGCCGCCCCAAATTAACTTGGCTCCGCTGTGGCCAAAGTTCTTCCAGCGACGTCGAGTGAGTTCTGTTGGCTTGCCATCGGTTGTCCCATCCCAGCCTTCCATCGGCAAGATGCTGAACCGGTTTCCAATCTTGAAGTCATGAACCTCAATGGTTTGGGCGAGCAACGAATCGCCACCGCTTTCTAACGTCTCCTCGCAAGGAAGATCTAATTTTAATTCACTTAAATGGTGGGTGAACTCGGCGTGTGTTTTAAGTCTGGCGATGCGTGGATAAGCCATTAGTTGCACTCCACCATGAATTTTTGCAGATCAGCGGCAATCGTTTGGAGAACATCGGTATCCGACTCAGGCCGCTGTAACGATTCTGGATGCGTCGCACTGCTGTCGATGAAGCCTCGAATTTTTAAAAACGCGGCGGCGGAATGCTTGTACGCAGATGCTGGATTGCGAAAGGCAAAAGCTCCAAGGTATTGAAGCAAGTCATTCAATTGGTAGAAACGAGGATCGCCCGCCGCCCACATCGCATCGCGTTTTGCAAATGCTTCGGGAGCGAAGGTGCTCAAGCCCAGCAAATAATCACTTCCATACATGACCATGTCGATGGCCAAATCGTTTCCCGTGTAAACCTTAAATTCGGGGCGAACCCGATTCCGCAACTCAAGCCGTTGCCATTCGGGAAGGCGTTGTAGTGAGGAGTGTTTGGCTCCAATCGCATTGGGAATGCACATCAGTTGTTCGTAGACTTCGAGCGAGTAGATTTTACCGAAGGGTGCAAATACTTTTCCCAACTCAAAGAACAGAAATTGATCACACAATCCTGCCAAAGTCTGGTAGGCAGAGACGACCTCGGCATCTGGCATCTCGATGAGGCCGTAGGATTGAAAGAAGATCGGCATCCCCTGATTTTCCTGCACCTGTTCGATGCCATTCCGATAGCGGTCGGCATCGAATGGCTCTCCCGCTGAGTCGCCGACAAAAACGCCACCAACGAATGGCTCACCAGAAGCCAGCGCCCGTGTAAGTCTCAGAACTTCTAGTCGAGTCGCTTCGTCGATCAGATTGCCGTATCCGGTGTCCATGTTAACAGCGGGTATCAAACCGGCGTTCAGCGTGCGCTGTAAAAGAGACTCGAATCCCTTCCAATCGACAGTTTGATCATGGTTATAGGGCAGAAGAACTGCAGAGATGCCGGTGACCTTACGTCGTGGCGTCAGCAGTGTTTGAGGGTCAGGTTGTTCTATTGCTTTTGATGGCATCGTATTGCTTATGTTAGTTTGGTCTGCCTGGTGGGAGCACCGATTGGCAAATTTTACTTGCAAACCAGAATGTCGTCTTGGATAATTGGGTATTTCGTTGGTTTGCAATTCGGGCAGATTGCCTCGTGGAGCCTTATGGAGACCTTGTTAACCGATCGAGCTTTACCGGAGCAACTGCCAGAGTGGGGTGTTTTGGTTTTGGAAAGTCATCACAGTCCAAAATTCGTCATGGAGTGGCGAACCCATCCGTTTGTGAAAATTGTATATGTTCTGAGCGGACGGGGTACATTCTTTCTCGGTGAAAAAGGACATGATTTTGCTGCTGGAGATGTTATTGTTGTTCCTCCAGGGACGCGGAATCGGATTGTTGACGATCCAGCCTGCGCCTCCAGTCTTTACGTCTGCTGTGTATCGCAAAGCGTACTGCGATTCGACGTCTCGCTCATCACGCAATTGCCGTGTCGCGTTCTACCGCGGGAAGGTCGATTTGCACATCGGGTCGAAAAGGTCGTTCGACGAATGGTTCACACTCAGCAGTTAACGACCAAAATGCGTCCCATTTCGATGGTGATCGATGCTCTTAAGCTGATTCAAATGATCAGTGAAATTTCAAGAGAGACGCAAAGGATCGCAAAGGGATCTACAGAGTATCGGCGGTGTGTTCAGCAGTATGTCGATTCGCTTCCTAGTCGATTCTTTGAAGAGACGTCGATCGATGCTACCGCTGACCAACTTGATATTCCACGTCGAACCTTTACCAAGTTGTTTGCTGAGATAGCAGGCGATACGTGGCTTCGGTACTTGCGTCGATTGGCGATTGAGCATGCTCAGCATCGCTTGCGTAGCACAGATATCCCGATTGCCTCGATCGCCTTTGAATGTGGGTTCAATGATCTTTCAACTTTTTATCGCCAATTCAATCGCTACAGCGGAATGTCACCAGGCGAGTACCGAGCGACTGCAGATCTGAAAAGCCGGGCTACCCGTAAACGATAGACTTGACGCTTCTGGGGGGCGTCTGCAACATGATTTCGAATCGGCGGGGAAACTTTTTGCGGAACTTGAAATTGATGCGAATGTTTTGCGTTTGCAGACTTTTGAACGAATTTGTTACTCAACCCTTTAACCAACTTCCCTCACTCCAGACTTACGAAGACACTTGTGTATTCGGGTGAGCCGTTCCAAAACGAGGAACCATCCCCAAAACCAAGTGATATGGTAAAAGAAACACGAGTCGTGTGTTTGTTGTCGGAACCTTTGGTATTTCTCCGCGATACGATCGATGCTGCCCCTGTGGGAAAGATCTACGTCATTTGGAAGTATCGCGATAAAAATTTGCGAACTGAGTTCGAGCAAATTGTGGAACGGGTTGGAGTCGATCGGTGGCCAGGGTTGTTTCGCAACCCGCTGATCAAAGTGGTGCAGATTTGGCAGCAGCGTGCCAACGCACGTTGGAGCTTGAAACGAAAAAAGCCTCGACAATTGCCGAGGCTTTTCTCAAATGTGCTCCAGTAGACTTGCTGATGCAAATCTTAAAAGCTCCCCCGGTAGGGCTCGAACCTACGACAAACGGATTAACAGTCCGTTGCTCTACCAACTGAGCTACAGGGGATCACGCGAAACGAACCGAAGTTCGCT
>JAQXDZ010000028.1 GCA_029251085.1 Mariniblastus sp.
TCCCAATACTCCCCAAAAAGACCATCAATCAGTGGCAAGCTTAACGAATCGGATTCAGATGGCACTTGGCCTACGCTCAACTTCTTAAAAGTTGAATTTAAATCCTCTATCGCGACTCCATCCATAAAATGTCGTTTGCCAAACATTGCAAAACACAATTGATTTTTGGATACAGGCTTATAGATCAATCCATCCGGACAGTTTTTGGATAGCTTTTCGCAGAACACCTTTACATCGTAATAATTAATGTTGGAAATCGGGGCATCCGCGGAGAACCCGGTATTTTGAAGGCCCATTACGCGATGATAAAGCTCAGCCGAGACTAAGTCTTGCTGCACAAACCAACGGTCTTGGGGTGCAAAATTTGACCAACCAAGGTTGCTCGAAAGCTTAGGATACTCTTTTGCGAATTGATCCTTTTGATCGCGTGAAGCTTCCCCAAGGCTAAATTTTTCAAAACCAATCTCCTCATAATTCTTAAAGTGACTTTCACTAATCCATTCCCCCTTTTTAGGTAAAGCCACATTTTCAATTAACCCTGGCTGAACACCTACGCCCGCGTCAAGCTGATTCCATGCTAAATACGTGAATCCAATCAGAACTACAGTTAACACCGCCCAGCCAAAAGGTTTCCAAATCGTTGAAGAACTCTCACGAAATTGTTTGTTCGCTTGACCAGAAGTTTCGGCAGCGGAATTTATTTCTGAAGTTATGGTGAGTCTTCCCGCCATGGTACCTGCTGGGTTCATCGTTTCTTCAATTGCAAGCCGAAAACTTTTTCCATCTTCAAAACGGTGAACTGGCTCATGAGAAAGCCCCTTCAGCAATACGCTTTTTAAGATTTTTGAAATGGAAGGATCGGTTCTCAACCGCTCTGGCCCCGCTAACAACTTTTGGTGTAAATCCTCAAGATTATTTGCTTCAAAGGGATGATATCCGGCAAACAAAACACATGCGATTTCTGCGAGGGCAAACAAATCGGTACTTGGCGTAGGGAGTTCACCTGCCATTTGCTCTGGTGCCATGTACAACGGTGTCCCAGCTGGCACGATTGTTTGAGCAGTAGTCACTGAGTTAATTGCAATGCCAAAGTCTAGGATTTTGAGAGTGCCAACACCTTCGTTGATCATCACATTTCCTGGTTTCAAATCTCGATGGATGATCCCCGCCTGATGTATTGCATCCAATCCGCAGGCCAATTCTTGAAAAATTGATAACCGGAATCGCGAAGACTCTTTAGTAAAATAGTCACCATCAAGCCAATGCTGTAAGGATTCTCCTTCATACCATTCCATTACAAAAAACACAATTTTGGACGATTGATCCGTGGAGACATGGTACACGTCAATCACATTTTCATGGTTGATCGACGATGCCAGAATTGCTTCGTTCAAAAATCGTTCGCTAGACGGTAGGTCGGTCGCAATCGAAGGAGCGAGGACCTTAATTGCAACTCTCCGGCCTAACGTCTCATCGACGCCCTCAAACACAAATCCAGTCGGTCCCGTTGCAATTAGCCTTGTGAAGGAGAATCCCCTCAAGCTAGTGATTACTTCTTCGGATGAACTGCCACTGGCTTCGGATAGAAAATTGAGGAGACTTTCGGTAGTATCTTTACGACTGCCCTCGCCCAAAGTGGTTAACAATAAGTCGAAGAAATTCTTTTCAGAAGCTCGAGTCCTGTTGTGCATCTGTTCTTTTTGCAGAGCAATAAGCGTAGACAGTTCGTCTACTAGATCTGGATCACTATTACTGTAGGCAAGAATCAACTGCTGACGCTCAACGTCGCTATTTGCTTCTTCTATGCGGATAAATGCCGCTTCCAGCCGTCTAAAATACGCAGAGTCCATGTTGTTGATTTCGCCATACAATAGAATTGACCGAGAAAATAGATTTCCCAGCTTGTTGCTTAAATATAACAACGAGGTTCTATCAAATTCCTCGCCCCTTTTAGTGCGTAGTCAATCCGTTGATTGTCGCAAAAAACTAGAAAAAAAACTTCGGACTATAGCCAGATTTTATTACAGACTCGATGTTTTTAAGCGGGGGCGTCTAAGCGACTTGCCAACCAGGTTTTACAAAAAGACCATTTTCGGAACGCAGTCGCCCTGGCAAGTCCGAGAATCTCAGCGGCCTCTTCAATTGACTTCCCTTCAAATACACGTAACCGAACTAAGTTTGCATTTTCAGGCATAGACTCCTGCATCAACGAAACAGCATCCCCCAATGCGACAATGAACTTGTCCGCTTCGTGAATTTTTCGCAAGGTAGATTCGTCAATTAAACTGTATGACGAATTTTTTTCCGAATTTTTACGCGAAATTCTTGAACGTGCGCGATCTATCAGAATCTGCTTCATATTGCGAGAAGCAAAACGAAAATGGGGAGATTCAGCAAATGTAATGGATGCGTCTGAACTAGAAAGTCGCGATTTAGCCAACTTTAAAAACCACTCATGAACCAATCCGGTAGCAGTTAACGTGCTGCTCATCTCCCTTCGAACCAACCCATTGGCGATTAGCTTCAGCTGGGAATATTGGTCGTCGGAAAATTCGACAATTGTTTCTGCAGAATTATTGCCACTATCGGTGTCGTACAAGGAGTTCATTGTAAAAGTAACCGGGTAATGTTTCGGATAACTAGTTTAGCCCGTCGACCGGGAAATGTTCAGCTCTTCTTACTGTTCTTTTAGGTTCCCCTATTCTAACTAATTCCAATGCAGTTCCAAGTTTATTTACTTACCAATAGAAAAGTATTTTCGATATCGATTTGCCATGAAAGTGTGGTGGAAAGGCTTTCTACTTTTAAGAAAATGAAACAGGAAGGGAGTGCTTTGGGGAAAATAATTGCGAATAATTAAGTTGGCACAAACCGTTTGATTTAAATAATTTAATGATGTCGAGTGATTGACAACCTTACCAATGATCAAACGAAATCTTAGTGCCAGTCTTCTTCACCCTGTGTTACAGAGACACAAAATCACGTACTGCTTTATCCTGATTTGGCTCAATAAATTTTGCCATGAACCGAAACAAGAACGATTGTGTTCACTGTTAAGTTGCGTCGCTAAAATCCGCCGGAGCAGCGATTCAGTGAACGTTCCCCAAGTAGAGGTTGCCGTTCGTAACGCAACGCCTAAGTATCGAGGTTGGTTTAGCAGGCAATTGGTTTAGCAAGCCTTAGGCGGACGGCGGTGTTAGAACACCGTTTAGATTTTGGCAGTCCGCCATTCCCGAATGCCTGTTTGTCCGATCGCTCCAGCGGGAGTTAACCAGTCACACATGTCTAGAACGACGCCAAACCGTTCGGTTCTTGAAAATAGCACTCGCACGGATCGAGGGTTCTTCCGTAAGCTCTTTTCAATATTAGCCAACACACGTTTGAGCGTTTTCCATCCAAAAGGTTCATACATAAATACGATTGTCACGTCAGTAAAGTCGTAGTCACATGCGTCTCCGCGGATAACTTCGACCTGTGTTTGCCGCCCCGCTAGTTGTGTTGCATTGTCCTTTGCAATCTCAACCAAATCATCTCTCAATTCTACCCCGACGGCTTTTCTGATATTTTCTTGGCCGACGCGGCATATTACACGTCCCTTCCCACACCCAAGGTCTAGGAAAACATCTTCCGTGGTCAGATTTAGATGTTCGACCATGATATTGAGGCTGGAATAATCCTGCCCCAAGTATTTAATGCCGTCCCCCTCTGACCCTAATAAATCGTCGGATTCTGAGCCACCAACGGTGCAAATACCAAGGTTCCGGTCACAGCGAAGGTCGTTCGCCTTGGCTCGCCATGATTTGCATTCCCCTAAAAATGACCTTCCTATCACTTTGCCCGAATACTTGAAATTACGCCCAACGTAATAACTCAATTTAATTGGATTCACGTAGTTTATGTCCCGTTCAATCAAAAATTAAATGATACTGCCGCAATGAACAGCAAAAGCAATCTGGTTTTAGCGTAATTAGAATCCGTAGAATTCAATGCGACTCTTTTCATAAAATCTCATCAAAACAAGCCCATTGGTGCCACACTCCCCCTCTCTTGGCGGGAATCACGGTCGACATCGGGGCAATCTTATGCGGCGTCCTTTCGCCTGAGATTTGTTTCATCTTGAGACAATGCTCGCAGATTGAGATCAAACCTGCCCGATTTCAGATCTTTACAAGGCTTTTTTCGGTTGGCACACGCTTTGCAAACTAATGAACTCAGACAATAAATTCACTTCCAATGAAACAGGACACAACGATGAAACGAATCTCGATCTTAGGGCTAGGCTGTCTACTAATTTGTTCACTCACTTCCCCTTCGACATTCGCTCAAGATAAAACTGAAATGAGTGATTCGCAAACCGCACGCGGCAAAGGTGTGGTCAAGTTTTTCAACAATACCAAGGGGTTTGGTTATATCAGCGACGGTGATGGCGATCAGGATTCAAATGAAGTGACTTCAAGAGGCGGAGGTGTAAAGTTTTTCAACAATACCAAAGGGTTTGGTTATATCAGCGATGACCAGGAAATGGATTGGCTGTTGGAACGTGTTGCAGCGATGTGTGGAGGTCCAGTGACCGGTTGCACATTCGAGGTCATGGATATTTTGAGAGATATCTTTGGCTCAAACTGAAGGACAATGCATCCGGTAAGAAATATTTCCCTCATAAACCAGATGGAAGCGGTTGAGACACCTCACTTTATTTCGCTGGATGATGGAGTCCGTATGCAAACTTGTATATTGCGCGGTTTAGACACGGTCTACGCTATGGGTTTGCAAATGATCGAGTCGCAAACGATTTAGCTTAGCGACAAGTCGACGCCTCATCTGTGACTATTTATTAAGAAGCTTCTCAAAGTATTCGCCATCGTTGACCATTCTGGGATCCTTAGTTTCTTCTAAGGTTCCCAGTAATTTGTTTTTAAGTGTATTTTTAACATTGCCGTATTCACGATATTGCGCAACGTTGTTTAGTTGGTTTGGGTCAAGTTTAAGATCGTATAGTTCTTCTAAAGGCCGTTTTCCATAAGCGTTTTCGAAAAACGGCTTTACGTCGGGGCGATTCCGGTTGGTAACGATCCAAGCTTTGGTTGGACCTGCATCTTCGTCGGCAAGCGTGCAGAAGGTATTGTTGGTGAGTTGATCCAGCGTTGGTGTTTTACTACTGTCATCAAGGCCTTTTGGATCTCCAAGGGGGAATCGGTCCGGTTTGAAATTGATGATATAGAGATAATCTTTCGTGCGAATGGCTCGCTGTGGGTACGGGAGATTCCCCGCGCGTGCTGCTGCGACGTGTCGCTCGCGGCCGGTAAAGACCTCCGTTCGCTTGGGGTCAACCAGGCCGGAAGCTTCCGAATCTAAAGTTGGCCAGAGAGATTTAGCTGTCATGACGCTTGGAATGGCAACGTTGGCTGCAGCTAAAAAGGTGGGAGCAAGGTCGGGAAGTGTGGTGAAATCTTCTACGATTCGCCCGCCCTTCACACCGGGGCCGGCGATACAAAGAGGTACGCGAGTCCCGAAATCGTATAGGTTGCATTTTCCCTGTGGGAATCCAGCAGGGCCGTGGTCTCCTGAGACTACGATGATGGTGTTGTCGTAAACACCCGCGAGTTTTAGCTCGTCGATGAGCGCGCCGAGTGCCGCGTCGAAAGCCGCAACTTCACCGAGATAATCAGCGAAATCTTGTCGTACTTCGGATACATCGGGCAAAAATTTGGGGAGTTTCCCCTGTAAATCATCGGGGTCAATGTTCCAAAGCCGTTTCCCGGAACCTTTAATCCATTTTCTATGTACGTTGGTGGGACCGAACCAATACGCGAAGGGCTTGCCGTTTTTTTCTTTGAGCATGCTTTGGAAGTTCTTGCGGACCTGGCCAATTAAAATTCGTTTCGCGTCGTGTGGTTCGTTGCCAGACTCCAATGCTTTGGTCACATATTGCGAGAATCCATTAAATTGCCCACCGCCTTTTGAATACCTATTCTCCGTTGAACCGAAGGGTGCGTCTTTAGGTCTCCCAGGGGACCAGACCTTAAATGTGTATCCAATATGGTATCCATCTGCTTTTAATAATAAGGGCCAGGATGGAATTTTCTCATCCCACACCGCACCTTGCAAAATCGCACCTCGTCCCGTTCGCCAAAAATGTTGCCCCGACAAAATCGAACTTCGACAGGGGGTGCAGGATGGCGCGTTGACAAAGGCGTTTGAAAAGAGAACCCCTGTTTTGGCAAGGCGATCAAAATTTGGTGTTTGGGCAACATCATTTTCCGTCCCGGGACCGTCGACTTCAGAATAGATTCCGGCGTGCCGCCCCCAATCGTCAGCAAATGCGAAAACGATATTGGGACGTTGATCTGCATATCCGATACTACAAACCCCAGTAAGCAACAGTATTGTATTTAACAGCCATGGGTTTTTCATCGTTCGTGCCTTGATAGTTCTGCAAGAGTGATTGCGAAGTAAGTTCAAACTAACACTCGCAAATAATCGGGGCAAGCATTTTTGCTTATTTATAGCAAGCTGCGAAGTTTGGGGTTACACTGAGAAAATCTACTTCAGAGCGAGGTAGTCAAACAACTATACGGATGGCTTATTTTTCAAGGAATTAATATACATGCCCGCTGCTCGTTTTAAATTTAGAACTACGTTCACCATTGTTGTTTTTACTATGCTTATCGGTAGCAAGTACGTTCCTGCTCAAACCGATTCACGTCCCAACATCGTCTTCTTTTTTGCTGATGACCAACGAAACGATACCCTTGGATGTGCTGGCCATGCAATTGTAAAAACGCCGACCATTGATGGTTTGGCAAAGCAGGGAGTGATGTTCGAAAATTGTCTTGTCAGCCATTCAATTTGCTGGGTAAGCCGTACGACAATCCTGTCCGGTCTGACGGCTCGGAGTTTCGGTAGCGAAGCTGTGGCGGATATGGCGAAGGCAAGTGCGGTTGAGACGCTATATTCTGATGTTCTTCGAAGTGCTGGATATCGGACAGGCTATTTTGGAAAATGGCATGCTAAAATGCCGAAGGGTTATCGCCCGGAGAAGCATTTTGATGAATTTGAAAAGATAGGTCGCAATCCTTTTTTTAAGAAAATGCCGGACGGAACAAAGAGGCATGAAACGGAAGTGATTGTTGATCGGGGAATTGATTTCATCAAAAATCGGCCCGACGACAAACCGTTCGCTTTAAATATGTGGTTCAATGCGTCCCATGCTGAGGACAGTGATAAACGCCCGGGGATTGGACATTTCCCATGGCCGCGTGCAGTTGATGGAATGTACGATAATATTCAGGTGCCACCACCTCGTCTTAATGCTCCAGAAATTTTTGAGTCTCAGCCTGACTTTTTAAAACAATCGATTAATCGAGAACGATTTTTTTGGCGATGGGATACCCCCGAGAAGTACCAAACCAACATCAGAGCCTACTATCGGATGATCTCCGGAATCGATCATGCAATGGGCCGGTTTTTAGAGGTGTTGAAGGAAGAGGGATTGGATCAGAATACAATTGTTATCTACTCGGCAGATAATGGTTATTACTTGGGGGATCGCGGCTTCGCTGGGAAGTGGTCTCATTATGAGCAATCACTTCGGGTTCCATTGATCATTTATGATCCGCGTCAACCGAAGGAGAATCGTGGTCGTGTCATTCAAGAAACTGCGCTCAATTTAGATTTCCCACCTACTTTTCTCGAATGGGCCGGTGCCGAAGTTCCAGAGCGTTATCAGGGCAGAAGTCTGGTGCCATTGGTTAGTGGTACTGCTGAACCGGAGTGGCGACCGGATACTTTTCACGAACACTTAGCGGTTCGAAGTCGGCAAGCTGCCTTTGAAGGTATCCGCGAGGGCAGGTACAAATACGTAAGGTATTTTGACGAAACACCGGCTTATGAATTTTTACACGATTTAAAAAATGATCCGGACGAGCTGGTAAATTTGGCAGCTGATCCAAAATTCAATGACGAACTAATAAGATTGCGCACACGCTGCCAGCAACGTGTGGACGAACTTGGTGGTCAGATCATCCCGTTGAAAGCAGAACGCGGCTCAAAAAAGTAAATTAGCGTTGGTCTCTTACAAGATTGCCTTCGCGAATCGAATCAATTTCAATAGTGCTGCTTTTTTTCCCTGAAAAATTCAGCTTAATAGCACTCAGCACGGATTGAGTTTTCCACAAAGCATCCAGTGGAATTATGACGGTTTGGTAATCCGCTGATTGTTTTAGTTGAATCGCGGGCGTCAATTTCGTTTGGTTTCCAAAAGCCGTTAGTGAAACATCATCACTTGTGCGGATGTGAATCAAGATTGACTTGTTGTTTTCCGGAGTCAGCTTGAGATCGGTGCGGGAAATGGAACCCGTTCCTGTAATGAGATTGAACTCTAGCGATCCTTGGCTGCCGCAGATGTTGGTCAGACGGCCGAACGGTTTCCAACCTTCGTTTTGCCAACCACCGCAATCAAATTCGAATTGTAGTTTTCCATCGGCTGGATCACGCGAATTTAATTGTTCCCAATCGTCAGAAAGCCCGTCCCCGTCCTGATCCTTTCGGATGGATTCATATTCGGAATTGACCCCCCTGCCCCATTTCTTATTTTCGGCCATTCGAAGTTCGACCGGGGGTTCATTTCCTGATCCAGTATCGCCGTCGGCCAGCCAAGCCTTCAATAAACTACGGTGTCGTGTCAGTTCTTTTTTGTAGCGGGGGTCATCCACAAGGTTCACCAATTGGGCTGGATCGTTGACGACATCGTAAAGTTCTTCTGCGGGTCGTTCACCAAAGTAAATCTCCGCCAGTGCTGGATCGAGTGTGCCGTTTGCATAGGCTTTTCGTAGATCTTGCACGTAATTTTTGGAGTCTCGGTATTGCGGTTGCAGGAGTACGCGATCGAGCATGTAATTTCGGGTATATCGAAACCGATCGGTCCGGATGCTGCGGATGCGGTCGATCGTGTGATCGCATCGGTCGCGGGCGGTCGCGACGAACTCTCTTGGAATCAATTTTTCAGAAAATAAGTCCTGGCCTTCCATCCAGCTTGGTTGCTTAATCCCAGCCCAGGCTAAAGTTGTTGCTGAGAGGTCAAGCATTGATACTAGATCGTCTCGAACCGAGGGCGCTGGTACCCAGCGATCCGGACCGGTGATGATAAAGGGAACATGTGAACCACCTTCGGTCGGTTGCTGCTTATGACGGACCAAATTATTTGCGCCGTGGTCTGAGAAATATACAACGATGGTTGAATCAAGTAGGTTGTCGTCCTCGAGGCGGGACAGGATTTTCCCAATGATTCCGTCGTCCATTCTTGCGGAATCGAAATGTTCCGCGACAACCTCTCGGTAGATCTCGTTTTGCGGATAGTCACCGGGAATGGTAACGGATTGGCGATCAGTTTTATTTTGAAACTTAGTGGTATTTAATTTGCCGCCCTTGAGCTGGATTTGACCGAAAAATGGCGAACCTTTTGGAACCGCTTTCCAAGGTGTCAAACGCTGAGCTTTTGGGATCTCGGAAAACAATCCGGCATGTTCAAAGTTATAATCAGTTTTACCAACGTTGAAACAAAAATAGCCCTCGGCCTTCATCAAGTCAACAATGGTGCACATACCTTCCGGAAGTGTGCGGGACGCGTCCCCCCGACCAGATCTGTGTTCGTGTGCACCGAACCGGATTTGGTTAGCTCCCGTGATCATTGCTGATCGGCAAATTGAGCAAACAGGCGCCGGAACGTACGCTCGTGAGAATCGGACACCTGTCGCTGCCATCTGATCGATCGTAGGCGTCTGTCCTTTCTGGATGTCATAACCATAGCACCCAAGCCATGGTGACAGGTCCTCTTGAAACAGCCATAAGATATTTGGGCGATCTGGTGAATCATCTGCCTTCGCTTTTAGAGGCAAGATGGCTACTGTTAGGAAAAATATGAAAAGGTGTAAATGAAATTTATTCATGTGTTTCTTTGTTGCGCACGGGTTGTGCCAATGGAGTTGAACTAAGATTGGTAAAAGTGTTCGTCAATCGAATTTTACTTTCGATGGTGATAGTGTTTGTCAAAATAATGAGTTTCAATTGAATCCCTATCTTAACTCACTCTGATTTATCGACCAAATCCATGCTAGTTAATCTGGTTTAGTGTTGAGCTTCATGTTTGTGACCACCTTCAAACATCTTATGGTCAGGGTTTGCATTTGACAAAACGTAGGCGATTAGATCGATGATCTCTTCTCGCGAAAGTTTATCAACCATTCCAGCCGGCATTTGACTTTGTTTCGCTCTCTTCCGAGCGTCGATCTCATCCTGATTGAGAATGGTGATTTGATCTTTTGCCAATGGATCGATCACGATTTTAACAACATCATCGGTTTCCTCGATAATCATTCCCGTAAGCGTTTTTCCGGTGTCCATAAGGAAAATATTCGACGCAAATTTCTCATCGATATCTTTGGAGGGCTCCAATATTGATCGAAGAATATGACTGGCGGTTCGCTTGTCGTCTGTCAATTTGGACAGATCGGGGCCAAAATTTCTTCCTTGTCCGCCGAATTCATGACACGCAATGCAATTCGCTGCCTGGAACGAGGCTTGACCGACTTCATGTGACCGGCCCATGATCATTTTGACGTCACCAATTAAGTCGTCATACTTCCACTCCTGCCCTCGGGAGTTGGTCTGCAGTAATTTGTCTTTGACCACCAAATCAAGCTCGTCGAGGTACTTTGTTTGAGCTGTGACATATTCGCTATATTTGGGGACGACATACAGGGCGCCATACATTCGGCGCCAGTGTCCCGGGTAAGTGCAGACGAATGGATAAACTCCAGGTTCCTTGGGAACAATAAAGCTAATTGCTTCTTCTTCACCCGGTTGTAGGAGTCGACTACCGACGAGGACTTTGCTGGAATCGGGAATGTAGTGGCGAGCGATGGCATCGGCATCTCGACCCGTCGATTCTGCTAATTCTCCTACCTCGGCCAATGCCCCCGGCATTGTCACAGCAAAGTTGTGTGGCATTGAATCGGTGTTGCTAAAGCGAAACTCAACTGGTTTTCCGGCCTCGACGACGATGATTTCTTTGTCATAGATCATTCGATGGGGAACTGTTCCAATCGCGATGACGCGAACGTCTAGATTTTTAAGTCGATTCTCAATGTTAGTACGGTCGGACGCGGAGAGTTTAAGACCTAGTTTTCGAGCCATGTCCATCGCATTGTTTGCTGCGGCGGAGGTGCGCTGATTGATAGGGAGTGTACTCAAATAGCCAATAATGTTATTTACCAGAGGCTTAATTTTCGTGACGTCCCAGCCATCAGCCGAGACTTGACTAAGTGCATTAATCGCTGCCGGCTGGAACTCACCTGAGGCAATTAAACGATTGAGGACTGCAAATTTTTCTGCATCTCTTCCCGGAATAGAAACGAGTGCTCGAATAGCGACTTCCCGCAGCGTTTCTCCACCACCAATATATAAGCGGTCTGCAGGAATGGGTTGGCGTTTAATGCCAGGACCACTCCACTCGACTTGCAAGCCATCTCCACCGCCGGAATCGAAATAGTTGACGCGGATGGAATGTAAGCCGGTCGGTAGTGAAACTGTACCTGATTTAGTTACCATTCCGTGAGGTCCATCGTTGTTAATCAGTTCCTCCCCGTTGATGTAGAGGCGTGAACCGTCATCCGAGGTAATGAAAAACGTGTAACTACCGGTTTTGGGAACATCAACCAAAGAGTTGAAAATGTTAGTGAACGCATCTCGCGGCTGTCCACTGGGAATGAACAGACCAAAGTTTGCGACCTCTCCGCTTAATTGTGGTTTCCGCTGATCTACTGTTGCAGAATCTGCATTAGCGGCATGGGGAGTCAGGTAACCAGCACTTATTCCATTTTTTAGGCCGCCCGTCGCTGCTTCGACGCCCAATTGTTTTGGCAATTCAAAGACGAGTGGGCTGACCTTGTCAAAAAGGCTGCCGCGTGCGATTGCGTTGACGGAGGGAACCGCATCAAGGAAATCCCGCAACCGTTTCTTGGACTTTGTGGCGGCCAAAAAAGCATCACCCGGATCGGAGGCGGCAACCCATGAGGCGTATCCAAGTCGTTTGATTTGAGAGGTGGAGCCGTTGACGGCCAGGTCCTCAACTTCGGGCTGAATTAATCTTAGATCTTCGATTGGCTGGGCCGCTAACAATTTGCCGAGTCCCACCACGTTATTCTTAGACTTAGCTTGTTCCTGTTTGATTAAATCGACAATGAGCTTTGTCTTCGGCTGTCGAGTAAGTTCGGACAGAGCACTGACCGAAGTCTGCAGCACGGCCAACTTCGAATCGACATGTAGGAGAATGGCTCGATAAACGTCTTCACTTGGCTTTAGGCGAACCAAGTCTTCGGGGCTGCCCGTTGCTAAAATATAGGCACGCGCACCTGGCGAAAGCGATTTGCCGGTAACGAGCATTTGCCGAATCATTTGATCAATGTTGAGCTGGGATTTCGCATAGCTAAGCACGGTTTCTAGTTCGGGATCGAGCTCCTTTGAATTAGCGGAAAAAACGGCTTCAGCACCGACGAGTCCACCGAGGTCGACCGCGGCTTTAACGGCTTCAGCACGAACGAGGGCAGATGAATCCTTAGCTGCAGCCATGAGAATCGGCTCCCAGCCTTCTACCATTCCATTCCAATGACCAAGGGTACGGATAGAAGCTGCACGAACTTTACTTTCTTCGGCCTGAAAAACCCGCTTCAATAACTCTAGATTTGGAAGTCCTTGCTCCTCTAGAACCCATAGACACTCCAAAAGCGCCTGTGCCTCATCGCGGTCTGCCGAGCTTTTTCGAGGGTCCAATTGTTTGGAAAACTGGA
>JAQXDZ010000042.1 GCA_029251085.1 Mariniblastus sp.
GCCCGTTATCAGCAGAGATGCCAGATTGCTGCAACAACTCGATTTACAAAAGAAAACTCGATCCAAGCCTATTACGATCTGCTGTCAGAAGTCTGATGGCGGGGAACAACGTTGTTCAAATAACCGGCGTGCTTTCCCCAACGATCCGAGAAAACTATCACAATTGTTATAACACGCCCGTGCACGTTATTCCGCGGGCTAGTTTCAAAGCGGTAAACAAATTTAACGGGACCTTTCGTTTGTTTGATTATGATAGATAAAGCTCCAAGCAGCATAAAAACGCTCCTTGTAGTAGCCGTGCTCAATGACAATTTTTGTGGACACGGGACGGTTGCCAACGTACTAAACAATCATTCACTTTTAATGCCATGACCACAAAACTACGAATCGCATGCATCGTCGGGGCACGCCCCAACTTTATGAAAATAGCCCCAATCTTAAGGGCTTTTGAAGAACATGATTGCCTTGATCCAGTGTTAATTCACACTGGCCAACATTACGATTCCAATTTATCAGATATTTTTTTTGAGGAGTTGGGGATTAAGCGCCCGGAAATTTCTTTAGGAATAGGTTCGGGAAGCCACGGAAAACAAACCGCGGAAATTTTAATCGCGATCGAGAATGTGCTTGTGGAGGCGTCGGAGAATGGCACTCCCTTTCACCGGATGATTGTCGTTGGCGACGTCAACTCAACCATGGCCGCCACCATTGCGGCGGCGAAACTTCTAATACCCGTGGCTCATGTTGAAGCCGGTCTTCGCAGTTTTGACCTCACGATGCCAGAAGAAATCAATCGAATGCTGACCGATTCAATTTGCGATATGCTTCTTCCCTCTGAACCGGATGGCGTAAAAAATCTTCAACATGAGGGACACGACGACTCCAAAATTCATCTGGTTGGAAACGTCATGATCGACACACTATTGAGTCAGGTTGAACGAGCAAAACAGAGTAGTATTCTTCAAGATTTGTCACTCGAGCCAGGGAAATACGGTGTCGTAACTTTGCACCGGCCTGCCAATGTAGATGACGAAAAAGTACTCGGGGAATTGCTAAAGGTTTTAGTGGAAATTTCTGCCAATTTACCGCTGGTTTTTCCAATCCATCCGCGAACAAAATCGCGTTTAGAAGCTTTTGGATATTTGGATCTTTTAGATTCAGCCAGCAATATTACCTGCCTCGGCCCCGCAGGTTACAACGACTTCCTTTGCCTTACCTCTCAAGCGAAAGTCATTGTCACCGACTCAGGAGGGTTACAAGAAGAATCGACAGCACTTGGTGTTCCGTGCCTTACGATGCGACCTAACACCGAGCGACCGATCACCGTCACCCTCGGAACCAGTACGCTCGTTGGCAGCGACTCCGAAAAACTGAAACTTCATTTGACGGAAGTTATTAACGGCACCTACAAAACAGGTGAATGCCCTGCTTTATGGGACGGACATGCCGCTGAACGAATTGCTGAAATCTTCGTCTCTGAGGCAGCCCGTTTGGAGTAGAACCTGATTTGCAGTTTGCCAAACAACCCAACTCAACCGCCCCCATCTAACCCTTTTTTTCCGAACATTCTGACGTTGTAGTAAACATCACTTGGTTAGCCACCCTCGGCTTATCAACCGATTCTTGACTATTTTAATCGCAGTAACGATGCTGAATTACACCAGCTAAACACTTTATCTCTCTTCATTCGAATTTTCTAAAATGACCGACACATTAACAAATACAGCTGAAAGCCTTCTCCAGTCAGTCGATAACAAAACAGCAACCGTTGGGGTCGTCGGATTGGGGTATGTTGGCTTACCCCTGCTCGATGCCTACATTTCTGCGGGTTTTAATACGATTGGTTTCGATGTGGACCAATCAAAAGCGGATGCACTTAATTCTGGCAACAGCTACATCGCTCATATTAGCCATGACACCATTCAGGGCTGGCTAGATAAAGAACAATTCGAAGCAACAATTGAAATGAATCGGCTCGGTGAAGCTGATGTTATTCTGATCTGCGTGCCGACGCCACTATCAGATAGCCGTGACCCAGACCTAAAATACGTTGAGCTAACAGCAAAATCGATCGCAAAGACCCTGCGGGCAGGTCAGATGGTAGTGCTCGAAAGTACGACTTATCCCGGAACGACCAAAGATGTTCTGCTTCCAATTCTTGAAGAATCCGGTTTGAAAGTAGGGATTGATTTCTTTCTCGCCTACAGCCCCGAACGTGAGGATCCGGGCAATCCAGATTTCACGGCAGGAACCATTCCCAAGGTTGTCGGCGGGCACGAGCCCAACAGCCTCCGGATTGCAAAACGATTCTATGAGCAGGCGATCACCCAAGTCGTACCTGTTAATTCCTGCGAGGTTGCCGAGGCTTGCAAGATTCTCGAAAACACCTACCGCAGTGTCAACATTGCGATGGTTAACGAATTGAA
>JAQXDZ010000062.1 GCA_029251085.1 Mariniblastus sp.
ACTGGTTCGCTGGTCATCGAGTCTTTTAGGTCGGCATTCATTTTTTCAAGATCAACTCCAACTGACCAATTCAGCAATGCCGCTACGCTCGAATAATCATCGCTCCATCGGACTGGTAAAATTTCTTCCACCCATTCCCGCTCAAACAATTTCACCTTCGCCGAATCCTTGAAATCGCTATTTTTTGTCATCAATATCCAGCGTGTTTTGAGCTTACCGTCAGGTGAATGATAGTCAACCAAAATTGGCGTAAGACCGTTGCGAAGAGAATGGTCTAAGATGACTGGCTGTAAATCAATAAATCGATTTGTAATGTGCGCGACTAACACACCGTTGGGCTTGAGCCGATTTAAGTAGACCTCAAAGCATTCAGTTGTCAGCAGGTGAATTGGTATCGAGTCACTTGAAAATGCATCTATAAAAATCAGATCGTAAGGATCACTGTCACCGGCTTCCATCTCCTTCTGAAGCTGGAGTCGCCCGTCGCCAAGCTCAACTCTTGTCTCTCCTGCTGAATTCTCAAGAAAACTAAAATGGTTTTTCGCGATATCAACCACCATGGGATTAATTTCATAAAAGACCATTCGATCATTGGGCTCCAGCCAAGTCGCCATTGCACCGGCACCAAGCCCCAACACAGCTACATTTAGACTGTCATCAGAGAATTCGCGAAAGCCGTCAAACGCAACACCGACGCCGCTCTCCGGGACATAATAACTGATGTGCTCCATTTCTTGACCAGTTCCAACCTTCTGCCCCCCATGCTCAACGCGTCCATTAATGAACTGGCGATAGCCATCTTTTTCTACAACGGAGACGAGCCCATATTCATTGCGACCGCGAAAAATCAAACCCTGCTGATAACTTGGATCAAGAAAATAAACAGCGCTTGAAAGCACGATAGCAAGAACAACGAAGACGGACATTGCTGCGCCGTACTTGAGCAGCTTAACACTCGGAGAAACTGCAAAAGATCGCTTTTTCGACGGCAAGACGAGAACACACAAAACCACGAGCAAGCTCACGACTAGTCCGACATGAAATTCTAAAAACCCCGTAAAAATCTGCGGAGCGAGAATGCAAACAAAAACACCCCCGGCAGCACCGCCAAAGGCAACAACGAGGTAGAAGCCAGTCAAATATTGGGGGGATGGCTTGGAACGCTCGAGTTCACCATGACATACCATGCTGGCGGAAAAACAAACCATCGATAATGCAATAATTTGAAATGCGAGACCCGTGAACAAACCAAGATGAACCAAGCCAACAGCGATGACCGAACCAACCACAACCAGTGGCATAAAAATCAAACGCCGATAGAAGGCCGGCCGGTCAAAGCAAATGATAAAGGACAGTAGATAGAGACTCAGAGGCAATATCCACAGGAATGGGATCGAAGCAACTTCTTGACATAATAAATTGGTGGTTGCCAACAGGATGATCGACGCCGTCGCTGCCAAGACGAACCAAACGATGGTCACTATCAATCTTGATCGCCCCATCTCAAACCGCTCACCATCAACCCGCCCACCAGTTTGGTCCAGCGGCTTATTAAAATCGGCCCCAGACCAATTTTTCAAATGAACGGTCTGCCAACCGCTCCAACAACAAGTGATTGAAAAACAATAAAATCCAATCGTCCAAAACAGCGCCTGGCTGTTCATTGGCAAATATCGCTCTACCAGAAATGGGTACGTAACTAGTGCCAAGATTGAACCTAAATTCGAAAGCGCATACAGTCGATAGGGCGATTGCCCTTGATGTGAACTCGATTGCCAAGCTTGAATTAAAGGCCCCGTGCTAGAAAGTACGAAGAAGGGCATGCCTATCGTGAACCCGAGAACGCCAATAATTCCGAGAGTTAAATTCCCTTCGCCACTTGGTCGCAGACTGTCCGCCGGGACTACCGATACCGTCGCGGCTGCGATCAGCAGCAATCCAAGATGCAGCACCCAAGTCATCCGAGGAGAAACAAAACGCCGCATTAAATGAGCATAAAGATACCCGAGCAATAGGAGCGTCTGGAAAAACATCATGCATGTCGTCCAAACTGCTGCCGTTCCGCCGAACCATGGCAAAATAAATCGTGCGATCATCGGCTGTACCTGGAACAGCAAAAATGCACTTAAAAAAATTGTCAGACAGTAGCGGATCATGGTTCAATCGTAAAGCTCTCGGCCATTCACCAAAAGATGCCTAGAAAACGATTTTCCAGAAATCCTCAAAGAATCGAAAAGCTAAAAATTCGTCAGACTCAGCGAGTTCTGTTGGCACGAGAGATATTGACCGCAAATTTAAGAGTCCAACTTGTCAGGGTTATTTTTAATCGCCCTTAATATTGCCCTTTCTGAATTACCCCCGCTGTTTTCATTCAGCCCAACCAACGCCAGCCGGCAACACTCCGAAATCGCGACTGGCGCGGGGCTAAGCTCAGATTACTCAACGAGCACTGGGGATGTAAAAGCGTTCTTAATTATATTATCAGTTTCGCTCAGATCCGAATGCGGTCTTAAATCCCCATCATATAAATAAGATTTCCGAACGGTGATTGACGACGTCTTACTTCCCTTCCAGGTCGAAGTGACAACCTGAACCACGCCCCAGCCAACGATGTCATAACTCAAGTTTCCGCCAAAACCCTCCAAGTGATCGAACAATGGCACTAATTTACTCTGCCCATGCGCCGCCACTACTGCAGATTTGATTCCCGCTGAGAAACCGGGATCACCTGAAAGCGTAATCTCTTCCTGGCTATCTATGTATTCGTTGGTTGAAATCCTTCCGTTTTCGGCAAGGCTATCAAGGTCTTCTTGTTTCAGGCCAACGTTGATTTGATCTACCAATGCCGAAGTGGAGTTATTATCGGAGCCAACATTGACGGTTCCCCAATTGCCGGGGATTTCATTCCCAAATTGATCTTTCATCCTCCCATCTCCATAAATTGACCAAGTAGAATTTTCGGCCTGGGCATCCCAAACTGAAATCGGGATTCCAACTGGCAGTATATCGGTCCCCTCAGTCAACAGTTTTGCCTTTTGTAAAACTGCGGTACTCGTTACCGAAACATCCGTGGATTGGTTACCGAACAGCTTGGCGAAAAACAGTGATACCGACGAATTCGCCAAATTGTCCCGCCTAAGAGTTAGAACCACCGTATCGAAAACTCCATCGTCGAGCATCTCGAACTCGGTATAAACGGTCAAGGGATTAAAACGCCCAATCTGAATATCGTCATCCAGAATTAAAATGGCGTCCCCTGCATTTAACTGGGCAAATTCACGCAACGTAGCACGTACTTGATCCAAATCCTGACTCCCGTCGTAACTCGGCTCCAAATCTCTGACAGCTGCTAAAACCGCATGATCTGCAGAGCGTTGTAAATCGGCTCGGATGTAAAGTAAGAAGCCATAATCTACTGCAAGCGCAATAAATCCGCACATGACGGGCAACATCATGCCGACAAAAACTACCGCATTTCCACGCCGACTTTTACCCCTGCGTGCGCGACATTGTAAGCCATTAAAACCGCCGTCAACTTTAAGCATTTCAGCCATTTACTCCCTCCTTCCAATCGCCTCGGATCTAACAAAATCGAAACCAAAATACTCCCAACCTTTCAGCCAACGAATGGCATCAAAATCGAATTGCACTTGCACAGCGACAGGATTGCCTGAGGAAATATCCTCAAGCATTCCTGAACCAATCACCCCTCCATTTAAATCAGTCACCCCGATCACCAATGCACTCTCCAATTCATCTGCGGTACATTGTGGGAAAAGATCGGCAAAAACTCGCTCAACCTCACGCTCAACCTGCTCGACCGTTTGCGTCGTATCTTTTGCAGCAAATCTGGCGCCATGCCGGGCAGCGTTAGTAATCGACTGAGCCAGATTGATGTACTGAGCAACGTCAGTCGCTCCAAGTGAAACCAAAATCAACAATGGAATCAACATCGCCGTCTCTACCGTTGCCGCGCCGTGTCGGTTGCTGCCTACCGTTCTTCCAGAACGGGGACGTTTAATTAACTTTAAAATCATAGATTCTCCAATCACTCACGAATCATCGATGCCGAGCTTCTTATTTTTGCTCCACACAGGAACATCTCCGGCAACCAGGTAATATCCGAACAAGCGACTTCAATCGCCATAACGATCTTCTCTCCTGAATTAGGTGTTGCCGAGAAACTGGGTTCGATGACTATCGTCACGATTTGTTCGTCGTCGCTGTCGACAATCGTAGGCTTTAGAATTTGGCGGACAAAAGACTCTGAATCATCAGAGTCTTGGGTAGTCACCAGAGTTGCATGTCGGCACCCCTCTCGCGCCGCGTTGGTCAATGCCTGTTTGACCATCATCATTCGGGCGAATTCAACCGATCCGAAAATAATAAATAAGATAAACGGAGCGACCAGCGCAAACTCGATCGTCGCAACACCACAGCGATGCAAGCGATGAACAGCAGAAACTGCACTGCGATTTATGAATCCGCCCGTCACGTCGGGACGTTTTTGAAAACTTCGAGTGTCAACTGACCGACGCCTACACGCTCGCCCAATTGGGAATCCCCAAACTTGACTGCGTCTCATGAATACGTTTTTACTAACGCAAAACATTGGAACTCCTTCTAGCGAACGAATCGCACACGAATTAGTTTTCATTTTTCAGGTAACCTGGCGATCTCCAATCGGGAGACCCATGGCTTTGCGTCCCGACCTCACGATCGGTTTGCCCTTTTCTCAAAACTCAAACGAGTTCCAAGTTGTTTATATTTTCAGTGGTTTCGGTGTAAAGAAATAAAAGTATAAGTGCGATTCAACGGCCAAACGTCGACATCAGAATAAATCCAGTATTCCCTCTGCCATAAAACAGCGAATCAAGCAACTCTACGAGGAAACCACACTTTTGGAAGCATCGTTTCTTTCGCTTACTCGGTCGGCCGCCATTTCCACAACCGACTCACTTTCCTGACGTTCGCACAGTTGATTTAATGTATTTCGAAATCGATTTAAAGTTTGAGCTATTCGATTTGACATTCTTAAATTATCGAGCAGCACAAGCGGCAAGAACACGCTCGACCCAACCACAGCAGGCATAATGAACCGCCATGGCGATGCCGTTCCATCGTAAGGATGCAAATCTGCTTGAGCTTCCAGTGCAAGAAAGCCAAGCATCGTCGCCACCAAAGTCGTTTGACATAGCAACCAATAAAACGAAATTCGCAGACATAACGCACCCTGGAATTTCCAATCTACGAGCAATCGGTTCTTGCGAATTGAATCTTTCATTAGTCATTTTCTCGCGCAGATTTTTTTTAACTAAAAAATCGTAGCCCAACAAAATGGATGAAGACGGCCAATTTTTCCAAATGAGCAAAACTTGCTTTCCCTAGTTGACTCGAAACAAATTTCGTTCCCCCAAGAAGACAGCTTAGATATAAACAGAAATAGCCTACCCGCTTTAACAAAGAACCCCCGGTGACCTACCGTTGGCCCACTCTCCAAAACACCAACCGCAAAAGTAAGTATCCCAATCCGCCACCGATAAAATAAGGCGGAATGTCTGACCAAGTAAACGAACTCCCAAGCAACGCCGCCCCCAAGGTAGTTGAACGAATTTCATTCAACCAACCAACCTGCCAAAGCTGCAAAAATTCCGCAGTACAGGACCAGCCAATCGCCATGCACGTGAACAATCCCAGGAGGCCTCGTTTGGGCAATAAAGCAAAGAAGAAAGTAACGAAAAATAGCGTATAGGGAATTCCTCCACCGCACAGCCTCCACCAACCAGGTAGATCAGTGCGAAACAACGCATACGCCAAGCACAGGCAAGCCGCCGAAATGCAAATTGATATTGCTAACTTTCGCTCGAGTCTATGGTTTTGCTTTTCTTTCAATCCATCCCCATCGATAGGTTAAGCCTTACTGAGACAGACTAGGCAGCGGTGATAAAAACACCATTCCTTCGGTCATTATAAGAGAACAAGTGTTGTGAAACTACCGATTTTCCGATCGGATTTGCTCCTCCCGCCGTCCAATTCACTCGCGTTTTCAATCTTTCGATTTTTAATCACCGCGAAAACCACAACGCCAATCGCCAAGCGTATCACTGAAACAAACTTTAGCATCCCCTGGATTCGCCAGTGGTTACCGTCAGCCGCGACTACCGTCTTATCAACTTGATTATCAAACGTTATCATCCGGACATGAACAACGAAAAAATTTCAAAAAACTTATCTCAGTTAGCCGATTTATTGGAATTCACAGGTGCAAATTCATTTCGCCTAAGAGCCTACCGCAATGGCTCGCGAATTATCAAGGAACTGCCCGAATCAATCGCCAGCATGATTGAGGCCGACCAAGATCTCACCAAGCTCGACGGCATCGGCAAAGGCGTTGCAGAAAAATGCCAGGAATTGGTGGGCACCGGCAGACTAAAGCAACTCGACGAGATACTGGAGACAGTACCCAAGACAGTTCTTGATCTATTGAACGTTCCCAAGCTGGGCCCAAAAAAGTGCGCAGCACTGTTTAATGAACTTGGAATTCAATCTCTGGATCAACTCAAAGCTGCGTGCGAAGCCCAGCAGGTAAGGCTCTTGTCTGGGTTTGGTGCCAAAACCGAAGAAGCCATTCTTCAGGGAATCGCAATCGCAGTGTTAGCGAACGAGCGAATTCTGTGGGCACATGCCGATAAAATCGCGAAGGATCTTGGAAACCATATGAGTACCTGTGCAGCGATTCGCCAAAGTGAATTCGCGGGTAGCTACCGGCGTGGAAAAGAAACCGTCGGCGATCTGGACCTCCTGGTCGACTCAGATGACAGTCAGACCGTCATGGATCACTTTAGTAAGTATCAAGAAATCACCTCCGTAATCGTGCGTGGAGACACAAAAATGTCGGTTCGCTTGGAGAATGAATTCCAAGTTGACCTGCGCGTTGTTCCCCAAGAATCATTCGGGGCGGCACTTCAGTACTTCACTGGATCAAAAGATCACAATGTACTCATTCGCGGCCGCGCTAAACAAATGGGACTTAAGGTCAACGAGTGGGGTGTATTTGAAGTCAATGATTCGGACGACCGACGAGTTGCTGGCACGACCGAATTGGAAGTGTACGAATCCCTCGACCTACCCTATTTCCCCCCTGAAATTAGAGAAGCGCGGCGTGAATTAGATTGGGCAGAAAGAAGTGAACTCCCCAAACTAATCGAACTCGCTGACATTCAGGGAGACCTTCATATGCACACCACCGCGACCGATGGAAAGGCATCTATCGAGGAGATGGCAGACGCGGCGAGAGCTCTCGGGTTAAACTACATTGCAATCACGGATCATTCCCAAAGGGTCTCCATGGCCAATGGTTTGACTCCCGAAAGACTATTGGACCAATGGAAGCAAATTGACCAAATAAATGCCAAGTGCACTGATGATTTCGTGATCCTGAAGGGCATTGAATGTGACATTCTAGAAGCTGGTGGGATGGATCTACCCGACGAAGTGCTGGTTCAGGGTGATTTCATTATTGCCAGTATTCACTACGGCCAAAATCAACCTCGACAACAAATTACTGATCGGATTACTGGAGCGATCGAAAATCCACATGTATCGATGGTTGCACACCCAACCGGTCGACTCTTGAACAAACGAGAGGCGTACGACGTTGACATCGATGCCGTCTTCCAAGCGGCGAAGGCTAATCACAAACTGGTTGAACTCAACGCGAACCCCATTCGACTCGACCTGAATGACATTCACCTTTTAGCAGCTAAAACACACGGCATCCCAGTAGTGATCAACACCGACGCTCACCGGACGCAGGGATTGAGCAACATGCGCTACGGCATTAAACAAGCTCGCCGCGGATGCTTAACTGCCGCTGATGTTGCCAATACCTTGCCCTTGGCTGAGTTCCTAAAAACGATTAACCACTGATACCCCCGCGTATTTCGAGTCTGAGTTCGCAACCGGTAACTCAGATCATAAATTTCGGTCAACAGCGATTCCCGCCGACAATCCAGACGTTGCAGGAAGTCAACGCCCCTCCAGACAACCGTTGTGTTTCTGCAACTCCGCACTGGTAAATGGCTGTAAAAACCGAGTATTAATCAATGGCACAGGGCTTGCTTTGATTCTGCTTTAGCCGTCGGAATACGAAAGATATTCTCGTTGCGGCACTTTCACTCCGTGACTCTCCAGTCGACATTACTCCAAACGATAACCCCACGACCTACCCACGCTATGCCTAAGCCCAAAACTCTATCAACCGTAAAATACTATTTGCCGGTCTTACTCAAGGAACAAGAAGAAATTCATGCAGCCAACAAGAAAAGACGAAGCATCTTGTTTGCCAACACCTTCGCCGCCATTTTAGTCTTTCTCGTCACACTCGCCGTGATTAACTCTCTGGGCCTCACCCAGGGGTTAAATTCTGAAATTCAATCACTGATGAATCGGTAAAGTGATTGAATTTAACTGCCGTATTTTGACAGAGGACACTCAATCAAAAAACGCGTTAGTGTTCGGTGCGAACCATTACCTTCAAAAACGAAACTCAAGACCGCTGTTAATTTAGTAAGAAGCGCCCGACTCAGTGATTTGTTCGATCGGGTGCCACGTCGTTTTTACTTCACAAAAATCTTGAATGAGATAAGGGTTCGCAGCGGCCTCAGCGGACCATTCCTGATGATATATTTTTACGCGTTTTATGGTTTCCGATGCGAACTCTTTGATCGTCGTATTTAAGTCAACTCCCAGACCATCACAGGCAATCGCGTTGACATCCAAATGACGGCTAAAGTGTTCCGACAATTCTTCGACTCGTCCTGTCAAAATATTAACCACACCACCGGGCACGTCAGATGTTGCCAAGACTTCTGCAAAGGTAATTGCGGACAAGGGACTATTTTCGGAAGCAAGAACAACACAAGTATTTCCCGAGGCAATCACAGGTGCAATCAATGAGATCAAACCCAACAGCGGGCAGTCACGCGAGGCGACAGCAAAGACTACGCCGACCGGTTCGAGTGTCGAAAAATTAAAATGCGACGACGCGACAGGATTGACGGAACTAAATACCTGCTGATACTTATCGCACCAACCCGCGTAGTAAATCAAACGGTCAATACTCTGGGTAATCTGAGTTTCAGCCGAGTCAGCTTCCATTCCTTGCCGAATAAGCTCATCTAAAAATTGTTGGGATCGCCCTTCCAGCATTTCAGCAATTCGGTAAAGAATCTGCGCCCGATTGTAGGCGGTACGTCTGGCCCAGGCTGCTTGTGCAGAACGCGCGGCAACCACAGAGTTACGCACATCTTTACGAGACGCGAGGCAAACGTTCCCCAACGACGTTCCATTGACAACAGGCTGGTAATATCTCGCAGACTCAGTTCGAGGGAACTTGCCGTCGATGTACATCTTGTAAGTTTTCAAGACCTCAAGTCGGTCGGATTTGCCTGAGTTTTCATTTGATTCTGTCACTGTCTTTTCACCCGCTTGAACTATAAATTCGTCGTAAAGATTCCGTCACTGTTAGAAGTGACAATTCTCAAATATCCAGATAGGCAGAGAGCCCATGCAGCCCTCCCTCTCGACCAAAACCACTCTCTTTAAATCCTCCGAAGGGAGAGGTTGGATCGAAGAGATTGTATGTATTCGCCCAAACTACACCGGCTTTCATTTGTGCGGTCATGTTAAAGATTTTGGACCCCTTATCGGTCCACACACCGGCCGACAAACCATAAGGTGTGTTGTTTGCCTTTTTGATGACCTCCGCCACCGTGCGAAAGGTTTGCACAGCTAACACAGGCCCAAAAATTTCTTCCTGTGCTATCCGATTAGACTGAGCCACATCGGTAAACAGAGTCGGTCGACACCAGAAACCAGCGTCGGGCAATTGACATTCCGCTTGGTAAAACTCCGCACCTTCCTGCTTACCAACCTCAATGTATTGTTCGATTGTCGCCAATTGTTCCCGAGAATTAATTGCACCGACGTCCGTATTCTTATCCATGGGATCCCCTACGATCAACGTACCCATGCGATGCTTAAGCTTCTCGATCAGTTGATCATGAATCGACTCTTGAACAAACAATCGACTTCCAGCACAACAGACATGTCCTTGATTGAAATAGATACCATTGACAATTCCCTCGACGGCCTGATCGATGGCAGCGTCATCAAAAACAATATTCGCCGCCTTCCCACCTAATTCGAGCGTACACCGTTTGTTAGTTCCCGCGATCGATTTCTGAATGAGCTTGCCAACCTCCGTAGAGCCCGTAAACGCAACTTTATCCACATCTTCATGCTTGACAATTGCTGCCCCCACATCGCCGTGACCGGTCACAACATTGACAACGCCAGGAGGAAAACCAGCCTCCTGAATTAGCTCCGCCAATTTCAAGGCGGTCAAGGAAGTGGTTTCTGCCGGCTTGAGGACAACCGTATTTCCGGTCGCCAACGCGGGAGCTATTTTCCAAGCCGCCATTAACAACGGAAAATTCCAGGGGATAATTTGCCCCGCGACCCCAATTGGCTGGGGGTTCCGATTAGGAAACGCATAACTCAGCTTGTCCGCCCAGCCGGCATAATAAAACAAATGAGCGGCGGCCAACGGGACATCGACATCCCGGGATTCCCGAATTGGCTTACCGCCATCAAGTGACTCGATTACGGCAAATTCGCGAGACTTCTCCTGTAACATTCTCGCCAGACGATACAGATATTTGCCGCGTTCTCGACCTCCCATTTTGGACCACTCACCTGCGTAAGCAGCACGTGCAGCCGCGACCGCCCGGTCGACGTCCTGCGAAGAAGATTCCGTAATTTCCGCCAACACCTCTCCCGTCGCAGGGTTGATAGATTGAAAACGATTGCCGTGGTCGGGCGTTCGAAACTCGCCATCGATAAAAACGCCATAGTGGTCATTTAGAGAAATATGCCCAGTGCTCTCAGGAGCCGGTGATAAATCCCAATTACTGTTCTTATGTGTCATAATATTTTCTGTTTCGAAATTAATCGCTGATTAAAAATCAGCAGGTGATCTGATTCCAAAAATTGAGATAAGAATTTCTTGTATCAGTCAATCGCAAAATAGTTGGCTGCTTGATAGGCGCCCGTCCGCTGTTTTTCGATCTGCATTAAAACATCGTTCGCTAATGAACTTGCACCAAACCGAAACCATTTGGGATCGAGCCAAGCATCGCCAAGGGTTTCCTTCACCATAATTAAGTAATGAAGTGCGAGCTTGGACTTA
This sequence comes from Mariniblastus sp., assembly GCA_029251085.1. GTDB lineage: Bacteria > Planctomycetota > Planctomycetia > Pirellulales > Pirellulaceae > Mariniblastus. Next base: position 11,252 of record JAQXDZ010000062.1, read on the forward strand.
GATATTCCTCCGGCAGGTTTCATCCCAACCATCAATCCGGTCTTTTGAAAATGGTCCCGAATTGCCTCAAGCATTACCAAGGTTACCGGCATGGTCGCAGCCGGTTGAATTTTCCCAGTCGAAGTTTTAATAAAATCAGCACCAGCGGCAATTGCAATGTCACTGGCAAGACGAACTTTATCAAGAGACCCCAACTCACCGGTTTCAAGAATTGTCTTTAATCTCGCTTCTCCGCAAGCGGCTTTCACTGCAGCAATTTCGTCGAAAACAAAATTGTATTCACCACGATGAAAACGCCCGCGCGAGATTACCATGTCAATCTCATCAGCCCCCTCTGACACAGCCATCGACACATCCGCCAATTTAATTTCCAAAGAGGAATTTCCACTTGGAAACGCGGTCGCAACAGAGGCCACATTAATACCAGACCCAGCGAGACAACGCTTAGCCAACCCAACAAAATTCGGATAAACACAAATTGCGGCAACCGTCGGCAGGCCATCGATTGAGTCATGTAAATGCTGAGCCTTATAACACAGCTGTTTGACTTTCCCTTCAGTATCCATTCCCTCAAGCGTCGTGAGATCAATCATGCTTAGAACCATTTCAAGCCCCTGCATCTTCGCCTCACTTTTGATGCTGCGCGTTGTAAATCGTTTCGCCCGCTCCACCACGCCAACTTGATCAATGACGGGAGATTTAAATACCCTTGCTATTTGTGATTGATTCATATTTCTGCTTTAAAAAGACAAATCTAAAGCCATGAATGACCTTAGATGGTGCGGTATAATTCGCTCACAAGACCGCCGTGCGAGCACCAATCTAAGCGATAAACACCTTCTTCAACCAGCCCCTCAATTCTCCCGCATAAACGGACTCGCCAGGCCGTCGTTGACGATCTAAATCCCCGGTCGCCTTTGCCGACCTAGCTCAGTCAATCGTCTAGATGAGAACGGTAAGCAACAGTAGCGTTATATTCAGTCCGATCAGGTTCGAAGGACCAGGTCAGTTTTTTTCGCGACTCTGCCAGCAGCCTTCTTACGAACAGCAGCATACCAATGACGAAAATAAAGCCACCCAAACCAGCCATCGCTCCCAAACCTACCAAATTTGTAGCAAGCTCATCGACGACTTTCAATTCGTTTTCGCGGTTCAAAACCGCCCACACTTCAATTCCCTTTACCGTGTCGGGCAGTTCACTCTTACGCGTTCCTACCACCAGCTCACCAAGGGAAATCCTTTCAATGATCGCGCCGAAATCGAATTCCCCCTGCCTTCCCGCCAAAGAAACCTCTGCTCCAATTTCTGAATCAGCATAATCTAAGCTCTTCCCAAACAACGGATCCTCGGGAGCAAGCGACACCTTCGCAAAACCGATGTCCAAATCCTGCCCATCAGAATCTTTCAAAACCTGTTCCATCGCTGGGTGCTCTAGAATCAACGCTACTTGCGTTCCTGCTTCCGTCGCGATCGAACCACGAGTATCAACCAGCATCATAAAATGATCGACTTTATCTCCCGCGTAATCTGCATTGTCGCTGCCAGTTTCCTTCAAATCAAATTCAGCGATATCTCCCAGATTGATGGTCAAGGCGACGATCCCAGCAACTTCCCCATCAACCTGAATAGGAACTGAAAAAGCGACTTTGAGGCCATCGGTTTGTGTACTTAAGAATCCCGACGAAAGGTGTTCACGCGAAATTATCTTTCGATTATTTAAAGAGGAGACTGCGTCGTTGGCTTCATTCCAGGAGAGCGATGGCGCTGATTTATCGAGATCCTGATAGTTGCCTGTAAAGTAGCTTCGATAACTGAAATTTTTCCCGCGAGTCGTATTTACTTTTCGCCCTGCAAAAACGGACGCAACCTGATTCCCCCATCGATCACAGACGAACCAACTGTCGACATTGGACGGATACTGATTGTCGCGGTCTGTCAGCCTTGATCGTAGGATTGTCTCAATCTTGCGGACATACTCATCGTTCGCCAACCGTGCTCTCACGGAGTCCAGTTCCTCCGTCCCTTCTCCCGGCGAGTCGTCATTCAGTTCCGGATAGGCAATTCGGCTTCGTAGATCCGTCATCTCGGAGTTGTTAATTAAGTTTAAAAAATCATCCCGAAATTTCTCATCGTCCGAGAGTTGCCGAACCGCTCTAAAATACTCATTTAAATTGGATGCAGCGCCACGAGCCGCAAAATCTCCAGCAAACTTGTTTTCCAGTTCCGCTTTGTTTAGCACCGCTTCCTTGGCATCCGCATTGAACTTTTTAGATGCTATAAATCCAAAGACTGCCATGAAGGACATCAAGATGAACGGGGCAATCAAACCAAGAATAATGACCGGACGGCGAGCCTTGATCATCTCGCGTTGTCGCAATGCCAAAAGAACACTTTGAATATTGTTGAATCGATGCTTTGGATCTGCCGCAATGCATTTATCGATTAACTCACACAACTGACGATCAACACCGGCAATTTTCCGATGTTCCGAAGGGACTGACTCCCCATGAAACAGTTCCTGGTAAGCCCTCAACCTATCCGGAACATTTTTGCCGGATTCAATCGTGCGTATGGAAGACTCCGAATAGCGAGGCGGATGCCCAACAAGCATGCTGTACAGCAACGCCCCCAGCCCATAGACATCCCAATTGGCGTCAGGGATTGCCGCCGTATCCGCTTGCTCAGGTGCCATATAAAAAAGCGTACCAAGCGAGGAATTTTGCTCACTGCTTAAACGGGATTGGCCAAAATCACAAACGCGAGGTTTCCCGTTTTGATCGAGAAGCACATTGCCTGGTTTCAGATCGCAATGCAGAATCCCTTTGTCATGCAGAGATGCCATCCCAATTGCGATCTCTTGAAACAACTGAACCGATTCATTTACCGAAAGCGTTCCGCCCCCTTTCAATCGATCTTCAAGCGAGCCACTCTCAATAAAGTCCATGATGTAGTAGGGGGGGTCAGCCTCCCAACCGACATCCAACAATCCAATGACGTAACTGTCATTGGACAATACCGCGAGCTTCTCTACCTCTTGAGCCAACATCTTGACGCCAGACTTCGACCCCTTTGTATAAAATTTAATCGCGACGCTTCGGCCGGTCTTTTCATTGATTGCAGACCAAACTTCTCCATAAGCGCCGCTGCCGACAAACCCGATGAATTGATAACCTGCCACTTCTGCGGGGGGACGCCCCTTCATGAGACTCAATTTACGGGCGTTATGCTGTTCGTCTGACGATTGATTCTGGGTTTCATCAGAGAGCATAAAACGTCCTAAAACTTGGGAAAAGACTTCTTAAAATCACTGATCGATGATTGTTATAATAATGAATTCGAGCGATGGTGAAAGTAATTTTCTTATTCTAACGCCGATCACCCTAACGCTGAATCCCAAAAGCAGTAGTCACCAGTTCCGGAATCTCCGCTAGCTCGCCGGAATCTAAATTGACAAAAACCCAATTGGTTTCTGCCTCAGCAAGCCGCCGGCCATCCCGTTGACGAATCACATGGTACCGGCGCTTTGACGAAAAACGCTCCATGCCGGCAACCCAAGTCTTCACCACCACCTCGTCTCCAAGCAGTGCTGGTATTTTGTATTTGATTTTGTGAGACCGCACGATGAAGCCAAAGCCCAACTCGCGATACCGCTCAAATGACCATCCAACACTCTTCGAATGCGCGCCGGCGGACTTTAAGCACCACTGCAAGAACACCAGGTTGTTGACATGGTTCATCTCGTCGAGCGCTTCCGCTTCCACAGTCAGCCGATGCAAATATTCAGACCGAAGCTCCTCTGAATTATTGTCCGGCAGGTTTGCATTTGCTTGGTTCATTCACTTGATTTCTTCATAATATCTGTTTGCATTTTGGTCGTCCCCTGAGAGGATTCCAATTGGAATAAAATTTTCAAATTCAACAACCCGCCGCTGACTTCTTTGGCTGTGCTTTGACTCGTCTGGAGCCACCTGAATTAATGTGAAACTTGTCACAATTGTCGGGATATCCAATTCTCCACTGCTGGATCACCTCCATCTCGAAACGGTCACTTTCGCCCGCAAACGTTTAAAAAAACTTGGCTGGATTTGCTCGGAACCCACTCCGAGCTTGGGAATAACTGGATGACTGCAACGGGTTATATCGACCGCGCGAGCGATTCCTTGACATTCTTGAGAAATCAAACGAAACTCGAGGCTTAGAATTTGCAAGGCGGTCACTGCCAAGCCAGAGTAGTTTCGGCACTCAACCGCCACACGATGTAGCATCCGCCCAATTATTGTTTTTTACCGATCACCCCATCAAGCATTGCACCTATGTTTTATCGCACCTCACTCATGCCCAAGGCGTTAATCTCGTCGATCTTCTTGTGCTTAATCACGGCGACATTTGCGCCCGCTCAGGAAACACCATCACCAACGGTTGATTCTAAAATCAACTCAGGTTTTATCTCGGCACTTCCCCTGAGAAGCATCGGCCCAGCTTTAATGTCGGGACGGATTGCTGACATCGCTGTCGATCCAACCAATCCAAATGTCTGGTATGTGGGTGCTGGATCGGGCGGAGTTTGGAAAACGACCAATTCCGGAACGACGTTTGAATCGATCTTTGACGGCCAAAAGTCATACTCAATTGGCTGCATTACGATCGACCCGAACAATAACAATACAATCTGGATCGGCAGTGGTGAAAATGTTGGCGGCCGACATGTCGGTTACGGGGATGGGATCTATGTAAGTCACAACGGTGGGAAGACGTTTACCAACAAAGGCCTAGCCGATTCTGAGCACCTCTCGAAAATCATTGTTCACCCTAAAAATCCAAAAGTCGTGTTTGCCGCATCACAGGGTCCACTTTGGTCAGCCGGGGGGCAGCGTGGACTTTTCAAATCAATCGATGGTGGAAACAATTGGACCAACGTGCTTAATTGCGACGGCAAACCCGGCGGAGATTACACCGGTGTCACCGACGTTACCATGGACCCCAATAATCCTGACACGCTGTACGCCGCCACCCATCAAAGACACCGCACGGTGTGGTCGCTATTAAATACAGGACCGCAATCTGGAATTTACAAATCGACTGACGGTGGCGAGTCGTGGGTCGAACTGAAAACGGGACTGCCCGGCGGAGACAAAGGAAAGATCGCACTCCAAGTTTCACCTCAGAAATCAAACGTCGTCTACGCTGCCATTGAATTGCAAAATCGAGTCGGCGGCTTTTACCGTAGCGATGATTTTGGAGGCAGTTGGACAAAAATGTCAGATTATGTAGGCGGTGGTACCGGACCACATTACTACCAGGAAATTTATTGCGACCCTCACCGATTTGACGTGGTTTATCACGCGAACGTCCGAATGGGACGTACGGAAGACGGCGGCAAGACCTGGGATTCGATTTCCAAGTCGACCAAGCACGTCGATAACCACGCGGTCGCCTTCAGCCCGACTGACCCCAACTTTTTGATTGTTGGCTGCGATGGGGGTCTCTATCGCTCTTATGACTATGCACGAAGCTATTCGTTCTGTGCCAATCTACCTCTGACTCAATTCTACAAGGTCGACGTCGATTACGAGTTCCCGTTTTACAATGTCGTCGGCGGTACGCAAGACAACAATACGCAATACGGCCCCTCGAGAACCGGAAACATACAGGGCATTCGCAACGCAGACTGGCGAATCACCATCGGAGGCGATGGTCATGACAATGCCATTGACCCGACGGATCCCAACATTATTTATTGCGAGTCTCAGGAGGGATACATTCGGCGGTTCGACAGGCGAACTGGCCAATCGGTTGACATTCGGCCCCGTCCAGGTGCCGGTGAAGACAATTTACGATTCAATTGGGATTCCCCCATTCTAATCAGCCCTCACGACAACAAACGGATTTACTTCGCTTCCAAGTTCCTGCATCGAAGCGATGACCGCGGAGACTCGTGGACCACCGTCAGTCCCGACCTTTCTCGTAACCAAAATCGATACAAACTCAAAATGATGGATCGTGTTTGGAGTGTTGACGCGGGCTACGACCTCCTCGCCATGTCTCAATATGGAAACATTACCTCCATCAGTGAATCTCCATTGGTCGAAGGCCTCCTCTACATCGGAACCGACGATGGCTTGATTCACGTCTCGGAAGATGGCGGAGCCAACTGGACCGCCACGGAAAAAATCTTTGACGTTCCTGAATACTTTTTTGTGAACGACATTAAAGCTGACCGGCACGATCCCAACGTCGCCTACGCGTGTCTCGACAACCACAAAACCGGCGACTACAAACCCTACCTAGTAAAAACCACCGATCGTGGCAAAACCTGGACGCTGATCAGCGGCGACCTCCCGGAACGCCACCTTGTCTGGCGAATTGAGCAAGACCATGAAAATAAAAACCTGTTTTTTCTAGGAACCGAATACGGCTTGTTTTGCTCGCTCAACGGATGCGAGACCTGGGTCAAAATCACAGCAGGCGCTCCTAATATTCCATTCAGAGACCTTGCCATTCAGCGTCGTGAAAACGATCTCGTCGCCGCCACCTTTGGCCGTGGTTTCTACGTTCTAGATGACTACTCTCCTCTACGAGATCTAACGGATGAATTGCTGGACAGCAGCGATCTACATATTTTCCCAATACGCAAAGCGCTTTGGTACATTCCACAAAATTTGCTAGGTGGAAGAAAAGGATCCCAGGGCGACAGTTACTTCGAGACCCCCAATCCTGCGTTTGGAGCAACGCTCACGTACTACCTCAAGTCAGATTTAAAAACAAAGGCAGCTATCCGAAAGGAAGCCGAAGCCAAACTCTCCGGTAAGGGTGACGACGTTCCAATTCCTTCGTGGGAACAATTACGCGATGAATCACTGGAGCAAGCTCCCAAGGTTTACTTCGAATTTTACAACCAATCCAATGAGGTTGTGGCTCGCGTTAACGGCAGCACAAACAAAGGACTGCACCGCTTATCATGGAATTTGAGATACACCCAATACAATGGGAGTCCCATGGTTGCTCCAGGCAACTACTCCGTCCAGGGATTTCAATTGGTAGATGGAACCACCACCGAACTGGGCAATGCACAAAGTTTTGAGATTGTCTCAATTGAGGAACCGAGCCTAAAGCCAAAGAACTTAGACGAGACAATCGCCTATCAACTTTCCCTCGCTAAGTTCAATGATGCCATCAACGCGACAGCTCAATCACTGGCAACGAGAATTGAAAGGATCGCAAAAATCCAACAGGTCATTGAAAGAAGCCCCAATGCTGAACCTGCTTTCCTGAAACAAGCTCGTGAACTCGAACTTAAATTGCGCAAGGCAGCCCGCCAACTCAATGGAGACAATATCAAAAGTGACAAATTTGTAGAGGATGTCCCGTCCATTGGCAGCCGAGTTGGGTCAGTGCTCTACGGTTCTTCCCGTAATACCTACGGAATCACTCAGACACAAAAGGATCAAGTTGAGATCGCCAAAACTGAATTTAAGGCAGTTTCAAAAACAATTAAGAAGTTAATTAATTCCGATTTCAAGACCTTTGAAAAGAAATTAAACGAGGGTGGTATCCCCTGGACCGAGGGCCGCGACATCCCCGGATTTAAGTAACCGTTAGGCGATGAGCATAACCTCCGCCTTTGTGGAGGTTCGGCTCTCATTGTCTTCCATTACTGGTCAGCGAACTGTTGTTAATCAAAACTGAGTCCGCACGACAAAATGGTCCGGAGTTCCGCCCGTGAATTTGTGAGAACAATGTGGCGTTCCGTTGCAATTACGGTTGACGTTACTGAGCCGATGGCACAAAGTGTTGACATGCCTATCGAATTTAAATGTACGAATTGCCAAAGTCTGCTCAGCGTTCCCGAAACCGGGAGCGGCAAACGGGCCCGCTGCCCCCACTGCAAATCACTTAATCTGATACCCAAGACGAAGCCGATTGAGCCTACTGAACCTCCTGCTTCGCAACAATTCTTCATCGATTCCGTTTCCGGTTCAGCCTTCGGACCGATTACGAAACTGGAACTGGACCAATGGGTTCGGGAAGGTCGAATCTCAGGCGACTGTGTTGTCAGGGCCAGCGGTGAAAAGGGGGGCCTACCAGCGAACCGGTATTACCCGAATCTTCAATCTTCGCCCAATCACCGCCTCCAGACTACGAAGGAAGAGGTCGCTCTCGATCGCCACCCTATTGCGAAAACGGTGGCTACCGAAGACGCAAAGCCAAGTTCGAAAACAACGAAAATCGCACGACACAACGGCTATTCAGTCATTCCAACTGCAACGGATTTCGAGTTGATTTTCCATGCCGCCGTGAAGCTGTTCCTTCATAATGCATGGATTCTTTCAACAACCGCTTTAATTTGCATGTTGCCTGCTATCGCTGACGCAATGTACCGATTAGCCGAGATTCAACTCGATGCAATTCCGCAGATTCTACTGAACCTCGTACAAATATACCTCAGCATTGGTCAAGCGAGACTGGCGATACAAATTTGCCGAGGGCAACGGGCTACATTCGCGACCGTTTACTCCGGAGGCGACAAATTCCTGCCCGTTATCTTGTTCAGTTTTTTAGCCTACATCGCGTTGACTCTCGGCGTTCTTCTTTTGGTTTTGCCGGCAGTTCTTTTGTTGCTCTATCTGTGGCCCAGCTATTTCTTAATCGTAGATGACCAAGCCGATGTATTTCAAAGTCTTACAATGGCAAAAGACATCTGCACCCCAAACGTTTTGACAACATTCCTGTTGGGCTTAACTTCAATTGGTATTTTGATCGCTGGTCTCCTGATCTGTGGAGTTGGCATTATTCCAGCTTCCGGGTTCGTCTCAATCCTTTGGGCCGTATCCTATCTTGCGATGTCCGGCCAACTTTCCTTTGAATAATTCTCGCAAGCTCAAATCTACATGAACAACAAACCATCGATTTCCGCCGTCGCTTTTGACATGGATGGCCTCATCTTCAATACGGAAGACCTCTACGATCAAGTAGGTGAAATTTTACTTTCTCGACGTGGACTGAACTTCACCCGGGAATTGAAAATGGAGATGATGGGTCTCCCCGCCCCGACAGCCTACGAAATAATGCGTGAAAGGTGTGCAATCACTGACTCCGTCTTGCAACTTCAAACGGAAACCGATGAAATTTTTGACGACCTATTGCCCAAACAACTTCGAACCATGCCGGGGTTGGAAACCCTCCTGGAAAAATTGGAATCCAAAAGAATCCCTAAAATAGTCGCCACCAGCAGCCACCGCAAATTTGCCGACCGAAATCTCGCTCAATTTGAACTCACCCATCGTTTTGAATTTATATTAACTGCCGAGGACGTAACTCAAGGGAAGCCCCATCCCGAGATCTATCTGACCGCTTCAGAAAAACTAGAGGTCGCGCCGCTTAATTTGCTAGTTCTCGAGGACAGTAAAACGGGTAGCACCGCTGCAGCAGCTTCAGGAGCCTTCACGATTGCCGTACCGACCGATCACAGTATTGGGTTAGATTTCTCGCACGTAAACCACGTTGCTTCGCGACTCGACGACGATTTCATTTTGAGTCTATTTGATTAGCGTTTGCGTGGGTTAAATTGCTCTAGCCGTTTCCAGAAGGTTCCCAATTCCCCCGCGTTCCACCAGTTACGCGATACTGGGTGCGATACTTTTCGATATGGGGTGGGCTAGTTTTTAGATAAAAAATCGACAAGTAATATCACACAGACTACCAGTCCACAAATTCCAGCAATTATTACGAGTGTCTTAATACCATTTATGACCACCGGAACCTCTCCCTCGTCCAGCGTTGGCTTTCTCTCTGATCCTTGAGGAGGCTCAGAAGGGTCCTCTGATGTTTGAGGAGGCGCGTAAGGGTTTTCTTTTTCTTCCATGATTGCACACGAACAGAGGTACGATAGGCGTCCAAGTAAAAATTTGGGTCATTTATATTTGCGAGGCTTACTTTCGGCGTGGGTGGTTTATTACGGTGGCTTGCCACTCGACCGCGCAAGTAGCAAACCCAAGATTTTTAAATAAAAACTACGCCAAGGCAATCACTCCGCAAAACCCGATCCATCCTGAGTTGGGAATTTCTGTGCCATTTTTAGCGGGCATCTTCTCTATTGTTTTAACTGGCTCACGTGCGTCCGTTCTTTCATTTTCCCAACCCTCTTAAACGTGATCAGAAAGATTAGCCATATCGGCGGTGGTTAAGCAAGGAACACCCGCTAATTAATTACCGAACCGTACAAACAACAAATAAAACTCAATACAGAACATTGCAATTCCGAAGACAACAATCACCAAAACTACAATTATTGGTGTGTACACGAAAATGAGGCGAGCGCAAAACAAAAGCCAATCACGCTGCTCTTCAAACTCACCAATTTCCGCATTGGTATTAGCTGGCGCCTGAAAAGGATTCGATTGTTCTGGCATGCTTTAAAATTTAGCAGAAAACAAATAAGTAGCAAAGAGTTCAGCTCGATGTCACCACAAGAGTTGTTTTTTATTGAGAGTGGCTGTCCCTAGCCTAGGCGTGGCGTTAATCTTGTCGATATTGCCACATGCCCTATCAGAACTTAGCTCCATGAAAAAACTAGCACTCATCGCTTTTATTTGCGTAATTTCGAACGTTGGTTGTTTAAGTGAAAGAGCAGGGAACCAAGCCGCGAACGAAATAAGTTTTGGAGATCTGACGATTAATAGAAACACGCTTGGCTTAAGCAACGAAGTTAATGGAAAGAGCAAAATAACAGGGACTGTCAAAAACAACGGAAATGATGCTTTCGATGGTGTTTCGATTGAAATTAATGTGTACAGCAACTCCGGAGCTTTAATCGCCACCACGACTGCCGTTACCGGAGGCATAGCGCCCGGCGGCTCCTGGGAATTTGAAACGCTTGCCGCCCCAATTTCCTCAGTTGCGGACCTAGATAAATTAGAGATCGTCGAAATCTGGGGACTCAAACGAGAGCGCTAGATTTGTTTTTCCACCTGGCAATTCACTCAACCAATTCCTGTTAAAACCTATCAAAGGTCACTATCAGGGCAACCGAAAAATTCAGCTAACTCTGGCAATCCAAGCTGGTGCATACAGCGGAAAGCCCCGCTAGAACCGCCTCTCAATTCAGAGCCTCAATTAAAAAACACTAATCTTGGTTTGTCGAAATCTACCGAACCTTTAGGTCTATTGCTACAATCATGTTTACCAAGCTTCTTTGTCGCGGCGAAGCGTGCGAATTGCATTACCGCAGAGATCTTCATGCCGCAATTTTTAATGGCGCAAGATTATGAAATACGGGCCTTACCTGATAAAGCAACGAATATGACAGAGCCAGCCAACCAACGCCGCAAACCAAAATCTATTGGGAAATTCTTCTCAACGCCACTTGGTTTCTTGGCAGACTTTTTCTCCGTTTTGGAAGGTTGCTCCAGCTGCGGTTGCTCAGGTTGTGGCTGTTTTATGTTACCAACAATTCTGCTTGTGGTATCCATACTCGCCTTTTCCGGTTGTATATATTAATCGCGCCTAGCGAATTAAATTTTCAACATTCCCCTCGCTCCTCCTCCGAAAAGGCCTTTCCGGCTTCAGAATGCCTATTTGGATGGTACGCCATTTCTCACTTGGTTGTGGTACAATCAACCTCCACGTTCACGGACATGCTAAGCCACGCTTCTTACTGGACCGCTCATGCTTGAATTTATTGGAAAAGGGAAAAGCCACAACTGCAACGGCACCACCCGCCGCGACTTTCTTAGAGTTGGCGCCTTGAGCGGATTTGGTATGACACTTGCAGACTACCTGTGGGCGGAACAGCATGGAGCGGTCAAAAAGGATCAGGATAAAAAATCCTGCATCATGATTTTCAATCTCGGTGCTCCGAGCCAAATCGACACATTTGACATGAAGCCGAATGCACCAGCGGAAGTTCGCGGGCCATTCAAACCCATCTCCACAAATTCGGACAACTTTCAAGTCTCGGAAATTCTTCCGATGCACGCGAAAATCGCAGACAAATTTTCAATCGTGCGAAGCTGTTACCACACCTCAGCTGCCGTTCACGATGCGGGCTGGCAAATGATGCAAACTGGCCGGCAATTTTCCGGCGGAGTCGAAACACCCCACGCCGGGTCAGTGGTCGCTTTTCTCAAAGGTCGAAAAACAGATTTACCCCCGCATGTCGTTTTACCGCAACTTATGGGGCGGGGCGGGGGAGGATTGCCCAACGGTCAAGCAGGAGGTTTTTTAGGCAAATCGTACGATCCATTCGCACTCATGGCCGACCCCTCCAAACCAAACTTTAAAGTTCCCGATCTACTTCCACCGTCAGAAATCGGCACGGTTCGCCTCGATCGGCGGAAAAAGATGCGAGACATCGTCGACAGCCAAATCAAGCAGTTTGAAAAAAGTGATGACGCGAAACTCTTAAACGAAAATTTCCACACCGCTTACCGAATGATGACGAGTAAACAAGCCCGAGAGGCGTTTGATCTTAGTCAGGAAAAACAAGCCACTCGCGAACGCTACGGAATGAACCGTTTTGGCCAGTGTTGCTTACTCGCCAGACGCTTAATCGAGGCCGGCGTTCGATTCGTAACGATCAATACGTTCCTTACTGTATTTGATGAAATCACCTGGGACATTCATGGCTCAAAACCATTCACCTCTATTGAGGGCATGAAAAATATCGTTGCCCCGACTTATGACCGGGCTTACAGTGCGCTGATCGAAGATTTGGCGCAGCGAGGAATGCTCGATGACACGCTGGTTACCAACCTGGCCGAATTTGGACGGACTCCGAAAGTTAATCCAGCAGGCGGACGTGACCATTGGCCTCAGTGCTTTACCGTTGGTTTCGCGGGAGGCGGCATTCAAGGTGGTCGGGCAATCGGCGCGAGCGATCCGATTGGTGCTGTTCCCGCAGATCGGCCCACTCCACCGGGCGATGTCATTGCCACGATTTTTCATTCCCTCGGATTGGACCTCCACGCCGAATTACCTGGCCCCGGCGGTCGACCGTATCCGCTTGTAGATTTTGGATCCCGAGAAATCAAAGAACTGTTTTAAATTATTCTTTTGAGTTTGCATTCATGAACCAACTGCCACGGATGACTAAGCGTTTTAAAACAGGAAGTTTGCGACCAAACTTCTTAGTTTTATGCGTCATTGTGTTTAGTTTGAACTTTGCGTTTACCGCCGGAATGTTAGGGCAAAACAACCGGGTGGAAAACAACCCGGCAGAAAACCAACCCGCAGCCCTGAAATTCTCAACGCTTGAATCGCCCGAATTTACCCGCCACGTCCTGCCAATCCTCTCCAAACTCGGTTGCAATTCGGGAGCTTGTCATGGCGCGCTCGCTGGGAAAGGTGGATTTCGACTTTCGCTAAACGGATACAACCCCAAAGGTGATCATTTCACGATCACCCAACAATCACTTGGTCGCCGCATTGAAATCTCTGACCCAGGCCGTAGTTTAATTTTAACCAAGCCGACGGGTACTCTGCCCCATAAAGGCGGCTTGAGGCTGGAAACGGATTCTGTCGAATACAAAATTCTTTCCGACTGGATCGCAAAGGGCGCATTGGGCCCGTCGACGGCGGATGCGAAATTGCTAAAACTGGAGGTCGAACCAAAAACAATTGTGTTGAGCCCGAACGAATCAGCAAACGTAAGTGTCTTCGCCCACTACAGCGATGGAAAAAAAGAAAACGTCACACGTTGGGCAAAATTCGATTCGTCCAACACTCCCGTGGTTGATGTCGACAAAGATGGAACACTTAGTGTGGTCGGAAGAGGTGAAGCTTCGATCGTTGTCTGGTTTTCAAGCCTTCTGGAGGTCTCTCGTGTCCAACTTCAATTTCCCAACGAAATTGCACCGGAGGTATTTAAGAATGCCCCAAAACGCAACTTTATCGATGAGCTTGTGCTCGAAAAGCTCGAACAACTGAGACTCGCGCCCTCGCCCAGATGCGATGATTCAACGTTTATCCGCCGCGCCTTCTTAGACACAATCGGCATGCTCCCAACGCCGAAAGAAGTGCAGGATTTCCAATCTAATCAATCGCAAAACAAACGGGACGAATTAATCGATGGTTTATTACAACGTGAAGAATTCAATGACTATTGGAGTTATCGCTGGTCTGATGTCTTTCTAATCAGTGGGAAACGGTTGCGACCCCAGGCAGTCAAAGCCTACTACCAATGGCTCAGGAAAAAAATTGAGACAAACGCGCCTTGGGATCAAGTCGTACGCGAAGTCATAACCGCACAAGGCAGCAGTTACACCAATGGCGCTACGAACTTTTTTGCACTGCACCAAACTCCTGAAGACATGGCAGAAAATGTCTCCCAAGCCTTTCTCGGGCTCTCGATTGGCTGCGCAAAGTGCCACAACCACCCGTTAGAAAAATGGACGAACGACCAATATTATGCCATGGCTAATTTATTTTCGCGGGTTCGCGCTAAAGGGTGGGGAGGGGACGCGAGAAATGGAGACGGCCTTAGAACATTATTTCTTGCGACAAACGGTGAGCTGATTCAACCGTTGACTGGCGCCGCTCAACCGCCGACGCCACTCGACGGCAAACCTTTGGAATTTGATGACCCAACAGACCGCCGTGAACATCTGGCAGACTGGCTCACCAGCCCGGAAAACCCATATTTCAGTCGATCAGTTGCCAATCGAATCTGGGCAAATTTTATGGGTCGGGGTTTGGTTGAAAATGTGGATGACATGAGAACCTCAAATCCCGCAACCAACGAACCGCTCCTCAACGCGTTGGCAGCCCATTTGAGCGACAACCAATTTGACTTGAAAACGTTAATGCGAGAAATCCTGCGTTCAGAAACCTATCAGCGAAGTAGCGAAGTACTGCCTCACAACAAACAGGACGACCGATTCTATTCCCGGTTCCTCCCTCGCCGCCTGATGGCAGAAGTCTTGCTAGATGCGATCTCTCAAGTCTCCGAAGTCCCAACCGCTTTTGTAAAGATTGAACATAAGGGCGCCGACATCCGCAAAACCACGGAATACCCTTTGGGTACCCGTGCAACCGAATTATACGACTCGGCTGTGCTCTCGTCTTTTCTTTCTAAGTTTGGAAGAAACAGCCGAGACATTGTCTGCGAGTGCGAACGAACCAACAAACCAAGTTTGGTGCAAGTTCTTCATATCGCTAACGGCTCGACGATTAATGAAAAACTCAAATCAAAAAAAAGCTGCGTCGACATCGCAATTTCAAAACCAACAACTTCCAATGAAGATATTATCCGCGAAGCATTTTTAAAAACGGTTGCTCGTGAACCGACAAAACACGAAAGCAATCAGCTCCTGCAAATAATTGAGCAGGCCGGCGCGGATGACAGGAGATCTGCAATCGAGGATCTTTATTGGAGCCTCATGAGCAGCCGCGAATTCCTATTTCAGCATTGAGATGAGATCGATCAAATAGATGTCTACCAAACACGACTCAGTTACCCGGATCATCGCGTTCTGCATGGCAGTTCTGCTAACGCAGGTGCAGACGCAAGGTGACGAACCTACCTACGCCCAAATTCAACCGATCCTCACCAAATATTGCGCGGGCTGCCATAATGCCGACGAAGCAAACGGGGATTTTGCACTCGATGATTATGAAGCCCTTTTTCGAGGGGGTGAACACGGAACGGCATTAACTTCCGGCACTGCTGCCTCGAGTCGAATCATCCAATACATGCGAGGAACACTGCAACCTCTGATGCCGCCGGAGAAAGAACCCCAACCTTCACCAGCCGAAATTGACCTGATCGAAAAATGGATCGACTCAGGCGCTCCGGGCCCCAAAGGCCAAGGAGCACCGACCACACTTAACGTGCCAAAAATCACTCCCCGCACCAATCAGCGGCCCATTACCGCCTTATCCATCAGTAAAAACAAACTTGCAATTGGACGGTACGGTTCCGTTCAAATCCAAACACTGCATTCGCAAGAGCCAGCCCAAACCATCAAAGGAATTACCGGCAAGGTCACGAGCCTTAGCTTCCTCAAGGGCGACCAGTTTCTAGTCGCTGGAACGGGGGTCACGGGTCTTTACGGCGAAGCAATATTGATCGATCTGACAACGTTGCAAATCTCCAAGCGGTTTCGGGGGCATCGAGACCTCGTTTACTCCGTTGCAATTTCCGCAGATGAAACATATTTAGCGACGTCCGCCTACGATAAAACATCGGTGCTGTGGAAGCTCGATTCCCTGGAACCAGTTACCCGCTTCCTTGGGCACAACGATTCAGTTTTTCAAAATGCGTTCGACCGATCAGGAAAACGACTTCTCACTGCCAGCGGTGACGCCACGGTCAAAATCTGGCGGACTTCTGACGGCATTCGACTGGACACTCGGAACGAACCTCTTAAGGCTCAACATACAGTCGTTGTCAGCCCCGATGGCAGGTCATTTTATTCCGCTGGTGAAGACAACCGAATTCGCAAATGGAAACTGGAGTCAACTGCTCCAGATCAAATCAATCACCTGTCCGTTTCCCGTTTTGCTCACGAGTCCAGCATTCAATCCCTTCAGTTTAGCCCCTGCGGTGGTTTCTTATTTTCATCCGCTGCGAATGGTTCTATCAAAATATGGAATCCGCAAACGCTAACTGAGATATATGAATTCAAAGACTTGCCCAGCAACATTCAGGCCTTCGCTCTAACCGACGAACAAATCATAATCGGCACCTCCAAGGGGCAAATCCAAAAAATCAATTGGTCAGACCAGACACAGCCAGTGAAAGTCAACTCGCCCGCGAACACCAAGGTCGCGTCCAACCTGCCAGAGACTTTGAGCGACCCAAAATCACAGCCAAATGCCGCGGTGGAGAACGAGCCGAACAATAGTTTGGCAGATGCTAACGTCAGGAGTGCTCCGTTCACGACGGCAGGAGCGATTACCCAATCCGATGCCATCGACCAGGATCTTTTTCGATTCCACGCCACCAAGGGAAGTCGCTGGACTATCGAAGCCAGAGCAACGAAAGACAGTCAGGTCGACACCCACATTTCGGTTCTGGCCGGTGATGGCAAACCAGTGCCTCGTGTCGTTTTACGCTCGGTGAGGGATTCTTATTTTACATTCCGCGGAAAAAACTCGACTCAGATCTCGGATTTCCGGATCCACAATTGGGAAGAAATGCATCTCAATGAACTGCTTTACTGTAACGGTGAGGTCGTCAGGCTGTACCACTACCCGCGCGGCCCGGATTCGGGGTACAACGTTTATCCGAATTTTGGCAAACGTCATGCAATGTTCGACACCACTCCGATTGCTCACGCGCTGCACGAACCTTGCTTTATTGTCGAAGCTTATCCACCGGGATCCACCTTTCCCGAAATTGGGCTACCCGTTTTCGAGTTAAACTACGAGAACGATGATGCTGCCACTCAAGAAATTGGCACCGACTCCCGTCTGTCCTTCACCGCGCCTCATGACGGTGATTACTTCGTCTGTATTCGCGACGCGAGAAACTTTGGGGGTGATCAATTTGGTTACACTCTCTCCGTCAGAAAAGAACTTCCCGACTTCAAAATTAAAAACGTCATCGGAAAAAATCCCAAGCTGGCTTTGGGAGGCTATCAAAGGCTTGGAATCGAGCTCGAACGAATCGACAATTTTGAGGAATCCGTCCAAATCAAAATCAAAGACCTGCCACCGGGAGTCAGCGCCATTGGGCCGGTTGAAATCGAACAAAAAGGTTTGAAAGCCTTTGTTACACTGCATGCAACCAAGGACGCAAAACTAGATGACAACGCCGCCAACGCAGCAACGCTCACAGCCACGGCCGAACTGAATGGCAAACGCATTGTGAAGGAGTCGAAGATTGGGAAAATCGAGCTGGTACCACCCTTAAAATTGTCAGTTGCTTTACAGGCTACTTCAAACGCTGGTTCGACCCTCGAATCGAGCGACCCTGAACTCACACCTATTCCAGAGATCAGCATTCGCCCGGGCGGAACCTCTACGGCAGAGATTTTGATCACGCGTGCCGGTCACAAAGGCCGAGTTAACTTTGGCAAAGAAGATGCTGCTTTGAACCTCCCTTTTGGTGTTTACGTAGACAACACCGGGCTAAATGGGGTTTTGCTCCCCCCGGACAAGAATTCGCGAACGATATTTTTAACAGCCGAAAGCTGGGTGAAGCCCTGCTCGCGGCTTATTTTCGTGAGAGCGGGGGAGGCTGGAAACCCATGCTCCAATCCAATCCGGTTGACCGTCCTTCCCAAGACTTCCGAGTAAGAATACTGATTGCATCGACTGAATCGACTGAATCGTCACCGCGAGTGCTTTGCTCTGGGGAGAGCAAATGAAAACTAAACTTCGGGACTGGAAAATTATCAAGTTTTGAAGTTTGATAGGTGCTTAACTTCTTATGTCAGGGCAGAAAGCTACAAAATGAACTCTCCAATCGCAATTGTAATGGCCGCGGGAAAAGGCACCCGCATGGAATCAGAACTTCCTAAAGTACTGTGCCAGGCCAACGGACGCCCTTTGGTTCGTTACGTGCTCGAGGCACTCAATCAGGCAGGTGTCGAGGGAATGGTTGTCGTTGTCGGCTATGAAGCGGAACAGGTCGAATCAGAGCTTTCGGGCGAGTCCAACCTTCAATTTGCCTATCAAACGGAGCAACTCGGTACCGGCCATGCCGTGATGATGTGTCGTGAGCAGATCAAGGATCACGACGGCCCAGTGGTCGTGGTTGCAGGCGATTCCCCCATGATGCAAGCTTCTTCAATCAAAGCACTTCTCGATGATTTCGCAAACTCTACCCCAGCTTGCCTTTTAGGAAGCCTCAATCATTCGGATCCAACAGGACTTGGTCGAATCGTTCGTGATCCAGATGGCCAGTTCGTCGGAATTGTCGAGGAGAAAGATGCGGATGAAGAACAACGTAAAATCTCTGAAGTCAATATGAGCACTTACGTGTTTGACTGCCAAAAAATGTTGAGTGCTTTAGACCGCTTGACCGATGACAACAACCAAAAAGAGTATTACATTACAGATCTGCCAGGAATTATGCTCAAAGATGGAGAGGATGTCCGTGCCCTTCCAGTTCTCAAGCCCATCGAGTCCTTTAGTGTTAATACACTGGAACAACTTGCAGAGGTCGAACAGGTAATGAAAAATCTCTCGACAGAATAAGCAAAAGAATCGCGGAAAGATGGCCGAACCAACAATCATCGGCACGACTGAGTCCCGTTTGTTACTAATTTAAATCACCTGTTTATTCGAAGTACCAACGATGCGAGAACTGAAAATTTTTAGCGGTCGGGCCCATCCAGAGCTTTCTGAGAAAATTGCTGAGTTTCTCCACCTCGAATTGGGGAAGGTAAAGTTTTCTACCTTTCCCGATGGTGAAGTTCACTGCAAAATTGAAGACGTCCGCGGAAGAGACGTATTCTTGGTACAGCCGACCTGCCCGCCAGTAAACGACACGTTGATGGAGTTGTTAATCCTGATTGACACATGCCTTCGCGCGAGCGCCGAGCGGATTACCGCAGTCATTCCATATTTTGGCTATGCCCGGCAGGATCGAAAAGACGAAGGACGCGTTCCTATCACTGCTAAACTGGTTGCCAACATGGTCACTCGGGCAGGCGCCGATCGCGTTTTAACGATGGACTTGCATGCGGCACAAATTCAAGGCTTTTTCGATGTCCCCGTTGATCACATGTATGCCGCTGGTGTACTGAACGATCACTTTCGAGCGATGAATATCCCGACAGAAGATATCGTTATTGTCAGCCCCGACGAAGGCAGCATTAAACGAGCGGTTGGCCATGCGAAGCGACTGGGAGGCGACATCGCCATTATCGATAAAAGACGCCTGTCAGCAGACAACGTCACTCAAGAAAATATTATTGGCGGCCCGCTAGAAGGCAAAGTGGCGTTAATGTTCGATGACATGATCAGCACTGCAGGCTCGATTGTTGGTGCTGCCGAGTTGGTGCGAAAGAAAGGTGCTCGTGAAATTCACGTCGCTGCATCCCATGGCGTTTTCGCCGGGCCAGCCATTGAACGACTAAAAAACGCTCCAATTGACAGCATCGTGGTCACCGACAGCATTCCAATTCCCCCTGAAAAGCGGTTGCCAAACATGAAGGTCTTGAGCGTCGCCCCAATTTTGGCCGAAGCGATCAAACGAATCCATCAACACAAATCGATCTCTGCGATTTTCAGCGACGCAGGTGGTGAAGAGGCGTAAGCCACTCGCGAGTCGATATTTTAATCTCGACTCACTCAACCATGTTTTGCATTAAAATTGGGAACTAGCTTCGCGGCTGGTTCCCATTTTTTGTAAACAAATCAACGAAACCAACCTCGAACGCAGAAAAGACACGACGCAAAACCGCTTTGGTTAGCTCCGCTCGGAATCTTCACGTCGAAACACAGCAACGACATCCTCTGCTGGAACAACGAAAAGCTGGTTGTCCGACTCAAAATCGACCGGAATGGCATTTCCCGGGTGGAATAGAACTTTATCGTATTGGCGCAACGGCAAATCCTCGTCGTGCTCAATCGCGGCTGAGATCGTTACGATTCGCCCGGTAATTGTCGGAATCTCTGCAGAATCAGGTAAAGCGATCCCACCTTTGGTTTTCTTTTTCGGCTCATCTTTACGCACGAGAACACGGAGTCCAATTGGTTCTACGTACTCAAATTTGGGTGCTCGAGCTTGTTTCTTACCAGGCTCTTTCGCCATTCCTAAATTCCTTGCAAACAGTGATAAGCTTTAAAAGGTTCATTATTGCGACTTTTTAAATTACGTCGAGCCATTCCAAGCGCTGAAGCAGGATTTGAAGCCTGAATTTCTCGGATCGAGGACTAAAAACTCTATTTATTGGCCCAAATTACAAAACGCGACCGGAGAAGCTCGGCTCTACGCGGGGCTATCATCTTTAATTCGGGTAACCGAGACGCCCGCACTCCTCAAACCGTTTTAATTTTTAAACTCGATATGCGATTTACAAGATTTTCTGTGATCTTGAAGTCTTTTCCCAACAGCCTGCATTTGACAAGCCGATGGTAGGATAGTGAAACAGAAAAACGCATTTTAGAGTCGCTGAATACTGGCGTAAAACTAAGAATTACCAACGAATAACCGCAGTAAATTAGCCGAACCTTGGACTCCCGGGCGATTACACCGGCATCCACGAACCTACCGTTGCCACCTCGACGACGTTTGAAGCGGCAAAAAGGCGGCTAAAACTGGAACTTGGGCTTGTATCAAGTCGGGATTCTGCCAAAATGTGCGGTTTCACTGATAAAGAAATGGTGGACGGTTTGCGCCATCATATCGGCTGAGTTCCGCCGGATTGCAGCCCGCTTGCTAGGCTTCCCCCGTTTTCGTGGGTTTGCTTCGCACGAATATATTTTGCTTTGAATCCAAATTTGTATGACAGGTTAATAAAGTGGCAGACACACTTAACGTAGAAAAACGAGAAGAGACCGGATCGCTTAGAATGAAGCGTCTGCGTCAAACGGGAAAGATTCCTGCCGTTTTATACGGACATGGCAAAGGCACTGAGATGCTTTGCGTTCTCGAGAAAGAGCTCACCAAGGCAATTGACCACGGAAGCCACGTTGTTCAACTCCAAGGAGCGGCGAGCGAAAGTGCACTCATTAAATCCGTTCAGTGGGACGCTTTCGGTATCCAGATTATCCACTTGGATCTGACCCGTGTCGACGCGACAGAAGCCGTCGAAGTTACGCTTCCGATTGAGCTCCGCGGAGACGCAACAGGGACTCACCACGGTGGAGTGGTAAACTTCTTGCAGCACCAAGTCTCGATTATGTGCCCCGCAAACGTAGTTCCTGAGAAGATTGAACTTAGAATTGCAGATTTGGACGTCGATCAAGTTATTGACGCAAGCCAACTGGTTTTGCCAGAAGGCGCAAGTCTTGCCGAAGCCGGCACCACACCAATTGTTTCATGTACACCTGCTGGTGGAGATGATGATGATGCTGCCGAAACGGATGAATCCTAATAACTGAAGGCAGTTACGATGAAAATCGTCGTTGGGCTGGGAAATCCCGGTAGAGAATACGACGGAACGCGACACAACGTCGGGTTTGAAGTTCTGGCGATGATCGCTCAGCGATTTGATGTCGGGCGGCCCAAAGCCAAATTTAAGGCGGAAGTCGCAGAAGTAAGTATAAAAAACCAGAAAACGATATTGCTCAGTCCGCTCACTTTTATGAACTTAAGTGGGCAAAGCGTAAGGGCAGCACTCGATTTCTACAAATTACCGCTGAATGATGTTTTGGTGGTTTGTGATGACATCAACCTGGATGTCGCGAGGCTGAGATTTCGGCCGAGCGGATCAGCTGGTGGTCAAAACGGATTAAAAAATATCATCCAGCAACTGGGAAGCCAAGATTTTGGAAGACTGCGTGTTGGAGTCGGAAAAACTCCAGCCAACTGGAACGCTTCAGATTTTGTTTTAGGCAAATTCGGAGCCGACGAGCGGTCTGAGATCGATCTCGGTATTTCTCGGGCGGCCAATGCTGTTGAGGCTTGGATTGAGCACGGGATTGAAGTGGCAATGAATCGGTTCAATGCCAACCCAGCGGAGCAGAAGAAAAAGAAATCGGAAACGAACAAGCGGGTAGTCGACCCGCCTAATCAAATCCGAGAGTGACAACACAGACCCAATAAACCATTTAAAACGAGACTTATAAGGAAATTCGAACGTGGCTGAGAATGTTTACGAATGCATGTTCATCTTTAATGCCAACGCATATGCGAGAAACCCTGCGGGAGCGGCAACAGCAGTTGACGAATTGGTCACCTCCAACGGTGGCGAAATCCTTGCAAGTCGCCTTTGGAATGAACAAAAATTAGCCTACCCAATCAAAGGGCACCGAAAGGGTGCTTATTGGCTGAGCTACTTCCGAATTGACAGCTCGCAACTCGTCAAATTCAACCGCGCCTGCCAGTTGAATGACTCGATCTTGCGGCACTTGGCCATCAAGCTTGACCCACGTTTGGTCGAGCCAATGGTTGCTGTAGCAAAAGGCGAGACACCTGCCGCAGAAGCACCTGCCGAGGCAAAAGCCGAAGCAAAAGCTGAAACCGTTGCTGCAGAATAAAACTGAAAACCGATTGATTTTCACGCCGGCCAGACCAACCGTGTCACTCCCGGCTCCGAAGATACAACTAATGATTTTTGTTTAGCGGATTCAACGGATTGTAAAACCGCCGAAAAAATGAAGCTGACGCCCGTCAGTGGATGGCTCTCAGAATTTTGGAGATTACCATGGCTAGTTACAATCGCGTCGTAATCGTTGGAAA
>JAQXDZ010000067.1 GCA_029251085.1 Mariniblastus sp.
ATGGCTGCGGAGGGAATCCGATTCACTCAGGCACTCGCTGCCGCTCCCGTGTGCGCACCGTTGCGCGGTGCCTTAATGACAGGAAAACACATGGGACATGCCTCCGTTCGTGCTAATGGTGGCGGTACTCCGCTACGTGCGGACGAGGAAACAATCGCTTCGATCCTGAAACAAAAAAGTTTTGCGACGGGAGGTTTTGGAAAGTGGGGCGCCGGTGGCCGCGATTCCACGGGAGTTCCAGAAAAACATGGATTCGATCTTTTCTTCGGTTATTACGATCAGGTTCATGCTCATTCGTTCTACCCACCCTACCTGATCCGCAACAGCGAAGAGGTAAAACTGGACGGAAACATTGGTGGTCGGCAGGGAAAAACTTACTCTCATTACGCCATCATGGATGAAGCACTCGACTTTATCAGAGCCAATCACGAGAAGCCCTTTTTCTGCTATCTTCCAATCACGCCTCCGCACGGGATGTACGACATTCCTGCCGACGATCCGGCCTGGAAACTATACGAAAACGACGCCTGGATCAAAGACGCGAAGATTTCGCAGGATACCAAAAACTATGCCGCAATGGTTTCAATGATCGACTACAACTTGAAGCAGGTAATGGATCTTTTAAAGGAACTCAACCTAGAAGAGAACACGATTGTGTTTTTCACTGGTGACAACGGAGGGCAAGATCGATTTCGATCAAAAAAACACCCACGTGGTTTTTTCGGACCCAATGTTAATCCTTTGAACAAGATTGAGTTCCGGGGAGGAAAAGGGAATCTCTATGAAGGAGGTTTGCGAATTCCTTTCATCGTCCGCTGGCCTGGAAAAATCGCGCCCGGGCAAACAAGCGATCTTCTATTCAACCAAGTCGACATCCTACCTACACTCGCTGAATTGACTGGAACACGGGCACCTTCTGATATCGACGGGCTTTCAATTCTTCCCGAGTTAATTGGAGAACAGCGGGCCGGACGGGCACAGGAACAACACCGTTTTTTATACTGGGAATTCGGTTCACAAACCGCTGTTCGCATGAAAAACTGGAAAGGCATCCAGCCGACCAAACTAGGTCAATGGGAACTCTACGATCTTAACCTAGATCTCAGCGAAGCCCGTAACATTGCTCAGCAACACCCTGGAATTGTTAAGCAGATGAAACAATTCGCTCAACAATCACACGAACCGGTCAGGGAGGGAACTTACACCACCAAAGTCCGGCACGAACGAGATCGCCAAGCGAAGTTTGGTACCTCGCGGAGGACTCCTCCACCCAAGAAGAATAGAAAGATGATTCAAATCAAGCATCCCAACTTAATCGCTCCTGAGAATATAAAGGTATTAAAGGCAAGTAGCGAAAACAAATCGAACGACAAGTTGGTAAGCTACGCTATCGATGGCAAACCCAATACCATCTGGCACACCCAGTTTTCTAACGGCCTAAAATCGCATCCACATGAAATAATTCTTGATCTTGGAAAGCCGATGCTAATTGAAGGTTTCCGATACTTAGCTCGGCAAGACGGTGGTTGGAATGGAGCCTTTGCCGATACCGAATTTACGGTTAGCAATTCACCCGAACTGTTTCCATCGAACCCGTTAAAAATCACCTTCAAGAAAACCAATTTGGTGCAATCAGCCGATCTTAAAACGCCAATCTCAGGTCGCTACGTAAAAATTAAGATTATTTCTGAAGTCAACAACGGACCTTGGGCGTCCGCAGCAGAATTGGGAATTATCGCTAAATAACCCCAACATTTAACTAGGTCACTTACAAATAGGTACGCCAAAGTTAGGGTTTCCGCTATCCGGATATCTTACTTAAACTCTTCCGCATTTGCCTATTAATCCGAGCACAGGTTCTTTTTTTGAATTTGTTTACCTAAACGGGTATTGCTTTAAGAAATGCCCTTTCTAAC
This sequence comes from Mariniblastus sp., assembly GCA_029251085.1. Taxonomy (GTDB): domain Bacteria; phylum Planctomycetota; class Planctomycetia; order Pirellulales; family Pirellulaceae; genus Mariniblastus. Next base: position 1,917 of record JAQXDZ010000067.1, read on the forward strand.
CTAGGAACCTGAAGGTTTCCCCAGTTGCCGTCCGGTAACTCAACACGGCTTTCAGATGTATTCGAAGTGAATTGGATTTCACTGAGAAAATCGAGTTCGCAAGGATTATTCAGTACCCCTAAGATTTACCTCGGAGATTTTATGAAAACCTTTTTATCACTTATCGCAATGATGCTCGCGGTGCTGTGCTTCAACTTAAGCCAGTCCAACGGCCAAGATTATAATTTGAGCGAAAACACTTTAGATTTTGGTGGTGTTCCCGTTGGTTCGTTTGAGTCAGACGTTACCACCATTACCAACAACGCCAACACTCAGATTAACATCACCGGTTACTCATTCATCAATGATCCTGACAATGTCTTTTCAATTGAAGGAACTGACATTGTAGGTGCAGGCATTAGCGGCGGTGGCAGCACCTTAGACCTCAACATTAGATTTAGCCCGCTGACAAACAGTTATTATGAGGCCGAACTAGAGATCGATATCCTAACGATTGACGGACTTTTCACAGAAACGATTACGTTAATCGGTAATGGCACAAACTACGATGATCCATGTGAGTTAGTTGATGATATTCGGCGGTTCTACAAAGAATGCCTGGCAGACGGAACACTCGACGGAACCGGTTCCGGCAAACGTGCTCGCCGCCGGGAACGTGCCCTCAATTGCAGATTACGAGCGATCTCATATTTGTGCCGACACGGTTATTATTGCTACGCATCGTGGGTCACTCGTTCTGCCATCAAAAGAACAGATGGATTTGGTTGTCCAAGAGACTTCGTCGAAGGTTCGAATTTAGAAGCGCTTAACAATGATCTCCTGCTCTTACAGGTGATGCTGCAAAATTAACCTGCAAAAGCAAACCAAAGTCATCGCTACACCCGGCTCGATCGAGCCGGGTTTTTTTATGCGCACACGAAACACATAAACCATCAATTGAGCGGTACTTCTGGTCGCGTCCGGCGTTGCCGATCAACGAGCTTATTCAATAAAAACGATTGTACGGATTGTATTTCAAGATAGACAAAATAAACAAGCTGCAGCAATTTCTAGTTGGATCAAGACCAGCACTACCTCGATAAATAATAAGTGCAGTTCAACAGATAGATTTTGGTTTCCACCAGTGAAAATCTCCGAACCATTGTTCTGCCTGATGGACTCACAGGTCAACTCTCAGTTCGCTTCGGCGACCTTAACCTATCGTTTGGTAGCTAATGCTCGGCAAAATTAAAAAAACAATTTTAATTTTCGACCCTAGAAAACGGGCTACAGCGATTGGTAAACAGATCGATCTGGCTTCAGACACCGCTCATTTTCGGAATATGTGTCAACTTGAAGACCGCATTCTCTACAGTGCCTCTCCCATTGGAGTCTCTGCTGAACTTCCCGTGGAGCAAGTGGTTTCAGATTCGGTAACTTACCACGATTTTCCCCGGGCCGATCCAATCGTGGGCGGCGATCAGATATCATCCGCTGATTTCCTACCACCGCCACCCTTTGAAAGCACCCATGAACTGTTCGTTATTGATTCCCGAGTTGAAAACTTAAGTGAGCTTCTCAACGAGCAGCTCTCAGACGAGTCTCTAAATGCATCGATTATTGACATCAGTAGCGAAACCGATGGCGTCCTTCAACTCACGGACATTTTAAAGTCCTACACCGACTTAACTGCAATCCATCTGTTTTCACATGGCGAGTCTGGAGCAATTCAACTCGGCAACACACAACTATCGGCCGAAACTTTTGATTCATATAGCGATCAAATCGAAACCTGGGGCAAAGCGTTAAATGAAGAGGGAGATATCCTGATCTACGGCTGCGAAGTCGCTGCAGGACCTGACGGCCAATGGCTTATCAATGAACTGGCGACGTCCACCGCCGCAGACATCTCAGCAAGCACCAATATTACCGGACATTCAGACCTAGGCGGCGATTGGATCCTCGAATCAACCATTGGATCGAAACCCGAACTCCCTAACTGGCTATCCGCAGTTGATCAAAACTGGCACTCTACCCTCGGAGTTGTCGCAAACCCAGACTCTTTTAGCACAAATGAAAATGACGCACTCTCAGTTGACAGTACGTCTGGTGTTTTAGCCAACGATGTTCTAGACAACACTGGCTCAACAATTGTTCAATCGCCGGAGCTTCATTTCGATGCAAGTTCGGATGCAACGGCAAATCAAACATGGGAAAACACATCAGGGATTCCTAATTTTGATTTTTCGCTTCCTCCGACCGCCACCAACAACCCTGTAATTGATGGACCGCCGGACATTACCTCAGCCTATCTTTTCGATGGAACCGCAGGAGCCCAGCTGACATCGACCTTCGCTGACCTCGCATCGGACCCGACGACGGAGGCAGTTTCATTTGAAACGTGGTTTCGACCAACGAATGATATCATTTCCGATGCCTATCTATTTGAAATTGGTAGCGTTGATTCTGGAACCAACTTAACCATTTTCACGGACAACACGGATGGTGCCACAAAATTGGCATTTACCGTCAATGGTACTGCCTCGATTGCGGTCGTAGCTGACATCAGCTCGGAAGTTTTATCTGGGTCTTTCATTCAGGCAATCACAACCTTTAATCCATTGACGGGAACCGCGGAACTTTTTGTCAATGGAACCTTAGTGGGTAGTGAAACCAACAGCTCGCTAACCGATTGGTCGGATTCGACCGACTCACCAACTCTGGGAAGTTCATCAGGAACTTCCAAACTCATTTCAGGACAGGCTGTTTTCAGCAGTTTTCGGGGCGAAATCTCAAGCTTCAGCTTTTACCGCTCACTTCTAACAAACGTTGAAATCGAGCAAGACTACGCCGCCTCCACAAGCTTCCTTTCAGTGTCCAATTACGATGCCGTTTCACAGCAGAATGGCACCATCTCAATGGAAACAGATGGAAGTTTTATTTATGACCCAGGTGACAATTTTGATTATCTGACAGGTACCGAAACCGCAAACGATACGTTCGACTATACCGTGACCGACAATGTCGGAAACACAGAAACCGAAACGGTCCAGATTCAAATTTTTGGACAAAATGACTCTCCAAACAACGTCACATTTTCGAATACCTCCATCAACGAAAACACAGACACAACCGGGGGTTACGCAGTAACGAATCTATTCACCAGCGATGCCGATGCTAACGATACTTTTACCTACTCAATTGTTGGTGGAGCGGATTCTGGAAAATTCACCGTCACGGGCTCAGAGCTAATACTTGCTGACGGACTGATTGACTTTGAGACTCAAGCGTCCTACTCAGTCCAAATCGAAACCAAGGACGCTGAAAATGCAACATTCCAAAAATCATACACCCTAAACGTCAGCAATCTTGATGATACCGCACCGGTTATTACATCAGCCAACAACATTGCTGTGGATGAAAATGTCCCTGCCAATCAAGTCATCTACACCGCCACTGCGGATGACTCGGCCGACGTTTCCAACGGAGTCACCTTTGCACTCTCGGGGACTGATGCAGGCAGCTTCAGCATTGATCAAAACACCGGTGAAGTCTCGATTCTCTCATCACCCGATGCTGAACTAAAGAATTCCTACGAATTCGAAATTACAGCCACCGATGCCGCTGGAAACTCGTCCACTCCACACTCCGTCCTGCTCAGCATCAACAACCTTGATGACACGGCACCAACCATCACCTCACCAACCAACATTGACGTCAATGAGAATGTTCCAGTCGGACTAATCATCTACACCGCCACCGCAGACGATTCGGCAGACGTCTCCAGTGGATTTACCTTTGCTATCTCTGGAACCGATGCAAGCAATTTCGGGATAGATCAAAACACGGGCGAAGTCAGAATTTTGATTTCGCCTGATGCCGACTTAAAAAACTCTTACCAGTTCGACATTGTTGCCACCGACGCTGTTGGAAACGCGTCCGACCCGCATACTGTCATCCTTGACATCAACAATCTTGACGATACTGCACCGACAGTCACTTCCGCCACCAATGTCACTGTTGATGAAAACATTCCCGCCAATCAAATTATCTACACCGCTACCGCAGATGACTCGTCAGACGTCACTAGTGGATTCACCTATGCAATCTCTGGCACCGACGCGGACAGCTTCAGTATTGATCAGAATACTGGTGAGGTCACCATCTTGACTTCACCTGATGCCGACGTAAAAAACTCTTACCAGTTCGACATCATTGCCACCGACGCTGATGGAAACGCGTCCGACCCCCACACTGTTTCC
>JAQXDZ010000080.1 GCA_029251085.1 Mariniblastus sp.
CTGCATTTTCGGTTTACAAAAACGTTTCGTCGCCGTCCCAGCGGACAAATCCTTCGATAGCGGCATACTCTGCCATCCCTAATTCGTCGTATAGTTTTGCCGTACCGGAGTTTCGATCTTCGGCTCGCTGCCAGAACTCACGGTCGTCGTGGCCGGGATAGACGGCGCGGTCTTTTTGCGATTCATGCTTAAAAATTGCATTCCGTTTTAGCTCGACTTCGCCCGGTGAAAGTGGAACTGCCATTTCAATTTCGTGCGGTTCCCACTCGTGCCAAGCACCTCGGTACAACCAAACCGTGCATTGTTCGTACCAAGCTTGATCCTGAATCTTTTGGACTGCTTGAAGAATTGCCGAAAGACAGACGCGGTGGGTGCCGTGAGGGTCACGCAAGTCGCCCGCAGCATAAATCTGATGTGGTTTTAATTCTTCTAGTAGCTTGGCGACGATATTAATATCTTCGTCACCAAGAGGTTTCTTTTTGATCGTTCCGGTTTCATAGAACGGAAGGTCAAGAAAATGAAGGCGATCTTCAGGCACACCGCACAGGCGGGTCGCAGCTTTTGCTTCACCCTTTCGAATCAGTCCCTTCACCGTTTGAACTTCCGGGCTGTCAACTTCGCCCGGTGTTTTATTTCGGAGAGAGTTTTCAATACTCGAATCGAGTGATTCTGTTTTAGCCGGAGCGACGCCGAACGTTTGATTAAAACTGGCCATGAAATCACAGAATCTCAGGGCGTCATCGTCAAACACAGCAATGTTGCCTGATGTCTGGTAGGCAACGTGGACTTCGTGTCCCTGTTTTGCCAGTCGAATTAATGTTCCACCCATCGAGATCACATCGTCGTCTGGATGCGGTGAGAAAATCAAAACTCTTTTTGGGAAGATGTCATCGTGCGGTCGGGAAACATCGCCGGGCTGTTTCAAGTCCGCAGGCTTGCCTGCTGGCCAACCGGTGATGGTACGTTGTAGATGTCGGAACACCTGAACGTTGATATCGTAGGCCGGCCCGTGTTCCGCCAGTAAGTCTTGAAGTCCTTCTTCGTTGTAATCTTTTTCAGTTAGTTTAAGAATTGGCTTATCTAATAAACGAGCGAGCCAAATCACAGCCTTGCGAGTTAAGAGGTCTGTCCATTCCACTTGCTCGACCAACCAAGGGCATCGAAAACGGGTCAAACCTTGAGCAGCGGAAATATCGAGCATGAACCGGCAATGGGGATGCTCTTGCAGGAAACTGGCAGAAACCATTGGCGAAATTTCACCTTCGACGGCTTCGGCAACAATTTGTGCTTTGTGTTCGCCATAAGCGATGATATAGATTTCACTCGCACTTAAAATTGATCCAACACCCATCGTGATCGCTCGCCTTGGAACGTTTTCTTCGCCAAAGAAATCGCCGGCAGCATCCGAACGTGTGACGCGATCCAAGGTAATCAAACGGGTGGAACTGGTTTTACTTGAACCAGGTTCATTGAATCCAATATGTCCGGTTCGGCCAATGCCGAGGATTTGAATATCGATTCCACCGAGCAGTTCAATTTTTGTTTCATACTTGGCACAAAATTCGGGGACATCAGCCTTTGCAAGCGTCCCGTCAGGAATGTTGATGTTTTCTGGCAGAATGTCGATGTGATCAAATAAATGCTCATGCATGAATCGCACGTAAGATTGCAATTCATTGGGTTGCATCGGAAAATATTCATCGAGGTTGAACGTCACCACGTTTTTAAACGAAAGACCGTCCTCTCGGTGCATCCGAACCAGCTCTGCATAAACACTGACAGGCGTGCTACCTGTCGCAAGTCCCAAAACGCAATTTTCGTCCTTGGCCGCACGAAAGTGGATTCGATCGGCAATTCGACGGGCGATTTCTTTGGAAGCGTCGATCGCTTGCCCGAATACTTGAACCGGTATTTTTTCGAATTGGCTGGAAACGGGTTCGGTGATGGTTAATTCGTGAGCGTCGGGAATATGTCCAGTGGCCATGTCGTTTTATGTAGTTTTTTAAGTGGAATGGGAAGTTGGAAATGAATCACTAACTTGAACTCTATTATCCAGTTTTTATGCGGCTTGATAAGTCCGTGCGTTAGTAGTTCTTTGAATGCGGTTTCAGGGATGGTTTTTTGCTGATTTCGGATTGGGCGATCTGGATCACCCTCGTCAAATCGATGGTTCACGGTTGAGGTTAAGTGTGTGGAGTCCGGTTAAACAGTCCACGGCGCACGCATTGGAGGTATCAGTAATTGTCCCGCTTCCCGGTCATCGATAATGGCTTCGCGTTGGGGGTTCCAGTGAATGGGGCGCCCAAGTTTCATCGCCATGTTGTTGAGATGGCAAATCGTCGCCGTTCGATGTCCGATTTCCGCAGTCGCCATCGGTGGTTTCCTGTTTAAGACGCTATCGATAAAGTTCCGATGGTGGCCAGGACTTCGCCCCAAACGAACTTGGAAATCGTCGGGGATCGGGTCGTTGATGCCGACTTTCCCTCCCGCTCGGATTTTTTGGGGAAGGATGTCAGGATTGGAGGCCGATAGAGCGCCTCCATGAATTGCAACAAACAGCCAGCCGTCGGAGCCTTCAAATTTTAGACCCCTCGGCCCCTCGGTTGTCCCGATCATTTGAACTCCATTTTCATAGGTGTTTGTAAATTCATAATCCCAAAACGCATCGTAGGGAGAATTTTTGACCTGCTTACCATTTGCTTGAAACTTGATTGGGCCAGAACTGTCCATCCCAAGTGCCAACTGGGCAATGTCGATGATATGGGCTCCGCGATCGGTCATTTCACCTCCGCCGTAATTGAGGATAAATCGCCACCAGAAATGGCATCGCTGAGGAGCGTAATCAACGGGTTGAGTATGTCCCTGCCAAAAAGCCCAGTTCAGTGAAGAGGGAACCGGTGGTGATTGTAACGGTTCGGCTGTTCCCTTGGCGGTGAGATGATGTGGCTGTTCGCATGGCATTTGAATCCGGATTGTATGCAGTTTTCCGATTCGCCCATTGCGAACTAATTCTGCGGCAAACCGACAGTTATGATTTGAGCGTTCATGGCTGCCACATTGAAGAATACGGCCAGTCGATTGAGCGGTGTTACGAATGGCTCGACTTTCGCCAAATGAATTAGCCAACGGTTTTTCGCAATAGACGTCTTTGCATTGACGCATGGCATGAACCGCGGCAACGGCGTGCCAGTGGTCGGGTGTTGAGACGTGGACGGCGTCGAGCCCTTTTACTTGCAAAAGGTCGCGGAAGTCTTCGAACCCTTGGCAGTCGTTGGTTTTGTAGTGTTGATTGACTTTTTGAGTCGTGGTTGCCAAGTGTGCTGAATCGACGTCACAGGCTGCGACCACTTGAACTCGCTCGTCGTTGAGGAAGCGGCGTGTATTGTCATTGCCCTTCCCTCCACAGCCGATTGCACCCATCACAATTCGATCGCTGGGAGCGACAGTTGTCCCGAGGCCAAGTGCAGCAGCGGGAGCAAAATAGGGAGCAGCCATTAGCGATGACGAATTTTTAATAAACTGTCGTCGAGTTGCGTCTGATTTCATAATTGTTCCAAAATGATAAATCGTGGGGCTGCCTGTGCAGAAAGCGTTTGGCATGGTGTTTAAAAAAAATGCCCTGCGTTGCCAATTGTGTCCCGTTCAAAACTGAATTGCAAATTCGGAGCGGTAAGGCATGTCACAAGACTGGCGGTGTGAGACGGTATACGGTCAAGACGTATTGGAACCAGTGAAGTGTTGAAACCAGCGACGTCTTGAATCCAGTCGGGAGAAGGATTACTTAAAAGTCCTGTAAAAACCACTTCAATTGCCGAGTTCCGACATGGTTTATTCTTGGGTCGCATCCCAAATGCTTTATACTGTCGATCAACAGCGAACAGTGAATATGCTGAGTGTGATAAACTTGGGAACTGGGAAACCGAATTAGATTTGCGAACTTGGCTTCTCGAATTTGGTTTAAGAACTCAGTAATTGTTTTAAAACGAAATCAATCAAGCAGGCAGCCTACAGACCTGAGAGAGAATTGAGCGATGAGATTAGTTGTAATTTTAGCGGTGGCGTTCCTGAGCGGCGTGTCTCACCCTGCGTTTGCAATTCAAGAGGCAGCGGTATCACCGGAAGCGAGTTGGCAAGGGCTATCTTCGAAGGTCATTGAAGTTGGCCGGAAAGACAATCAAGTCCAGAAACATTTAGATTATTTGACTAACCGAATTGGCCCGCGTTTGACGGGATCTGAGGGTTTGCAGGCGGGTTGTGAATGGGCACGCGAAGAATTTGAATCGATGGGTTTAGAAAGCCGTTTAGAACAATGGGGTGAATTTCCTGTTGGGTTCGAGCGAGGTCCCGCGACCGGGATGATGGTTTCTCCTACCAAAATGACGCTAGAGTTCGGCACCAATGCGTGGTCAGCAGGCACGACCGGCCGGGATTTAGGTAAAGCCTTATTGGCGCCTCGATCGATGGAAGAGTTAGAGTCGATCCGGGACTCAATCAAGGGTTCCTATATCATCAGCGAGGGGCGGCGTCGATTTAGTCGGAGAACAGAAGAGGCGGACAAAGACGGGGAAAAAGTGAAGCCGTTGACACGTGAAGAAAGAGCAGCGCTCGCCGATGCAATTATGGAATGCGAACCAGCGGGAATAATTCGTCCAACTTCCGATAATCTAATTTTAACGGGTGGTAACTATCGGATCGATATGGAATCGCTTCCAACGATTCCTAGTATTACGTTGTTAAAAGACCAGTGGACCGAAATTAAAAAACTGATCGAAGACGGAAAAGATGTTCAGCTTGCGTTTGACATACGTAATCATTTTCGCAAAGGCCCCATCCCTCTCTACAACGTCATTGCTGATATTCCGGGAACTGAGTGGCCTGAGGAAGTTGTGATTGTGGGTGGCCATATTGATTCCTGGGATGGTGCGACCGGGGCGACGGATAACGGTGCGGGTTGTGCAACGACAATGGAGGCTGCCCGGATTTTAATGGCTGCTAAAGTTAAGCCGAAGCGAACGATCCGATTCATGTTGTGGTCGGGTGAAGAGCAAGGTTTGCTAGGATCGAAAGCCTATGTATTGCAGCATGCTAAAAAGGTCAATGAAACCGTTTCAGCTGTCTTTGTGCACGATGGTGGAACCAATTATTGTTCCGGCATCATTTGTACTCCCGCCATGAAAGAGGACTTTGAAAAAGTATTTGCACCCGTGATGAAACTGGATGAAAGGGCTCCTTTCGAGATCCAAATCACTCAGTCCATGCGGGCTCGGGGCGGAAGTGATCACGTATCGTTTATCCAGGCGGGCGTTCCCGGATTTTTCTGGAAACAGGCTGGCCGGGCAACGTATCGAACGACTCATCACACACAGTTTGATACCTATGATTCTGTTGTTCCTGAGTATCAGGAGCATTCGAGTTTGGTTATCGCTCTGGGAGCCCTTGGTACGGCGAACCTCGATCATCTTCTTCCACGCGAAGGAGTTCAGGCTCCCTCGTTGCCGAGCCTGCAAAAATCTAAATAAGTCGAGTGAAATAAGTCTATTGATTTAGATTGATCAAAAATTAGTAACCAAGCCCTGATTTGAACCCTGATATTAAGGAAATTTTTCTGCAATGAGATTCAGTCTACTGTTGTCATCCGCAATGATTTTTGTGGTCATGCTCTTCCAGTCTTCAGTGACGTCGGGAGTGGAAAATAGTTTCGCGCGGCCAAACATCTTGATTGTTACCGTCGACGATATGAACTGCGATTCCGTCGGTGCTTTTGGTTGTGAGTTGGCTGGCACAACGCCTAACATCGATCAACTTGCTGCCCGTGGCATGCGTTATCAGTTCGCCCATGTGCAAGTTGGCAATTGCTATCCGTCACGGAACGTCATGTTTTCCGGACGTTACCCGCATAATACGGGGGTGGAAGGGTTTTATCAGGTGAAAGATCCCAACTATCCTCACCTGGTCGATGCCATGAAAGCGGGAGGTTACTTCGTCGGGATTCGGGGAAAGGCCTCTCATTCGACGCCCTACCAACCTTACGCGTGGGATGCAGATTTGTCGGTAATCGATGGTAAGAAACAGGATGTTAAAAATGCTGACTCCTACTACGTTTCGACGCGCCGTGGGATTGAGATGGCCAAGGCTGCTGGAAAACCGTTCTGTCTGAATGTAAATATCTCAGATCCGCACAAGCCTTTCTTCGGCATCAACTCAAAAGGGAAACTTGTTGACGATAAAAACGTACCGTCCCACGTTTTTGAATCTTCTGAGGTTCCAATTCCGGGGTTCTTGTTTGACCATCCGGATGTCCGTTTGGAATTAGCTCATTATTATTCGTCGGTGCGGCGCGCTGACGATTGTTTTGCGGCAACGATGAAAGCACTCACCGAATCGGGGCAAGCAGATAACACGGTAATTATGTTCCTCTCGGACCACGGCATGCCGCTTCCGTTTGCTAAAACAGCACTCTGGCATCACAGCACACACACCCCTTGGATTGTGTGTTGGCCCGGAGTCACAAAGCCGGGTTACGTGGACCGAAAGCACATGATTTCGGCGGTTGATTTAATGCCAACTGTTTTGGAAATCGCAGGAATTGAAGCGCCGGATGGATTTGATGGCCATTCGTTTTTGCCGACCATTCAAGGGAAATCGCAAGACGATCGGGAGGCGGTCTACAAAGTTTACAATGAGAATTCCGGTGGTAATCGTAGTCCAATGCGTAGCGTCGAAACGAAAAAATATGGTTACTTGTTTAATCCCTGGGTCGATGGCAAGCGAAGTTTTGCAACGGCGACAAAAGGTACAATGACTTACCGGGCGATGCAGAAACTGGCGGCAACAGATCCAGAAATTGCTGCTCGTTTAAATTTGTTCGACCACGGCGTAAGAGAAGAATTATATGATTATGAATCGGATCCTAATGCACTCAATAATTTGATTGATGATCCAAAGTATGCCGCAGTGCTCACCAAACTTCGGGGAACCATGCGTCAATTTATGGAGGAATCCAAAGATCCCGTTTTGGAAGTTTTTGACCAGCGGGAAGATGACGTCAGAGTAAGCGCCTATGTTGATCGTGTTCAGGCTGTTTCAGATGAACGCCGCCAAAAGCGTCGAAAACAGCGGTCTCCTAAGACGCAACGAAAACAAAATGTAAACTTGTTTGATTTGCAATTGCCTGAATCAGTCCAGCAAGGGCAAGCGGTTGAAGTTGTTATTAACCACAAACTGACGAAAGAACTTGGCAAACAAGATTTCCATGTCACCTTGAAGAACGCTCAGGGAGACCGAGTTGATCGGAAGGTTGTCCAGGCTGCTGGAAAAGGTAGTCTCAAAGTTCCTTTTAAATTACCCGCAGATTTTCAGTCTGCTGCGATCATGGTTTCCGTTTTTGTTGGAAAAGACTATCAATCCAATTTGCTCCATAAAACAAATGGACCGGTTTCTGTTAAGAAGTAGGTCTTAAGTTTAGGTGCATCGTAAGTAAGGCTCGGTTACTGCTCGTTGGGGAGCGTTCGATTTTTAATCGAAAAAGCTCAGGTGGCAGTAATCGCTTTTTGAAAAAGTCGCCTTTTGAAAAAGTTAAGTTAGTTGAGAGTCAAAATGGTCGTCCATTCAAAAATACCTTTTTTAAAGTTGATTTCCGAACTCGCTATCCATCTGTTGCCGATTTTGATTTACATCGGCATCATTTCTGCGCTGGACTACCGGTACCATCTCGAAGAATACCACTTCCCTTTGACGATCGTAGGAGTTTTGGGAACTGTGATCGGACTCTTGCTGGCCTTTCGAACCAACTCGAGTTATGACCGATGGTGGGAGGCAAGAATTCTTTGGGGAGCCATCGTCAATGACTCTCGCACCTGGACGCGGCAATTGTTGGAATTTGCGCCAGTTGAGGATGCCGACGAGGGACAGCAAGAGAAAATAAAAAACATGGCGTATCGGCAAATTGCTTGGTGTTACGCGCTAACTCGTTCACTCAGGAAGCAAACAGTGGAGGAAGATCTAAAGAGCTTTTTGGATGCGAACGAGATCGAACTTTATGGCTCAAGCCAAAATGTTCCAAACGATTTGCTGCTCAAACAAGCGGGAGAATTAAGGCAGTTGTATCGAGACGGATCAATCGAGTTGTTTCAGTTTGTTGAATTAGAAAAGACCTTAACCCGACTGACCAACTCCATGGGTGGTTGTGAACGCATTAAAAACACCACGTTCCCCAAATCTTACAGTTTGCTTGTTCACCTGCTGATTTACGTATTTGTGATGTTCTTGCCATTTGGATTAGTGGAAGTGCCGGCGATTGGTTTGGTATTAACGTCGTTTATTTTGGCCTTTGCGTTTCTGTTGATTGAACGAGTATCAATCTATCTGCAAGATCCCTTTAGTGTCCAACCATCCGATACGCCGATGTTAGCTCTTTCTCGAACAATCGAGATCAATGTTAAACAAATGCTTGGGGAGCAAGAAATCCCAGTGCCGCGGCAACCGGTCGCCGGAGTGTTGGACTAGAAAAATCAGCGGGATTTTTCTGGCAGCAAGCGGGAAAGCAAACCTCGTCATCGGTAGCATGACCAGGCAAAAAAGTAGGCAATGGACGTATCGGATAACAACTGTTCGTTGACGGCAACAGTTTAAATTTCGTCCCCCAAAAACCTCTGACGAAATTTTCCTTACGTCCAGTGCCCTTTATATTTAACGCTTCTTCTAGCTCAATTGTTCGGAGCAATCTCCCTAACTTTGGGACTTAGCAAACGAGCAATTCGGCTTGGCTTGGGAAGGATCTCGATTGGTTTCCGTTTCCCAATGTGAACTTTCAAACCAGTCTCAGAAAACGCCATCAATTTTCCGAGCGGTTTTAAGTCTGGCATCGGAGTCCTCATGAACGCGACTGCCGAAAGGTAGTCAGTTACACGAAAGACAATATGATCGCCCAGAAATACCAATTTGGCGTCGTGGCCGACGACTGCGATATCAATCTCGCCGACCATTAAGACTTTGGGGAGGCACTCTTATCATTGGTACTGATCTTTACAGAACCGTTAAGTACCCACTCTGCGTGTTCGGCGTCAGCGCCGGTTCCGCTTGGAATCTGAACTCGCATCTCCTCGAATCCGTAAGTTATCTCGGCGTTGTTGCCGGTGAGACGATCGTAAAGACCAATTGCCAAGTCGGGCCAATTCTTAGTGTGTTCTGAGCTCATCTGAAATTTCCTTTTAATTTAAAGCAGACAAATTGAGTCCGCTTGGGGTTTTATTGAAATTGCATATCAAACGATTTTGATAGTTTGTTTGTGGCTCGCACCTTGCCAACCATTGCCGTGCGATCGTTAACCGTAATTGAAAGGAACATTCAACCGAGAGGAAAATAATTGGTCGGGATGGATGGCACTGACCTGCACGTGGAGCGGACTAAAACTGCATGAAAGCCGCATTTTTTGGCACTGGTCCACTGGCAGAATTTCTCAGGATGCCGCGA